>DHSB01000080.1:40291-64687 GCA_002408385.1 Myxococcales bacterium UBA5297
AGCCTCCGGAACTCCCCGGGCCGCTGGCTCCGCCTCTTCCGGAGCCTCCGGAACTTCCCGGGCCACTGGCCCCGCCTCTTCTGGAGCCTCCGGAACTCCCCGGGCCGCTGGCCCCGCCTCTTCCGGAGCCTCCGGAGCTTCCCGGGCCACTGGCCCCGCCTCTTCCGGAGCCTCCGGAACTCCCCGGGTCGCTGGCCCCGCCTCTTCCGGACCCTCCGGAACGCCCCGGGTCGCCGGCCCCGCCTCTTCCGGACCCTCCGGAACGCGTCGGGCCGCTGGCCCCGCCTCTTCCGGAGCCTCCCGAACTTTCCGGGCCGCTGGCCCTGCCTCTTCCGGACCCTCCGGAACGCTCGGGGCCGCCGGCCCCGCCTGTTCCGGTCCATTCCGGAGGCCAACAAGGGCCGGCAACTCGCGAGCCGGCGCGTTTGGAAGGTGCATCGACGCCGCGGGGAAGCTTCCGGACGGCTCCGCAGCGGGTTCGCGGCGCGCGAAGTCGCGGCTCGGACCCCTGGAATCGGCTCTGGAGCGCCGTCGCTTGGTTGCCGGACGGTTTCGGGACTCGAGCGATGGCGGCCAGGGGCGCGGCGGATGCTTTCGACTGGTCCTACGCGGCGGTGACCTTCGTCTCGCCGTTTTTCGAGCCGGCCTCGGCGCCGCTGTCGGCGGCCGCCTGGCTCACGCTCTCGTCTCCGGCGGCGGCCTTCGCGCCGTTCCGGCGTCGGCGTGCTTGCTGGCGCACGTTGCGCGCGAGTTTCTGCTCGCCGCAAAGCTCCAGGAAGGTCACCAAGAACGTGGAGGCGGCGCTGAACGCGGGGTCGTACTCGGCGATCGCCCTCTTCCTCTCGACACGCGCCAGGTCCACCGCGTCTTGAGCGCGCATCGCGCCCCCGATCGATTCGCGGAGCAGGCCGGCTGGCTCCGCGAGCCGCTGGACGAGCGCCACCGGATCGACCGCTGTCTCGCCGGTGCGGGTCGCCGGCAGCTCTGCCTTCTTGACGTTGGTGGTGACCTCCCGGGCCATCCGGGAGACGCCCACCGGCTCCTCCGGAGTCGGTCCGGCGAAGCCGAGCAGCTTCGCGTAGGGCTCTCCGAAGAAGCCCTCCACCGTCGTTCGCAGCTTCACCAGCAGGTCGTGGCATTCGCGCGTGTGTCGGTCTCGCGACGCGGTCGCCTGCACCTTCTCTGCTCGCAGGGTCTTGAACGCACACTCGGCCTTCTCGACTCGACTCCAGCAGCGCACCGCGTAGCTTGTCGCCACGTCGATGGCCGCGATGAACTTGTCGGCTGCGCCTTCGCCCAACAGCTCGTCGGCGCGCGGGCGGAGGGGAGGCAGGTAGCGCCTCACCGACGATTCGAGGTCCGCGCACGAGGCGAAGCGTTGATTGTAGGTCCGGGTAGACATGGTCTTTCCCCCCTCGGTTGTCAGGAGCGCGGCGACCGGCACCGGGCTCGGACGGCATCGCCGGCGCCACTGCCGGGACGACGGGGGACAGTCTGCCCCGACGGCACGAACGATGGTCAAGCGCGCGATGCCGCCGGCGCTGCCGACGGGAGGGTGGCGCTTGTCCGGCTACCAGATCGGCGGCTTGACCGTGAGGAGCCCCGGGCTCGCGCAACGACTTCTACGGCCGTGCCTGGCATCGCCCGGACGCCCGTCGGAACAAAAACGTCTTCGCGCGGGCACTGTCGGCACTCTCGCGATGCGCTTCGCTCTGTGGTTTCATGAGCGCCCGCATCAAGGATGGAGGGCGCTTTCCATGGCCAAATACGAGGTCTTCATTCCCGCCGCGCTCGCGAGCGAGTTCAACGTCACTCTCAAGGTGGAAGCCGACAACTGGATGGCTGCGCTCAAGAGCGGGCTGTTGAAGCTGGGCGAGGGGGGGACCCAGGTCGTCAACATCATGGTCGACATCATGGACGACAACTCGATCCATGTGACCGACTCTGGCAGCGGCCGCGTCTTCCGGATCAAGGAGCTCGACGAGACTCCCGTGCCTGCGCCGATGGCCGCACCCGTCGCGCAGAGCGCCCCGCCGCCCGCGCCGATGCCGATGGCCTCACCGGTAGCGCAGGCCGCCTCTGCGCCCGCCCCAATACCGCTCGCGACTCCGGTCCCGCTCCCGCCAGCCGCCGCTGCGAACGCCCCGCAAATCGCACGGCAACAGCCCTCGGCATCGCAGGTTTCACCGGCGGCGATGGCCGCCGCGATGGAGGCCGAGGTCGCGACCACCCAGCGGGACTTGCCGGTCCTCGACTTCCCGGTCCCCGCGCCCAAGCCGCTGGCGCCTTTGGCGACCGCGAGGCCGGTCGCTCCTCCTGCGACGCAGGTGAGGCCTGCCGCGCCTGCCTCGAAGCCCGCCGCGCCGTCGCAGCCTGTGTCGCCATCGCCGCCACAGCAGCAGACTCGGCCAGCGACCGCGCCGCCGGTCCAGGATGCGCCGGGGGCCGCCCTGCCCGCCGCTGCTCCGGCCGCACCAGCGCCCGAAACGCGGCCCGGGCCCGCCCAAGCGGTGCGGCGTCTGCCCACGACCAAGGTCGAGCAGGTCGCCGAGCCCTCCAAGCCGGTTGAGGGGCCCATCGGGCGCACCAAGACGCAGCTCCAGCTCGAGGACATCTTCTCTGACCTGTTCGAGCGTACGCAGGACCTGTTTGGCATGGGGGCCGAAGAGGCGCTCAACTACCTGCTCGATCTGGCGATGGAGAAGATCCCCTCCGACGCGGGCTCGGTCTTCGTCTCCGGCCTCGGTGCCTTCGATCTCGATCTGCTCGCCGCGCGGGGGCCGAAGGCCAGGGAGCTCGAGAAGATGAAGCTGAAGGTTCCGATGGGCGTGGGCATCGTCGGCTTCTGCGCGCAGGAGAACGTCAGCGTCGCCATCAGCGATACCGAGCGAGACCCGCGCTTCTACCGCAACGTCAGCGAGAAGCTCGGCTATGCGGCCAAGTCGATCCTCTGTGCCCCCATGGTCTCGAGCGGGCGCACTTTCGGGTGCCTCGAAGTCATCAACAAGAAGGGCACCTCGTACTTCACCGACGCCGAGCTCGCCATCCTCGGATACGTCGCCCACCAGGGCGCCAAGTTCCTCGAGCAGACGCAGTAAGCCCCGGGCAGGCTGCACGCTCGACGGCCGTCCGCAACCTCTGCGGGCGGCCGTTCGTGTTGGTGGAGCTGCCGGTGGCGGCCGCGAAGGCGCCCGCATCCGGAGCGAACGGTGACGCCCAGCCCCCGGCGCTTCGCGTTTCAGCCTTCGTCGAGCTCGCCTGGAACCGAGGCCTCGGCCTTCATCACCTCGCGCAGCACGGTCGTCGCGAACGAGCCCTTGGGGAGCGCGAAGCAGAGCTCGAGGCCAGCGGGGATTTCGGTGACTTCGACGCGGATGGGCAGGCGCAGCGCGCGCCGGCTGCCTTCGGCGTCTCCTTTGAGCCAGGCGAAGGACTCCAGGCTGAGCCCCTGGGCCTCGAGGACGCGCTGCTCGCGTCTCAGGGCTTCGCCTTCTGCTTGCATCATGCGGTGGCCAAAGATGGGGCCAGTGGGCGAGATCTCGAAGCGCCCGACTCTTGGCCCGTCCACCTCAGGCTCGTGCGAGTGGAAGAGCCCGCCCGTCTCGGTCTTCTTCATCAGGTCGCCGTCTATCGCCTGGCCGAAGAGGCCGTCGCGGATGCGCTCGGCGAGGACGCGGTTGAAGAGCAGGGCCTGGTAGGCCGAGACGTAGAGGCGCCTCAGGAACCTGTCGCGCCGGGCGCGGTCGGTCTCGCGGGTCTTGGCGCGCAGCACCAGGTCGTGGCCGTGCGTGGGGTTGGCGCCCTCACGGCCAAACCGCTGCGGGCCGAAGGCGTTCGGCAGCCCCCGCTGCTCGAGGGCCGCGGCTATCGCCTGCGCCCGGGCCAGGGCCTCGGGCCCGGTCTCGAGGAGGCGGATGCGAAACCGGTTCCCGCGCAGGTGCCCGGTCTTGAGCTTGTTCGTGTGCGCGGCCGCCGAGAGCACCTTCCAGCCCTCGCCGGCGAGCTGCGCCGACGGGGCGACGCGGGCGCGGGGCACCGAGAAGAACTGACGGGTGCGCGCGCGCTTGTCCTTGAGCCCGGCGAACCCGACCTCCCGCTCGTCGATGCCCAACGCGCGGGCGAGCTCGCGGGCGACGTCACGGGTGTTGCGGCCGACCTTCTCGACCCAAAGGAAGAGATGCTCGCCCTCGCCCGACGGCATGTAGGCGGGCAGCTCCTCGACCTCGAAGTCCTCGGGGCTCGCCTTCAGGGTCCCGCCACAGCCCGGCAACTCGCCGGTGAGCAGTGGCACCTCGACGACGGGATCGCTCATCAGGCTGAACCTTCGATGGTCGCGAGCAGCTCCTTGACGCGCCGCGAGAGGTCTTCGTCCGCCTGCGGGTCGAGCAGCTCGCCGGTCTCGAAGAGGAGGAAGAACATCAGCTCGGACAGTCCCTCGTGGAGTGTCTTGGCTGCCTCGGCCTTTGGTTGGCCCAGGGCGGCGGCGTTTCGCAGCAGCAGCGTCTCGGGGAGCATCCCGTCGGGCTGGAAGCTCAACCCGGACAGCACGGGAGTCTTCGCCGCTTGCCCGGCCAGGGCGCCATTGGCGGCAGCCACGAACTCGGTGGCCATTCCGAGGCGCGAGACCTCGCCGAGGATCTCGCGGAAGATGAAATTGAAGACCCGAGAGACCTCCTCGGGCGAAGGCTCGGGCGCGGCGACCGGGCCGGTCTGCGGGGTCGGGGAGGCGACGAGGTGCCCGGTCTCGGTGAGATGGTGGAGGACCTTGGTCGCGTCGAACTCGGAGAGCCGCGCAAGCTGGGCGATCTCGGCGACGGTGCGCTCTCCGGTGCACAGGTCGTAGAGCGCCCGCTCCAGGGCGGACAGGCCGGGGCCGGCCGGCTTCTTGCGAACGACGAAGGCGCGCGAGGAGGGCAGGCGCTTGCGAAACTCCTTCATCTCGTCGATGCGACGGATGGCGTCCATCAGCAGCCCCTGCGTGTTTATCGACAGGGTGCCTCGCTCGTCCACCTGCTGGTCGACGAGCATGAAGACTCCCTCGCGCGACAGCAGAATCGAGTGGAAGATCTCGCTGACCTGGTGCTGCAGGCACTTCCAGAGGTCGTGGGGCTTGAGGAACCCGGCCTCGACGAGCAAGCGCCCGATGCGGTTGGCCGGCGCGTTGGTCGCCAGCACCTGCTGGAGATGGGCACGCTCGACCAGTCCCAGGCGCACCGCGATCTCGCCGAGCCGGTCGGCCGGATCGTCGGAGGCCGCTCCTCGGACCTCGCCCGACTTGAAGACGATGGCGCGCTCGCCACCCGGAGAGACGACCCGGAGGATTCCGCTGATGCGGCTCTGGTTGAGGAACGCGACGAGATCGGCGAGCGGCACGCCGCTCAGGTCGCCCGTCAACACGACGCGCGGCGAGGGGGCTGGGCCTCCGGCGCAGGGCGCGCGCACGCCCAGGAGGAGGTCCGGGGCGGTCGGCGCGAGATAGAAGCGCCCCGCGTGTCTCGCCAGGTGTGCTCGCGCCGCCTGATCCTCGGGGATCACCGCGCCCTGCCGGTCTAGTCGGATGAACTCGCTCATGGTGTCGGCGCTATCCGGCTCGGGCCAGCACGGCGGCCGGCGAGGGCAGGATGAGGCTGCGCGGTTAGTCCGCCCAGTGCCTTTCCCGCTCCTCCTTGTCGAACATTACCGCGCCCTCGAGCACACGGTAGTAGACGCGCGTGAGGGCCGTCGCCACCTCGGCGGCAGACTTGGCGTCCTTCGACGCGGCCTTGGGCGGCTTGAGCGCCTGGTACTCCTGGCTCTTGCCGCCCTGGCTCACATAGCCGGCGAGCAGGCGCGCGACCCGGTCGCGCGCCTTGTCGTCGAGGCCGGCCAGCTCGGGGCGCAGCGCCTTGATGGCGCCTTCGCGGTCGAGCGCTATCGCCAGGGAGAGCGGACGGTCGAGCTCGGGGATGCCGATGGCGACGAAGGCGAGGTAACCGAGCTTCGCCTTCGGCTTGAGTGCATCGAGGAGGCGAGGATCATCGGGGACGAAAACCGCAGCGTCGGCCGTCTTCTTGCCCCCGAAGATGGTGATCACGCTCATGCGCGTTTCGGCCTCGGGCAGCTTGCCGAGCACGGGGGTGAGGCGCTCGAGGCTGGCCTTGTCGAAGGCGTACTCCTTGGCGGTGAAGCGAGCGGCCTCGGGGAAGAAGTCGACGACGGTCACCTGCCCGCCACGCAGGAAGGCGACCACGTCCCACGCGTCCAGCTCGCCGGCGCGCTCGCCGAAGGCGGGCATCGTGAAGTGGGCGCCTGCGGCCGGGCCGCCCCCGGCGATGACCTTGTGAAGCTGAGCGTCCGAGCGCTGCATCAGCAGCTCGGGGTCCCGCAGGTCGGCAGGCTCTGGGTTCTTCAGGTTGAGGGCGAGCGGCCCGTCACCTCGGCGCTCGGGGCCATGGCAGGCGGCGCAGTCGCGCTTGTAGAGGGCGCGCCCGCGCTCGGCGTCGCCCTGCAGGAGCGGCTCGGCAGCCGACGATGACGCCGGGCCGAGCGCGAGGAGCATTGAAACCAGCTTGAGGGAGCGGATCATGGCACTCACCGGAGAAGGGGTTGGGCGCGATGGCCGCCTACTTGGTCGGGGCCTTGGGCGCGAACTTGGGCCAGCCGCTCACGTCGTCGGTCAGCTTGAACCGGAACTTGACGTGGCAGCGGTTGCAGTTGCCGAGCGCGGTCTCGGTCATGCTCTCGCGCGCGGCGGCTGGCTTGGCGATCTTCTCGGGCAACTCGGCCAGAGGCGCGAGGCCCGCGGCGAGCGCTTCGCGCTCCTTCGCGTCGGCGTCCGAAGCCGGAGGCGCGCGCAGGTGCGTCTGAAGCTTCGGAGAGAGCTCTGCGAGCGCCTTGGCGTGCCTGTCGAGCTCCTCGAACTGCGGCTGCTTCTGCCCGAGAGAGGTGTCGAGCGCCATCCAGTGCTCGCCGAGCTCGGTCATCAGGTCGGGCGCCGCCGCGGTGGCCTTGGCGGTCGCCACTCGCAGGGCGCTGCGGCCGCGGCGCACCTGCACCGCATCGTCGTCCTCTTCGTCGGCGGCCTCCTCCATCGGCGTCTCCTTGCCGAAGCCGAGCAAAAACTCGGTCTGGATGGGCTCGGTGCCGATCTCTCGCTTCTCGAGTGTCTGAACGAGCCCGAGGCGGTAGACGCCGGCCTCGGGCACGGTGACGTGCGTGCCGTAGGCGCCAGCGTTGGTCATCCTGTGCAACCGGAAGCGGCGCATCGACTTGCCGTCCAGGCCCACCTCCAGGGAGAAGAGACCGTCTTCGACCGGCCTTCGGTCGCCCACGAGCGGGTCGGGCACGACGAGCAGCTCGGCCACCTCGAAGACCAGCGTGGCGGTGCGCTGCGGCTGGGGCTTGGCCGGGCGCACGCGAAGGGTGACGATCGCCTTGTCCACCTTCTTCCGATAGATCACCTCCCGCGAAGGCGGCGCGGCGACCTGGGCTTGCTCGGCCTGGGGCCTGGCCTGCAGCTCGTCTTTGGGCAGGAGGACCTGCGGCTTCTGCGGCTCGGGGGCGGGCTCCTCCTTCTCGGCAGCGTCGGTCGGCGGCTTCGCGGGCGCAGCCGGCGGGCTGCTCGCCGCGGGTGCGGTCTTGACCGTGCCTTGGCCCGCCTGGACAGGTTCAGCCTTCTTCTGGGCCTCTTCCTCCTTCGCCGTGGAGTCGGCGGGTGCCTTCTGGGATGGGGGCGCAGGCTTCATCCCTGGCGGTGCAATCACCCGGCGCTGGGCAAAGGCGGTCGGGCACAGAAGAAGCGAGCATCCAGCGGCAAGAAGCAGGAGGTCGTGCACTGGCTTGTGCGCTCTCACGGGCGGCACCTCGATGAAGGGGTTCGTCGGTTCATCCATGGCGGCGAGCGCAGAGGCCGGATTCGTTCTCTTGACCTGCGGCTCGAGACTCAGGGACGGCAGCGGCGCGAGCTGCCTGCCGAGTGTGTTCCCAAGAAGAGGGACGGGACGAAGGCGCGCCACAGGCCGAGACCCGTCTGCGGCTTTCTCCAGCGCTCGGCGCCTGCGCGGCGAGGGCCATGGCCTTCAGGTGCGCTCGGGGTCTCAAGTCCTCGTGACGCGCCCACGCCGAGGCGTTGAAGGACCCGCTGCGGCGCGGCGAGGCGCCGAGCGGCGCGAGGAGGGCCGGCGGGAAGAGCGAGCACATCGGGGGCGCGATGTTAGTCGAAGGGCGTTGTCCGGTAAAGGCGAACTCCCCGGCCCCTTCTGTCGCGGTCGCGCGCACTTGGATCCGCGGGGAAGGCGGGCCACCGGGGGGCAGGCGGGCTGCCGCGTGGCTTGCTTCGGCCCGGCCCGCGACTATCATCGGCGCACTCGGACGGCGGGGCATGCCAGAGCGAGGCACCGATGGGCGCGCGAAAGCACATCCTCATCCTCCACACCGGCGGCACTCTCGCGATGGAGACCAAGCGGGGACGCGGTCCGCTGCGGCCCGGTGACTTCGAGCGGACGCTGCGCGCGCGGGTCCCGGAGATCTGGCAGCTTGCAAACATCCGCTTCCAGGTCTTCTCGAACATCGACTCTTCGGACATGCGCCCCGAGCTCTGGTCGTCGCTGGCCGAGCGGGTCTTCGAGTCGCTCGGTGGCAACGGCTCGAGCGCCAAGTACGACGGGGTCGTCCTCACCCATGGCACCGACACCATGTCGTGGACCGCGAGCGCGCTCTCGTTCATGCTGCGCGGGCTTCGCAAGCCGGTCGTCATCACCGGGTCGCAACGTCCGCTCGGCGAGCTGCGCACCGATGCGCGGGTGAACCTCATCGACGCGGTCACCGCGGCCGTCGAGGGCCCGGGGGAGGTGACCGTCTGCTTCGACTCCAAGCTCTATCGCGGCAACCGCACCCGGAAGACGAAGACGAACGACTTCGACGCCTTCGAGAGCCCGAACTACCCGGTGCTCGGCACCCTGGGGGTCGAGGTCGTCTTCTCCGAGGGACGCGCTGCCGAGGGACGCTTCCGGGTGATGCCCGACCTTGAGCCGCGCGTCTTCCTGCTCAAGATCTTCCCGGGGATGCCGCCCACCATCGCCCGCG
This sequence comes from Myxococcales bacterium UBA5297, assembly GCA_002408385.1. Taxonomy (GTDB): domain Bacteria; phylum Myxococcota; class Myxococcia; order Myxococcales; family UBA5297; genus UBA10939. The sequence continues at coordinate 49,355 of DHSB01000080.1, forward strand.
CAATCCTTCCCGGGCTCGCGGGGCTGGTGGTCGAGGGGTTTGGCGCCGGAAACTTCCCGGTAGCCGGCGACTCGTCGCTGCTGCCGTTGTTCGACGAGGCGCACGACCGTGGGATCCCGGTCGTCATGGTGACCCAGGCGCGCTGCAACTCGGTCGATCTGACGCTGTACGAGGCGGGGGCGCAGGCGGCCAAGCGCGGGGTGATCGGCGGCGGCGACATGACCCCGGAGGCCGCGGTCACCAAGCTGATGCACGTGCTCGCCTACGAGCGCGATCCGGAGCGGGTGCGCCGGCAGCTCGAGCGCAACCTGGTCGGCGAGAGGACAGAGGCACCGAGGGCCTCCAGAGCCGGAGCGGCGTAGCCCTTCGGGCGCAGCCTCGCGGGCCGAGGCGGGTCGCGATATCGAGGGCCAGGGCCCGCGCGCGGCCGCAGGCTACATGCGCTCGTCGATGGCCCGGTTGCTCATCTCGTCGGCAAGCTTGTTTTGCTCGCGCGGAACGTGCCGCACGGTCGAGCGGCGAAACAGGCCAAGCAGGCCCTGTGCCCGCTGGAAGAGCGGCTTGAGACCAGCGTTCTTCACCTTGTACAGGCCGTTGAGCTGGCGGACCATCAGCTCGCTGTCGGCGACGACCTCGATCTCGTTGGCGCCGAGCTTGAGCGCCTCTTCCAGGCCCAGCAGCAGCCCCATGTACTCGGCGTAGTTGTTGGTCTGGGTGCCCAGATACTTGCCGAGGCGGGCGACGACCGTGCCGTCGGTGGTGGTCAGGACTGCGCCCGCGCCCGCGGGGCCGGGGTTGCCGCGCGCCGCGCCGTCGGAGAAGAGCCGCAGCAGGCGCGCCCGCCTCCCGGCGGGTTGTGTCTCTTCGAGCGGCGGGCGCGGAGGCGGGGCGACGGAGGCGGATTCGGGCTCGGGCAGAGGACGAGTGCGGGCGGGCTCGGCGGCGGGCCCGTCTGCCTGAACCTCGAGACGCAGCAACACCGCGGCTTCCCGAAGCAGCGCGCGCAGCTCCTCGCGCGTCACCCCGGGATAATGCTCGAGCGTCCGGGCGAGCGGCTCGTGGCTGGCGATGAAGCCCAGCAGCTCGGAGGGCGAGGGGCGGGCCATGCTGTGTGACCTTCGAGGCTTACTCTGCTTGGCTCTCGAGGGCCTCGGCCGCGTAGATCAGCCGGTTGCACGACGGGCAGGTCTCGATGGACGAGCCGGCCAGCAGGATGTTGTAGAGCTGGCGCCTGACATGCATGTGGCAGCCCCCGCAGATGCCGCCGACCACCGCGGCCATCCCCGAGCCGTTCGCCCGGCGAACCGAGTCGTAACGGCCCAGCAGCTCGCGGTCGACGTTCTGCGAGAGCCCGGTTCGCTTCTCCGAGAGCGCTGCGACCTGGGAGGAGAGCGACTTGATCTGGCCCTCGAGCTCGGCGCGCTCGGCGGCCGAGGCGTCCTCGAACCGGTTGAGCTCGCCCTCGCGATCGGCCAGGGCCTTCTTGATCGACTCGACCTGCCCTCCGAGACCCTTGAGCTCCTCGTCAAGGTTGAGCATCGCCTTCTTGGCGATGTCGATCTCGCGGGCAAGTGCGGTGTACTCCCGGGTCGTACGCTGCTCGGCAAGCCGGGCTTCCCACTTCTTGATCTTCTCCTTCTCGGCCTGGATCTCGGTTTCTTTCTCCCGACGCAGGCGCTCGTTCTCGGTAAGACGGCTTCGCTCAGCTTCAACCCTGACTCGCGCGGTTGCCCGCTCCGCGTCCAACTCGCCCAGGCGCTTGGGGTAGGCCTCTCCGGCGTGCTGGAGCTCGTTGATCTCCAGGTCGACCGTTTGTAGTGCCTGCAGCGCCCTAAGCTTCTCCTTGATCGACACTCTTACCCTCCAGAGGACTCTCGAATCCCCGCCGGCGCGCGATTTCTACCACACGCCCACCAAGGCGCAACCATGTGTTGCTATAGATACAAGCGCGCGATCCTCAACCCTTCCCGAACGGCCGTTCTGACGGGAAAACCCGGCGCGCCGGCTGCCAGCCACGGGCACGGTCGGCCGGCTGCCGGCGATCCGGCGGCGGCTAAAAGCGCTTGAACCCGGGCCGCCTGCCGTGCCAAAAGGTCGGGCGCACACAGCAGCGGGCCCTTAGCTCAGCGGTAGAGCTGGCGGCTCATAACCGCTTGGTCGCAGGTTCGAACCCTGCAGGGCCCAACGGAAGAAGGGCGGGCACCCGAGAAGGTGTCCGCCCTTTTTTCCGTCGCCATTGAGCCTCTTCGGCTAGCTGTCGACGAAGCTCTTGAGGCGCTTGCTGCGCGAGGGGTGGCGCAGCTTGCGCAGCGCCTTGGCCTCGATTTGGCGGATGCGCTCGCGGGTGACCTCGAAGTCCTGGCCGACCTCCTCGAGCGTGTGGTCGGACTTCTCCCCGATGCCAAAGCGCATGCGCAGCACCTTCTCCTCGCGCGGAGTGAGGGTGGCGAGCACCTTTCGGGTCTGCTCGGCGAGGTTCATGTTGATGACCGCGTCGGCCGGGCTGACGATAGCCTTGTCCTCGATGAAGTCGCCCAGGTGGCTGTCCTCCTCTTCGCCGATCGGGGTCTCGAGCGAGATGGGCTCCTTGGCGATCTTGAGGACCTTGCGGACCTTGTCGAGGGGCAGCTCCATCTTCTCGGCGATCTCCTCGGGGGTCGGCTCGCGGCCGATCTCCTGCACGAGGTAGCGGCTGGTGCGGATGAGCTTGTTGATCGTCTCGATCATGTGCACCGGGATGCGGATGGTGCGCGCCTGGTCGGCGATCGCGCGGGTGATGGCCTGGCGGATCCACCAGGTGGCGTAGGTCGAGAACTTGTAGCCGCGCTTGTACTCGAACTTGTCGACCGCCTTCATCAGGCCGATGTTGCCCTCCTGGATCAGGTCGAGGAACTGCAGGCCGCGGTTGGTGTACTTCTTGGCGATGGAGACCACCAGGCGCAGGTTCGCCTCGACCAGCTCGGCCTTGGCGCGCTCGGCCTTGCGCTCGCCGGTGAGGATCCACTCGTAGCTGCGGCGCAGGTCCGCCAGCTTCAGGCGCGACTCCTCCTGGACGCGGAAGATGGTGCGGGTCGCGGCGCGCACCTCGCGGTCGAGCTCGGCGAGCTGCTCGGGGGTCAGGCTCAGCTTGCGGCAGATCTTCTTCTCGTTGCCCGCGTTGAGCCGCGCCTCCTTGAGCATGCGCTTGAGCTCCTGGCGGCTGGCTCCGGTCTTCTGCTCGCAGTCGCGCAGAGCGTCCTCGGCCTTCTCGACCCGCTCGATGAGCTGCTTGAGCACCTGCACGATGCGGTCGATCTGCTTCTTGGCGATCCGCATCGCCTCGAGGTGCTCCATCATCTTGCTCTTGTTCTGCTTGATCTCCTCGCGCAGCTCGCGGCGCTTGACCTCGGTGAGCTTCTTGCGATCGAGCGACTCCTCGAGCCGCTCGCAGTCCTTGTCGAGCTTGCGGATCTTGTCGACGAGCTTGAGAAGCTGCTCGGTGCGCTCGCTCTCGTTGGCGCTGGGGGCCGCGGCGGCGTCGTCGGACTCGGCCGACTCCTCGGGCGCGTCCTTGACGATGTCGCGCAGGCGGATCTTGCCCTTCTTGAGCCGGTCGCCAATGTCGAGGATCTCGCGGATGGCCACCGGAGAGCTCAGGACCGCCTGCAGCACCTCCTTTTCGCCCTCCTCGATGCGCTTGGCGATCTCCACCTCGCCCTCGCGCGTCAGCAGGGAGACCGAGCCCATCTTGCGCAGGTACATGCGCACCGGGTCGTTGGACTTGCCGTACCCGGCCTCGTAGTCCTCGTCCTCCTTGTCCTCTTCCTCGGGCTTGTGCTCCTCGACGACGGTCGGCTTGGGCTCGGGCAGCTTCATCGACTTGTTCGACGTGTCCACGATCTCGATGTCGTGCTCGCCGAACATGCTCATCACGTCGTCGATCTGATCCGAGGAGACGATGTCCTGGGGCAGCGCGTCGTTGATCTCGTCGTAGGTCAGGAAGCCCTTCTCCCGCCCCGCGTCCATCAGCGCCTTGACCTCCTTGCGCTCGGTTATCGCCTCGTCGAGATCGTCAAGATCGTCGTCGTCCTCGAGCTCGTCGAGGCTCGACTCGTCCGAGTCCTCCGGCTCCTCGACCGCGTCGGCGAACGGATCGGCAGCGGCTGCCTCAAACTCGGGCGAGTCGGTGGCGCGCCCGGCCTCGGAGCTCTTCTCGCCCGTGGCCTCGTCGCCTGCCTCGAGCTCGGTGTCGAGCTCGGTGTCGAGCTCGTCGACCGCGGTCGGCTTGGACGAGAGCTTCTTGGGCCTCGAAGTCACCTTGGCCTGCGGGTCGGCCTTGCCAGAGCGGGCCTTGAGCTGCTTGCGAGCAGGCTTGGGGCTCTTGGGCGCGGCCGCCTTGGCGGCGGGCGTTCTGGCGTTCTTCGCCTTTGCGGACTTCTTCTCCAACGCTGCCGCCTCCTCGGTGCCGTGGCCGGGCCTGGCCTTGCGCGCTGTCGTCGTGTTCTTGGAGCTCTTCGCAGTCTTGGTCATCGGGTCGCTCTTCTTGCCGCGGCTCAGGTTCTTGCTCGTCTCGCGCCTGCTGTTGCCCATCAACTGCTCCTTGCCGCCGCTCAGGCCTAGCCTCTCGGCGAGCCGGTCCTTGAGAACCTTCAGGGGATTGTTCACTACCCCTCCCCGTCGTTCGCGCCGGGGGGCGCTCTCTCTTCCGACCGCTCGCGCAGGCGCTTGCGTTCCCCGGACGCTTCCTTGATTTGCGTTTGCAGGGCGAGGATCTCGTCGTCGCTGGCGCCCTGCTCGCCTAGCCGCTGGAGCGCTTCAATCAACGAGGCAATCTCCTCTTCGGTCCGGGCCAGGCGCAGCTTGCGCGAGGCGTCCTTGAGCGCCTGGCGGCGCAGGTCGGATGAACCAAGAGTGTGGGCAATCTCTGCCAGCCGCGCCTCGATTTGTTTGCGGACAGGCGCCGGAAGCTGGTCGAGGGCCGCTTCCGGATGGTCGAGCTCGAGCAGCACGCGCAGCGCGCCGTCGCGGATCGAAGCGTGGAAGCGGGCGGCCGGCTCGTCGCGCAGCGTGGGGTCGGCGATGAGCAGCGCCGCGTAGAGCGCCTCGTGGGCGTTCAGGCTCACCGGGCGCGCCACGGGGGCGGCCGGCTTGGGCCGCGCAGGCTTGGGCTCGGCCATCAGATGCCCGCGCACGCTGCTCTCGGCGACCCCGACGTGCGCGGCGATCTCGGCGATGAAGAGGTCCTTGGCCATCCCCGGGGCCATCTGCTCGACGACGGGCTTGAGCCGGGCGACCGCGGCCATCTTCTCTTCAAAGGAGTGGGCGAGCCCGCGCGGCAGCGTCCGATGCAGCAGGTGGGCCGACAGGGCCGGGGCGCCGTCGAGCAGGCGCTCGACGGCGGCCGCGCCCTCGCGAAAGGCGAAGGTGTCCGGGTCGTCGCCCTCGGGCAGGGTGGCGACGCGTGCATTGGTCCCGGTGGCCAGGATGGGGCCGGCCAGCCGCTCGACCGCGCGCAGACCCGCGGCGTCGCCGTCGAGGAGCAGCACAAGCTCCTTGGCGTCCACGCGTGAGAGCGCGGCGAGGTGCCCGGGCGTGAGCGCAGTCGAGCAGAGCGCGACCGCGTTCCTGACCCCGGCGCTGTAGAGGCCGATCACGTCGAAGTACCCTTCCACCAGGACTGCTGTCTTTTGCCTTCGGATCTCCTCCTTGGCGAGGTCCAGGCCGTAGAGCGTCTCGGCCTTGCGATATAGCGGGGACTCACGGGAATTCAAGTATTTCGGCCCCGGCTCGCCCCCCTGCATCTCTTCGACCCTGCGGGCCCCGAAGGCTATCGTCCGGCCCTCGGGCGAGCGGATGGGGACCATCAGCCGGCCGCGAAAGACGTCGTAGAAGCCGCCGCTCTGGCGGGGTGCACATAGCCCGGCGCGTGCTCCCCACTCGAGTGCGCCCTCCTTAACAAGGCGATCGCCGAGATCGTTCCAGGAGTTGAGGGCGTACCCCAGGCTGAACTGGCGGGCGATCTCCGCGGGCACGTTGCGCTGCTCGAGATGCTGGCGTCCGAGCGCGGCGCGCGGGTCGTTCCACAGCCGCTCCTCGAAGTGCCGGCGGGCGAGCTCGCTCGCCTGGAGCATCCGAGACCGCTCTTCCATCGCGGGATCGACGCGCTGCTCGATCTCGATGCCGGCCTCTCTCGCGAGCTCGCGCACGGTTTCGACGAAGGAGCGGCCGTGGAGGCGCTGCAGGAACGTGATCGCGTCGCCACTGGCGTCGCAGCCGAAGCATTTGAAGAAGCGCCGCTCCGGGTTGACGTTGAACGACGGGGTCTTCTCCGCGTGGAAGGGGCACAGCCCGAGGAAGGTGCGGCCGCTCTTCCTGAGCTCGACGTGCCGGGAGACGAGCGCGACAAGGTCGGTGCGCTCTAGAATCTCCTGAACCTTTTCCGGCGGGATGAGCATGTGAGATCGGGGACAGCCGGGCGCTACCTGGAGGCGAGCTTTCTCTTGACCACGTCGCTTATCGCCTTGCTCTCGGCCCTTCCCTGGGCCTTGGCGACAGCGGCCTTCATGACCGGGCCCATCTGCTTCATCGAGCTTGCTCCAAGCTCGGCAATAGCCTCGTCCACCAGGCGCTCGAGCTCCTCGGGGGCGAGCTGCGCCGGCAGGTAGGACTGCAGCACCGAGGCTTCCTTCTCTTCCTTCTCGGCGAGCTCGCTGCGGCCCGCCTGGCGATAGATCTTGGCCGACTCGCGGCGCTGTTTGAGCTGTTTCTCGACCAGCCGGAGGAGCTCGGAGTCGTCGATGTCCGAGCCCAGCTCGATCTCGCGATTGGTAATGGCGCTCTTGAGCAGCCGCAGCGCCGAGAGTGCGGCCGCGTCGCGCGCCTTCATCGCCTGCTTCAGGTCTTCGGCGATGCGCTGTTTCAGGCTCATGGCTTCCACCTCGGGCGCCGTGCCCCTCGGGCGGGCAAAGCAGCGGCCCGGGAGACTTCTCCCGGGCCGATGACTGAGGTGCCGGCCTGGCCAGCGCCTCGGCAGGCGCGTAGCCGGCGTCCTCTCCTCTATTTTAGGAGAAGGACTTGCGCATCTTCTTCAGCGCACGCTTCTTGGCCGCGAGCGCCTTCTTCTTCTTCTTCACCGAAGGCTTCTCGTAGTGCTCACGCTTGCGGATTTCAGAGAGGATGCCCGCCTTCTCGCACTGCTTCTTGAACCGCTTCATGGCGTTCTCGAAGGACTCGCCCTCTTTGACGCGTACTCCTGGCATGGGTTCACCTCCCTTCGCCGCGGCAGGTCGCCTCTTGGGCGCCTTGCCCTCAAGCCCGTCAACGCCTGGCCAGAGATAACAAATGTGCCCGCCTTGTCCTGCGGAGGCGGGCGTCCTGTCGTCCGGTGGGCCAGTTGGGCCGTAAGAAAGCGGTAAATTTACGGAAGGTCCCCCCGCGGTCAAGCAAAAAGTCCTTGCATCCTTCGCTGCGCTTGCTCCAGGCGCCCCGTGCAACAGGGGCGTGCATCGGCCGGGGACGGCGCTTACCGGGCCAAAGTCGCCGCACAGCCCGATGCGCGCCTTGTCGTTCGGCCGTGTGGTCCTGCCGCTCGGTCGGCAGCTCGTTTCTGTCCTTCGTGTGCCCCGTCGGCCGAAGCTCGGCGCACGAGGGCTGGCGACCGAAAGGACTCGCCGCTACCCTGTCGCCTTTCCTGCGTTGCCGGAGCGGAGGCCGATTGCGTATGCGGGCAAAGCGAGAGCAGGGGACCGAGGGTAGGGCGCGCGCCCGGAGCGAGGCGGGACCTGAGCTCGTCTGGCCGGGTAAGTACGACGCGTGCGGCCGACTGCGCGAGCCTGCCCGCGTCGTCCTTCCGACCCGCCTCGGCGAACGTCACGGAGGCTTGGTCGGCGCGGAGACGTGGACCAACCGGCTTGTCCACGCAGACAACCTCCTCGTCCTCGGCGCTCTGCTCGAGAAGCTCGTCGGGCAGATCGACCTCATCTACATCGACCCGCCTTTCGGGACCGGCGGGCGCTTCTTCTTCCAAGGCGAGGTCGGCGCCTCGGGTGACGGCCCGTCGCGCCCGGCGCGCGAGGCCTACCAGGACGGCTGGGGCGAGGACCGGGGCGCCTGGTTCTCGATGATGTACGACCGGCTCGTCCTGATGCGAGAGCTGCTCTCCGAGCGCGGCACGATCTACGTCCACGTCGACTGGAAGGCCGGTCACCACCTGCGGCCCGTGCTCGATGAGGTCTTCGGTGAGGACAACTCGCTCGGTGAGATCGTCTGGGCTTACGGCTCGCCGTCGGGTGGCCGGGCCGCGGGCCGCAAGCTCGTCAAAGCACACGAGCTCATCTTCGCCTTCGCGCGGCACAACGGCGCGCACCGGTTCCGCAGTCTCTACCTGCCGTACTCCGACAAGTACGTGCGCGACTGGTTCAAGTACGAGGACTCGGACGGTCGGCGGTTCCGCAAGCGCTGGCGCCGTGACGCCGCGGGAGTGTCCTACGTCGAGAAGCAGTATCTCGACGAGAGCAAGGGCGTGCCCGCGAGCACCGTGTGGAGCGACATCCAGCAGGTCTACGCCGATCCGCGCGCCTACCGGGCCGGGACGTCCTCGGAGATCACCGGCTATCCGACGCAGAAGCCGACCCGGCTGCTCGAGCGGTTGATCGAGATCTCGACCGAGCCGGGCGACCTCGTCGCCGACTTCTTCTGCGGCTCGGGAACCACCCTGGTTGCCGCCGAGAAGCTCGGCCGGCGCTGGATAGGCAGCGACGCGGGCGGCCACGCGATCCACACGACGCGCAAGCGGCTGCTCGCGCTCGAGGGTTGCAGGCCTTTCGACATCAGCGATTTCGGCTCGGGCGCGGCGAGGGCGCAGGCCAATGGGAGCGCGTTGACGACTGCGGAGCTCAGGCGAAGGGTGCTCGCGGACTACGGCGCCGAGCCGCTCGGGTCGGACGACACGCTCCACGGAAGGCTCGCCGACGGCGCTTTCGTCCACGTTTGCGGTCTCGAGCCGCGCGACACAGACGCAGTCGAGGCGCTCGTCCGAGCCTGCGTTGCAGCCGGTGGAGGCGAGCTTCATCTGCTCGGCTGGAACGTGGAGGTCCTCGACGACCAAGCCGAAGCAAAGGCCTTGGAGGCGGGGGTGCGCCTCGTCCCCGTCGCCGCCTCCAGGCCGCTGTCCGACGGAGCGTTCTCGTTCGGCGAGCTCCCGCGCGTTCGCTTCGAGCTGGTGCGAGAAGGGCGCAAGGTCGCGGTCCGGCTCTCCGGCTACGAGCTCAGGCAGCCCGAGCGCCTGCCCGCCGCGGTTCGCGATCGAATCGGCGACTGGACGCACTACCTCGACTACTGGGCGGTCGATTGGGACCACCGCGACGGCGTCTTCGCTGCCGCGTGGACGGCGAGCAGGAGCCGCAAGGACCGAGCGCTCAGCCTCACCTCCGAGCAACGGGAGCTCCCGCCGGGCGAACGCACGGTCTGCCTGATGATCGTCGATGTGCTCGGCAACTTGGTCCGAGTCGCAACCCGCCTCGTCGTTGAGTGAATGCCAGGCGACTCGAGGCTCGAAGGAGCATCGGGATTCGAGCTCGGCTCTTCACCGCTTCGGTAGCCGGCGCTGGCCCTTCGATACGGACAGCGGCGGGCCGCTATCCGAGGCTCGGCCCCGCGTCTTCCTTCTTCGCGCGCAGCGCGTCCCAGTAGAGGTAGCCGCAGATCCCGAGGAACATCACGAGCCCGAGCAGGTTGGCCGCGTTGCCCTCGGTGAAGCCGATCCGCGGCAGCGTCCAGGCCGGCTTGCCGTCGGGGCCCTTGAACACGTCGCGCTCGAGGAACTGGACGAAGGCCGCCAACACGCCGGCGAGGGCGCCGCCGGCGATGAGGCCGCTCGAGACGAGGATGCCGCGGTCGCCGCGGGCGCGGGAGAGGGTCTGGTCCTTGGAGCTGCGGCGCACGAAGTGGGCGACGAGGGCGCCCACGAGGATCGGCGAGTTGTACTCCATGGGGATGTACATCCCGAGCGCGAAGGCGAGGGCGCTCACCCCGAGCATCTCGACGATGAGCGCGATGACGCCGCCGAAGGCGAGCAGGTACCACTTGCTCTCGTCGCTCGTCTCCATGATGAAGCGCAGCACCGCGGCCATCGCGTTCGCCTGGGGCGCGGGCAGGGGGTTCGGGTGCACCTCGCTCGCCTGGAAGCCGTAGACCCGCGCGAGCAGCAGCATCACCGCGGTGACGACCACCGCGGCGATCACCGAGCCGGCGAGGTTGGCCCACTGCACCTTGCGCGGCGTCGCGCCGACCCAGTGCGAGACCTTGAACTCGGTGACGAGCGTGCCGGTCATCGACAGGCAGGTGCAGACGACCCCGCCGATGAGCAGCACCCCGAGCATCCCCTCGCGGCCCGACAGGCCCAGCGAGCGCAGCGCCACCGCGCCGACGATGAGCGTCATCAGCGTCATCCCGGAGATCGGCGTCACGCTGATCATGGCGACGGCCCAGGCGCTGACCGCCGAGAAGAGCAGGGCGATGAGCAGGGCGATGAGCACCGCGAGCGTGGTGATCATCGTCGGCGAGGCCTGGGTCGAGAGGACCGCGAAGCGGAAGTAGAGCCAGATGGCGACGACCACCGCGACGATGAGCCCGAGCACGACCGGCATCGGGATGTCCTGCTCGTGGCGCGGCTCGTCGGCGCCCCCGCGCCCGGCGCGCAGGCCGCGGATGCCCTGGCGGATGGCCTGGCCCATCACCGGCAGCATCCTGGCGACGCTGAGCATGCCGGCCATGAAGATGCCGCCGATGCCGATGTAGCGGGCGTACTCGCTGAACAGCGTCTCGTGGTCCATCTGGCCGAGCGGCGCCATGTTCAGGCCGATGGTGACCCCCGGGGCGTGGGCGCCGAAGAAGGCGAACAGCGGGACGATGACGAAGTACGACAGCAGCGAGCCGGCCATGATGTAGGCCGCGTAGCGCACGCCGATGAGGTAGCCGAGCCCGGCGATGGCCGCCGTCGTGTTGAGGGCGAAGACCGCCTTGAACTTGTGGGTGACGGTGTGGGCGAAGCTGAAGGCCGCGGTGGTGAAGTTCTCGCGCCAGGCCTCGAAGAGCGTGGGCATCGAGTCGAACAGGAAGCCCAGCCCCATCGCCTTGAGCAGCACCCGCGCCTGTGCGCCGCCCTTCTGGCCGGTGACGAGCACCTCGACTATCGCGGTGCCCTCGGGGAAGGGAAGCTTGCCGTGCATGTCGCGCACGAAGTAGCGGCGCAGCGGGATGAGGAAGAGCACGCCGAGCGCGGCGCCGAGCAGCGGCACGAAGAAAATCTGGAAGAACGAGGAGAGGCCGTCCAGGCCGAGGATGTGGATCGCCGGCATCACGAAGAGGCTGCCGCCGACGACGATGCCGCTGGTCGCGCCCAGGGCGAGGATGTTGACGTTCTCGAGCAGCGTCGAGCGCCGCTTGAACATCGCCGAGAAGCCGATCGCCAGGATGGCGATGGGGATGGCGGCCTCGAGCCCTTGGCCGAGCTTGAGGGTGAGGTAGGAGACCGCGGCGGACCAGAAGACGGCGTTGGCCAGGCCGAAGGCGAGGCTTCGGGAGGTGACCTCGGCAACCGGCGCACCCGCCGGAACGATCGGCGAGTAGGTCTCGCCGGGGGCGAGCTCCCGATAGGCGTTCTCGGGCATCCCGACAACGACCTCGTCGGCAGGCGCCGGCATCGCCAGGTCGGCAGGAGGCTGTGCGATCGAAAGGTTTTTCTCTTCCATTCCAACCCTCGAGGCGGGCGCGGCCCGCTTCGTCGTGTGCCCCCACCTCCTCAGAGGAGCGCGCAAAGCGCGCTACAGTGTCAAGAAATGTGAGTTTTTCCAAGGGGATTGAACCGGCGGCCGCAGCCTGACGGCCGGGCGCTCGACCGGCGGCCTGCTGGGCTCAGTGGGGGAGAGAACTGCCGAGAGAGGGGCTTGAGTCTCTCGTCGGGAGGGCCCGGGGGGGCCACCTGCTTTCCGGCGTGCGTCGCGTCCGCCCACGGGACGCCGAGCGCCTGTCCGCAGCTTCCAGCCTCGAATTCTCGGCGCGCGTCGACGCGCCGGAGCCTTCCGGCGGCGATGGGCGGCCTTTGGGCGGATCCGAGAGAGCGCTTGCTGGCCCGGATCGCGCCGTCTTGTCCGCATGTGCGAGCGCTCTCCGGCACGAGTGACGGCGTCCCCCTCGCTCGGCCGGGGCTCTCAGACGCGAATTGCTCTGGTAATTCGAGCTGCGGAGTCTCGTCGGAGCGTTTGGCCGCGTCGCGCGGGTCCTCTCGGCTTCCGACCACCTTGGCGTGTGCCGGCGTCGGGGCGAGCCTCCGATCGTCGTCGGTGCGGGCGGACAGATCGTCCGGGGCCCCGGTTCGTTCACGAGAGGCAAGCCTGCAACAGGAGAGAGCGATGAGAGCGCGGATTGCGAGTGGTGCTTCGTTGGCGGTGGCAGCAGTTGTTTGCGGCGTCTTCTGGATCGGAGCTCCGGCCGCGAAGGCGAACGGAGTGCCGAGCCCGTCGGCGGTCCTCACCAAGGCCGACGGCGAAGTGGGCAGGCGGAGCGCCCGGTTCCCGCGAGGCCCGCGAGATGGCGTCGAGTCGGGCGAGGACAGGACTCTCGCGCCCTACTTCCGCGTCGCCGGCGAGTCCGAGACCGAGCTGTTGCCGTTGAAGGAGACCTCGGCGCAGGTCGAGATCGCCGGGGTCATCGCGCGGGTCAGAGTGCGCCAGCTCTTCGGGAACGACGGCAAGAAGCCCATCGAAGCGATCTACGTCTTCCCCGCCTCGACGCGCGCGGCGGTCCACGGGATGCGCATGAAGATCGGCAGCCGCACGGTCGAGGCGAAGATCGAGCGCAAGCAGACGGCGCGCGAGAGGTACGAGCAGGCCAGGCAGGAGGGCAAGCGCGCCTCGCTGCTCGAGCAGGAGCGGCCCAACGTCTTCACCATGAACGTGGCCAACGTGATGCCCGGCGACCGGATCGAGGTCGAGCTCGACTATTCGGAGCTCCTGGTGCCCGAGGAGGCGGTCTACGAGTTCGTTTATCCGGCCGTGGTCGGTCCGCGTTACGCAGGCGGCGCCGACCCGAAGAAGGACGGCTTTGTCGCGACCCCGTACCAGAAGCAGGGCGAAAAGGAGCTCTATCGCTTCGACCTCCGGGCGCACCTCGAGACCGGGATTGCGCTCAAGGAGGTCCAGTCGCCCTCGCACAAGATCGTAGTCAACCGCCTCTCGGACGCGAGCGCCGACATCCGGTTGCAGGAGTCGGGCGGAGGCAACCGCGACTTCGTCCTGCGCTACCGGCTCGCCGGCGATCAGATCGAGAGCGGCCTGCTGCTGTGGGAGGGCGAGAAGGAGAACTTCTTCGTCCTGATGATGGAGCCGCCGCGCCGCCCCACCTCGGCGCAGATGCCGCCGCGCGAGTACATCTTCCTGCTCGACGTCTCGGGCTCGATGCACGGGTTCCCGCTCGACACGGCCAAGGCGCTGATGGACCGGCTGCTGTCGCAGCTGCGCTCGAGCGACTTCTTCAACGTCGCCCTCTTCTCCGGGGCCAACTACGTGATGAGCCCCGAGGGCTCGCTGCCGGCGACCCCGGAGAACATCCGGCTCGCCAAGGACCTCATCGGGCGCCAGCGCGGCTCGGGTGGGACCGAGCTGATGGGCGGATTGAAGGCCACCTACGGCGTCCCCAAGAAGCACCCGGGCGTTTCGCGCAGCGTGGTGGTGGTGACCGACGGCTACGTCTCGGTCGAGGCGCAGGCCTTCAAGTTCATCCGCGAGCGGCTCGACGAGGCGAACCTGTTTGCCTTCGGCATCGGCACCTCGGTCAACCGCGGGCTCATCGAGGCGATGGCGCGCGCGGGCCTGGGCGAGCCGTTCGTGGTCATCGGACCGCAGAAGGCGCAGGCCGAGGCCGACCGACTGCGTACCTACATCGAGCAGCCGGTGCTCTCGAACATCGCGGTGAAGTTCGACGGCTTTGCCGCCCGCGAGGTCTCACCCTCGAAGGTGCCCGACCTGATGGCGCGCCGTCCGGTCGTCGTCTTCGGCAAATACCAGGGCAAGGCCCAGGGCAAGATCGAGCTGAGCGGCTACTCGGGTGGCGGCAAGTACGCGAAGACCATCGAGGTCTCGCCCACGGCGCTCAAGGGCGAGAATGCCCCTATCCGCTGGCTGTGGGCGCGCCGCTGGGTCGAGCTGCTCGACGACGCGATGAACCTGACCGGCGCCAAGGAGATCGAGGAGGCGATCACCGACCTGGGCCTCGCCTACAGCCTGCTGACCCGGTTCACCTCGTTCGTCGCCGTCGACTCGGAGATCGCCAACCAGAGTGGCGAATCGCAAGCGGTCAAGCAGCCCCTGCCGCTGCCCGAGGGAGTGTCCGATCGCGCGGTCGCCACAGCCGCGCCGCCGGTTGGAGCACCGTTGCCGCGTGGCTCGACGACCGGTGTGTGGGGCGGCGCCCAGGTCCGGCGGAAGATGGCCGCGGCGCCCCCGCCGATGGCGGCTCCCGCTGCAGAGGCCCTGAAAAGGGAGGAGCAGCCGAGAAAACCAGCCGCGAGCCTCAGGGTGATGGTCGTCGACTTCGAGGCCGACGGGCTCACGGACGCCAAGGCGCTGCTGGCCGGGCTGCAAAGGCGCGTCGAGGCCGAGGCGAAGGTCTGTGGCGGGGAGGCCGCCGTGCTCAAGCTGAAGCTCTTCGTGGACAAGGACGGGCGGATCGTCAAGGTCGAGGTACTGCACGCGAGTGAAGCGACTTTCGCGAAGTGCCTGCGGGCAAAGCTCGTCGGGTTGACCAGCGCGACCAAGGCCAGCGGCGCGGGGGCCGGAGCGCTGAGGGTGACGATCACGCTGATGGCCTTGTAGCGGGCCTCAGCCCAGCCGCACCTTCATGAAGAGGATCACGCTCGCGAGCGCGAGCGTGATCCCGTTCGCGGCGTAGATAGGCACCCGGCCGAGCAGCAGTCCGTAGAAGAACCAGAGCGCGACGCCGGCGGTGAAGAGCGCATACATCGCCAAAGAGATGCCCGCGGTCTGACGCTCGCGCAGCACCTTGAGCGCCTGAGGCACGAAGCTGACTGTCGTGAGAATCGCCGCTGCTGCGCCGATGAGGTCTTCCACGTTGCGTGCTCCACGGGAGGTCGCCCGTTCTAATCGAGCGTGGGCAAAGGCGCCGAAGCTCTTCTTCTCGAGTCGAGTGCGGGCGGGTGAGCCTCGCCGCTTCAGGGGCCACCGGACGAGCCGTGGGTGGAAGCGAGGGCGGGCGGAAAAAGAAAAGCCCCGAGGTCGTCGACCTCGGGGACCTTTTGCCAGAGCGGGAAACGAGGTTCGAACTCGCGACCCTCAGCTT
>DHSB01000080.1:64810-76209 GCA_002408385.1 Myxococcales bacterium UBA5297
TCGAACTCGCGACCCTCAGCTTGGGAAGCTGATGCTCTACCAACTGAGCTATTCCCGCGTCAGAAACGGGCGGAGTCTACTTCCGGCCGGGACCATGTCAAGCCGCAACGTGCGGCCGTCACTGGTCTCGCTCCAGGAGAACCTGATAGCTGTCGAGGAAATTCGAGTACCAGTCCTTGGTGTCCTTGACCTCGAGCAGATAGACGCCCGGATCGACAGTAAAGCGGATGGTCTCGGACTGGTCGCCCTTGCCGCTCTCGGAGCGCTGTACGAGGACCGGCTTGCCGTCGTCGCCGAGCCGGAAGAGGGCGAGCGCGATGTCAACCTTGAGGATTCCGCTCGCGGTCGCCTTCAGCGGCACCTTGACCGGCGAGTCACTCACGTCGACGCGGTAGTAGTCGACGTCCTTGCGCGGATGGATCAGGCCGCGCAGCGGCCTGCCGAAGGAGATGGGGGTCGCGCGCTCCGGGCTGTTGTTCGGCTCGCGCTCGTCGAGGCCCTCGTCGGGCCGGGCGGAGACCGTCAGCGTGTAGGGCTGCTCGGGGTTCTCCTGGTCGCGGACCCACTTGCCACCGACCTTGCGCGTCGCCCCTTCGACCTTCAGGAACAGGTCCTTGCCAGCTTCGGCGGCGAGGTTGACGACCAGCTCTCCTTCGTCCACCTCGCCGTCGTTGGCCCGCAGCAGGACCTCCTCCTTGCCGGTCTCGAGAGCCCGGACGACGGCGAGCACCGAGTCGACCCGGTCGACGCCGGACAGCTCGACTTTGAGCAGCATCGGCGCGTCGTAGCGCAGGAGGTAGAAGTCGGTGTCGGCCTTGGGAGAGAAGAAGCCTCGCATCGTCCCGGTGGCAGAGAATGGCGTGGCCTTGGCCAACTCGTCATTGGACTCGAGCTCGACGTTGTCCGTTGACTCTTCGAGGCTGAGGGTGAGCGTGTAAGGGGCGTCCAGGTTGTGCCCGCGGCGCGCGTCTTTGCCCGCCCCGACCCAGGCGCTCTTGACGGTGACGAAGAAGGTCGTCTCTCCGGGGCGCAGCGCGACGTTGCGCACCTGGATGCCCTCGCCGATCTCTCGGCTGCGCGCGGTGAAGAAGATGGCCTCGGCCTCGTTGGTGAGCTCGACCTGCAGGCGCACGCTGGGCACGCCACTGATGTCGAGCGCGACCAGGGCGGGCAGCGCTCTGGGCACGGGCGGAGCGTCGAGGGCCTGCTGCTCGCCATCGTTCCCGGCTGGCTCCAGGCTTGCCGAACCGGCGGGAGGCTCGCTTTGCGGCGCCGCTGCCTGGGCAGGCACTACGAGCGGGCCCGCGGCCGCCTCCTGCGACCCCGGGCTCACGGCGGCTACTGTCGCAGCCTCTTGGCTGGCGGCCGGCGAGGCGACGCCGGGGGCGGGAACGGGGACCTCGAAACGAAACCAGTCCTCGTCCGCCTTGTCGGCGAGGTAGCCCTGAATCGGCTGGCCGAGCGTCACCGCGGTGGCGTCGACCGGTCGGTGGTTCGGCTCGCGCTCTTCTCCGGCGGCTGCGTCGACGAAGGTCACCCTCGCCGTGTAGGCGCCGTGGCCGCCCTTGTTGGCGGCGTAGACCCGCACGAGGTAGGGGACCGCGAGCCCGAGCCGCGCGAGCCGTTCGCCGCGGCCGTGCCCCTCGGAGTTGAAGACCGCCACGTGGTTGCCGTCGCGATCGAGCAGCTCGAGTGCGACGTCGAAGTCGGCCGCCTCGACCGAGAAATCGGCAACCTTGCCCTCGCCGGGCCCCTCGAGTCGAAAATAATCCTCGTCCGCCTTCTTGCCGGGGGCCGAGATCTCGCCGGTCACGACCGCATCCCCGGGGAGCCTCTTTGCCGTGGGCGCGGTGTCGTTCGGTTCGCCTTCGTTCATCTGCACAACGGCAGGAACAGCCGCGGGCTCCGGCGGCGCAGCGGCGGGCGGGGAGCTCTCCTTGTTCGGGCACGCGAGGGCGAGCGCGGCGGAAAAAATGAGCAGGAATCGGCGCATCGGGATGCTCCTTGGAGCCGGCACTAAAGCGGCCCCGTCCCATCGGGTCAAGCGGCGCAGCCAGGCTTGCCAGGTCGGACGCTCAAGCGATCAATAATGCGGCCATGCTTACTGCCATCCTCCTCGTCTCCCTGTTGCTCCCCGCCAGCGCGCTCGCCGAAGGAGCCTTCGGCTATGCACGCGCCTCTTCCCAGCTCGAGCGTGACAGCCGCCCGGCCCGCTACCAGCCCCTCAACATGGTCGATGGCAGAGCCGCCACCTCCTGGTGCGAAGGTGCGCGGGGCGACGGGGTAGGGCAGCGGATAGTCGTCGGGTTCCAGGCGCCGGTGAGCATCGACGAGGTGAGGGTCACCAACGGCGAAGCGAGCAGCCGGCAGGCCTTCAAGGCGAACAACCGCGTTCGCGTCCTCACTCTCTCAAACGAGCTCGCGAGGCACACCGTGACGCTCTCGGACACGCAGCGGCCGCAGGAGATCAAGCTGGGCAAGCCGCTGGAGGGCGAGCGCTTCGTTGTCGAGATCCAGGAGGTGTTTCGCGGCGAGGGCGAAGCCAACGCGACCTGCTTGACGGATGTCGTCTTCGTCTCCGGAGGCAAGCCGCTCAGTGGACCGTCGCTCGCAGGGAAGCTTGGCGACCGCAACGGCGCGGTGGCGCTGATGGGCTCGTGGTACTCGGGGCTCGAGGGCGCCCCCGAGCGCTTCCTCGATCTCTATTTCGACAAGACGTTCCGCTATCGATACCAGCCCTTCGACCCCGAAGAGCCGGGCGAGGAGATTCGCGGCGAGTTTGCCTTCGACGGCAAGCAGTTGCGGCTCAAGCCATCGGGCAAGGAATGGGTCGAGGCTTCCGCGGCCCTGAAGGCTGAAGAGTCGAAAGACGGTCTGCCGCGGGCAAGGCTGGTCATCGCTGCCGAGCGGCTCGATGGAAGCCTGGCCCGGAGCTGGTCGGATCGGCCCTGAGAGGGCAGCGGCAGGTCAGAGCCGCCGAGGAGGCTGTGCGCTTGGCAAGCGTGCCTCTGCCGTTGGGCCGAGGCGCAGCGCGCAAGAATAACCGCACCGACACGAGACGGCGCTCCGCGAAACGACCGCGGCGAACGAGCAGGCTCAGGCGCCTTTGGCAGCCTTGGTCTGACCGAAGCGGCGATAGAAGTCGACGATGGAGGCGATGAGCTCGGGCACCTCTTCGGACTCGGTGTCGGAGTCGAGGAAGATGCCGCCGCAGACCTCGCAGGTCTCGTAGACCATCGAGCGGCGCTCTCCGCCCTCCACGGTCATCAAGTCGACCTGGCACTCGGGGCACAGGCCCGACGACTCGTCGATGTTCGCTCGTCCGCCGAGCGAGTCGAGCCCTGGCAGGTTGTGCCTGAGGAGCAGCCGGTTCACCTCTGCGAGGTCGATCCACAGGCCAGCGCAGTCGGGGCAACGCGACATTGCCGTGCCCTCGCCCTCAAGCTGGACCAACTCGACTTCGCACCGGGGGCAATCCATTCAGCAAGTTTCCTCGTTCAAGGGAGCGATGCTCCCAGATCAAAACCATTAAACAATCGTAAGGGCAGCCGAGATCATACCCTTCGCGATCGCGTGAGTTCAAGGCATCCGGCTCCAACTCGTGCTGGTGGCCCGCGGGCGCAGAGGGCTCTCGACTGAGTTCTGGAGTCTTGAGTTGGGAGTGAGCAGCCTACCAACCCGCGACCGATCGCTCAGGTTCCGGGCGAAGCCCGGGCTGTCGACTCTCGACTCTCGTCATGCCTTCGCGCGCCGGATGGCGGCGCCCAGCTTGCGCAGCTTGCGCTCGAGCCGTTCGTAGCCGCGATCGAGGTGGTAGACGCGGTGGACCTCGGTCTTGCCGTTCGCCCGCAGTCCCGCGAGGACCAGCGAGGCGCTCGCCCGCAGGTCGGTTGCCATCACCGGCGCACCCGAGAGCCCGGGCACGCCCTTGACGACCGCGACGCGGCCATCGACGCGGATGTCGGCTCCCATCCGGCTGAGCTCGAGCACGTGCATGAAACGGTTCTCGAAGACCGTCTCGGTGACGACCGACGAGCCGCTCGCCACCGAGAGCAGGACCATGAGCTGCGCCTGCATGTCGGTGGGAAAGCCGGGGTGGGGCATTGTCTTT
Organism: Myxococcales bacterium UBA5297; assembly: GCA_002408385.1. Taxonomy (GTDB): domain Bacteria; phylum Myxococcota; class Myxococcia; order Myxococcales; family UBA5297; genus UBA10939. Next base: position 68,922 of record DHSB01000080.1, read on the forward strand.
ATGTCGACCGGTGAGATCACCGCGGGGCCCTTGCAGCGCAGGCCGCCCTGCTCGGCGCTGATGACCGCGCCCGCCGCGCGCAGCTTCTGGAGCACGGCCTCGAGGTGCTCGGGGATCGCGCGGCGAACGAGCACATCGCCACCGGTCAGCGCCGCGGCGACGAGCAGGGTGCCGGCCTCGATGCGGTCGGCGACCACCGCGTGCTCGACCGGCTTGAGCTCGTCGACCCCTTCGATGGTGACGACATCGGTGCCCGCGCCGCTGACCCGCGCGCCCATCTTGTTGAGCACCCGGGCGAGCTCCTCGACCTCCGGCTCGCGAGCCGCGTTCTCGAGGACCGTCCGGCCCTTTGCCAGGCAGGCGGCCATCATCAGGTTTTCGGTTCCGGTGACGGTGGTCAGCTCGAAGGTGAAGCTCGCGCCGCGCAGCCGCTTCGCGCGCGCCTCGACGTAGCCGTGGCTCAGCTCGATCTGCGCGCCGAGCCGCTCGAGGCCCTTGAGGTGCTGGTCGATCGGCCGGGCGCCAATGGCACAGCCTCCCGGCAACGAGACTCTGGCCCGCCCGTGCCGGGCGACGAGCGGCCCGAGGACGAGCACGCTCGCCCGCATCGTCTTCACCAGGTCGTAGGGCGCCTCGGGCACGATGCTCGGGCTCACCTCGACCGCGACGGCATCTTTGCGCCGGCCCGACCCGCGCTCGGCCCTAGCGCCCATCGTCGCGAGCAGCTTGCACATCGTCGAGACGTCGGCGAGCGCCGGCACGTTGCGATAGAGGTGCTTGCCCTCGGCCAGCAGCGAGCTTGCGAGGATGGGCAGGGCGGCGTTCTTCGCGCCGCTCACCTCGACCTCGCCCTTGAGCTGCCTGCCGCCCTCGACGACGATCTTGTCCATCTCTCTTCGGCTCCGTGAAGTGTCGGGGGCCCGACTCTAACCCGTATTGGCCAAAGGCAAGCGGCGGGTCAGGGTGGCGCAGGAGGCGCCCGCGGAGGAGCAAAGCGCCGAGCGCTGGCCAGGCGCCGCGGGGGGGGGTGTCAGGGCCGCCGCGCCAGGGCGATGCGGTCCAGGCCCGCGAGGTCCTTTCGCACCTGGGCATCGACCAGGCCCGCGGCCTCGAAAAGGGTCCGGGTCGCCTCGCCCTGGTCGGCGCCGATCTCGAGCATCAGCCAGCCCCCGGGGGCAAGCGCGCCGGGCGCTTGCGCCGCAATCCGCCGCACGAGGTCCAGGCCGTCGGGGCCGCCGTCGAGCGCGCCGCGAGGCTCGCGCCGCACCTCCCGGCTCAAACCGTCGATCTCGCCCGAGCGCAGGTAGGGCGGGTTGGCGACGATCAGCTCGAAGACGCGGCCGGCGACCGGCTCGTAGAGATCGCCGTTCAGCAGCTCGACCCGCCCCTCGACGCCCAGTGCGCGCGCGTTGAGCGCGGCCACCTCGAGCGCCCCGGCGGAAAGGTCGGTGGCGACGACCGCGAGTGCCTGGCGCTCGGCGGCGAGCGACACGGCGATCGCTCCGGAGCCGGTGCACAGATCGAGCACTGGGCCGGGCGCGTCCTCCGGCAGCTTCTCGAGGGCGGCGTCGACGAGGTGCTCGGTCTCCGGCCGCGGGATGAGCACCCGCGGGTCGACGTGAAAGGGCCTGCCGTAGAACTCGCGCCTGCCGAGGATGAAGTAGGTCGGCTCGCCCGAGGCGCGCCTGGTGACCAGGCTGCGGAAGGCGGCGAGCTCGTCCTTGTTCAGCGGGCGATCGAAGTCGACGTAGAGCCGGACCCGATCACAGCCGAGGGCGTGCGCGAGCAGCAGCTCGGCCGTCAGCCGGGGCGAGTCGGTGCCCTGTCTCTCGAAGTACTCGCCTGTCCAGGCGAGTACGCGCTGGATGGTCCAGGTCTCGGCCACTTGCTTGTCTTCCTGCAATGGAGGCGCTCTGCCGGCCGGCAGCTTCGCTCGAGCGCCCGGGGTCATAGCAGAATCGGCGCCGCGCTGCCCTCGGAAAACCCCGGCTCTCGGGGCTGACGGCCGCCGAGCGCGCCGAGCAAGCGGGCCGCAGGGTTTGCCGCACAGTGGGGGCAGCGCTACCCTTCGGAGTCGCGAGGTGAACGAGACGATGACGACCATGAGCACGAGGCGAAATGCGCGGGTCTTCTGCGGCGCCAAAGGAAGACTGGAGGCGCCCGATGGCCCCATCAGAGGCACGGTACGCAACCTGTCTCGCGGAGGCTCCTTCTTCGTGGCGAAGAAGCTGCTGCCCGTCGGACAGACGGTCGAGATGAGCATCGAGCTGCCAGGCGTTCCTCCGATCCGGGCGGTGGGCGAGGTGCGCTACCACTACCGTTACCTGGATGGCGAAGGGATGGGCATCCGCTTTGTCCGGCTGGGGGGCGACGATCTCGGGTACATCACCGCGTTCGTCGACGCGAGGGTGGGCAATCCCTAAGCGCTGGGCGACGTGGTGGCAATGCGCGCGCGCTTGTCCTCACCGCCGGGGACCATAGCTTCAGTCGCGTGGCTGAACCGCTCGGTGACTTCGGCGCCATCTCGAGACAGGCGGGCAGCGCGGCCCTCATCGCCGCGCTGGCGCTGACCGTGGCGCTGCAGCGCCTGCAGGTGGCGCTGGTGCGCGCCGAGAGCTCGGTCTGGTGGGCCTCCAACGGGCGTGACCTCATCAACGCCTTCTCGCTGGCGGCCCTGGGCACGACGCTGTGGTTGATGGGCTTTCCTGGCCCGGCGGCGCTCTTCTTGTCGGCGACCATCCTCCTTGTGCTCAACCTCTTCGAGACGGTGCTGTTGCGCGGGATGGCGCCGGGCTGGAATGCGGGGCTGTCGCTGCTGGCCATCGTCGTGTTGATCAGCCCGTTGCTCGTGGTGCCCGACAGGGTCAACGCCTGGCTCAACCTGCTGGCCGCGCAGCTCTTCGCCTGAGCTTCGGCAAGCTTGCTGGGGCGCACCCCCGGACTGAAGGTCACCGGACGGGCAAGAGGATTTCGACGGGCTGTTTGCCGCGGCGCACCTGCAAGGGGACAGTCGTCCCTGTCGCGCCGCGAAGCGCCCGTTGCAGCGCCTGAGGAAGCGCCGGCTCGCCTGCAATCGCGACGATCAGATCGCCGGCGCGCAGGCCGGTATCCGCGGCCTCGCGCACCTGCGTGACCAAGAGGCCGGCCGGACTGCGCACGAGGGTCGAGAGAGCGCCCGGCTCGAGGGCGGGGTGGAAGAAGCGCACCCGCGCGTCGAGCAGAAGCTCTTGATCGAGAGCGTCGGCGCTCTCCAGCGCCTGGCGAAGCGGGGCCTTGCCTTCCAACGAGAAGTCGAGCGACGCCTTGGGGTTCCACAGGTAGTCGAACCCGGGGGCTCGCTCGACAAGGACGCCGGGGGCGCGCTCCTCGAGCTTCTCGAGCACCTTGGCCATCAACGCGCGCACCAGCCCGGTCAGCTCGGGCAGGGGATCGCTCGAGTCCGCGGCGCGGAAGGGATCGACCTGCACCATCCCGGAGGCGCTGGCGACCTTCTCCCGTGAGGCCGAGTGGAAGACCACGAGCCGGGCGACAATCTGCTCCTCTTCGACCCGCCCGGCGCCGCTGGGCTTGCCCGCGGCGTCGAAGACCTGCTGGACCGCGCTCGTGGTGCGTCGCTCGGCAGAGCATCGGAAGACCAGAGCGGCCATCGGCGAGATCCCGCGATCGGCCAGGCTGAGGACGAGGTCGCTGCCGAGGAAGGGGTTGCTCGTCTGGCCGGGCACCAGCTTGAATTCACCGGGGCCGAAGACTGAATAGCGCCCGGTCTCGACCGCCTGGAGCGCGAGGGCCTGCGACAGCTCGAACGAGCGCCAGGCAGGCTCGTCCCAGCGGAACTGGAAGGGAAAGACGGCCAGCGCCTGGGCATCGAGCGGTTTTCCCGGCCTGACCTCTACGTTCATCCTCCGGGAAGCGCATCCGGCAGCCAGCATCAACAGGAGCGCCCATGTCCAGGGCTGTCGATAAGAGAGCCTCATGTCGCTGGCATTAGCACTCGCCCGCGGGCCGGCTCAAGTCTCGCCGAAAAAGAGAAAGGCCCCCGCCGCGAGGCGAGGGCCTTTCGATTCAGGCAGAGGGCCGGGTTTACATCATCCCGCCCATGCCGCCCATGCCGCCCATACCGCCGTGCATGTGCCCGCCGGCGCCCTTCTCCTCCTCCTTCGGGCGCTCGGCGACCATCGCCTGGGTGGTGAGCATCAGGGCCGCGACCGAGGCCGCGTTGACCAGCGCGGTACGCGAGACCTTGGTCGGGTCGATGACGCCGGCCTTGACCAGATCCTCGAACGCGCCGGTGCTGGCGTTGAAGCCGTAGTTCTGCTCCTTGCTCTCCTTGATCTTGTTGACCGTGACGCTCCCCTCGACACCGCCGTTCTCGACGATCTGGCGCAGGGGCTCCTCGAGCGCGCGGCGGACGATATCGACGCCGAACCTCTCACCCGCGCTCACCTCGACCGAGTCGAGCTGCGGCATGCAGCGGACGAAGGCGACGCCGCCGCCGGGAACGATGCCCTCCTCGACGGCCGCGCGGGTCGCGTTGAGGGCGTCCTCGACGCGCGCCTTCTTCTCCTTCATCTCGGTCTCGGTCGCCGCGCCGACGTTGATCACCGCGACGCCGCCGACCAGCTTGGCCAGCCGCTCCTGCAGCTTCTCGCGGTCGTAGTCGCTGCTGGTCTCGTCGATCTGGACGCGGATCTGCTTGACGCGGGCCTGGATGTCCTCCTTCTTGCCCTCGCCGTCGATGATCGTGGTGTTGTCCTTGTCGATCGAGATGCGCTTGGCGCGGCCGAGGTCCTTGAGGGTGATCGAGTCGAGCTTGACGCCCATCTCCTCGGCGATGAGGCGGCCGCCGGTGAGGATGGCGATGTCCTCGAGCATCGCCTTGCGGCGGTCGCCGAAGCCGGGCGCCTTGACGGCCGCCACGTGCAGGGTGCCGCGCAGCTTGTTGACGACCAGGGTCGCCAGCGCCTCGCCCTCGACCTCTTCGGCGACGATGAGCAGCGGCTTGCCCGAGCGGGCGACCTGCTCGAGGATCGGCAGCAGGTCCTTCATCGACGAGATCTTCTTCTCGTTGATGAGGATGTAGGGGTCCTCGAGCGCGACCTCCATGCGCTCCGGGTCGGTGACGAAGTAGGGCGACAGATAGCCGCGGTCGAACTGCATGCCCTCGACCACGTCGAGCGTGGTCTCGAGGCCCTTGGCCTCCTCGACCGTGATGACGCCTTCCTTGCCGACCTTCTCCATCGCCTCGGCGATGATGTTGCCGATGGTCGAGTCGCCGTTGGCCGAGATGGTGCCGACCTGGGCGATCTCCTTCGGATCCTGGGTCTGCTTGGACATCGCGCGCAGCCCGTCGGTGACCTTGGCGACGGCCTTCTCGATGCCGCGCTTGATCTCCATCGGGTTGTGGCCGGCGGCCACGAGCTTGCTGCCCTCGCGGTAGAGCGCCTGGGCGAGCACGGTCGCGGTGGTGGTGCCGTCGCCGGCGACATCCGAGGTCTTGGAGGCGACCTCCTTGACCATCTGGGCGCCCATGTTCTCGAACTTGTTCTCGAGCTCGATCTCCTTGGCGACGGTGACGCCGTCCTTGGTGATCGTGGGCGAGCCGAACGACTTCTCGATCACGACGTTGCGGCCCTTGGGCCCGAGGGTGATCTTGACCGCGTCGGCCAGGGTGTTGACGCCGCGCAGGATAGCCTCGCGGGCCTTGGCTTCGAAGATGATGTCCTTCGCCATGTAACCTACCTGCCTTCCGTTTTTTCGGATGGGGTTGAAGGGGGGAACCGGTCTACTGCTCGATCACGCCGAGGATGTCGTCCTCGCGGAGGATGAGGTGCTCCTCGCCCTCGATCTTGATCTCGCTGCCGGCGTACTTGCCGAACAGGACGCGGTCGCCGGCCTTCACGTCGAGCGGGCGCACCTTGCCGTCCTCGAGCACCTTGCCGTTGCCCGCGGCGATCACCACGCCCTCGAGCGGCTTCTCCTTCGCGCTGTCGGGGATGATGATGCCGCCCTTGGTCTTCTCCTCCTCCTGAACGCGCTTGACGATGATGCGGTCCTGCAAGGGACGAATCTTCATGTGCCGTCTCCTTCGTTACGTGGTTTAAGTGCCCGTCGTGAAAGGGTTTTTCTTTCCGTAGGGGCGGTTGTGGAAGCTGTCGGTCGCTGGCACTCGCGAGCGGCGAGTGCCAAAGCGCGGCGTAGTGTAACCACCGCGATCGGTCCGTCAAGCGAGCCGCGGCGCGAGCGGCGCGTGGGCCAAAACCATGCTGGCCCGCGCGCGGTCTCCAGCCGCGGCGCACGCGGCCGGGGCTTCAGCCCGGGGGCGTGCCTGGCACCCGCCTTCGCATGCTCGCCCGCCAGGCCAGGAGGCGAGGGCTCATCCTCCCGCAATTCCTGAGGAAAGTTGCCGGGCGGCTGGCCGGTTTGCTACCATCTGCCTAACGCCGATACCTCCCCGTGGGACAGGTACCGGCAGCCCGGCGAGCCGCAAGGTGCTGAATGCCTGAGCAGCAGCCGTGGCAGGAAGGGCCGCGAACCGAGAGGTCGAGTCATGAGCGATGGCCGAGCGATCGTCACCACCGAGAGCGTCCAGGAGTACTTCAAGGAGCTGCTGACCGGCGCGATGGCGAACCAGAAGACCCCGCTCGATCAGGTGACCGAATTCTACTTGGTCGAGCTGCTTTCGCGCTTCATCGAAGCTGAGAAGCTGTTCGCGAAGACAGCCGATGGCTCGCTCGAGGAGGAGCCTCTCGCCTTCATCCTGCAGAGGGCGCTCGAGGGTGAGCGCGAGCAGCGCGTCCAGGCCCTGCGCAGGTTGGGCGACAACTCGCTCTACGTCGCGGGCTTTTTCGGCGATTCGCTCTCCCGCCGACTCGTCGACGTCGACTACTACATCCAGATGGGTGGCGCGGCTTACGGGACGCTCGCCAACATCAACCGCGAGCACCTTTCGGGAGGCATGTTCTTCGGGCTCTACGAGGAGCTGTGCCAAAAGTTCTCCTCCATCGTCGACCTCTTCGCCGAGATCAGCGAGCGGGTGGCCGTCTCGACGAACCGGGGCGTCGTCAGGCTCTACGAGCGGTGGGTCAAGACCGGCTCGGATCGGCTCTCGAAGCTGCTGGCCGAGCAGGGGGTCATTCCGGCGATGCTCAAGCCGGGCGAGGTCCAATAGTGCGACGGCCGGAGAGGCTCGCCGGGGCTATCGGCCGCATCGTCTGTGTAGAACTCGAACCGCATGGTTGAGCCATCCTCTCGCGTGACTGAGCCGTTCTCTCGCGTGGTTGAGCCGCTC
>DHSB01000080.1:76547-78098 GCA_002408385.1 Myxococcales bacterium UBA5297
TCTCGCGTGGTTGAGCCGCTCTCGGCTCTTGCCGAGGAGCCTGTGAGGTCGGGGGGCGGGAGAACGGAGGGCATGCGGTGAACCGACTTGCGACCGCTGACGCCGTCGGGATGCTCAATGAGCTGCAGCGCGCGCTCGAGGTCATCTACGGGGTGAGCGCGCCGCACAAGGTCGAGAGCTTCCTCATCGGCCCGGGCGCACTCGCGAAGCTGGGCGCTCGCCCTCGCGGCCCGGAGGAGCTTGTCCTGGTCGAGGATGGCGGCAACCTGGACCTCGGCCTGTACATCAGCCCCGAGGTGATGGCGCGGCTGCCCGCGCTCGGGCAGCACGGCTCCCACAACTTCCTCGAAGGCTTGCTCCCGGCCTTCAGCACCGCGGCCGAGGGGGTCTCGCACTTCGTCTACCTGACCCTGCAGGCCGTGCGCGAGCGGGCAGTCTCGCTGCTCGAGCTCGAGGTGCAGGCCGAAATCGACAAGTTCGCGACCGCAGCGCTCCATCTCTGGAAGCATGGTGAGCGAAGGCAATCGACTGAGCTGCGCGCGCGCCTCTTCGACAGGGTCGGCTATCGGAGCGATCTCAGCTCCGAGGAGCGCGCTCGCTACGGGCTCGCCAACCGGCTCGCGCGGGGCTACGCGGCCTTTCTCGAGGCGCGCTTCGTGCTGCCCGGCGGTCTCGAGGGCCTGCTGCGCGAGCTGCGGCACTGCTACCGGCTGTGTGCCGTCGCCAAGCTCGACCACCTGGACCAGCACGCGTAGCGACGAGTCGAGAGTCGACGGTCGAGAGCAGAGAAGCCCTGACCGTCAAGTGGCGTGCTCTCCCCGCTCCAGAGCTGATGACCTGCCGAGAGGAGCGCACATGGGGTCGGGAAACCGCCGCTCGACGGCAACGGCTTCCGTTCCTTCAAAGCCGCTCGCGATCCGCAGCCCTATCGCGGCCCGAGGGGTACGAGCCTCCAGACCCCGTCGCGCTTCTTCATCTCGACGATGATCTTGCGCGCCTCCACCCCGCCGACCTCCAGACCGACCTGGGCGGTGGGGCCGACCAACTCGGTCCGGGCAATCACCGCGCGGACCCGGGTGCGCGCACCTCGAAGCTCTTCGAGGCTTCCCGGGGTGTCGCCGAGCAGCATCCGCACGTAGAGCTCTCCGCGCTCCTCCGGGCTGGAGGTCGCGGTGGGCGGCAGCTTCTCGAGCCAGCCGGGGTCGGCGAGGAGGCTGCGCAGTCTCTCGGTGTCGGCCGCCGCGGCGGCCTCGAAGGCCGCGACCGCGCCGGCGCACGGCGAGCCCGGCTCGCTGGCGCACGACGGTTCGGACGAGGCGGGACTCGAAACCTTGCGGCAGAAGAACGCGGTCGACCCGGCGGAGACGAAAATCGGCAGGATGATTAGCCCTGCGATGCCGAGGACCACCCATCGCCCGCAGCCGCCCGCTCCATCAGCCATTCGTCGCCTCCTTCACCTCGCCAACGTTCGCACCATGCGGTTGCGCTCGTCCACACGGCGCTCGTTCTGAGAAGGGCCGTGGCGCCGGTGCCCGACTTTGACACGGCTAG
>DHSB01000065.1 GCA_002408385.1 Myxococcales bacterium UBA5297
AACGACTGTCAAACTCGGGCTCGACGTCCGTGTAGCCGACCACCTGGGTGAGGAAGACCGCGAGCGCGATGAAGGTGCCGTAGTAGGCGGCGCGCTCGAACAGCTCGATGGTGTTCGCGATCCAGAACGGAGCGGGGAAGCGCCAGGTTGAGCGGGATTCGGACATCGGGTCTCTCTCCGTCCCGGCCGGCCGGGCGAGGCGGCAGGGGTGCCGGATGGTGCCGAATCGCTGACGCAAAATCCAGGATCGAGCGCTCGGACGGGCCCAGTGCGGGCGAGTCGCCGGATCGCCGCCCTTCGTGGCGGCGGCCGTGCGCGTGAGTCGGCGGAGCGCGGCATGGTCGCTGTCGCACCCGCTCGCACCCTACGGCTGAGGCAGGCCAAGCCAGCTAGACAACAGTGAGGCGCTACTCCCGATAATCAGCCGGGGTTTCTTTTTTCCTTCCGACACCTGCGCAAACGGAGACACGTACGATGACCAAGATCACCAGGAAGGACTCGGCCAACACTCCGAAGACGCAGGACCGGGCCGCCGACCAGGCGCGAAGGCACGCCGAGGCGCGGCGCCAAGCCGAGGCGGCGCGACAGGCCGCCGAAGCCCAGGCCCGCGCGCGCAGCCTCGCCTCCGGCTTCGAGCGCGGCAGACGCCACGGCGACACCAACCGACTGCTCGGCGGAGCGGACGCCGCGTCGCTCCAGCAGACCGCCTCCGCGCTCGCCGCCGAATCGGCCTTCGCCAAGCTCGCCCAGAGGCCGGACGCGAAAGGCGCGCTCGAGAAGCTCGGCATCCGCGACGGCGCCTCGCTGCAGGGCTTCGGGATCCGCCTTGCCCGCGAGGCGACGATGGGCGGCCCGACCCGCGGCGCCGACGTGCCGCTCGCCCAGGTGGCGCGGCAGACCTCGCCCCAGGCCTTCGCCGAGATCGTCAAGGCGGCCGCCTCGACCGTCGACGGCAGCCTCGGCGCGATGCTCGCCCATCCTCAATTCGCTCAGCGGGTCGCCGCCGGTGAGAGCCCGAAGGCGGCTGTCGACAACCTGGGCGCCGGCCAGAAGCCGACCGCGGCTGCGCTCGCGAAGCTCGGGCTGACCGAGGCCGACCTGAAGGCGGCCGGCAAGGACGCGCTGCCCGTGCTCTCCGAGGCTGGCAAGCGCGCGCTCGAGGGCGACTTCGCGGGCGCCATCGAGGCGCTCGCCGGCCTGGACGCCGCTGCCGCGCCGCTCGTGGAGAAGGCTGTCGCCCATCTCGCCGCACAGCTTCCGGCGGGGCCGGCGCGCAGGCTGCTTTCGGACCCGCAGCTCGTCCACGAGCTGGTGACCAACCCCGAGGTGCGCGCGGCGCTCGGCAAGCTCGCCCGCGGCGATCTCGCCGGAGCGGCCCGCGACCTCGCGGACACGGCGGCGCTGCGCGACCGGCTCGTCGAGCTCATCGCCGGCGAGCCCACGGTCGAGGTGCAGCTCGAGAAGCTCGGCCTGTCGGTCGCGGACCTCAAGCTCGCCGGCGCGGCGCTGCCCGACCTGCTCGACGCCGCCCAGGCGGCCGCCTCCGGTGACACCCGGGCCGCGCTCGGGCACCTGGTCGCCGCGGCGAAGGACGCGTCGATCCTCGCCGAGCGGGCCATCCTCCACAACGCGAAGAGGCTGCCGGAAGGACTGGCCAAATCGCTGCTGACCGACCCGGCCTTGGTCCATGACCTGGTGAGCGATCCCGCGCTGCACTCGGCGCTCGGCCAGCTCGTCTCCAGTGACCCGAAGGCCGCCCTCGAAACGCTGGCCGCCGACACCCGGTTGATTGGCAGCGTCATCGACGTCGTCGCCCGCCAGCCGAAGATGAAGGCCGGGCTCGCCACGCTCGGGATGACCGCCGACGACCTGAAGGCCGCCGGCAAGGGGCTGCCCGCGCTGCTCGAGGCGGCCGAGCTGGCCGGTAAGGGCGACCTGCCCGCGGCCGCGGCCAAGCTGGGCGAGGCGGCCAAGGAGGCGGCGCCGGTCATTGAGAAGGCGGTCCTGCACCTCGCCAAGAAGCTGCCCGAGGGCGTTGCGCGCACGCTGCTGACCGATCCGAAGGTGGTGAGCGAGCTTGTCCGCAATCCCGAGCTGCACGCGGCCTTCGGCGAGCTGGCGAAGGGCGACGGCCTCGGCGCGCTCGAAGGCCTGCTCGACAACGCGACGATTCGCGACCGGGTGCTCGACCTCGTCGCGGGCAACGCGCGCGTCGCCGCCGGGCTGAGCGCGCTCGGCCTGAGCGCGGCCGATTTGCGCAGCGCCGGCGCGGGGTTGCCCCGCCTGATCGAGGCGGCCGGCCACGCCGCCGACGGCGATCCGAAGGCGGCCCTCGAGGCGCTCGCCGAGGCGGCCGAGCAGGCCTCGCCCGCAATCGAGAAGGCGATTGTCCACCTCGCCGGGAAGCTGCCCGAAGGCCCGGGGCGCGCGCTGCTCACCGACGCCAAGGTCGTCCACGACCTGGTGACCGATCCGAATTTGCGCGCCTCCCTCAAGCAGCTCGTCTCCGGCGAGGTGAGCGCGGGTGTCCAGAGCCTGCTCGACAACGCGACGGTGCGCGACCACGTCATCGAGGCGCTCGCGAGCGACCCGTCGATCCAGAAGCTGACCGACAAGCTCGGCCTGAGCGTCGACGACCTGAAGACCGCCGGCGCCGCGCTGCCGCACCTCTTCGCGGCCGCCGACGCCGCGGCCCGGGGCGACACCAAGGCAGCGCTCGCCTCGCTGCGTGAGGCGGCCAAGACCTCGGTCCCGCTCGCCGAGAAGGCGGTGAAGGGCCTTGCCGCCAAGCTGCCCCAGACCGGCGCCGCGGGAATCCTCCGCTCGGCGCTCACCGACGAGCAGGTGGTCCGCGACCTGCTCACCGATCCGAACCTCCACTCGGCCATTGGCAAGCTTGTCGACGGCGACCTCGCGGGGGCGATCGGGTCGCTGGGCAAGGCGCGCAACGTGCGCGACCACCTCATCGACGCCCTCGCCAAGAACCCCACCGTTGCCGCGGGGCTGCAGAAGATCGGCCTGAGCGCCACCGACCTGAAGCAGGCGGGCGACGCCCTCCCCGAGCTCTTCGGCGCGGTTCAGGACGCGGCCGCCGGCGAGCTGCAGCTCGCGCTGCGCCACCTCGGCGAGGCGGCGAAGAAGGCGCCCTCGCTCGTCGAGAAGGCGATCATCGCCGTCGCGAGCAAGCTGCCGGACGAGGGCCCGGCCGGCATGGCCAAGGCGCTCTTCACCGACCCCGCGTTCGTCTCGACCATCGTCGAGGACAAGGGCGTCCACCAGGCCTTCCAGCGGATGGTCGGCGGCGACTTCACCGAGGGCCTGGGCGAGCTGCTCGGCAACGAGGTCATCCGCGGCAAGGTCGCCGAGATCCTCGCGAGCAACCCGACCATCAAGAAGGTGCTCGCCCCGCTGGGGATCACCTCCGCCAAGGACATCGCGGCCATCGGCGCGGCCTTGCCGACGGTCATGGAGCTCGCCTCGGACATCAAGGGCGGGCGCGTGGGCGAGGCCTTCCAGGACCTCGGCCAGATCTTGGGCGAGCTGCCGCCCGAGCTGCGCAGCCGCATGGTCGGCAACCTGGCCGACAAGCTGAAGCTGCCGACCTGGGCCAAGGACGTCGCGGTGACGGTGGCCGGCCTGCTCGGCAACGAGGAGGTGGCCCGGTCGTTCGCCGAGGCGGTCGAGGCCTTCCAGCGCGGCGACGTGAAGGGCTTTGTCGCCGGGCTCGCCGACACCGCGCAGACGATCGCCACCACCAACCCCGAGCTCGCCAAGTCGTTCCTCAATTCGCTGTCGCGGCTGCCGGGCAGCTTCGGCAGGCTCTTCGCGAGCCCCGAGCTGAACGAGATGGTGGTCGACTCGGGCTCGGTCGAGCACGTCTTCGCCGCAGCGAAGAGGCTCGCCGAGGGCGACGTCGGCGGGGCGATGGAGGAGCTGGGCAACTCGCTCAAGGACCTGCTGTCGGCCGGCAAGCCGATAAAGGTCGCCGGCAAGGAGCTGCCGATAGGCGAGGACGGGCTCAAGGCGCTGGGGCTGATGTTCGAGCGCTTCATCGACGCGCTGCCCGACAAGGTGAAGGCGAAGATCGCCGAGGCGACCGCGAAGATGGCCGCCAAGGTCGGCCTGTCGGCGGTGCCGGTGATCGGCGACATCATCGGCGGCGGGGTCGACGCCTGGGATCTGGTCCAGGCGATCAAGAACGGCGAGAGCGGCTTCGACATCGCGATGGCGGCCTCGAAGGTCGCGCTGGACGTCGCCGGCGCCTTCCAGGTCGTCAAGCCCTTCACCGTGCCGCTGAAGATGGCGATAGGCGCGGCGCAGGTGGTGAAGACCACCACCGACGTCGTCGAGTCGGTGCAGGAGTTCCAGGAGGAATTCGCGGGACTTGCCGCCTGAGCCTCTACGGGTTGCCGGCGCCGGTTCGAGGCGCCGGCGCCTCGAGTCCTCATCCTTCGCGAACGCGCCGGCGGGCGTAAGATGGCCGCCCGCAACAGGAAGGCACCCCTATGGACCGCTTCGTCGTCGTCTTCGAAAACGCACCGCTCGACCCTCCTGGCTGGTTCAAGGAGGCGTGTCTCGCCGCCGGCCTCACCCTCGTCGACAACGAGGCGATCGCCACCGCGATGTCCAAGAACGAAGAGTCGCGCCGGGCGCTGCTCTCGGCGGAGTCGGGCTTCGGCTCCGAGCCCAAGGTCCTCGCGCCGCACTATCGGGCCGCGCTCGACAAGGTGGCGGCGGGCAAGTCGCGGCTCGCGCTGCACGGCTCGGCGTGGCTGCAGTACGTCTCGCCGGTCGCTGCGTGCATCCTCGACTTCTCGGGCCTCGAGTCGGAGCGCGCCAAGGGACGGCCGGGGATGACCCGGCAGCAGGTCGAGGCGCGGGTCGAGGCGATCAAGAAGGTCGTGCGCGACCGGGCCAAGGAACACCTCGCGGACGACCGCATCCTCGAGCTGGCGGTCGGTGGCGATGAACCGGCGAAGCGCGCCCAGGTCGCCCCGTTCATCGAGCGGCTCGGCGCGCGGTAACGCGTTTTTCGAGCGAAAGCGCGCACTTGGTGTCTCGGAATGCGGTGGCGGCGCTGCGATGGCCTCGCTGCCCGGGCGCGGAGCTGTCGGCGACGCGTGGGGAGCATTGCCAACGGTGGCGCGCTGTTGGCGAAAGTCGGGGACGAACCTGAACCCCGGCGCGGCTTGAGCACCAAAGTTTCGGACACCCTCTGCCGGCCTGGTTCTAC
>DHSB01000089.1:0-291 GCA_002408385.1 Myxococcales bacterium UBA5297
AGCGCTCGCCGCGGCGACCCCCGTGGGCACCTGGCGCGCCGCGCCCGGCCCGGTCGCCGGCGCGCTGGTGCTCGCCGGCGACGTCGAGGCGCTCCACGACCTCGCCGTCTCCCCGGAGATCCCCGGCCGCTTCGCCCAGGTCCCGGTCCAGAAGGGCGAGCGCGTCAAGGCCGGTCAGCTGCTCGCCCTGCTCGACACCCGCTCGGCCAGGCTGCGCGAGGCGCAGGCCCTCGCCGCCGAGCAGATCGCCTCGGCCAACGCCCAGGCCGCCGCCCGCGAGCTCGAGCGGCT
>DHSB01000089.1:397-2389 GCA_002408385.1 Myxococcales bacterium UBA5297
GCCGCCCGCGAGCTCGAGCGGCTCAAATCGCTCGCCGGCAGCGTCGCCACCCAGGCCGTCGACCGGGCCGCCGACGCCGAGGCGCTCGCCCAGGCCCAGCTCGCCCAGGCCCGGGCCACCGTGGAGATGGCCCGCGACGCCCTGCGGCTGAGCGCCGTCGCCAGCCCCATCGACGGCGTCCTCGCCGCCCTCGAGGCCAAGCCCGGCGAGCTTTGGAGCCCCGGGCCGCAACCGATGGCGCGCGTGGTCGATCAGTCCACGGTCAAGGTGCGCGTCTCGCTGCCGGCCTCGCGCCTCGGCTCGGTCTCGACCGGCCTGCACGCCGAGGTCGAGGTCGACGCCTTCCCCGGGCGCCGCTTCGAGGCCCGGCTCGTGCGCATCGACCCGGTCGCCGACACCCGCTCGCGCGGCTTCGGGCTCGAGGCGCTCGCGGCCAACCCCGAGGGGCTGCTGCGCGCCGGGATGCCGGCGCGGCTCTACCTGGCGCTAGAAGCCTCGGCCGGTGCCCTGCGCATCCCGCGCGCGGCGCTGCTCGAAGGCAGCTCCGGGGCGAGCGTCTTCCTCGCCCTCGGCGGGCGCGCCTCGCGCCGCGAGGTGCGCCCCGGGCTCGCCGACCCGCAGTGGGTCGAGATCCTCGAAGGCCTGCAGCCCGGCGACGAGGTCGTCGTCGAAGGGGCCCAGGGGCTCGTCCCGGGAGCGCCGATCGCCCCGAGCCCCTGGCAGCCGGGGCCGGACCGGCAGGCGACGGCGGAGCCGGCCCCGTGATCCGCACGCTCGCCCTGCGCCTGATGCGCAACCCGGTCGGCGTCTTCATCGCCGCGCTCACCGCCGCCCTGCTCGGCCTGCTCGCCTTCCGCGCGATGCCGGCCTCCTACTTCCCCAAGTTCAGCGCGCCGGTGCTGGTGGTCCAGACCATCCTGCCCGGAGCGAGCGCCGAGGACGTCGAGGAGCTGGTCACCGAGCCGCTCGAGGACCTGCTCTCCGGCCTGAGCGACGTCGAGAAGCTCGAGTCGTCGAGCCGTGAGGGGATGTCGATGATCTTCGTCGGCTTCGCCTGGGGCGTCGACCTCGACCGGGCCAAGCTCGACGTCAACGAGCGGGTGGTGAGCGCCCGCGCCCGCCTGCCGCGCGAGGCGCTCAACCCGGCGGTGCGCGACGTGCAGTCCTTCCTCGCCCCCTCGATCGAGCTCGGCCTGAGCAGCTCGAGCCTCTCGGTCGACGAGCTGCGCGACCTCGCCGACGAGCTGCTGCGCGATCGGGTGCAGCAGCTCGGGCAGGTCGGCTCGGTGGTCATCGCCGGCGGGGCGCCGCGGGTGCTGCGGGTGCAGGCCGACCGGGTGAAGCTGGAGGCCTTCCGCTTGAGCCTCAACGAGCTGCGGCTCGCCCTGCAGGCAGAGAGCCTCGACCTGCCCGTCGGCTCCGTCACCGAGGGGCCGCGCTCGCTCGCGGTGCGCATCGAGGGCGCGGCCCGCTCCCTCGACGACGTGCGCAACCTCGTCGTCGCCGTGCGCGACGGCGCCCCGGTGCGCCTGGGCGAGGTCGCCGAGGTCAAGGCCGGGCGCGACGAGCTGCGCTCCCACGCGCGGGTGGACGGGCGCGAGGTGGTCAGCCTGCGCGTCTACGAGAAGGCCGACGGCAACACCATCGCCCTGGTGGCCGGGGTGCGCCGGCTCGTCCCCGAGCTCGCCCGGCTGCTGCCGCCGGGGACCGAGCTGCAGGTGATCGGCGACGAGTCGAAGGCGATCGCCACCGCCCTCGACAGCGTCTACCTCGGCGCGGCGATCGGCTCGGTGCTGGCGGTCCTGGTGCTGCTGCTCTTCCTGCGCAGCGTCTCGAACACCCTGGTCGTCGCCGTCTCCATCCCGCTCAGCCTGGTCGCCAGCTTCGGGCTGATGAGGCTCTTCGGCCTGACGGTCAACACCATCTCCCTCGGCGGCCTGGCGCTCGGGGTGGGGATGGTCGTCGACGCCTCCATCGTCGTGCTCGAGAACA
>DHSB01000089.1:2637-3207 GCA_002408385.1 Myxococcales bacterium UBA5297
CCCTCACCTCGGTGGTCGTCTTCCTGCCGATGGCCTTCCTCAAGGGCATCGCCGCGGTGCTGCTCGGCGAGCTCGCCCTGACGGTCGTCTTCTGCCTCTCGGCCTCGATCATCGTCTCGCTCACCGTCATTCCGACGCTGGCGCGCCTCGTCTCGCGTCCCAGCGCCCAGGCCAAGGGCGGCCCGTTCCTGGGGGCGGTGCAGGGTCTCTACCGGCGCAGCCTGGGCTGGGCGCTCGGCCATCGGCTCGCCTTCCTCGGGCTCGTCTCGCTCGGCCTGCTCGGCGGCGCCTCGCTCGCCCGCCGCCTCGACGTCCAGATGATGCCGACCCCCGAGGCCGGGCAGTTCTCCGTCGAGCTGGAGATGCCGGTCGGCACCGCCCTCGCCGAGACCCGGCGGGTGGTGATGGCCCTCGAGGAGCGGCTGCAGGCCGAGCCTTCGATCGAGCGGGTGCGCGCCGCCGTCGGCACCATCGGCGCCCTCGCCGAGGAGCGGCCCGAGGCCGCCGAGCTGACCGTCGACGCAGCGCTCGCCAGGCTTGGCGGCCCCCGCGAGCTGGCGCGGCTGATGG
>DHSB01000089.1:3459-6104 GCA_002408385.1 Myxococcales bacterium UBA5297
ACTCGGGACGCTGCGGGCCCTCGGCGACGAGGCGCTGGCCGCGGCGCGCGAGGTGCGCGGGACCCGCGACGTCTACTCGACCCTGGCCGCCCACAAGCCGGTGCTGCGCGTGCGGCTCGACCGCGAAGCGGCGGCGCGCCGCGGGGTCGGCACCGCGCAGGCCATGGAGGCGCTCGCCGCGGCGGTGGCCGCGCGCAAGGCGACCTCGATGCGCTTCGAAGGCAAGTCGCGCGACCTGCTGCTCGGCCTGAGCGCGCCGGCCGGGCGGATCGACGAGCTGAGGGGCCTGCCGCTGCGCTCCCCCGCCGGGCTGACCGTTCCCTTGGGCGAGGTGGCGCAGGTGCGCTACGCCGACGGCCCGGCCGAGATCCGGCGGGTGGGGCGGGCCCGCTGCGCCGAGGTGCGCGGGGAGATCGCCGGCCGCAAGAGGGCCGAGGTGCGCGCCGAGGTCGAGCGGGCGGTGCGCGCCAGGCTGAAGCTGCCGGCCGGCTACCGGATCGAATGGGAGGGCGAGTCGCGCAGCATCGCCGAGTCCTTCCAGTCGCTCGGCGTCGCGCTGCTGCTCGGGCTCTTCCTGGTCTTCGCGGTGATCGCCGCGCAGCTCGGCTCGCTGCGCAAGCCCCTGGTGATCCTGATGACCGTGCCCTCGGCGGCGGTCGGCGCGCTCGTCGCCCTCTGGCTGGGCGGCTCCCCGCTCAACATCAACGGCATGCTCGGGATGCTGATGCTCATCGGCATCGCCGTGAACAACGGCATCCTGCTCGTCGACTTCGTCGACCAGCGCCGCGGCGAGGGGGCGCCGCTGCGCGAGGCGCTGCTCGAGGCGGGGGCGGTGCGCCTGCGGCCGATCCTGATGACCTCGCTGACGACCATCTTCGGCATGCTGCCGCTGGCGCTCGGGATCGGCGAGGGGAGCGAAGCGCTGGTGCCGCTCGGCCTGACCGTGCTCGGCGGCCTGACGCTCTCGACCTTCCTCACCCTCTGGGTCATCCCGGTCGTCTACACCCTGCTGCTCCCCGAGCGGCGCGCGCCGCTCGAGGCGCGCGCCGAGGCCGCCTGAGGGACGGCCCGGGACGCCGCCGCCCGGCGCTCGGGCGGGGCGGCGGACGGCGGCTAGTCGCGGGCGGCGACGCTCTCGACCAGCCTCTTGGCCTGGCCGAGCAGCTGGCACAGCTCGAGCCGCTCGGCGCTCTCGCCGGCATTGTCGCAGGCGATCCGCTGCACGGTCTCCCAGTGCCAGCCCTTCGCGTAGGGGCTGCGCCGCAGCACCTCGCCGGCGCCCATCACCGCCGAGGCGAAGCGCAGATCCGAGGGGGCCGCCTCGAAGGAGCCGTAGAGCCGCTCCCTCGGGAAGTCGTAGCTCCACTCCTCGGCCTTCTCGCCGCGGGGGGGCTTGGCGCGCACGCGCACCGTCGCGAGGCGGCCCGCCTTCGCCCCGGGGACCAGCTCGACCTCGTAGAGGGCGGTGACGCTGTGGCCCGAGCCGATCTCCCCGGCGTCGACGCGGTCGTTGCGGAAGTCGGCGTCGGCAATGTCGCGGTTCTCGTAGCCGACGAGCCGGTAGCGCTTGATCGCCTCCGGGTTGAGCTCGACCTGCAGCTTGACGTCCTGGGCGATCACCTCGAGCGTGCCGCCGAGCTGCTCCTGGAAGATCTTCCGGGCCTGCCAGGCGGAGTCGACGTAGAAGTAGTTGCCGTTACCCTGGTTGGCGAGCTGCTCCATCATCGTGTCCTTGTAGTTGCCCATCCCGAAGCCGACGGTGGAGAGGGTGACGCCCTCCTGCACGTGGCCGCGGATCATCTTGAGGATCGCCTGGTGGTTGGCGGCGCCCACGTTCGCGTCGCCGTCCGAGAGGACGAGCACCCGGGAGAGCGAGCTGCCGTCGAGCTGCCTGGCGGCGAGCGCGTAGGCGGCCTCCAGGCCCCCGGCCATCGCCGTCGAGCCGCCGGCGACGAGGTCCTCGATCGCGGCATGGATGAGCGCCTTCTGCTCCATCCCGGTCGGCTCGAGCACCACCCGCACCCCGCTCGCGTAGGTGACCATCGCCACCGTGTCGCCGTCGCGCAGGTTGTCGACGAGCACCCGCAGCGCCTTCTTGGCCAGCGGCAGCTTGTCGGGCGAGCTCATCGAGCCCGAGACGTCGACGAGGAAGGTGAGGTGGGCGGGCTTGCGCTCGGAATTGGAGAGCCTCCTGCCCTGCAGGCCGACGCGCAGCAGGTGGCGTCCCTTCTCGAACGGCGAGGGGACGGCATCCATCTGCACGGCGAACGGGCCGCTCTCCGGGGCCGGGTAGTCGTAGCGGAAGTAGTTGAGCAGCTCCTCGATCCGCACCGCGTCCGCGGGTGGCATCTGCCCCTCGAGCAGCTTGCGCCGAACGATGGTGTAGCTGGCGGTGTCCACGTCCACGGCGAAGGTCGAGAGCCGGTCCTGCTCCACCTCGACGAAGGGGTTGACCGCGTAGTGGCGGTAGTCCTCGGTGTTTCCGAAGGCGCGGCTCTCCCGCTCGGCGCTCTCCTTCTTCGAGGGCCGCGCGGACGGCAGGGACTGGAAGCTGCGCGAGCGGTGAAGCGCTCCCGACCCCGAGACCCCGGCGCCGTCGAGGGCTGCCTTGCGCATCGCGCCGAAGGCGCCAAGGAAGAACAAGC
>DHSB01000081.1:0-4109 GCA_002408385.1 Myxococcales bacterium UBA5297
GGCGGCGAGCGCCTCGGCCTGAGCCTTGGTCGCAACGATGGAGGCGGAGGCGGCGCGTTGGGCGCGGGCCGCGGCGTCGGCCGAAGCGCGCGCGGCGAGCGCCTGGGCCTGCGCTGCTGCGCGCCGCGCCTGGGCCTCGGCGAGCATCGATTCGGGTTCGGCGCAGTCGAGCGTGACGAGCAGGTCACCCTTGCGGACGGCCGCTCCCTCGGTCGTCTTGATCTCGAGCACTCGCGCCGAGACCTTGGCGGCGAGGCGCAGCTCGGTTCCCTCGATCTCGCCCGAGCCGCCCGACGGCCCGCGAAGCTGCGCCTCTTGGGCGCGAAGCCGAAAGGCCAGCAATCCGCTCAGCACGAGGGTGAGCACGATGACGGGCGCGATGATCCGACGCATTGCCTACTCCTTGTCCGGCTCGTTGCGAGCGCGCTCCAGTGTTACGGCAAGTCGCGTGCCCGGCGCTACATCGGCGAAATCAGGCGAAAACGGGGCCAGGCAGGGAGCGGGGTGTAAGGATCTCCGACGGTGCTTGCGAGGGCCCTTACATGGCGAAGGGCGAGCTTGCGCCGGCGCCAAGCGAGGGCTGGACCGGGGCGATGTCAGACCTCTCGGCTACAAGTGAGAGCCGGGAGGGGAAGCCATGGGCCTGTGGGACTTGTCGTTCAAAGTGCTCTCGAGAGCGCGGCCGCATGATCTGCTGGGACTCGTGCCGGGGATTGATCCCTCGCGTAGCCTGCGGCTCATCGACAAGGAGCTCGAGCCGCGCGCTCTCTCCCCATGCTGTCTGCGCCTGCCTCGGGGCAAAAACCGTCGCGCGGCCGGCTCGTCGGCCGTGAGGAAAGACAAGTCATGCAGCCGATCGAGCACCTCGTCCCGATGGTCGTGACCGACAAGGTCGCCGAGGCGAAGGCCTTCTACACCTCGCACTTCGACTTCGAGGTCAGCTTCGACGCGGGCTGGTACGTCGCCCTGCGGTCGAAGTCCCGCGACCACGGTCCGTTCGAGATCGCCTTCCGCGCCCCGCGCGAGGGCGAGACCTGCTTCTCTACCGGCTTGACCTTCGGCATCCAGGTCGCCGACGCGGATGCCGAGCTCGCGGCGTTGATGACGGCCGGCGTCCCCATCGAGAAGCAGATCGCCGACAACCCCTGGGGCGATCGCAGCTTCCTCGTGCGCGACCCTGCCGGGGTCGGGCTCTACGTGTTCCATCCGATCGAGATGTCGCCGGAGTACGAGCAGTTCGCGAAGAGCTGAACCTGCGACCCCTGCGCCTGTCACTCCGGCAGGAAGTACGCGAACGAGCGCAGCCCGGGCTGCTGCGGCGTGCACCGGAAGTCCGGCTCGCACGGCGCGACCCACCGCGGTACTCCGAACCCGGCCGCCTCGTGGATCTGCTCACTGTCCAGCTCCCAGGGCGTCCACGCGAGCAGCAGCCAGCCGCCGGGCGCGAGCACCTCGCGGCAGGCGCGGCAGAGCACTTCCAGGTCGCGCACCGCGTCGGTGCGCCGCCCGCGGTCGCCGCCGGTCTGCACCGGCGGCGGGTGCAGGACGATGCCGTCGAAGCTCGCGCCCGACTTGCGGGCGCGCTTGAGGGCGTCGCGCACGTCGCTCTTCCAGAAGCTGCGGGGGTCGAACGGCAGGCCGTTGAGCTCGTAGTTGCGCCGGCCGCGGGCGAGCACGCTGGGCACCGCGTCGACGTTGGTGGTCGCGCGCGCGCCGCCGGCCGCCGCGGCGAGGCCGAAGGCGCAGGTGTACGCGAAGAGGTTGAGCACCCGGCGCCCCTGCGCGTTCTGCCCTACCCAGCGGCGGGCGCCCCGAGCCTCGAGGAACAGGCCGGTGTTCCGGTGCGGCAGCAGCGCGACCTCGTAGAAGAGGCCGTCCTCCTGCACGACGCGCACCCCGCCGTCCGGTCCGCCCTGCGCCTCGTGCCCGAAGCGGTAGAAGAGCTCGGCCGGGGCGCCGAGCGCCTCGCGAATCGCGGGGAGCAGCGCCGCCTTCTCCGGCCCGCCGCTGACGCGCACCGCGCCCCCGAAGCGCTCGATGACCAGCCGCGACAGGCCGTCACCGGCCCGGTCGAACAGGCGGACGGGGAAATCGGCGCCCGACAGCTCTGCACGCCGCTCGAGCGCCGCTCGCACGAGCGCCGCTACTTCGGCCGCGTCCTCCTCGCATCGTTTCGGCTGCGCCATCTGTTTCCTTCCCAGTTGCCGATTCATCGAGTCGAAGTCGCGGCCGCGCGCCGCGATTCCCGTTGCCACGACCCGGGCGGAGAGCGCTTGGCTCGCAGCGAAGCGGTTGGCCGGCCGAGAGCAGAGCGCCCGGACAGCCGTCTCGGAGAAGCCGGCGCATCTTCCCACGTCGTTGCGTATCAGATAGAAGCCGCCGATGAACTTCTCAGACCTGCAGCCCAGCGCACCTCTTCTTCGATCCCTCACCCGCCGCGGGTACGAGCAGCCGACTCCAGTCCAGGCGCTCATCCTCCAGCCCGAGAACCTGCGCCGAGACCTCCTCGTCTCTGCCCAGACCGGTTCGGGCAAGACCATCGCCTTCGGGCTCGCGCTGGCCGCCGAGCTGCTCGAGGACCGCGAATCCTTCGGTCCCGCGGCCGCGCCGCTCGGCCTGGTGATCGCCCCGACCCGCGAGCTCGCCCTGCAGGTGCAGCGCGAGCTCTCGTGGCTGCTCGCCGACGCTCACGCGGTCGTGCGCGCCTGTGTCGGCGGCATGGACGTGCGCCGCGAGCAGCGCGAGCTCGCCGCCGGTGCCCACTTCGTCGTCGGCACTCCGGGCCGGCTGTGCGATCACCTCGAGCACAAGAAGCTCAACCTCTCGCAGCTTCGCGCCCTGGTGCTCGACGAGGCCGACGAGATGCTCGACATGGGCTTTCGCGAGGAGCTCGAGCGGATCCTGCGCGACGCGCCGGCCGACCGGCGCACGCTGCTCTTCTCGGCGACCATCCCCAAGGGCATCGCCGAGCTCGCCGGGAAGTACCAGCGCGACGCGGTGCGCCTCGCGGCCAACCCGCCGGAGGAGGCGCACCAGGACATCGAGTACCGGGCGCACGCCATCGCCTGGCGCGAGCGCGAGCACGCGGTCGTCAACACGCTGCGCCACCTCGAGCCCCGCGGGGCGCTCGTCTTCTGCGCGACCCGCGACGGGGTCACTCACCTGCAGGCGAGCCTCGCCGAGCGCGGCTTCCAGGCCGTGGGGATCAGCGGCGAGCTGACGCAGGCCGAGCGGGTCCGGGCGCTCAAGGCGCTGCGCGACGGACAGGCCCGAGTGCTGGTGGCGACCGACGTCGCCGCCCGCGGCCTCGACCTGCCGGCGCTCGAGCTGGTGCTCCACGCGGACCTGCCGCGCGACGCCCAGGTGTTGCAGCACCGCAGCGGGCGCACCGGGCGCGCTGGGCACAAGGGCGTTGCCCTCGTGCTCGTCCCGTTCAGCAAGCGGCGCGAGGCCGAGCGCATGTTCAAGGCCGCCTCCATCGAGATGAAGTGGAGCCCGGTGGCGACCGCCGAGCAGGTGCGCGCGGTCGATCAGGAGCGGCTCGTGCGCGAGATCGCCTCGGTCTGCGAGGAGCTCAACGAGGAGGACCTCGCGGTCGCCCGGCAGCTCTTGGCCGATCACAGCCCCGAGAGGCTCGTCAGCGCGCTGGTGCGCCAACACCGCTCCCGCCTGCCGGCGCCCGAGGAGCTGCCCGAGACGATGGCCGGGGCGTCGAAGCCCATGCGCGACAAGGGGCCGCGCCGCGAGCTCTCGGGGCCGCCCCGCGCGAGCGGCGCGCCGACCCCTCGCGGCGGGCGCGCGCGGGTCGAGGAGGAGAACGGCGTCTGGTTCCGGCTCAACGTCGGCCGCTCGGCCAACGCCGATCCGCGCTGGCTCGTTCCGCTCATCTGCCGGCGAGGCAAGGTGGTCAAGGCGGAGATCGGCCGAATCCAGATCCTCAACTCCGAGACGCGCTTCCTCATCGCCGAGGAGTCGGCCGGTCGCTTCGCCGCGGCGGTCCGCCTGGTCGACAAGCACGACCCGTCCATCCGCATCGAGCAGGTGCGGACGACCGGCCGCGGTGCTGGTCGCCGCGAACAGGCGCCCTCCGTGCCCCGCCCGCCTCCGCT
>DHSB01000081.1:4232-7335 GCA_002408385.1 Myxococcales bacterium UBA5297
CCGTGCCCCGCCCGCCTCCGCGAGCCGAGGAGGCCGCGGCCGAGCTCGCTCCCGCGCGGCAGAGGAAAAGCGGTTCCCGTCCGGACGCCGACGCAGACGAGCGCCCGGAATCAAAGGGCAGGGTGAGGAGAGAGGCGCAGAGCGCGCGACCGGTGCCCAAGACGCAGCCTTTCTCCAAGGCGCGAGCCGCCGCGGGGGACAGCCGCGAGCCGGCGGAGCGCCCCTGGAAGAGGGCGGCCGGTGGCTATCGCGTCGCTCGGCCCGGCGGGTTCAAGGGCGCGGGCGAGCTTCGCGTGACTCGTACAGGCGCGGGCGCCAGCCAGGCTCCCGCCCGGCCGCGGCGCGACGAGGACGGCGCGGGCAGGCCACGCGCGGACAAGGCTCAGGCCCCGAAGCGGCCGGGCGACAAGCCCGCAGCCCGCGTCGACGCGGGGCGCCGGCCAGGAGAGTGGCGCACCCATCGCGCCGCCGGGTCGAAAGGCTGGAACGAGGGAAAGAAGGACCGCGCGCGGCTCGGCGCAGGCAAGCGCAAGGCGCGCTCCTAATCCTCGACGGTCGCCGTCGCACCATCTGGCCTCCCTCGGATCGACGCGAAAACGCCCGCTCGTTACCCGTTCGGCTGTCGTTGGGCCGCGTCAGGCCAGTCTTGTCGCCCCAACCAGCGATCACGCGTCGCGACATGGCCGCCGCGTCGGCGCAAGCGGCATATCGCGACGCGACAAGTGCAGTCGGGTCGACCTTGGGCGGCAAATCGCGACGCGAAAGGGCAGTCTCCTCGCCTCGGCGGGCATTTCGTGACGCGACAAGGTAACCCGCGTCGAATTGGCCGGCATTTCGCGACGCGACAGGCTCGCAACGCCGGATTGGGCCGCAAATCGCGTCGCGAGCGCGGCTTCCCCGCTGTGGGAGCGCGCGTCCGGGGAGCCGGCCTCAGGCCGAAGTGGTCCAGCCGACGAGACGACTCTTGGCGTTCGCCTAGCCGGCGCTGGAGACCTTGGCGGGCTCCTGCTGCGGCTCGACCCTGTGGCAGAGCGCAGTGCCGTCCTGGGAGCGGTAGAAGGCGGCGACCAGAGGGTTGCCGAGGTGTCTGCGCAGCACGTCGTAGGAGCGCCGTCGCGCGCCGCCGATGGGCACGCCGTCGCTGCTGCGCATTCCGGCCTGCTCGACGAAGACGTTGTAGCCGACGAGGCAGCCGTCGGAGCGCAGCACGGTGATGCCGTCGGCGCTCATCATCCCGCGCAGCAGCGAGACGGCCGCTTGCAGCGAGGTCGCCTTCTCCTCGCGCGGATCGTTCAGGTAGGCCTCGATGCGCGCGACCACGTCGACCGGAGGCTCGAACAGGATCCCGTCGGCGAGCAGCGGGATGCGGCCGCAGTCGACCGGGACGACCGCGGCCAGTGAGCCATGCGGGGTCTGCATCACCTCGAGGAATGCCCTGCGGAAGAAGCCCTGCGCGTGGGAACGCATCGGGTCGGGCACCTGCTCGGTGATCGCCTTGACCAGGGCGTCGAGCACGTCGGTCGGATGCACGTCGGTGCGCGCGCCCGACAGATGGAGAAAGCGGCTGAAGCCGCCGCTGGCGGACAGCTCGATGATGCTCTCGGCCACCCGCGAGATGCCGAGGACCTTCAGGCGCGGATCGCGGGTGGCGCGCAGCAGCTCGATGGGCGTCTCGGAGAGGATGAAGTCGTCGGTGCGAAACAGGCCGTAGGAGAGGCGATCGGGCGGCTCGCGCTGGAAGTAGATGGCCCAGCCCCCGCGGCTGAGCGGCGCGCACTGCTTGAGCGCGCGGCGCATCGTCTCGCGCGAACGCGGACCGTCGCTGACGCAGATCGGGTCGCGCCCGTGCAGCGCCTGGAGCATCGCGAGGATGTCGTCGCACAGGAAGACCTGCGGAAACAGGGGCGAGCCCTCTTCGCGATAGCTCGAGAGCGTGACGACCAGTTCGCTCAAAGCCTCGGCGGTCTGCGGGCAGGCCATGCCGCGCTCGAGCAGGAAGTCCGCTATCGACTCGGACAGCAGGTGACGGAAGGAGAGGATGAAGTCGGGGGAGCGCGGATAAGGCATGGCGGGACGGACTCTACACCGGAGCGACCCGGCAGTTCACCGAACACTCTTTGCGGCGGCGCCTTCCAGACCCTCGCGAGGCAAGGACGAGCGGAAGGTGCCTGTAAGCGAATCCGACAACCGCTTCGCCGCTCCTTACAGCGGCAGGGCCTAAGACCGGCGGCTTCTTCGGGAAGCGGCGAGGGCGGCTTCACGGCGGCACGCGGCTTGCCGCTGGGCGTCGCGCACGCGGTCATCCCAGCTCAGGAGGCGCCATGTTTCCGCACGCAGCAGCTCTCGCCGCGCTCCTCGTCCTCGGCGGCTCGGCGGGCGAGACCCTCGAGAACGGCGCAGCGGCGGGCGGCCCGCGCACGGTGAGCCTGGAGGAGGCGCTCAGGCTGCTCGACTCACAGAGCCCGGCCCTCGCGCAGGTCAAGAGCAGGGTCGAGGAGGCGCGCGCGGTCGCAAGGCAGGCGGCCGCACCGCTGCTGCCTTCGGTCGCCCTGAGCGGCTCATACGTGCGCAACCACGACTCGGCGGAGATCGCCCTGGGCGAGCTGTTCACCGCGCTCGAGAAGGGGCTCTCTCAGGCGACCGGGCGCCCGGTCAGCTTCGAGAGGAGCCCGCTCCCGGAGTCGACGGTGATCCAGCCGCTCGAGGCCTTCAGCGCGGCGGCCGCGCTCCGGGTGCCGCTCTTCGCTCCCGGCTCGTACCTCGCCTTGACCGCCGCCCGCAGCGCGGCCGACTCGGCCCAGGCCTCGTCCGACGCGCACCGGCAGCAGCTCTGGGCCGCGCTGGTGCAGGCCGCCTGGTGGGCGCAGGCGACCGAGCAGGTGGTCGAAGCCTCGGTGCAGGCGGTCGCCGCGGCGCGCGAGCATCACCAGAGCGCGCTGCACCTGGTGCAGGCCGGCCTGACCGCGCCGCGGCTCGCCGAGCTGCAGGCCGAGACCGAGCTGGTGCGCCGCGAGGGCGACCTGGTAAACGCGCGGTCGGCGCGCGACAGGGCGTGGCTCGCGGTCGGTGTGCTGCTGGGCCAGAGCGAGCCGGTGCGGGTCCT
>DHSB01000060.1 GCA_002408385.1 Myxococcales bacterium UBA5297
GCCAGGACAAGCCCAAGCCCGGCAACAGCGGCAATCACTACGGCCAGGACAAGCCCAAGCCCGACAACCGCGGTAATCAGCGCGGCAACGACAATCCTAAGCCCAGCAACAGTGGCAAGAGCCTGGCGCCGCCCGCCTCCGTCATCGCGCCCCGCGGCCCTACCCCGGCTCCAACAACCAAGCCGAAGGTGAAGCCGCCGGGGTCAAAGAAGGACTCCAAGGACGAGAAAAAGAACGGGAAACCGGCAAGCAGGCCAGTCCCGTCCAGGATTCCGTAGCGCACGGCGACCCGAAGGCGGCTGCGAACGCCGCCCGCGCAAACCTGGTCGCCGCAGCGTTGTCGGGAGCGAAAGCCGATGATCTCGTCGGCTTCGCTCCCGCCTTTTTTTCGACGCAGACGACTCGATTCGCCTCGGCCCGCGGTTCCCCAATGCGGAGCGGCCCGTCGAGCCGCGGTGCGTCCCGTCGAAGACCCTAGGCGCGGCCCCACATCCCCTCGAGTCGAGCGATGCGTTCCTCGAGGGGCGGGTGCGACATGAACAGGCGCCGCAGCCCGTGTCCCGCGCCGCCGCGGATCCCGAAGCTCTTCACCGAGTCGGGAAGCTGCGCCGGACCGTGCGAGCCCTTGAGCCGCTCGAGCGCCGAGATCATCGGGCCCGGGCCGAGCAGCTCGGCGCTGCCGCTGTCGGCGCGCAGCTCTCTCCTGCGCGCGAACCAGAAGATGACGATCGAGGCGAGAACCCCCAGCGCGAGCTGCGTGACGATCACGGTGAGCAGATAGCCGGGGCCATGCCCACGCTCGGTGCGGAAGATGGCGCGGTCTACGACCGTGCCGACGATCCGTGACAGGAAGATGACGAAGGTGTTGAGCACGCCCTGGATCAACGTGAGGGTGATCATGTCGCCGTTGGCCGCGTGCGAGACCTCGTGCCCGAGCACCGCCTCGACCTCCTCGCGGTTCATGCGGGCGAGCAGGCCGGTGCTCACCGCGAGCAGCGCGTGGTTGCGGCGCGCGCCGGTGGCGAACGCGTTCATGTCGTTGCTCGGGTAGATGGCGACTTCGGGCATCTTGATCCCCGAGCGGCGCGAGAGCTGCCGGACCGTCTCGAGCAGCCACATCTCGGTCTCGTTCGACGGGCGCTCGATGACCCGCGCGCGGGTCATGCGCTTGGCGACCCACTTCGAGATGGCGAGAGAGAAGAGCGCCCCGCCGAAGCCGAAGATCGCCGCGAAAGTGAGCAGGGCGCCGTAGCTGTAGCCGGTCTGCGTGAAGTCGAACAGGCCCGCGGCGCGCAGCGCCCAGAGCACCAGCGCGAAGACCGCCAGGACCGCGAGGTTGGTCAGGACGAAGAGGAAGACCCGGATCGCGAAAGGGTGCCGCCTGCGCATGGATGGAGAACCTCTTCCGAAAAGCTAGGTGCGGGGGCTGCTCCTTTCCGCGGTGCGCTCGTGTGCGCGATGGTGAGCGGTCAAGAGGTGTCGGGAAATCTCCTTGAGCTCGGCCCGCCCCCTCCGTTCACCTCGAGCGAAGGCCGAGCCTGCGAGACCGCAAGTCGAGAGGCCCTTCGACTCCACGCAGCCTGGACTGACGCCCGGAACCCAAGCGATCGGTCGCAGTTTGGTAGGGCGCATAGCAATGCGCCCGTCGACGAATAGGGCAGAAGCGCGGCCGATTCGAGGGTTCCCGACGGCTCTTCAGCCGCCCCGCGAGGCGCGGCCGCCGACCGCCACCAGCTCGGCCGGCAACAGCTCGCCGAAGAGCTCGAGCGCATGCCTCCAGACCAGGTCGAACGACTCGAGCTCGCGGGTGCGGATGAACAGCTCGCGCGCCCGGGCGACGAAGCCCACGGTCGCCGGCAGCCTGAGGAAGCTCTCGGAGGGCGGCTCCCAGATACGCCAACGGTCGAGGGCATCGGCGTCCTTGAGCAGCGCGGTGACGTTGAAGTGCGGATGGCTGCGCTCCGGGTCCTCGCGAACGCAGTGGTTGACGACCGCGGTCTTCACGCTGCCCACGCGCTCGGGAGTCAGCCCCAGCTCGTAGAAGAAGGGCAGGTAGCGCGCGAGCTTCTCTTCGACCGCCCAGCCGCCGTGCAGCGGGCAGATGCCGTCGTGGCGCCGGCTCAGATCGTGGAGAAAGCCGGCACAGAAGGCGGCCGGCAGCTCGTCGGCCAGGCCCATCTTCCAGCTCAGCAGGACGGTGTACGCCTGCACGCGGCACGAGTGGCTGGGTCCGTGGATGCTGCTGTGCTGGGTGAAGTCGACCTGGCTGGGACCGAGCTGGGCGAGCGGCAGTTTGAAGATGCGATCGAGCACGGGTTGCATCCTTGATTCGGCAGGCTCTCGCGGTCCTCGAGCGGTCGTGCGAGCGCCTGGCTTGCCTTCGAGGAAGCTAGCCACCTGGTTTCGGCCGCTCAAGCCAGCCGGCAGGCGTCTACCTTTCGCACCGACCTCGCGCTTTGGGCCGTCTTCTCGCCCGACGACCACACCCCGGGCAACTCCCGACCCGCGGCTTGGCGCGCGAGCTCCGACCGATAGGTGAACCAGGGGCGTGCAGCCCGACTTCCGAGAGCCACCTCGGACGCGCTCGACACGCGACTGGCGACGCGGGGGCGAGCGGGCTATCAGTCGGCGTCATGAGCACTACGAAGAAGCTCGAACAGTGGCGTGCCTCCGGCCTCCTCGACGAGGCGGCGGTCGAAAGGATCCTCGCGTGGGAGCGCGGCAGGCGCCGGCCGCTGATGGTCTGGGCGCTCGGCGGGCTCGGTGCGCTCACCGTG
>DHSB01000202.1:0-11564 GCA_002408385.1 Myxococcales bacterium UBA5297
GTGCCGGGGCGGTGGGGTCGGCCCCGCTTTTCGACTCATCGAGTGCCGGGGCGGTGGGGGCGGGCTCGTTTTTCGACTCGTTGAGTGCCGAGGACGGCGGGGCGGCCCGACTCCCCACTCGATGAATAGGGCAGGCGACTTCGCGGCTGTTCCTCTCGGATGCCGGCAGGCCGCCGGGACGGCGGCCCTCCCTCCCCGGATTCAGGCCGCTCGCCCGCTCTCTCCGCGCACGACCGCCGCGCCAATCAGATGGGCGAGCCGCAGTGCCTCGGGGACGTTTCCGGTGTCGGTCAGCCGGCGCAGCGCTTGGGCGGTCTCGTCGGGCGAGGCGCCGAGCACCTGGAAGCAGAACGGCGCTCGCTCGTGGACCGGGCCCGCCTTGCGCAGGACGGCGAGCCGACGCGCGGGCCTGGGCAGCTTGCGGATGGCGGCCTCCATCGCCCTCAGGTCAGGCGGGCCGCGCATCAGCGCGACGCAGGGTTTGCGAAGCTCGCGGTGCAGCCGCTCGAGGTCGACGACGTTGAGCCCGCCGAAGGTGATGCCGTCGATGAGAACGAGGTGGAGCTGCGGCAGGAACTTGCCACCGACGAGCAGGCGCACGAGAGCTTCGGTCGCGTTCCAGCCGTCGCGCCGCACCTCGCCCCAGACCATCCCCTCGAACCGCGTCCCCGAGCAGACGATGCCGGCCACGTGTACCCGCGCGCCGCGCCGACGGGCGAACGGCGCGTCGTCGAAGCCGATCGCGCGGATGAGGCGTCCTGGGGCGGGGAATGCCATCGAAGAGCTGCTCCTGTTGCAGAGTCGAGTGAGCCCAGACGGTTTTGCGCGCCGCGGACGAAAGCACATCGCGCCGCTGTTCCCAAGCGTTGGCGCCGGGATGTCGATAGCGAGCCCCTTCGCCGCGCGCCGCTTCCTCTCGCGCCGCTTGCGGCGCTACCGTCGCCAAGCCATGACCGACCTGATCCACCCTGCCCGCTTCTTCCACGCCGACGGCGAGCACCTGCTCTGCACCGCGTGCCCGCGCCACTGCCGGCTCGCCGACGGCCAGCACGGCTTCTGCTACGTGCGCAAGAACCAGGGCGGCCGGCTCGACCTCATCGCCTACGGCCGGCCGAGCGCGGTCGCGGTCGATCCCATCGAGAAGAAGCCGCTGTTTCACTTCCTGCCGGGCAGCAACATCCTCAGTATCGGCACCGCGGGCTGCAACCTCGGCTGCCGCTATTGCCAGAACTCGGACCTGTCGCGCTCGCGGTCGATCCACGACCGCTCGATGGAGCTGCCGCCCGCGGCGGTCCCCGGCCTTTGCGAGGAGCACGGCGCCGACTCGGTCGCCTTCACCTACAACGACCCGAGCGTCTTTCCCGAGTACGCCATCGACATCGCCCGGGCCTGCCGCGAAGTGGGCATCGCCACCGTGGCGGTGACCGCCGGCTACCTCGGCCCCGAGGCGCGCGCCGAGCTGTTCGAGGTGATCGACGCGGCGAACATCGACCTCAAGGCCTTCAGCGAGGACTTCTACCGCAAGCTGTCACTCGCCAGCCTCGCGCCGGTGCTCGAGACCATCGAGCATTGCGTCGAGGCCAAAGTCTGGGTCGAGCTGACGACGCTGGTCATCCCCGGCCACAACGACTCGGACGAGGAGCTCGCCGCCGAGGCGAGGTGGATCGCCTCGACGCTCGGCCGCGACGTACCGCTGCACCTGACGGCGTTTCACCCCTCCTTCAAGATGCTCGACGTGCCCCCGACCCGCCCGGAGACGCTGCGGCGGGCCCGCCGCATCGCGCTCGACGAGGGCCTTCGCTACGTCTACACCGGCAACGTCGTCGACGCCGACGGCGACACGACCCGCTGTCACGCCTGCGGGAGCGTGCTCATCGAGCGCTCGTGGTTCGCGGTCGCGCGCAACGAGCTGGCCGGCACCGGCAAGTGCCCGAAGTGCCACGCGTCCATCCCCGGCCTCTTCGACGCGCGCTCCAAGCGCAGCTCGACCGGGCGGCGGCGCGGCCTTCTTTAGGCCCGCGGTCCCTCGAGACGAGCCGCGTGCTCGGCATCCGCTTTCCCGAAGCCATCGACGGGCACTCGACCGCGCCCTCGCCAGCTCGCTTGGCGAGCTGGCCTCGGGGCGTCCGCGCAGACGCATCCGCCGGCCAGAGACGCTTGGCCCCGTTCGGCTGCTCTTTGGACGAGCAGCAGCAACGCGAAGTGCCGCCCTTCGCCTGCCGAGCCGCCTCGATTCCATTTCCTGGCATCGGCCTTCCCTACGCCCATCGGACGAAGTGCCACCTGAGTTGCCGAGCCGCTCTCCTTCCAGCCCTGGCGCCCAACGCCGCCTCGCAGGCCCGTGCAGGCGGCTGTCCGGCGGCGGCATCCCCGGTGCATTGCCTGGCTGCGCGCTCCTTCGGTCCCGCAGGGAGGACCGTGCGAGCTGGATGCGGCTGGGGGGGGACGACAATGGGGAAACGGACAAGACGATGGTTGGCGTCAATGAGCGCCATCGCTGCGGTCGCTTGGTTGGGGGTGTCACCTGCGCAGGCCATCGAGCTCGACTTCGAGCTGCTCGCCGCGGAGGAGGAGCCCAGCGATTCCGATATTCTCGATCTGGTGCGCTTCTGGGGGTACGACCGGCTGTTTCTCGATGGCGCCGCGCCGGTGCCGCACCGGCCGATTCTGCAGAGCGAGGTGGTGGCCAAGTCGACGCCCGACGAGTGCTTCAACGGCGTCGGAATGCCCTACCCGGAGCTGACCTTCGACAAGAACGGTCAGCCCGTCTGTCAGGAAGGCGTTCCCAAGAGAAACGAGGCGTATGTCTGGGGCCTCGCCGAATCGGCGGGCTTCCTCTATTTCGGCACTCTGGCGAACACCAACTGCCTGGTCGAAGCCGGCTACCTCGAGCAGTCCGACGAGTACTCAAACCCGTACTGGGTTTGCGAGTTCGCCGCGGCGGCCAGCGGCCGCGGCGACGGCCGCGCGCCCAGGCTCTACCGCTACGACATCGCGACCAAGGAGCTGGCGCCGTTGGTGATGGACGCGACCGGCGACGCGCTGCTCGCGAGGACCGGCGGCATCCGCTCGGCCGGCTCGCTCGGCGACGTGGTCATCCTGGCCGGCGGAGGAGCCGGCGGCGTGAACTTCTTCGCTTTCGACGGCCCGACCGGCAAGTTCCTCGGCGCGAAGAACCTGACGGCCTACAACGACATCCGCCAGTGGACCGTCCACAGGGGCGTGCTCTACGCGGCGGTCGGCACCCGGATAGCGGCCTGCGGGGGCCGCGGCGGCGCGGTGCTGCGGTGGAGCGGCACTCCCGAGGACCCGATCCAGTTCCGAGAGGTCGGCGACCTCGCCTCGCTGGGCGCCTATCTGAACGTGATCGGCGGGCGCATGTACATCAGCACCTGGCCGGCCGACGGCAGGAGCGACTGCGTCGACGAGAACGCCCAGCCGGTCAGCGACCTGCGCATCGGCGGCCTGGTGCGCGGGCCGCTGGTGCCCTTCGACGGGCTCACCGAGGCCCATCAGCCGGCCGAGCAGTGGGTGAAGATCTTCTCCTTCGACCAGTACGACCCCGACCCGATCGCCGCGCGCAGCTACGGCGGCGGCCCGGTGATGGGCTTCAACGGAGCGCTGTTCCTCGGGACGATGCACGTGCCGCTGAGCGCGGCGACCCGCGCCGGTCACCTGCTCGACCTGAGCGGCGCGACCGGCCAGAACGCGCTGACCACGATGCTCGGCACCCACCGGGCCATCTCGATCTTCCGGCTGCTGCACCCCGGCAGCGACAGGCCGACGGTCGACATCCTCTACGGCGAGCTCTACCTGCCCACCTACGACCCGGTCCTCAAGCGCTACCGCATCGCCTATGACGAGGAGCACAAGAACAAGCTGGGCAAGCGGCCCCTGTTCGGCGCCTCGGGCTTCGGCAGCTTCTGGAACAACTACACCTGGACCATGAACGTCTTCCAGGAGCGCCTCTACGTCGGCACCATGGACTGGAGCCAGCTCGCGCGGGTCAACTCCGAGGCCGGCAGCGGCCAGGTCTCGATGGAGCCGCCGGAGCCCAGCTCGTTCGGCTGGCTGCTCGGCTCCTTCCGGATGGAGGAAGGCGGCGATCTCTACCGCTTCGACTCCAAGTACGGCGCGGCGAAGTCCGAGTCGCTCAACGGCCTGGGCAACTTCACCAACTACGGCCTGCGCACCGTGCTCAACACCGGCGACACGATGTACATCGGCACGGCCAACCCGATGAACCTGCACCCCGACGGAGGCTGGGAGCTCATCGAGCTGACCTCGGGGTCGGCCGAGCTCTGCGCGGGCCTGCCCGACGGGACCCCGTGCGACGACGGCAACGCGTGCACCGAGACCGACTCCTGCCAGGGCGGGGTCTGCGTCGGCGGCAATCCGGTCGTCTGCGTGCCGCTGGACCAGTGCCACCAGGCCGGGGTCTGCGAGCCGACGACGGGCCTGTGCTCAAACCCGGTCAAGGCCGACGGCAGCCTCTGCAATGACGCCGACGCCTGCACCGTGCAGGACGCCTGCGTGGCCGGCGAGTGCATCGGGGACCTCTTGCTCCCCGAGGCGGGGGTCTGCCAGACCGAAAACACCTGCGATCCGAGCACCGGCGCGCCCTTGCAGGCCGAGGACGGCACCGCGTGCCCGGGCGGCCTCTGCCAGGCGGGCCTGTGCGTCCCCGAGGCGCCGGGGTGCGGCTGTGGCGCGACCGGAGGCGCAAGCGGCTTGCTCGCCGGCCTGGTCGGCCTGCTCGCGCTGACCCGCCGGCGCCTGCTGCGAGGCAAGCCGGCCTAAGCCAGGTAAGGGAGGGCCGCGGGGCTCCTGCCTCCCGCGGCGGTCCTCCCGCTCGACCACGCGAACGGCGCGCGGCGCTCGGCTCTCGGGGCGCCGCGCGCCAGCGCCTTGGCTCAATCGATGAAGCCGCGCGCGTACATCTTCTCGGGCGAGAGGGACCGGATCATCCCGGTGCGCATCCCGCGAAAGCCCTCCTTCTCGTAGAAGGGCTCGACCCCGGGCGACGCGTAGAGAATCACGTTCATCCCCTCGAGCTGTGAAAGCAGCGAGCGAAGGACGAACCGCCCGAGGCCTCGGCCCTGGAAGTGGGGATGGACGGCGATGTCGTAGAGGCCCGCTTGATAGGCGCCATCCGAGATGGCCCGCCCCATCGCGACGAGCCTGGTCGCCTCGCGAAGGAAGACGACCGCGAAGCTGTTCTCGAAGGCGCGCTGGTGAAGCTCCGGCGCGTAGTGGCCCATCCCGACGAGCGCGAGCAGATCCCTCATCTGCCTCCAGTCCGCGTCGGTCACACTGCTGTGGACGGTCAGGCCCGGGGGCAACATGGTCGGCTCCTCGGGAATCGCCGCTCTTCGAGGCTTGACCGCGCCGGCGCTTCCCTGCTCGGTTGGAGTGTCGTCCTTCGCGAGGTTGTTTGCCCATGAGCTGGATTCGACAACCCGCCGTCGCCGGCCGCTTCTACCCCGGAGACGCGGCGCGCCTGTCAGACGAGGTGGCTGGCCTGTTGCGGTCGGAGGCGTCGGCCGCGCCGGCGCTCGCCGTCGTCGCGCCCCACGCCGGCTACCTCTACAGCGGCGCCATCGCCGGGCAGGCCTTCGCGCGGGTCCAGGTGCCCCGCACCGCCATCGTCCTCTGCCCGAATCACACCGGGCGCGGCGAGCGCCGCTCGCTCTGGTCGTCCGGGGCCTGGCTGCTGCCGGGCGCCGAGCTGCCGGTCGACGTCGATCTCGCCGGCGAGCTGAGACGGCAGGCGGGCCTCGCCGACGACCAGGCCGCCCACCACCTCGAGCACGCGGTCGAGGTGCAGCTCCCCTTCTTGCGCGCGCGCAATCCCGAGGTGCGCACCGTCCCGATTTGCCTCGGCGGCCTGACGCGCGTCGAGTGCCTGGCGCTCGGCGAGCGGATCGCCGAGGTCATCGCCGACAGGCGCGGCGAGGTGCTGCTCGTCGCCAGCACCGACTTCTCGCACTACCTCCCCGCGGACGAGGCGCGCGCTCTCGACCTGCTCGCCATCGACCGGATTCGGGCCGTCGACCCCGAGGGTTTGTTCGACACGGTCCAGGCCCGGGAGATCTCGATGTGCGGCTACGTGCCCACCACCGTCGTGCTCGCGGCGGCCCGCGCGCTCGGTGCGCGCTCGGCCGAGCTTGTCCGCTACGGCAACAGCGGCGAGACGAGCGGGGACTTCGACCAGGTCGTCGGCTACGGCGGCCTGACGGTGCCGATGCCCGGCTGACCGAGGTCGCATGGGGCGGGCAGAAGCCCGGCGCAAGCCCGGGGATTGTCCGCGCCGCTGCCGTGTTGACCTGTCGCGACCGCCGCCCGCGCCTGCGGTGCGGCGGCGAGCATCTTTGGCGTGCCCGGCCACAGGGGAAGGTGTTACCAATGTCGGCAATCAGCCTCGAGAACGACAAGAAGCGCTGCGAACAGGCCCTCCCGAGCGCCGCCAGCGCAGCCCTCCGACCCCCGAGGAACGCCATGACCTCTCAGCCCAAGCGGCTTCCGACCCTGCCCGAAGAGCTCGCCACCTTCCACGCGGCCCGCTCGAGCCTCTACCGGCTCGTCTTCGAGCTGCTGCGCATGCCGCCGCGCCCCTCGGTCTTCGACGCGGCGAAGCGCACTCTCGACGAGCTCTCCGGCGCTCACCCGGCCGTCGAAAGGCTGCGACAGGCCATCGGCGGGTTCGACGAACAGGCGGCCAGCCGCGACTACGGCCAGCTCTTCGCCGCCCCGCTGCCGAAGGTGGCGATGCGCTGCAAGTGGCCGAACTGCGGCGTGCGCGACGCGGCCTTCTCGGCGGCCGACACCCTCGCCGGCGGCGAGCGGGTGAGCGAGCTGCACGTCCTCGCCGTGCTCGCCCAGCGCGCAGCGGGCGCCTTCGAGGAGGAGAGGCTGCTCGAGGCCGCCGCCTTCAGCGACGTGCAGGCGAAGCTGCTCTCGTTCCACGCCGGCGCCTGCCTCGCCGACCTGGCCAAGGAGCTGAAGGCTGCCCAGACGCCCCTCTACGCCGGCATCGGAGCGGCGCTTGCCGTGCTCGTCGACGAGGACCTGCAGCAGCTTGGCTACTCCGGCGACGAGAGATGCCCTCCTCGCAGTACCTGAAACCGACCGGAGAGCTCGCGCACCACGGCGGCACGAAGTCCGTCCCTCGCAGGTTGGTGGGGGCGCATGGCGATGCGCCCGCCGAGGAATCGAGCACGATGGGCCGAGCGATCCCGGCGGCCGGCACGAAGGGAGGACGTGCGCAGTCGTGCCGCCGCGCAACCGAATCTCGAGGCAACGCCGTACAGCCGAGCGCCAGCGGCCATCCACCCGCTCCTAACCCCCAACTCCCGACTCGCCGTAGAAATACCCTCCGCCCTCACGAGCTCGGAGGGCACCCGATGGACGGCGAAGCCCAGCGCGGTCGCATGCGGACCGTTGCTGGCGAAAAACTCGGTTAGAACCCACGCTCTCGAGCCCGGCCCCCTGCAGCTTCGACCCGCGGGCCCCGGAGGAGAACGACATGAGTGAAGCAGCCCGCACCGAACCGGCGACCGCACCCGCTCCGAAGAAGGTCGCCCTCTCGGACGCACGCCTCATCGCGCTCCTCGTCGGAGGCCTGATGGCCGCCGGCGCCGTCGTGCAGGCCTTCGTGCCGCCTGGCCCCCTCGCCGCGGTCCTCACCGCCAGCGCACTCAGCGTCGCGCTCGTCGGCGCGGCCATCGCCTTGCGCGGGCGGCTGCTCGCGACGCTCGGTGGCTTTCGTCTCGCGGCCGTCGTCCTCCTCGCCTTGGCGGTCGCCTCGGCGCTGGGGACCTTCATCCTTCAAGACAGGCCGGCCGCGTTCTACAGGACCAAGTACGGCGCGGCCGCGGGCCTGGTCCTCGGCCTGCGGCTCGACGACATCTTCCACAGCCTCTGGTTCGCGGGCCTCATCGCGCTGCTGGTCGCGGGACTGGTCACCTCGGCCTGGCTGCGGCTGCCGGTCACCCGCCGCAACGTGGGCTTTTTCGCCGTGCACCTGGGCACCGTGCTCATCCTGGCCGGCGCGGGCCTGTCGGCACTCTTTGCGACCAAGGGCCGGGTCGACCTGCGCATCGGCGCCGAGCCGGCCAGCCTCGTCGCCGTCACCCGCGGCGGCGCGCCCACCGGGGAGAAGATCCCCCTCGGCGCGGCGGTGAAGCTCGACAGGTTCGACGTCGAGCGCTACCGCGAGAACTTCCGCGTCGTGCTCTACGAGCCCGAGCGCGAGGCGGGCTGGAAGCTCGCTGGCAGCTATTCGACCGAGACAGGCCTCGAGCAGAAGCTCGCCGGCGGGGCCTCCTTCCGGCTCGAGAAGCTCTTCCCCGACTTCGTCCTCGCCGAGCGCGCCGCGGAGACCGACGGCAGCGGCGCCCCTGCGCTCGGCCTCACCCTCGACGGCAAGCAGTCCTGGCTGATGCCGGGCGAGAAGGCCCGCGTCGACTCGGCCGACGGCAAGACCGCCGTGCTCTTCGGCTGGCAGCGGCCCGAGCTCCCCGCGGCCGGGCCGCTCCACACGCTCGCGGTCGACGGAGGCGAGCCCCGGCCTATCAAGCTGGGCGAGGAGCTGACCCTCGCCGACGGCAGCCAGGTCAAGGCGCTGCGGTTCTTGCCGCACTTCACCTACGACATCGCCAAGAAGGAAGCGCGCAGCCTCAGCGACCGCCCGATGAACCCCGCGCTCGAGATCGAGGTCGCCGGCGGCTCCAAGCGCTGGCTCTTCGCCCACATGCCGGGCCACGACCACGGCAAGGCCGGCCCCAAGCTCTCGTACGTCTATTCGCCGGGCGGCCTCTCGGCCGAGACCATCCTCGCAGTGAGCGGAGCGGAGGGGAACGTCCTGGTGCGCCGCGGCGAGGAGGACGAGATCGTGCCGCTGGCCGAAGCGAGCGAGATCGCGGGGGTGCGCTTCGGCAAGCTGTACGCGCAGGCCCGCCTCGAGCGCGAGCCCGCGACGGCCTCCGAGGAGATGAAGAACCCCGCGGTCCTGCTGCAGGTGACCGACCAGGGCAAGAGCGGCAGCACCCTGCTCATCGCGAGCAAGCAGGACGGGGTCCGGCTCTCGAACGGCTCGGTCCTCACCTTCGAGGCGCGCGGCGACGAGGTGAAGGCGTTCCGCAGCTACCTGAGCATCCTCGACGGCCAGGCGCGCCGCGAGGAGGTGGTGGCCGTCAACGCTCCGGTCCGGGTCGGTGACTGGATGCTCTACCAGGTCAACTACGACCCGAACGATCCGAAGTATTCGGGCCTCGAGGCGGTGCGCGACCCGGGCGTCACCTGGGTCTTCGCGGGGTTCGGATTCATGTTCCTCGGCGTCGTCTACATGATCTACGTCGCGCCGCGCCTGCGGCGCCGGGAGGCATAGCGTGGACTTCTCCCTTCTGGCCGGACATCCGCTCTACGCAGCCACGGGCCTCGCTTATCTCGCCGCCTTCGTCTGCTACGCGCTCGCGTGGAAGTCGACCAACGCGGCCTTCGGCAAGGCCGGCACCGGGCTGATGGCCGTGGCCCTCGCCGGCAACGCGGGCCTCATCCTCGCCCGCTGGCTCGAGGCGGGGCGCCCGCCGTTCAAGTCGCTCTTCGAGTCGCTCGTCTTCCTCTCCTTCTGTATCGCCGCGGTCTACCTCCTCCACGAGCGGGTCCACCGCACCCGCGTCTTCGGCTTCGCGGCGGCCGTCGGGGCCTTCGGGGTGATGCTCTTCGCGCTGACCAAGTGGGACGCGGAGATCGTCAAGCTGCCGCCCGCGTTGCAGAGCGGCTGGTTCGTCCCGCACGTGGTCGTCTACTTCCTCGGCTACGCCGCGATGTTCCTCGCAGCCGCCTTCTCGGTCTTCCAGCTCTTCAAGCCCACGCTGAGCCTCCGGGCCGGCACGGTGCTGCGCGGCGAGATCTCGATCGAGGACCTCGCCTACGAGACGACCCGCTTCGGCTTCGTGCTGCTCACCTTCGGCCTGCTCGTCGGCGCGGTCTGGGCCAAGAGCGCTTGGGGCGACTACTGGGTCTGGGACCCGAAGGAGAACTGGGCGCTGGTCTCCTGGCTGATCTACGCGAGCTACCTGCACCTGCGGCACGTCAAGAGCTGGCGGGGCAAGCGCGCGGCGTGGCTCTCCATCGCCGGCTTCGCGGCGATGATGTTCACCTACCTCGGCATGGAGTTGCTGCCGACGGCCGCCGAAAGCGTGCACGTCTACATCAACTGAGTCGCGGCCCGCGGAACCCGGCTTCGCCGACGGCCATCGCAGAGCCGACCTTCGTGTCGGCCGGACGTGACTGGGCCGTCGCGCTTCACGCCCGTCAGCGCCGCGCCGGGCCGTCCCTGACGCTGATCCGACCGGGTCGCCGTCGCTACCTGTTCGCCTTCTGCTCGAAGTACTGCAGGTCGATGAAGATGGCGGCCGCGAGCAGCAGCGCGCGCTCCGAGTCTGAGAGCATGCGACCGAGCTTGACCGTGAAGGTGTCGCGGTCGGTGAAGCCCTCCGTCAGCAAGCCTCCCCAGCGCTTGAGGACCGTGCCGACCTCCTCCGCGCCGCGGCGGAACGGGAAGGTCCAAAGGCGCCAGATGGGCGAATCGACGGTCATCAGCACGCGACCGTCGGGCCCCTCGACGTCGAAGCGCTTGCTGAGCAACGAGAAGCGCTGCTGGATGGCGCCCAGGAACGTCCCGTTGGCCAACGAGACCTCGAGCCGTTGGAAGAAGAAGCGGAACGGGTGGTAGGCGCGCAGCACCGGTTGGCGCGACTCGTCGAAGACGAGGATCTCGAAGCTGCGCCAGTGACCGAGGAATTGGCGGGTGATGAATTCGAGGACGCTCTTGCCCTGCTCGGCCGCCCAACCAATCGTGCGGTTCTCGCTCAAGATCTCGTACTTGTTCCGGGTCTCGTAGCCGAACAGCTCCGCCAACTCGAACCGTTGCTTGACAGTGAGATGGTCGGAAGAGTGCACCTCGTCCCAGAACAGCCCGCCCCACTCGGAATGGCCGAGGGGCGCGTGGACCGGGACGGTGGAGGCGACCATCGGCTCGGGAAGCCAGGACGCGGCGGCATCGCCGCGAAAGGCGACGGGCGAGCCTCCGGCGACGAAGTCGACGACCATCGGCGCGACGGCGACCGGGGCCGGCTCGGCCGGCGGGTCGAGCTTGTCGGCGATGGAGGTGGCCTCGCCGTGGTCGAGCCAGATCCCTCCGCACGCCTTGCAGCGGTCGAGACGCACGCCGCGGAACTGCTCGAACTCCATCGGGCCGAGGGGCTGCTCGCAGCGTGGGCACTGGCCGTTGCGCTCGGGGATTCCGGCCTGCATGCCGGGGGTGAAGATCTTGTCGAGCTTGCGCAGGGCCCCCGGCGTCTTGGAGAGCGCCTGAAGCTCGCCGTTGTCCATCCAGAGCCCGCCGCAGCCGGGACAGCCGTCGGCCTCTACGCCTTCGATTCTTCGGCGGAAGAGCAGCTCACTGCAGGCAGGGCATCGGGGCATCGCGGGATCCTCAGGAGGGTCGATAAAAACGCTGTCCGGTTCCCGAAATTACACCGTCCGCGGCTCGCGGACGA
>DHSB01000202.1:11685-11996 GCA_002408385.1 Myxococcales bacterium UBA5297
CCCCGTCCGCGGCTCGCGGACGAGGTTGGGGGGTGGCCGGTTCGAAGGTCGTCCCTCCGGTGCCCTCCCAATCGGACCGGCGCGGTCGTCCGGAGCGCGGAGTGCGCGGCTCGGCGAGGGCAACGACGTGATCCAGCGGCGCCACGAGACCATGGGCGGCCGGCGAGGAGCTCGAGAAGCGCTCTCCCGGCTGCCGCGCCGAGGCCCAGCTCCTCGCCCAGGAGCTGCCCCACCTCGCGCCCAACGTCTTCACTCAAGAAGCGTCGGAAAATCACCCTAGCCTCCGTTCACCACCCGCTCACCCCGAGCGT
>DHSB01000202.1:12140-35778 GCA_002408385.1 Myxococcales bacterium UBA5297
GAGCGTAGCCTCCCGAGGAACGAGGGAGGCGGAGCCGAGGGGCCCTCGACTTCGCCTGCCCCGAGCCTGCCGAGGGGCTCGGGCTGACCGGTCTTCGCTCGAACGATTCTTCGACACCTTTTCAGTTCCTCTACTTCGCCAGCGTCCTCTCCCGTTTCCAGAACCCCGACGTCGACAAGCTGCCGCGCGAGGCGCACGGGCAAGCGCGCGATCCGATGGCCGGCGACTTGAGCCGCCCCGACGCGGGCGACTACGCCGACGCCCTCGAGTGCAGCGGCCAGGAGACCGAGGCGATCAAGCGCGCGGTGAAGGAGGGCTGGCTGCCGAAGAGCGCGGTGCCCGACGGCGAGGTGAGCGCGCAACGGCGCATCTTCTCGCTCCCCGGCATCTGCGCCGGCCCGCCGCGCAAGCTGGCCGAGGCGATGGCGCTGCACTACCGGCGCCTCGCCGAGCGCCACCTCTTCAAACCGCCGCCACAGAGGCGCGGCGGCGAGCCCATCGTCCCGAGCACCCTCTCGCCGTGGGAGCTCGGCGACTCGCCGAAGGAGAGCGCGACGCCGTCCCCGCTTTCGATCTCGGCAGGCTCAAGGAGGAGCTTCGCCTCGCCGGGCTCGACCTCTCGGAGCAGCGGCCGGACCGCGCGCTCATCGCCGCGGGCTCATCGCCGCGCGTCTCGCCGACGGCTTGCGCGACCTCAACCTGCCGGTGCCCTCGCTCGAGTCGTGGACCGCGCAGGTCGAGGAGCTCGACGACTCTGCGCTCTTGCACGCGGGGTTTCGCGTCACCCTCGTCGACACGGAGCCGGGAGGCTTCTGAGTGGACCCCGCGTCCTTCGAAGCGGCGCTCGAGCCGGCGACGCGTCTGGTCTGCGTCACGCACTTTCTCGGTTTCCCCGCGCAGCTCGAGCAGATCGCCGCCCTCGCGCAGCGGCCGCGGCCTGTTCGTCTTGCAGGACTGCTGCGAGAGCATGGACCTGCGCGTCGGTGGCAGGCCGGCTTGGCAATGGGGAACGCTGGCGACCTGGAGCTTCTATCACCCGCACCACCTCTCCGCGTTCGGCGGCGGCGCGGTCGTCTCGCTCGACGAGGAGTGGCAGCGCCGCGTCGCTCGCGCACTGGGGATGGCCCCTCCGCTGCGCGCCAGCGTGAGGTACCCGCCCTCGCGCGAGCTGGTGCAGCGCTACCGCATCGCCGAGCCGGCCGAAGAGGTGGAGGCCTCGCTCGCCGGCGCAAGCAAGCGCCTCGGGCTCTACGTCCACGTGCCGTTCTGCGAGCGGCGCTGCCGCTATTGCGACTACGCGACCCTGCCGCTTTCGACTCACGCCGACCGAATCGACGAGTACGTCGAGGCGCTCGTCCTGCAGCTCGAGGCCGTCTCACGCTCGTTGCCCGGCGTGGAGGTCGCGGGCCTCGACATCGGTGGCGGTACGCCCCGCGTCCTCTCGCCCCGACACTTCGAGCGCATCCTCGACACGGCGCGTAGCCACCTCCGGCTCGCGCCTTCGTTCGAGGCGAGCACGGAGACGACTCCCGTCGCTCGCCGGCGACCGCGAGAAATGGACCGCGATCGCGGCAACCGGCATCGGGCGCG
Source organism: Myxococcales bacterium UBA5297 (assembly GCA_002408385.1). GTDB lineage: Bacteria > Myxococcota > Myxococcia > Myxococcales > UBA5297 > UBA10939. Next base: position 13,731 of record DHSB01000202.1, read on the forward strand.
TGAGCCTGGGCGTCCGAGAGCCCGAATCCGGAGGTCCTGCGAAGCGTCGGGTGCGCCGACGCGAGCCGCGAGCTGGCGCGAGCCGGCATCGACTCGCTGAGGGCGAGCGGGCTCTCCCTGCTGAACGTCGATCTGCTGTTCGGGCTACCGGGCGACTCTGCCGCGAGTTGGCGCGGGACCATTGAGTTCGCCCTGTCGCTCGAGCCCGACGTCATCACCACCTACGACACCGTCTACAAGAACCGCAGGATCGCCCTCGACGCCCGGCGCCGCGGCCAGCCTCCAGAGGCCGGGAGCTTCGGACGGCTCTACGACACGCGCTTCGAGCGCCTGTGCTCGGCGGGTTTTCGTGCCCGCTACGGCTCGGTCAACTTCAGCCGCGTCCCCGGACGGCTGGGGACGAGCCGGTATCTCGAAGGCCGGATTCTCGACGGGCTCGACTACGTCGGCTTAGGGCTCTTACGCCTCGTCCTTGATGGGCAAGACGTGGCTGTTCGCGCCCGCCGGGCTCGAAGACTGGCTCGGCGCGGCAAGGCGCGGCCGCCTCGCTTCAGGTGAGGTCTATGCGCTTCCGATCGAACACGTGATGGCGAAGTACCTGCTGCTCGCCCTCTCGTACGTCTTCATCGGCCCGGTCCGCTTCGAGCGCCGGTTCGGAGAGCAGATCGAGCGTCGCTTCGGGGAAGCGCTCGAGCTGCTTTCTTCCTCCGCCTTGCTGGCATCGCTGCCGCCGGGCCGCGAGGAAGCCGGGGCGCCTGCAGCGGCTGCCAGCGCTGAGGCGGGCATGGTCTGGGCGATAGCGGCGGGCTCGTTCTCGCGGTTGCCGGGGATGCGCGCGGCCTTCTTTCCGGACGAGGCGCTCGCGTCGCTCCGCCTTCCCGTCCCCTTCTCCGACTAGACGCGAGGCTCGCGTTCGGTTGGACACGGCGACCACGCTTCCGGGTGCGAGAGGAGGTCGACGGACAGCCCTTCGCCAGAGCGGCAATCCACCTGCGCAGTTTCGTTCGGGGCCTCGAGCGCAGATGGCAAGGGCGCAAGCGCACTGGCGCTGCCAACCGGATCTGCGTCCGGGTCGGACTTGTGAGACAAGGCTGGTCGCCTCTCCGCTGGGGGGATGACCGGTCTTTTGCGAAGTTGCTTGGACAGGGTTGGAGCGAGACTCAGGCGCGCGCCCGCAACAGCCCGAACTTTGGGGACAACCGGGGGTGACGGGCGGTTGACCGATAGGCTGGAAGCCGAGCAAGCTGGTAATCGATGGGATGCTGAAGTCTTTCCCCCCAGGAGACAAACCATGCCGCTGCCCCTCTCCTCGAGACCGTGGTTGGTGCTTGTCACGATTGGCTTCTTCTTCGGCTGCACAAACGACCCGATTCACCCGCTGGACGAAGGCGACGTTGAAGAAATCCCCAAGGGCGTTCACCTGCGTCCTGGAGTCGAGATCCACTTCGCGTCCGAGGCTTCGGGGGCGCTGCTCGACGAGGCAGCGAATACCGTCAAGCTCACGGGGGAGGCCGCCAGTCAGAACGCTTCCCTGAAGGCCGGCGACATCCTGGGCTCCGAGACCTGGGTGGCGCGGGTCGTCGGCGTCAAGAAGTCAGGCGATGCGCTCGTGGCCTCGGTCGAGCAGCTCTTCCTGACCGATGTCATCTACGGCGACTTCGACATGGAGCTTCCTCTCGAACTAGGCGAGGGGTCGAGCTTCGACGTCGACGAGAACGGCAACATCTCCTCGCAGAAACAGAACCTGAGCATCCCGAGTTGGGACCCGCAGTTGACTGCCAGCGCCGCAGGCAAGCTGACCGCCGGCGTCGAGGGCGGCGTCTCGTTCCCCGCCGGTGCGACTGGCCGCTTCAAAGGAAAGATCGGGCTCATCCCCGTCAAGGAGCTGATGGTCAAGTTCGACCTGGGGATGCAGGCGCGTCTCACCGTCTATGCCGAAGCCTCGGCCTCCGGAAGCGTCGAGATCAGCAACGAGTTCGGACGGGTCTCCCTGGGCGACATTCCGCTCGGCACGACGGGTCTGTCTCTCAAGCCCTCGCTGGTCTTCGACGGGACGCTCTCCGGAAACGCCTCGGGCAAGGTCCGGGTCGAGGCCACTGCGCAGGCGAGCCTGAACGTCCCGGTGGGCTTCAACTACACCGACAGCACCGGCCTGCAGATGATCCCGAACGGCACCTATCCCATCACCACCGGAGGCGGGATCTCCGCAGGCGTGGTCAATGAGGCGAGCGCGGAGGCCTCGCTGGAGCTGAGCGTTCGACTCGTCATCGGCCTGGGCATCGTCAAGATCCCCGGGAAAATCACCGGTCCGAACGCCTCGGTCGGCCTCTACGCCGAAAGCTCCTACCTGCCCTTGGGGACTCCCGAGTGTCTGACGGCCGAGGCCGGCGCTCAAGCCTGCATCACTGCTGCCGTCGGCTTTGAGGCGTTCGGCTTCTCGAAGGAGTTCGCGCTCGACCCGTGGTGCCTGAGGAAGGCGCTCGCCCAGTACGGTGATCAGGGCCAGTTCTGCATCGATGCACCGTCGTCCCAGGAGCTCGCCGACATGCTCAACGCGGCGCACCAACTGGTCGACTGCGACGACCCGAACGTCCAGCTCGGCAACCTGTTCGAAGGCACGTGCCTCGAGGACTTCAGCACTCACTGCTTCGACCCGCAGGGAGAGTGCCAGGGCACGGTCTACGACGATGGCCGGGTGATTCAGCGCTGGCCGAGCGGCGAGGTCCTGGAGATGTGGCTGAACCGCGATGGCATCACCGAGACCAAGCCGATGTACCTTATCGACCCGAACCGCCAGCTTTGCACCGACGGGTTGATGGAGACGGGCGCCCCGGGGGACGAGTGCCTTTCGAGCAGCACGCTGACCCTGCATCAGGACGAGCCTTCCGAAAAATACCTGGAGGGCGACAGGGTGCTGACGTGCATGTCGAGCCCGGAGCAGATCGACGTGACCTGTCCGGACGGGACCGTGCACAACGTCGCCATCCCCTCGGCGCAGGAGCACGCTGCCGCTCAGATCTGCTCGCGCGGCGGGCCCTGCACCTTCGTCGTTGAGGGCGGACCGGGCCCCGACGATTTGCTCGGCGAACAGCAGTAGTCCGCACCGAAGCCCTTCGGCGGACGGCGCGCCCGGCGCGTCGTCCGCCTTTTTTTTTCGGGCGACACGGCGCACTCCAACCAAAGCGCGGCCGCCAGGGAGACAGGCGCGGCCACAGGCCCCAGCCTGGTCAGCGAACGCAGGTCCGGTAAACGATGCGCTTTTCTCCAGACGCAGACAGAGGCGCGGTCGCTCGCTCGCGGCGCAACGCGACGCGCACCGACAGCAACCTCTCGAGAGCTTGCTCGAGCGCGCGGGTCGAGCCCTCCTCCAGCTCTTCGGGGCCGAAGTAGCGCAAGCGCACCTCGCCCACGGCGGCCTGCTCGAGCTGGAACTGGCGCTCCGCCGAGCTTTGAGATCAAGGGCTGCAACTGCGAGGGATCGACGCGGCGCCCGGACACATCGAGGAGGCGCGCGGCCAGCCTTCCCTCGAACCGCGAGAGCGATCGCCCTCGGAAGCCACAGGCGCAAGGCGAGCCGGGCTCCTCGACGCTCGCCAGGTCTCCGGTGCGGTAGCGCACGAGGGGCGGGCAAGAGGCGATTGCGCAGGTTGGTGACGAGCAGCCTGCCCCGATCCTGTTCGGCTCGACCGCGCCCTCGAGCGGGTGCAACCGCGGGCCTGTCGGCCGGACAGCGCCAGGCGATGGGGCCGGTTTCGGCCAGCGAGTAGTAGCCGACGACCGCTGCGCCTGTCGCCGCGCACAACCGGCGCGCGAGCCTCTCGCCGAGGGCGAAGGCGCTCGAGAGGAAAAGGCGCGGTCGAAGCTGCAGCGCGCGCGACTCGAGGGCCTCCGCGAGCGTGCCGAGCGAATCGGGATCGCCGGAGACGACCGCGGGCGAGAGCCGCTGCAGGGTCTCGAGCGCCGCGGGTTCCTCCCAGTGCAGCTTGCGAAAGAGCGTCCCGTGAAATAGCGGCAACCGCGTTTGATAGATGGCCGAGCGCGGCAGCGTGCAGAGCAGCACGATGCCGGTCGAGCCCACAGCGGGAAGCGGCCCGAGCCGTTGCCACTCTCAGAGGAAGCGGATGAACACCGCAAAGAAGTGGCTCGACTCGCCATCCATGAAGAACCGCACCGGCTCGCCGGTCGAGCCGCTGGTGATTCCAAACCAGCCCTCCTCGATGTCGGCCCTGCCGACGCGGCGACCGAAGAGCTCGAGGTAGCGCTCCTGGAGCGCGCGCCGGCTCAGCTCCGGGAAGCCCGCGAGCTCGGACGGACGGCGCAGATCCCGCCAGTCGACGCCGGCCTCGGCGAAGGGGCGCGGATAGAAGGAGCACTCCTCCTGTGTGCCCGCAAAGACCCGCCGAGAGAGCGCGCGCGCATCCCCTCGGCGTCGGCGAGGAGCCGTCGGCCGCCAGCGGTGATTCGCGCGGTGGTAGCGAAGGAGCTGCCACAGGTAGCGCCGGCGCACCGGGCAGCGGTAGAGCTCGGCCGGAGGCGTCGCGGGCAGGTCGAGCTCTCGCGCGTCCCGCGAGGGCTCAACCCGCGGCGCGCTCGCCACCGGTGAAGACCCGTTCGTCGAGGAACTTCGAGACGCGCAGGCTCAGCAGGTCCGGCTGCTCGATGAGCGCGGCGTGGGTCGCGTTGGGAATGACCAGCAGCTCGGCCCCCGGTATCAGGTGCGCCATCTCGGCGACGACGCGCAGCGGCGTGAAGAGGTCCCTCTCGGCAGCCACGACCAGCGCCGGCACCTCGATGCGCGGCAAGATGGCGGAGGCGTCGTAGCGCTGCATGTCTTCGGCGAGCGCGATCCAGGTGCGCAGGTCCATCCGCACCAGGTGCTCCATGAACGGGACCATCAGCTCGTGAGGAGCCAGCGAGGGATCGATGATGCCGACCACGCGCGCGAGGCTCTCGGCGACCCCGGAGGTGAGCACCGGGCGCGTCGCGCGCGTCACCAGGCCCGGGGCCTTCTCGACGATGCTCTTGATGACCTCGAAGGCACGCAGGGACGATTTCGAGTCGAAGAACGTCTCGATGAACCGCCGGTAGGTGCCCATCGTGGGAACGAGCGCCAAGACGCGCTCGGGGCGGCGGGCGTAGAGCTCGAACCCGACCTGTACGCCCAGCGAATGGCCAAGGTGGACGGCCCGCTCGACGCCGGCAGCGTCCATGACCGCCGCAAGGTCATCGGCGCAGGCGGAGACCGAGATCTCCCGCGGGTCCTCCGGCCCATCGGAACGTCCATGTCCGCGGTAGTCCCAGCGCACGACCCGGTAGCGCTCGGCTATGCGCGTGGCGAACGGCTCCCAGAAGAAGGTCGAGACGCCGATACCATTCGCGCAGACGAGGAACGGTCCCTGCTCGCCGTCGATTCGATAGTAGAGGCGCAGCCCGCCAGGGCCAGTCGCATACCCCTCGCGGTGCATCGGCTGCGGCATGCTCAAGGTGGTCCCGCGCTCAGCTCGACTGTCGCTCGTGCGCGAGGGGCGGACCGGTCGGCCCGCCCCTTGGCCGAAGCTAGTCGCGCTGCGTGATGTTGAACTCGGTCCTGCGGTTGGCCGCACGGCCCTTCGCCGTTGCGTTCGACTGGATGGGCCGCTCCTCGCCATAGCCAACGGCCTCGATGCGGTCGGCGCTGACTCCCTGGCTGAGCAGGTACTCGACCACCGAGTCGGCGCGCGACTGAGACAGGCGCTCGTTGAACTTGTTGCTGCCGACCGAGTCGGTGTGGCCCTCGACGCGGATCTTCTTGATGCCCGGGTAGTCGTTCAGCACCTGGACGACCTCGTCGAGGATCTGGAAGCTGCGCTTGCCGAGGATCTTGGCCTTGCCGGACTGGAAGTTGATCTGCTGCTTGATCTCGATCTTGTCCTTCTTGACCACGACGAGCTGCATCTTGCGCGGGCAGCCGTTCTGCTTCGGGTCGTCCTGGGCGACGCCCGGCTCGATCGGGCAGGCATCCTGGGCATCGGCGATGCCGTCGCGGTCGTTGTCGAGGTCGGGGCAGCCGTCCTCGTCCTCGAAGCCGTCCTTGTCCTCGGGCTCGTCGGGGCACTTGTCTAGGTGGTCGAAGATGCCGTCGCCGTCGCGATCGCGGATCGGGCAGCCGCGGTTCTCGATCGGGCCCGGCTCCATCGGACACTCGTCCATCTCGTCGGTGATGCCGTCCTGATCGTTGTCGAGGTCGGGGCAGCCGTCCTCGTCCTGGAAGCCGTCCTTGTCCTCGGGGTCGAGCGGGCAGCGATCGAGATCATCGGGGATGCCGTCGCCGTCGGTGTCGCGGATGACCGGGCAGCCCCGGTTCTCGGCGGGTCCGGGCACTTCGGGGCACTGGTCTTCGGGGTCGATGACCCCGTCGTTGTCGGTATCCGGCCACGGGCAGCCCTTGTTCTCGGCAGGGCCGGGGACGTCGATGCACTCGTCGTCGGCATCGAGCACGCCGTCGCCGTCGCGGTCGGTCGGCTCGATTCTGACGACCACCGGCTCCTTCTTCTCCTTGATGAGCACCTGCTTGGGCCCGCAGCCCTTGGAGAGCACCAGCGCCTTCTTGATGTTCTCCTCGGCGATGACGATGTGCTCTTGGGCGCGCGTGCTGTTGCCCTCGGAGACCTCTCCATAGGCGAAGTCGAGGTGGGCTTCGGCCAGAGCGAGCTCGCGGGGCGCGCACCGGTAGGCGCCCGACTTTCTGGCGCGCTGGATGTCGGCCTGGATCACCTCGCCGCCGGCGCGGATCTTGTTGCCGCTCACGCAGCCGGACGCCAGCATGGCCAGGGCCAGGGCAATCACTCCGAATCGGGCAAGACGCATCTCGTTCTTCCCTCAGCGCACGAGCGCGCGGTGGATGGGCGAGCAGCTACGGGCTAGAGCGTCGGCTCGCCGGGCTCGTCGGTTGCGGGGGCAGGCTCCTCAAAGGTCATCCGCGAGGAGGAAATGTCGGGCAGCTCGCCTTCGGACTTGGCTTCCATCGACTTTTTCTTCGCCTTGACCGCGTTGTCGAGAGCCTTGTTCGCGAAGTCGATCGCCACTTCGAAGTCTGCGTAGCCCTGCTCTTCGCGAGCTTTGTGCAGGTACTCGATGGCCGCGGTGTACTCGTAGGGCGCGAGCTTCTCGGCCCCCGCGGTGCGCGCCGCTTCGAGCTGGACGTCCGCGTCCATGATCAGCGCCGTCGACTTGGTCGGGCCACAGGCGCCGAGCACCGCGGCGGCGACGGAAAGGATGAGCAGGCGGCTCACTGCCAGTCGACTTGCGCCCGCAGGGCGGTTCGAGCGTTCCATCTGTTCTCCCGGGGCCGGCGCGCGGGAGCTTTGACCACGCACCCGCGTGAAACCCTTCGACATTTTTCAGGTTCTAGTCGCCTTCAGGCGGTCAGTCAACATTATGGGCTTCCGGCTTTCCCCACAATCCGCGTCTCACCTCCCCGCTCTCGCCGAGAGCCGCAAGAAAAAAGAGCCCGGGGCTGCAGGCTCCCGCCCCCCGGGTCAAGCCCGTCCGCAGCGCTCGGATGCGGCCGCTGGGCGTCTCGCAGCTCTGAGAAGGTGTCGAAGAATCGTTCGAGCGACAACGCGGTCGGGCCAAACCCTGGGCCGGGCATGAAGGGCCGAAGCCGCGGGCCGACTGCGCCTCGGCTCGTTCCTCGAGGAGCCCACGCTCGCGGCCGAGCCGGGGGGAGGCCGAGGTCGAGGAGGCTTCGCGACATCCTGCTCGATTCCCAGTCCTGGCAAGGACCGAAACCGCGGCGGCCCGATTCCGCCATCGTTCCGCGTCGCCGCCGATCGCGCTTGGAGGGCTGCACGCTCGAGCCAGCGCCTGACACCGCAGCAAGCCGAAGCGGGACTCGAAGCGCCTCTACAACGTGCGCACGGCGATGACGGTGATGTTGTCGTCGCCGCCGCGCTCGTTGGCGAGGTCGACCAGCCCTTTGGGAACCGAGGCGAGCTCCGGACTGCTCGCAAGCTCGAGGATTTCGTGGTCCTCGACGAGGTTCGACATGCCGTCCGAGCAAAGGACGAAGGTGTCCCCCGGCTCGCAGACCAAGCCCATCACGTCGACCATCACTTCCTGCTCGAAGCCGACCGAGCGGGTGATGATGTTCTTGTAGCGGCTGTGGCGCGCCTCGTCCGGGGTGATCATCCCCGCCTTGATCTGCTCGTTGACGAGGCTGTGGTCCTCGCTCACCTGCTGAACGAGCTTGCCCCGCACGAGATAAGCGCGGCTGTCGCCGACGTGGGCGAAGAAGGCCGCGTCGTCCTTGATGAGCAGCGCGATGGTCGTCGTCCCCATGCCGGCCAGGCGGGGGTCTCCCTGGGCCGCGTGGTAGATGTTCGCGCAGGCGGCCTCGACCGCGCCCCGGAGAATGTCGGGGATTCGCGAGTCCTGCAGGGCGGTCTTCTGCCGCAGGGGCTGATCGGGACGAGCTCGAGCTTTGCGGACCTCAGTGTCGATGGTCTCGACCGCGATTCGCGAAGCCGTGCCGCCGCCGGCATGACCACCCATACCGTCCGCGACGACGAACAGAGACAGCTCCTCATCGATAAGGAAGCTGTCCTCGTTGTGGTCGCGCTTGCGCCCGGTGTCCGACAAGCCTTTGGAGAGGACTCTCATAGGGGTGCAGGTCTGGAGCGGGTGGAATCTACCGGCCGCACGGCTTTGAGGTCAATAAGCGCGCTTGCCGACGTTAGATTTTTTTTCGCGCCAGGTTGCGCCGCTCTTGAACAGCCTGCCTCAGTCCAGCGCCCGCGCAACCGCCTGGGCGCCACACTCATCAGCGGCCAATCGCATCGGCTGACCGCCGGGGGCAGGCGCAAGCTCGCCATGGACTGGCTGATGGCCGAGGGGCGAGCGCTGCCGCCACACGAGCCTCCTTCGCGCGGGCCTTCGGGTTGCTCGATGCGGCACGTACGGCAAACGATTCGGTGTGAAGCCCAGGACGACCCGGGCCAGCCTCGCGACTCGGAGGCTCAGCCGAGGCGAAGAGGCGAGGGCCCGCGCAGCTTCACGGCCTCCCCCGCCCGCTTGCTTCGCGCTCACAACCTTGAGCGCCGGCGGCGCCGTGAGCTGACGATCATCTCCTCGGCGTTGCGCATCGCGGCGCGGGTGACCTCCACGCCAGCGAGCATCCGGGCGACCTCCCGCGTGCGCGCCTCGTCGTCGAGGGCTACAACCCGCGAGACCGTGCGCTGGTCGCGCACCAGCTTCTCGACGCTGAGGTGGTGGTCGGCGTACGCGGCGATCTGCGGCAAGTGGGTGATCGCCAGCACCTGCCGCTCTCGCGAGACCTCCTTGAGCAGACGGCCCACCGACTCGGCGACCGCTCCGCCGATGCCGGTGTCGACCTCGTCGAAGACGTAGGTCGGCACCGGGTCGATCCGCGCGAGCGCCCGCTTGACCGCGAGCATCACCCGCGACAGCTCACCGCCCGAGGCGATGCGCGCGAGCGGCTTGGGCTGCTCACCCTCGTTGGGCGACAGCAGCAACTCGCACAGGTCGATGCCGCGCGCCCCGAGCGGCTGACCGTCGACGGCGATCCCCTCCGCACAAGGCCGCAGCGCCACGCGAAAGACCGTCTTCGCCATCGCCAAACGCCCCAGCTCGGTCTCGACGGCCTTCGCGAAGTCGCGGGCAGCGGCCGCGCGCCGGGTCGAGAGCTGCCGGGCCAGCTCCAGGGCTCGCGCGCCCTGCTCGACGCGCTCGCGCTCGAGCTGCTCGAGCCGCTCGCCGTGCCGCTCGATCCCCTCAAGCTCCCCGCGCATCTGCTCGCGTCGGGTCAAGACCTGTGCGACCTCGCCGCCGTGCTTGCGGCACAGTCGCTTGATCGCTTCGAGCCGCTCGTCGACCTCCGCGAGCCGGCTCGGGTCGTCGTCGAGGCCGCGCACGTAGCCGGCCAACTCGCGCGAGGCCTCCTCGATCTCCACCTTCGCGGTTCGCAGCGCGCCCACCCAGGGCTCGAAGCGCGCGTCGATTCCGACTACGTCGGCGAGCCGGTTGAGCGTGGCGCCGAGCACATCGGCGACGCTCGCCTCGCCCGAGTAGAGAGCCCGCTCGGCCTCGTCGGCGACCGACCGTAGACGGGCCGCCGAGCCGAGGCGCTTGCGCTCGCTCTCGAGCGCGCCGACCTCGTCGGGCTTCGGGTCGAGCTTGTCGATCTCCTCGAGCTGGAAGGCAAGGTAGTCGGCGCGCCGCTCGCGCTCGGCGTCGTCCATCAGCAGGCTCTCGCGCTCGCGCACCGTCGCGGCCAGCCGCTCGTACGCTTCCCGATAGCGCGACAGCTCGCCATGCAGGTCGGCAAACGCGTCGAGAAGCGGCAGGTGCAGTTGAGAATCGAGGAGGCTGACGTGCTCGTGTTGGCCGCTGATGTCGAGCAGGCCGCGCATGAGCTGCTCGAGTAGATGGACGGTCGCCATCGCGCCGTTGACCCAGACCCGGCCGCGCCCGCCGCGGCTGACCACCCGGCGCACGAGCAGCTCGGAGCCGTTCGACGGCAGCCCGAGGGCCGCGAGCCGGTCGACCAGGTCGACCCCGTCGAAGAGCGCTTCGACGGTCGCCTCGTCGGCGCCGGTGCGCACCACGTCGGCGCTGGCGCGCCCGCCGAGCGCCAGGTGCAGCGCGTCGACGAGGATGGACTTCCCTGCGCCGGTCTCGCCGGTGAGCACGTTGAAGCCGGAGGTGAAGCGCACCTCCAGCTCGTCGATGATCGCGAGGTTCTGGATTCGCAGTGCAGTGAGCATGGTCCCTTGCTAGCACAACGGCCGGACACTGAACAGGTGTTTGGCTCGCCAAACCTGCGACCTGCCGGCCGAAAAGCGTGCCGAGGCTTGGCGAGAGCTCTCGTTTCCGGGCGCAAGCCGAGTCTGCGCGCTCCGTAGAGCCATGGTTAGCACGGGGGGCTGACACTGAACCGGCGTACCGGCTGATTTGGGGCCCTGCGGCGAGGCGGCGACGTGGTCTGGGCGCGCGCTACTTGCCAAGGACAAGCGGCGGCTTGGCCCCGGCGCAGGGAGCGATTGAGCCTGAACCCGGCTGGAGCCGGGAGCAGCGAGAGCGTCGCGGCTGCAGGCTGACCTCTTCGCCCCTACCGCTCTCCCCAGCCGAGCTTCTCGCGAAGGATGCCGAAGTAGTCGACGTTGGGGTTCTTCACGAGCAGCACCTTGTTCATCGACTGCTTGATCTGGATACGGTCGCCCGGAACCAGCGGCAGCCCGGTCTGCCCGTCGAGGGTCAGGAAGACCTCGGAGCTCTCGCTCTTGAGGCGCAGGTTTATCTCCCGATCGTCGGGGATGACGATGGGCCGCTGCGCGAGCGTGTGCGGGCAGATGGGGTTGACGATGAACGCGTGCATCGTCGGGTAGAGAATCGGCCCGCCGGCCGACAGCGAGTAGGCGGTCGAGCCGGTCGGGGTCGACACGATCACCCCGTCGGCCTTGTAGGTCGTCACGTAGGCGCCGTCGATCGAGGCCTCGAGATCGATGATCCGCGCGAGCGCGCCCTTGTTGATGACCGCGTCGTTGAGCACCTCGGCGTCGAGCAGCTTTCGCCCCTCCTCGCCGCGGTGGAGGTGCACGCGCAGCTTCATCCGCGGCTCAACCCTGAAGTCGCCGGCGAGCACCCTGTCGAGCGCAGCGCGCACCTCGGCGCGCGGTATCTCGGTCATGAAGCCAAGCGCGCCGAGGTTGACCCCGAGGATCGGAACCGGGTTGGCCCCGAGGACGTAGGCGGCGTGGATGAGCGTGCCATCGCCGCCGAGCACGATGCACAGGTCGCTCTGGCCAAGCTGCGGCATGCTCCCGTAGGACAATCCCAGCATCCGCCCGACGTGCTCTTCGCAGACCGACGCGACGCCGCGCGCGTGGAGAAGCTCGCTCAGCTCACGCACGAGCTGAAGGGCCTCGGGCTTGGCCGAGTTGGCGATGAGGCAGACGCGCTTGATCGACATGGGAGCGCGAAGATAGCAGGCCCGGAGTCCGGACTGCGCGCCGGCTCATTGGCGCGGGCTCGACTCGCCGGTGGCCCGGCCCCCCCTCGGCCTCGGGAAAATCGCGCGATCGCGCGCCATTTCGGGGCGGGATCGGCCCTGTGGGGGCCGTGGATGGCCCGTAGAGCGGTTTTGGGTCGCCAGGCTGCCTTCAATAGGGCTGGCGGTCGAACGGCGCCCCTTGGGCCATCCTGGCGCTCCACAGGCCCCTTCTCGAGGCTCCGATCGTACGCCGCAAACCTTCCGTGATTACAGTCTTTTTTCGTCCATCGAGGCCGGACTGGCAGACCTGCACGCGAGGCCTGGGGCCCGGGCCGCGGGCGCGCAGTCGAGAGGGCTTCGACTCCCCGCCCCTCCCTGCCGGCCCCAAGCGAACGTTCAATCCCCGCGTGGCGGTCCGACTGTGCGGAGCCTGGGCGACGGACGCCACCTGCCTGCGCCGCCGAAGCGCGCCTTCGGGATGCCTACCTGCGCGCGTCGACGCGCGAGACGAGCTCTCTCCAAATCCAGAGCCGCCCGGCGCCAGCGCCGTATCTCGCCTCGAGCCCGGCGCGGAAGCCGCCCGCCTCGCCGGTCTCAAGCCAGAGCGCGACGCACTCGTAGAAATCGGCGAGGCTCGGCGCGGCCTCGAAGAAGGCGTGCCGGCCCTCGCCACGCCGCGACAGCCAGACCGGCCCGTCGTCTTCGTCAAGGCGCAGCGCGAGCGGGTCCCCGCCGTCTTCGGCGAAGACGACCATCCGCTCGTCCCACTCGCGCATGCGCTTGCCGTTGAAGCCGTGCCAGCGATAGCCGACCTGCAGCTCGATGAGCTCGTGAGGCGCCCAGAGCGTCAGCGTGTGCGTGCCGAGGTCGACGGGCAGGTTGTCGGCCGGCGACAGGTGCGCGAAGGCGCGGATGAGCGGCGCGGGGAGCGGCAAGACCGCCTCCTGCATCCTCCTCACCTCGCCCATCGCATTTCGCACCTCGAAGGAGCCGCTCAGCCGGCCTCCCTGCGCGGGGACGAACCGCGCAAGAGGCGCCCGCCCGCGGCTGCGGACGAGCGCCTCGCGAAGATGATCCAGAGAGCGCTGGAGCCGATCGTCCAAGCTGCGGCGCGCGGCTGCTAGCCGAGGAACCTGCGCACGCGCTGTTCGATGCCCGCGGCGTCGAGCTGGAAGTGGCGGTAGAGCTCCTCGGGCGTGCCCGACTCGCCGAAGCCCTCGATGCCCACGCGGTGCAGACGGGCGCCGACGCCGCCCTCGGCGAGCGCCTCGGCGACCGCCGACCCGAGCCCGCCGATGATCTGGTGATCCTCGACGGTGAGGATGCCGCCCTTGCACTCGCGGCCCGCCTTGATCGCGGCCTCGGCGTCGAACGGCTTGAGGGTGTGGACGTTGACGACGCGGGCGTGGATGCCCGAGGCCTTGAGCGCCTCGTGCGCGCGGACCGCGCCCTGGACGGTGCCGCCGGTGGCGAAGATGGCCACGTCGGCCCCCTCGCGAAGCTGCACGGCCTTGCCGAACTGGAACTGGTAGCCCTCGGCATTGACGCGCTCGAGGCTCTGGCGGGTCGTGCGCAGGAAGGCCGGGCCCTGGTGCGTGAGCAGGTACTCGATGGCCCCGGCGCACTCGAGGTCGTCGCCCGGCTGGATCACCGCCATGTTGGCGAGCGAGCGCATGCAGGCGATGTCCTCGAGGCCCTGCTGGCTGTAGCCGTCCTCGCCGATGCCGACGCCGGCGTGGCTGCCGACGATGCGCACGTTGGCATTGCCGTAGGCGAGCGAGAGGCGGATCTGGTCGAAGCGGCCGGCGATGAAGCAGGCGAACGAGCAGATGAAGGGGATGCGTCCGGCGCCGGCCATCCCGGCGGCGACGCCGATCATGTTCGCTTCCTGGATCCCCATCTCGAAGAAGCGGTCGGGGAACTTCTTGGCGAACAGGTCGCTCTTGGTGGACTTGGAGAGGTCGGCGTCGAGGACGACGATCTCCGGGTGCGTCTCGCCGAGCTTGGCGATCGTCTCTCCGAAGACCTGGCGCGTGGCTTTGGCGGTCATGGTTGGAATCCTTGCTCAGTTGAGGTGCGGGAGAGAGGCTCTAGGACTGCTTGATCTCTTCGATGGCCTTCTGCGCCTGCTCCTTGCTCGGAGCCGCGCCGTGCCACTCGATCCGGTCCTCCATGAAGGAGACGGCCTTGCCCTTCACGGTGTTGGCGAGGATGAAGGTCGGCTTGCCCTTGGTGCGGCGCGCCTCGTCGAAGGCGTCGAGGATCTGGCCGAAGTCGTGGCCGTCGATCTCGATGACGTGCCAGTTGAAGGCACGCCACTTGTCGGCAATGGGCTCGAGCGGCATCACGTCCTTCACGTAACCGTCGATCTGGCCCTTGTTGTAGTCGAGGACGCAGACGAGGTTGTCGAGCTGGTACTTGGCCGCCGACAGCGCGGCCTCCCAGATCTGGCCCTCCTGCATCTCGCCGTCGCCGATGACGCAGTAGACGCGGAACTTGTCCCCGTCGGCCTTGGAGGCCATCGCCAACCCCTGCGCGATGGACAGCCCCTGGCCGAGCGAGCCGGTACAGGCCTCGATGCCGGGGGTCAGGGTGTTGACCGGGTGGCCCTGCAGGCCGCCGAGCCGGCGCAGCGTCGAGAGCTTCTCTCGCGGGAAGTAGCCGGCGCCGGCGAGCGCGGCGTACTGGGCCGGGACCGCGTGGCCCTTGGAAAGGATGAAGCGGTCGCGCTCGGGCCAGGCCGGGTTCTTCGGGTCGTGGCGCATCTGCTGGAAGTAGAGCGCGGTGACGAGGTCGATGACCGACAGGCTGCCGCCCGGATGGCCGCTGGCGGCCTTCTCGAGCATCTCGATGATGTCGACGCGAAAGCCCTGCGCAAGCTTCCTGAGCCGCGCGAGGGTCTGCTCCCGAGTCTCTGTCTGTGTGGCCGGGTTCATGGTCTCTCCTTGAACAAAAGGCGCTGAGCTTTACCCAATGGGACTGACGGTGACAAGCCGCTTGCGGCCGGGCGCCAAAGGGCTTCGCGAACGACCGTGCTCGCTTACGGACCTGGTTGCGCGAGCGCGGGCGGGGCTTCGGCCTGTTGCTGTCGCGCGTCGGGAACCGCGGTCTCCAGGCCGTCGGCCGCCCGAGGGCACAGGCGCAGGGGCTCGTCCCGGGCCGCAAGCCGGCGGCTTGCCCCCGGGAATTCGTCCGCGCTAGACTCCTCGGCCCGGCACGGGCATGCCGAGAGAAAGCCAAACCCCCGACACCATGACCGTTTTCAAAAAAGCCGTCACGGGCTTCAACCACAACATCAAGCACAAGGGTAAGGCCTACCACGTCCAGACCGAGGACTCGGGCGTCAACAACCCGCACATCATCACGCACCTGTTCGTCGGCGGGAACATCATCGCCTCGAAGAAGACCTCGTACGCCGACATCGTCAACGCCGAGAACCTCGCCGAGGTCGTGCGCGAGCTGATGGAGGAGCAGCACAAGGAGATGCTGCGCAACCTCCTGAGCGGCCTCTACGACTCGGCCGAGAGCGCCCTGCACACCAAGTCTTGGGCTCCCGGCCAGATCCAGACCGACGCGTGCGAGGTGAGGCTCAACGTGGGCACCCCCATCGCCGCGCGGCCCGCGCCACAGCAGCCCGCGCCCCCTCCTGCCGCTTTGCCGCCCGAGGTGCTCGCCGCGCGCGAGCTCTCCGGCATCAAGCCCAGGGAGGGCGGCGAGACGCTCTTTGGCGAGGACCTCATCAGCGAGAAGAGCCTCGACGAGGTCATCCTCGCCTACCTCGCCGGCGAGTCCGACCGGTAGCCAAGGCGCGCAGGCTGGTAGGGGCGCCTGGCAATGCGCCCGTCGAGGAATCGAGCCCCCGCGCGGCCGCCGTGGGGAACCGCGGCAGTCTCCCGCGACCTGAGCCCCGGGTCAGAGATCGACGAGCTCTGCCCGCTCGATAGGTCGCTCGAGAAACCGCGCGCCTACCTCGGCGAAGCGCTCGGGCAGGTCGGTCACGAAGTAGCGGTGCTCGGCGATCGCGCCGGCGCAGGCCAACAGCCCACCGTCGCGCAGCAGGCCCTCTGCCGCCTCCGCGGTCGCCTCGGCAGAATCGACGAGCCTCACCTGCGGCCCGACGACCCGCGCGATGGCCCCCTTGAGCAGCGGATAGTGCGTGCAGCCGAGCACGAGCGTGTCGGCGCCGAAGGCCTCGAAGTCGGCGAGGTACTTGCGCGCCACAGCCTCGACGACCTCGCCTTCGGTCCACCCCTCTTCGGCCAAGGGCACGAAGAGCGGACAGGCGCGGGCCATCACCTCCAGGCCGCCCCGCGCCTGGGCGAGCGCCTGCTGGTAGGCGCCGCTGTTCACCGTGCCGAGGGTGCCGATGACCCCGACCCGCCCGGCGGTCACCTGCACGGCGGCCTGCGCGCCGGGCTCGATGACCCCGAGGACCGGCACCTCGAGCTCCTTCGCCAGAGCGGGCAACGACACCGAGGAGGCGGTATTGCAGGCCACGACAAGCAGCTTGATCTGCTGGCGCATCAGCAGGCGCGCGTTCGAGAGGCTGTAGCGGATGACCACCTCGGGCGACTTGGTGCCGTAGGGCACGCGCGCGGTGTCGCCGAGATAGACCGTGCTCTCGGCAGGCAAACGGCGCATCAAGGCCTTGAGCACCGTCAGCCCGCCCACTCCGCTATCAAAGACCCCGATCGACCTCTGGTTCATCTCCCGCCTTTTGCCCGCCCCCGAACCGTTCCTCAATTTGCGTGCCGGCAGGCCTTCTCACTGCAGAACCCAAAAATCAAGCCCCCGGGTTTCGCCGGGGGCTTGCCAAAGCGCGCCGAGGCCGCTGGCCACGGCTACTTGGCGAACATCAGCACGGGCTTTCGCTGGTTCTCCAGGCCCGCCACGATGAGCACCGAGCCCGCGCTGCTCTCGTACTTGATGTCGGTCGCGTCGCGCCCCCAGGCCTTGATCACCGCGGTCCAGCCGGCCGTCCAGGCCTTGGCCGCCGGGTCGTAGTCGTCGCCGGCCGGGATGTAGTTGAAGAAGAAGCCGGCCGTGGCGAAGGCCTCACAGCTCCCGTTGAAGCCGCAGCCGCCCGGCGACAGCGGGTCCTCAGGGAAACAGTTGCCGCGGGCGTCGAAGAGCTGGATGTGCAGGGTGTTCGAGCCGGTCGCCGCGCAATTGAACGGGGTGGCGCCGTCGGACATGACCGGGACGAAGGTGGCGCCGGCGGCGACCGGGTCGAGCCCGAGCGGGAGCTGGTAGGAGCCGCCGGCGGCGATGGTGATGCTGCCGAGCCCGCGGTACCAGAGCCGGTCGAGGCCGCCGATGTACCCTTCGATGGTCACGTGGTGGGTGCCCGGCGCGAGGTCGTCGAAGATGGCCGACTGGCCACCGCCGTAGCTGCAGGGCAGGTCGTAGGAGGTGCTGTCGATGGTGACGCGCACGTCGCTGACGCCGGCCTCCGAGGTGATTCCCGCCTGGGCACAGCTTGGGCGCTGCGCGCCAAAGCTCCACGAGACCTCGAGCGAGCCGGTGGTGATCAACGGATTGAGCGTCACCGGGACGCTCACGTGCCCGTTGACCGAGAGGGTCCCGCTGGCGGTGTAGATGACGCGGTCGGAGGCGTCGATGGCGTCGACGGTGTAGTTGTAGGTGCCGGAGGCGAAATCGGTCAGCTTGATGCCGTCCCAGCCGTCCAAGGTGCAGCCGAAATAGCCGTCGTTTTCGAGCTGCTCGACGCCCCGCGCTCCGGCGAGGGTCACGTGGATCCAGCGCACCTCGGAAGCCTCGGCGCAGGTGCGCCCCCCGAGCGACCAAAGGAAAGTGATGTCCCCGTTGTGCGCGACGGGCCTCGGGTCGTCGCCCGAGTCCCTGTGAACGACGCAGCCCGACAATAGCCCTGCAGCAAGGAGCGAAACGATAAGCGAACGCATAGCGACTCCTGTGTCGTGTGTCCGTGGCGCAGCACAGCGTGGCATCCGGCCTTAATACAGCCGAACATCGTAGTGGTTGTCGCCCGAATGCAGATAAATCGAGCCGGACCCGAAGTAGAGCAGGCGGCCCTGCCAATCGAGCCCGCGAATCTCGTAGTCGTAGTCGCCCGAGAAGAAGTCCTCGACGGTCACCCCGCTGGCGCTGCCCGGGACGTACTGCTCGGCCTCGAGCCGGCGGCCATCCCAAATCTGCACGAGCACTTCGTCGACGCCGACGCTGTGGCAGTCGTAGCCGTTGCAGTCCCAGAAGAAGGTCACGTGGGCATCCGCGTCGTGCTCGTACACGACGCAGCCGCTGCCAACGAGCAGGGCCAGCAGCGCGAGCGGGGCCAGCCTGAGCATCAGTCGTTTCATCTCTTCGCCTCCAGTATTGACCGCTTCGACGCTGTCGTCCGCAGGGCAATTCAGGCTTCGACTTGCTGGCCGCCGCGGTGACGCCCACCAAGTTTGCAAACAGCTTGCCTAGCAAGCAACCTGAGGTTTTTACGGGACTTTAGCACACGCGCCCAACCGGGCTTACGACATCCGTGTCAGGCGCTCCTTACCGCGGGGGCGCCCGCGTCGCCCCCTCGGGTTGCGGGCGCTCGAACAGCCGGCGGAAGGTTTTGACCCCTCTTGGGTTGCCATGGTAGGGATCTCGGCCCTCCAGACTCGCGGTCCTCGGCCCTGCGCGCAGATCTTCCTGTAGTTCTGCGCGTTTCTGCTCAGCGACCTCTCCGACGCCCACTCAGATGCCCACCGATACCCTCTTGCAACTCGCCGCGCCCCTTGCCGCGGGCCTGAACTACCTCGAAGTCATCAAGCACTCCGGGCCCGTCGGCATCTTCGTGCTGCTGCTCTTGCTCGGCGCCTCGGTCGCCTCCTGGGCAATCATCGCGCTCAAGTACTTCCATATCCGCCAGGCGCAGAAGCAGTCGGTCGAGTTCCTGGATATTTTCTGGCAATCCAAGCGCCTCGATGCCATCTACCAGGCCGCCGAGAAGCTCTCGGTCTCCCCCATCAGCCAGGTCTTTCGCGCCGGCTACATCGAGCTCTCCAAGGTCACCGCTGGCGCCGCCGAAGGCGCCGAGCGCCAGGACCTCGACGGCATCGAGAACATCGAGCGCGCCCTGCGTCGCGCCTCGGTCGCGGAGCTGACCTACCTCGAGTCGAAGGTCGCCTTCCTGGCGACCACCGGCTCGGCCGCTCCCTTCGTCGGCCTGTTCGGCACGGTCTGGGGCATCATGGGCGCCTTCCAGGACATCTACTTGCAGGGCAACGCCAACCTCGCCACCGTCGCCAAGCCCATCTCCGAGGCGCTCATCGCCACCGCGGTCGGCCTGTTCGCCGCCATCCCCGCGGTGGTCGCCTACAACTTCTTCCTCTCGAAGATCAAAGTGCTCGAGAGCGAGATGGAGAGCTTCTCGAGCGACTTTCTAAATATCGTCAAGCGGCACTTCTTCAAGTAGCGGCGACCATGGGCATGTCGAGCGGCGGCGGCCGCAAGAGCGCGATGAGCGAGATCAACGTGACGCCCCTGGTGGACGTGATGCTGGTGCTGCTCATCATCTTCATGGTCACCGCCCCGCTCATCCAGCAGGGCGTCAAGGTCTCGCTGCCCAACGCGAAAGCGCCGCCCATCGAGGCCAAGGAGAAGAAGCTCGTCCTCGCCGTCGACTCGGCCGGCAAGGTCTACATCGGCGAGGTCGAGGTGCCCTTCGAGCAACTCGAGGAGAAGCTCAAGACCAACGCCAAGGCGCAGGCCGACAAGGAGATCTACCTGCACGCCGACCGCGAGCTGAAGTACGGCCTCGTCGTCGAGGTGATGGCCGCCGCCCAGCGCGCGGGCATCGACAACGTCGGGATGATCACCGACCCGGTCGAGAGGCAGGTCGCCAGCAAGTAACCACAGAGGTCCCGGAGCACGTGAGCGCCGAGCACCGCCAGACAGAGGCCTCGAGACCGGCGCGCCAGCGAACCGCCGCGGTGGCGGTCGGACTCTCGGTGCTGCTGCACGCCCTGCTCCTCGCCGCCCTCCTCGTCGTCTCGAGCGCCAGCGCCTCGGCCAAGATCGAGCTCGACCAGAAGCCGGTGAAGGCCCGCCTGCTGCGGCTGGGCAACAAGCGAGACCCGAAGCTGCTGCCGCGCAAGCCTTCGGCCGCTGCGCCGCCTGCGCCCAAGGCCGTCGAGGTGGCCGGCGCCAAACCCGCGGCCAAGCCGGTCGAGACGGCCCCCGCCCGGCCGGCCGCCAAGCGGCCCGCAAAGCAAGACGCCAAGCGCCGCAGCGCCCTGTTCGACGCCTTCGCCAGCGCCTCGGCGAGCGATGAGGAGCTGAGCGGCGACCCCGACGGCGACCCGGACGGCGACAGCGACACCGCCGACGAGGGCGAGCGCTATTTCGGGCTCATCCTCGCCAAGTCGCGGCGCAACTACGGGATCACCAAGACCATCTCGCCCCACGAGCTGGTGAGCCTGAAGGCCGTCGTCGTCCTCTACATCGGCGAGCTGGGCGAGCTGCTGCGCGACCCGCAGATCCAAAAATCGAGCGGCAACGACCAGTTCGACCAGGACGTCATCCTCTCGCTGCGCAAGGCGGCCCCCTTCGGCCCGCCGCCGCAGCACCTGGTCCAGACGCTGAAGACCGTGGGCATCGCCATCGAGGCGACGCCCTGAGATTTTCAAGCCCTCGAGAGAATTCCCGAGGCCGCGGGCTGTTCATCCCCGAGCCTCTCGAACTGGAGAAACGATGCGCTTCGCCCTCCTCACCCTCGTCGCATTGCTCGCCTCGGCCGGCACCGCCCGCGCTGAGAAGGTCGAGCGCCCCGTCCTCACCTTGAGCGGCGCCAACTTCCGCCCGCTGCCGCTGGCCATCGCGCCGATGCTCTATCCCGACGCGGCCGCGAGCCGCGAGGCGGGCAAGGCGATCGACGAGACCCTGGCGCAGGACCTGACGGTCTCCGGGCTCTTCGAGCTGCTCAACCGCAAGTCCTTCCTCGCCGACGAGAAGGAGGGCGTGCTCACCGCCGACATCAAGTTCGCGCGCTGGCAGGACGTCGGGGCCGAAGGGCTGATCAAGGTCGTCGTCGCCGGCGGCGATCCGGTCACCGCCGAGCTCCACCTCTTCAACACGGTCTTGGGCAAAGAGGAGCTCAAGAAGCGCTACAGCGCGCCGGCCGCGCAGGCGCGCCGGCTCGCCCACCAGTTTGCCGATGACGTCTTCACCTTCTACACGCACGAGCCTTCGGTCTTCGGCACTCAGCTCGCCTTCGTGCGCAAGGTGAGCGGCTCGAAGCAGGTCTTCCTCGCCGACTGGGACGGGCGGCACGCCCGGCAGCTCACCAAGGGCACCATGAACCTGCTGCCCTCCTGGACCGCCGGCGGCCGCTCCATCGCCTTCACCAGCTACAGGACCGGCAGCCCCGCCATCGTCGTCTTCGACCTCGCCACCGAGGGGCTCGACACCATCTTCAAGCGCGTCTCGACCCTGGTCACCGGCGCCAGCTTCAGCCGCGACGGCAAGAAGGTCGTCTTCTCCATGAGCCAGGACGACGGCAACAGCCACCTGTGGATAGCCGACGCCAACGGCGAGAACGCCAAGCGGCTCACCGATGGGTTCGGCATCAACTCCAGCCCGAGCTTCTCGCCCGACGGCAAGCAGATCGCCTACGTGTCGAACCGCTCGGGGAATCCGCAGATCTACGTCATCTCCGCGAGCGGCGGCGAACCCAAGCGCATCACCTTCCAGGGCAACTACAACCAGACGCCCGACTGGTCGCCGCGCGGCGATCTCATCGCCTTCACCGCCCGCGACGAGCGCAACGCCTTCGACATCTTCACGGTCGATCCCGCGACGCTGAAGATCACCCGGCTCACGCAAGACCAGGGCAACAACGAGGAGCCGAGCTTCTCGCCCAACGGCCGGCTCATCGCCTTCACCTCGACGCGCACCGGCCGCAGCCACCTCTACGTGATGAGCGCCGACGGCAACTTCCAGCGCCAGATGTCCTCCGGCAACGACGAGTCCTACACGCCGGCCTGGGGACCGTTCCCCGCCGCCAAGCCTTGATCGGAACCGGAGCGCCGGCCTTCGTGCCCG
>DHSB01000202.1:35894-36142 GCA_002408385.1 Myxococcales bacterium UBA5297
CGGAGCGCCGGCCTTCGTGCCCGCGTCGCCGAGCGCCGAACTCCGCCTGTCGAGACCACTCAATCGACCATGCCGCGCTTCGCCACCCTCGACATCGGCACCAACACCGTCCTGCTGCTCGTCGCCGAGCCCGCCGGCGCGCGCTTTCGCCCCGTGCTCGAGCGCGCCGAGATCACGCGCCTGGGCAAGGGCGTCGACAAGACCGGGCGGCTCGCCGAGGAGCGCATCGAAGCCACGGTCTCGACCGT
>DHSB01000202.1:36288-36499 GCA_002408385.1 Myxococcales bacterium UBA5297
GCGCGCTTCGCGGCCGAGGCGCGCGCGCTCGGCGCCGCGCAGATCGCCTGCGTGGCGACGAGCGCCTCGCGCGACGCGGCCAACGGCCAGGCCTTCCTCCAGCGGCTTCAGACCGAGGCGGGCCTGAGCGCCGAGATCATCAGCGGCGAGCTCGAGGCACAGCTTACCTACCTCTCGGCCGAGCGCGAGCTCGGCGGCGAGGGCCCGCTCG
>DHSB01000202.1:36633-51186 GCA_002408385.1 Myxococcales bacterium UBA5297
GCTCGGCGGCGAGGGCCCGCTCGCCGTGCTCGACATCGGCGGCGGCTCGACCGAGCTGGTCCTCGGCTCGGGCGGCAAGGTCGACTTCGAGCACAGCTTCGACATCGGCGCGGTGCGGCTGACCGAGCGCTTCGTGCATGCCGTTCCGCCGTCGCCCGAGGAGCAGGCGGCGCTGCAGCGATCCATCGACGAGACCCTCGCCGAGGCGCCCTGCCCTCCGGCCGGCTTCCGGTTCGTGGGCGTCGCCGGGACGGTCACCACGGTGCTCGCGGTAAGCCGGGGCATCGAGCCCTACGACCCGGCCCGGGTCCACCTGGCGGTGATGCCGCTCGCCGAGGTGCGCGCCGAGCGCGAGCGCTACTTCTCGCTCACCGTCGACGAGCTGCGCGGCCTTCCCGGCATGGAGCCCAAGCGCGCCGACGTCATCGCCGCGGGCGCGCTCATCCTCGAGCGGGCGATGGTGAGGCTGGGCGCGCCGGAGGTGGTCGTCAGCGATCGCGGCATCCGCTGGGGCCTGCTCTACCAGCGCTTCGGCGCGGCCCTCGGAGGCGGCAGGTGAGCGGCGACGGGGTGGGACTCGAAGCGCCGGGAGCAGCGCCCCGTCGCTCGCTGCCGTTCGCCGCGCTGTCGGTCCTCACCGGCATCAACCTGCTCAACTACGCCGACCGCTACGTGCTCGCCGGCGCCCAGGAGCTCATCAAGTCCGACCCCGGCCTCTCGGGGGGCCTGCGCGACGCGGCCGGACAGCTCACCGACGCGAGCCTGGGGACGCTCGCCGCGGCGTTCTTCGTCGTCTACATGGTCGCCTCGCCGTTCACCGGCTTTCTGGGCGACAGGTTCCCGCGCAAGTACCTCATCGCCGCCGGCGTGCTGCTCTGGAGCCTGGCCACCTTCGCCTCCGGCCTGGCGACCAGCTTCACGACGCTGCTCCTCGCCCGCGCCTTCGTCGGCATCGGCGAGGCCGGCTACGCCGCGGCCTCCCCTTCGCTCATCGCCGACCTCTTCGACAAGGGCTGGCGCGGCAAGGCCGTCGGCATCTTCTACGTCGCCATCCCCGTCGGCTCGGCGCTCGGCTTCGCCGCCGGCGGGATGATCGGCGCGGCCTGGGGATGGCGCGCCTCCTTCTTCGTCGCCGGGCTCCCCGGGCTCGTGCTCGCCCTCGTCTCGCTGCTGCTTCGCGAACCCGAGCGCGGCGTCCACGACGAGGCGAGCGAGGCGCAGGCCGCACTGCCCTCCCCGCGAGAGATCGCCGGACTGCTGCGCGCCAACCGCGGCTGGCGGGTGGCGACGGTCGGCATGACGCTGATGACCTTTGCCGCCGGGGGCCTGGCGAGCTGGATGCCGAGCTTCCTCGTGCGTTTCGCCGAGCTGAGCCAAAGCGAGGCGGGCCTGCTCTTCGGCGGGATCACCGCGGTCGCCGGGCTGCTCGGGACCATCGTCGGCACCCTCGCCGGCGAGTGGGCGACCCGCCGCAGGCCCGACGGCTATCTCGTCGTGTCGGGCGTGAGCCTCGCCGCGGCCGCGCCGCTGCTCCTCGCCGTCGCCGCCCACCCCGGCCGCACCGCGACGCTGGTGCTCACCTTCGCCGCGCTCTTCCTGGTGATGCTCAACACGGGCCCGCTCAACACGGCGATCATCAACTCGGTCCCGGCGCGCATCCGCGCGACCGCGATGGCGACGACGATCTTCGTCATCCACCTCTTCGGCGACGCCATCTCGCCCACGCTCATCGGCATGGTCTCCGACTGGTCGGGGAGCCTCGCGGTCGCCGTCGCTGCCTGCGCGCTGCCGCTTCTGGCCGGGGGGCTGGTGCTCAGCTTCGGCGGGCGGAGCCGAGCGCAGGTGGCCACCGACGTCGGCATCGGCGCGGCGAGATCGTGAGCCGGAGCCAGGCTCGGTCAGGTTCCACACCTCGTGGATCGACAAGACAAGCCCGCCTTGTGGCCGCAGGTGACCCGCCGGCCCCGCGCTCTTTGCGCTCCGGCGCCGCCGCGGGACCTGCGACTCGACCGGGCGAGGCTCCTTTGGTCGAGTCACGAGTGGCTGGCAACGTGCCTCCCCGCTTCTAGGGGGTCAGAGTTCGTGCGGCGGCCGTAGCGTGGCAATGCATCTCTGCGAAATCTCTAGGAGAGACAGGTCGCCCCCTGCCCCAGTCGGTTTTGGGAATCGGACACCGAGATGGCCTTCCGGCGGGGCCTCGACTCCGAGGCTCCCGCACTGGTCGCCTCCACGCTCGGCCTGGCCGGTGGCCGGCGGCTCGGCCCAATTCCGCCCGAAGAGCTTCGCAGGAAGTCTGGGGCTTCCGAGCGACCGAGCTCCTTCGGCTTTTCACAAGGGCCCGCGAGCGCGCCAACTACCAACCCCATGCAAAGCCCTTGATTCATCACCGCCGACCAAAGGACCGGTAACGCGCTCGGGATGGCCGGTTGCGCCCACGTTGTTCTGGACAGGGGCGGGATGAAGCTCCGGGAGCGCACTTTCAATTGCCCTGCCGATCCCTGACCGAATACGATTCCCCTGCTCATTTCGAGCCCTGACGAGGCCGACCCGTACCAGGCAGGAACGACGGGCCGTGGAGGAGGTTTCCACATGGCCTGGCTCGTCCTGGTAGTCGCAGGAGCTCTCGAAGTCGTCTGGTCGCTCGGGCTCAAGTACTCGCACGGATTCACGAAGCCGGTGCCGAGCATCATCACCGGCGCCGCCATTGTCGCGAGCATGGTCTTGCTCGCGCGGGCGGCGCGTACACTGCCAATCGGCACCGCGTATGCGGTCTGGGTCGGCATCGGCGCGGTCGGCGCCACCATCGGTGGAATCGTTCTCTTTGAAGAGCCGATATCGCCGCTGCGCTTGGCCTTCGCCGCACTCCTCGTCGCCTCCATCGTCGGCCTGAAGCTGACCTCCTCCGCATAGATGGGCACAGAGGTGTCATGCCGAGCGCCTTATCGGAGTAGGCGCAACGAAGGCACCTCAGGGTTCCCCCTTCGGGCCAAGACAGTCGGCGTGGGCGGGCACGAATCGCCCAACGGGGGGGAGCGCCCTTGAGCGATTCGATGAGACCAAACGCAAACAACTGGTTTTCTTAGCCTTGCATGGAGCCGATTGTCGCCGCGGCAGCAACGGTTGTCGCCGCGACAGCAACGGTTGTCGCCGCGACAGCAACGGTTGAAGCCGCGGGCAGCAACGGTTGAAGCCCCGGGCAGCAAGGGTTGAAGCCGGCGCAGCAACGGTCGAAGCCCCGGGCAGCAAGGGTCGAAGCCCCGGACAGCAAGGGTCGAAGCCCCGGACAGCAAGGGTCGAAGCCCCGGGCAGCAAGGGTCGAAGCACCGGGCAGCAACGGTCGAAGCACCGGGTAGCAGCGGTCGAAGCACCGGGCGGCACGGGTCGAAGCACCGGGCGGCACGGGTCGAAGCACCGGGCGGCACGGGTCGAAGCACCGGGCGGCAACGGTCGATGCACGGGCTTGCAGCACCGAGCGTGCGCTCGATTTCTGGACGGGCGGATTGGCGGTACGCCCAGCCAGCCCGGCCTCTTCAGAACAACCCGATGCTGAAGTGCGGCACGAACTGGCTCTCATTGAGCAACAGGTCGGGGACCAGGTTCACGCCCAGGTCGAGCGCGGCGGGCCCGATGGGCGTAATCGCGCGCAGGCCGACGCCGGCGCTGTAGCGCAGCTTGATCGGGTCGAACCTCGTCTGGTCGAGCCACAGGTTGCCGGCGTCGACGAACAGCGCGGTCTCGAGGTCACCGGTCAGCGGGATGCGCAACTCCGCGCGCGCCAGGGTGAACAGCTCGCCGCCTTCGCTGGTGAGCTGGCCGTTGCTGCCCAGCATCGTCGCCGCCGTGCTGCAGCCGGTCTTGCTCAGCACCGCGTTGCACTGGCGCACCTGCTCGCGCAGCAGCTCCCGGCTGTCCTCGGGCAGCAGCGCGTCGTCGAAGAAGCCGCGCATCGTCCCTGAGCCGCCCATGAAGAAGCGCTTGGGGGCGATGGTTCGCGAGGTGCCCTCCGGGTCCAGCGGATAGATCTTGCCGCCGCTCACAGAGAGCGCGAGCACGCTGCGGCCCCACATCGGCACGTACGCGTTGGCCTGGCCGCTCGCCTTCATGAAGAAGAAGTCGCTCAGCCTCTCGTCCCGAATCCCGAGCGACTGCACGAGCTCGACCGAGCCACTGATCATCAGGCCGCGGCGCGGGTTGACCGGGTCGTCGCGGAGGTCCAAGCGCACGCTCGGACGCAGCGAGTGCAGCCAGCCCTTCTCGTTGCGCAGCCGGTCGCGGTCGACCTTGGAGAGCAGGAGGCTCGTCTCGGCGGTGCGCGCCAAGTCCGCGTTCTCGACCTCGTACTGCAGGCTCGCCGAGAAGGGACCGGTGGTGACCACGTCGATGCCGGCGATGGCCGCCCAGCGCTCGAAGTTGTACGAGGGCCGAATCACCCGCTCGTGGACGAGGTCGAGGCGCAGTCCCGCCTCGGTCGGCAGCAGCCAGAGCAGCCGCGGGTACTGCACCCCGATGTTGATGCGCCGGCCGAGCGCGTCGAGGCCGTCCTGCGCCCGGCGCACGTCGGGCAGGAGGCTGGTCTTGAACCAGTTGAGCTTGCCGCGCGCTTGGAGCTGCAGCGCCTGCCCGAAGATGTTGATGCGCCCGTACTCGAAGAACGAGCGCGTCCCCTCGACCATCGAGTAGCCGGCGCCCCAGGTGATGTACTGCCTGCGGCGCTCCTCGACGGTGACGTAGAGGTCCTTGACCTCTTCGACGACGTCGGGGGCGTCGATGCGGATGGCCACGGTGTTGAAGATGCCGAGCCGGATGAGGTTGCGCTGGCTCTGCGCGACCAGCTCGGGGTCGAGGATCTCGTCCTCGTCGAGCGCCAGCGCGCCGCGCACCACGGCCTCGTCGGTGCGCTCGATTCCCTGGACCAGGATCCGCCCGACGCGCACCTTCGGCCCCGCCTTGACCTCGAAATCGACTCGCGCCGCGGTGCGCTCCGGCGAGAAGGCCACCCGCTCCTCGACCCGAGCGAAGAGGTGGCCCTGCTGACCGAGCGTCCGTTGAATCGCGAGCCTCGACTCCTCCACGTGCTGGGCGTTGAGCGGCCTGCCCTTCCTCGTCGTGACGCTGCTGGCGAGCCGCCGGGCGAGGGCCGACGGCGCGCCCGGGAAGCCGACCTCGGAGACGATGGTTTGAGGCCCCTCCTTTATCCGCAGCGTCAGGCGCGCCTCACGCGTCTTCTCGTCGCGCTCGACGACCGGCATCTCCACCACCGCATCGAGGAAGCCGTCGGTGCGGTACCGGTCGACGATCCGCAGGGTCGCCCGCTTGTAGGCCGGCTCGTAGTAGACCTCGGTCGGATTGACCGCGTAGCGCGGCGGGCGCGTCGAGCCCGCCGGTCCGTTGATGACGTGGCTGCCGTCGGCCGCCCGCTCGCTCTCGTCGACGGGGGAGGCCTCGCGCAGCGTCTCGACGACCTGTTCGAGCAGCAGCTCGTCGGTGAAGTGGCGGTTCCCCTCGAACTCGAGCTGCCGGACACGCAGCGGCTCGCCCTCCTGGATCTCGAAGGTGACGAAGGAGCGCTGGCGATCGCTCGAGCGGACATCGCGCGCGGCGACCCGCACGTCGGCAAAGCCCATCAGCCGGTAGTGCGCGGCGACCCGCTGCTCGAGGTGGGCGATGAGCGCGCTGTCGAGCGGCTCCTCGCCCGCGTAGGCGAGCGCGCGGGAGAGCGCGTCGGTCGTCAGCGCGCGGTTGCCGCGAAAGCGAAACTCGACCGACGGCCCCGCGTTGACGAGGAGCTGCACGACGGCCTTGCCGTCGACGAAGACGATCTCGGGCGGCCCGAACCGCGCGCGAAAGTGCCGCTTCGCCAGGTAGAGCGCCCGCAGCGCTTCGAGGCCGCGCTCGAGGGCCGCGTAGTCGAGCACCGAGCCGGGGCCTAGCCCGAGGGTCGAGAGGATGACCGCTATCGGGAGCTGCGGATCGCCGGCGACGGTGACCGAACCGATGCGCGTCGGCTCACCCTCGACGATGGTGAAGGTGAGGACGCTCTCTCCGGCCGCTCCCTGCTCGAGCGCCGAGGTGATCTTCGCCTCGCCATAGCCGACGCGCCGGTAGGTCGCCTCGAGCTGCGAGACCAGCCGCTCGACGAACTCCGGGTAGTACTCGGGGCGCCCGTCGCCGAGCCCGAGCGCCTTGCGAAGCGCGAGGGTGCTGACGACGCGGTTGCCGACCAGCTCGATCTTGTCGACGTAGGTGCGCGTCGAGGCCTCGAG
The DNA here is from genome assembly GCA_002408385.1 of Myxococcales bacterium UBA5297. Taxonomy (GTDB): domain Bacteria; phylum Myxococcota; class Myxococcia; order Myxococcales; family UBA5297; genus UBA10939. Next base: position 42,897 of record DHSB01000202.1, read on the forward strand.
GACGATGGCCACGCTGCCGTCCTCCCCCTCGCTCTTGAAGACCGCGATGTCCGCGAAGCGGCCGGTGGCGAAGAGCCGCTCGATCGATCGGCGCACCTCGCGCTTGGAGAGCGGCGAGTCCTTGCGGATAGCCACCAGCTCCGCGAGGCCCGCCGGATCGGTGCCGGGCGGCAGGTGCAGCTCGACCGAAGAGACGATGGGCGGAGGCTCGGCCAGCGCTTCGACCACCTCGGTCTGGGCTCCGGCCTCTCGTGCCGGGGCGCCGATTTGGGTGTCGGCCCCTGCCCCCTCGGCTCCGGGCGCACCCCTCGCCGCCGCGCCCGCCCACGAAGCGTGGAGGGCGACCAGAGAAGCGGCCAGAAGGCTGGTCAGTCGAGCTCCCACCGGAGTTTCAGGTCGAGGCCAAGGTCGCCGACGGGCGACTCGCTGCTCTCGTTGTCCCACTGCGCCTGGGCGGACATGTGATCGTTGAAACGGTATTCGGCCTGGGCCCGCCGGCCCTTGCCGGAGATGACCGGCTGCGAGAGCCGCAGCTTGAGCGAGTCGGTGAGAAACTTCGACTCGAACTGCGCGGTCGGCTCCACCATCCCGCTCACCTCGGAGTACTGGGTCGAGATGTGGAAGCTGAAATCCCGCAGGATGGTGTTCTTGGGGATGAAGCGCTTCACCTGCTTGTCGAGGCCCGCGATGCTGAAGAGCGTCTCGCCGACCAGGCCCGCGCCTGCGCCCGCGGTGTTCATCCCGGGGTCGTGGCTGGTGTAGCCGAGGGTGAGCAGCGTGACCAGGTCCGCGCGGGCGAGCTCGGGCTCGCTCGTCAGGTCCACCTCCGGGTCGCCGGCCGGGCCGTAGGCGTGGATGTAGATCCGGTAGTCGCGCACCTGGGTCTCGCCGTGCACGTCGATGACCGGGGCGATGCGGTCGCGCTCGGTGAAGTCGACCGAGACGCGAGTCAGCGAGACCTCGTTGCCTCGGAAAAAGCCCCGGCCTCCCTCCTCGGCCGACAGCGTCCCGAGCATGCCCATGTGGACGTTGGTGCCGACCACTCGCAGATCGCCGTTGAGCGCGAGCTTGAGCAGGTTGTTGTCGATGCGCGCATCGCCCGGCACGTGGACCGCCAGGTCGTAGCGGAGAAACTCCTCCTTCTTCTCGAAGCCGTGGCCCTCGCCGCCCTTCTGCCGCAGATCGCGCAGGATGCCCTCGAGATCGACGTCGTGCGAATAGCGCAGGCGCATCAGGTCGACGTCTCCGGCGAGGACGAGCCTGTCGAGGGGGCCGTAGAGCCGCACCTCGCCCGAGAAGGTCGAGGGGATGTCGTTCGGGTAGCGAAACTGGACCCCGTCCATCAGCATCCCGATCTCGAGCCGATGCGGGCTGAAGTTCTTCATGCCGATCTCCCCGCGGACCAGCGCCCGGCCGTTGTTGAACGAGCCCTCGAGGTCGCTGAGGAAGACCTTGTTCTGCGAGAACTCGATGCTGCCCTCGAGGTCGCGCACGGTCACCGGCCAGTCGGGCACGACGAAGCGCCCGCCGCGCAGCTCGGCCGAGCCGACCAGGGTCGGCGAGTCCGACGGCCCGGCGACGCTGACGCTGGCGCGCACCCGGCCGCCCGCCTGGTCGACCCAGGGGGTGAAGGACTCGAGCAGGCGGCCATCGAAGCTGCCGTCGACCGAGAAGTCGAGGTTGCCGTCGGCCTCGCGCACCCCCGAGGCCGAGAGCTGGAGCGAGTGGTTGCCGCGCAGCCGCAGGCTCCTCAGCTCGACCGTGCCGCCCTGAAAGCCGATCTCGACGGGGGCGGAGGCGACGTAGGTCTGCTCGTCCTTTTCCAACTCGAGGCGCGAGACCCAGAGGTCGCCGCGCGTCTCGAGGTAGCGCTCGATGGTGCCGGTCGCGAGCAGCTCACCGGCGAGCACGCCCTTCAAGCCCGACACCCCGCTCACATAATTGCCCACCTTCCCGGTGCTCAGGCTGACGCCCGCGGCGAACGGAAGCGGGCCCTCTACCACCATGCGCCCGTCGATGAGCAGGTCGGTCCCGAGGGGCCCGCGCAGCCAGAGGTTCGTCCGGTCGAGGCCCAAATCGAGCGTGCCGCCGCCGAGCCCGACGCCGAAGAGCGACACCTCGGCCATCTCCACCGCGCCGTCCATCTGCACGTGCTCGAAGGGGCCGAAGAGCCGGGCGGTGACCGTCGCCCTGCCCGCGGCCTCGAGCCACTCGGCGTCGGGCTTGGCCCACTCGTCGAGGTAGAGCGCCGGGGCGACGATCTGGAAGTCGAGGCCGCGGTCGAGATCGACCTGCCCGCTGAAGGAGAGCTTGCCGCACGGCCCCTCGAGGTCGAGTTGGTCGATGGCGACGATCTGGCCGTCCTGCGCGCGGAACGCGAGCGCGCCCGAGCCGAGCTTGCGCTCGAAGTAGGTGGTGTCGAACAGGCTCACGTCGATGAGCGCATAGGGCTTCATCAGCAGGCCGCTAACCGAGGCCTGGCCGCTGATGCGCGCCTCGGCGCGGTTGCGCAGCAGGTCGAAGATCCAGTGCTCGTCGCCGATGACCTCGACGAGGTCGCTCAGGCGCGCGTTCTCGAAGGTTCCCCGGCCCCGCCCCATCGGCCCCTGCTCGCTGCGAAAGTCAAGCTCGCCCTCGACCCAGAAGCGCGAGCGCCCCTTGTGCGCGCTGATGGTCGGGAAGGCGAGCACGAGGTCCGAGAAGCGCACGAGCGCGTCGACGCTGCCCAGCTTGAGCTTGTGGAACTCGAAGTCGTCGCCCTTGATCGCGCCGTCGATCTTGATGTCGGCATACGGGCCCTTCAGCTTGGCGGTCCCCGCGACCCGCCCGGCCCAGGGGATCTCGAGGATGTGGCCGAGGTCGGCGAGGTCGAGCTGCTTGATGCCGACGTCGATGTCGAGCCCGCGCTCCTCGTCGAAGTAGAGCGAGGCGTCGGCGTCGAGGTCCGAGCGCTCGCTCCTTATCCGGCCGTTGCCCAGGCGGGCGCGCTCGGGGTTGAAGTCGGTCTGCAGCGTGACGTGGGCCAGGTCGAACTGCAGCACGGTTTCCGGATTGGGCCGATCCCAGCCGCGGTCGTGCACGCGGAAGTCGCGCACGTCGATGGCCGCCGGGCCCGCGAGGTGGAACGGCACGAGCTGCCCCCCGACCTCGACGCGGCCGCTCGCCTTGAAGTTGACCCAGGCGTGGTGGAGGCTCAGCTTGTCGACGACGCGCCCGAATTCGACCTCTTCGAGATCGACGACGGCGTTGACCGGGAAGCCCTCGGTCAGGCCGATGCGGCCGCGGGCCCTGGCGCTCTTCTCGCCTATCCCCACGTCGAGCCTGTCGATGATCACCTGGTCGCGCTCGAGCCGCGCCTCGAGGTAGGCATCGCCAATCTCGAACTCGTCGACCCGCGCGCGCGACAGGGTGACCTCGCCCTCGAGCGCGGGCTCCTCGAAGCTGCCCTCGACCCGCAGCACGACGGCCGCGCTGCCGCTGAGCTGAGGCGCCTCTTCGCCGAGCACGCCCGAGATCAGGTCGAGGGGCGCATAGAGCGACACCTCGAGGTTGGGCCTGGGGGCACAGAGCGTCTCGACGTCCCCGCGCAGGAAGAGCGACAGGTCGCCGGCGGCCGCCTCGAGGTGCCCGACGGTGAGCTTCTCGTCGTCGAGGTCCAGCGAAGCGGCCAGCCGCACGCGGGAGACCGGGACGTGCATGCCCGCCGAGACCACCTCGCCCGCGGGCACCGAGACCCGGAGCGAATACGCCTTCGAGGCGAGCCGCGCGTCGGCGTCGAGGTCGTCGACGCGAAGCGAGCGGCCCTCCGGTCCAAGGACCTTGAGCTGCGCCCCGACCACGGCGAGGGTGTCGACCTCGAGCTTCTCGAGCTTGCGCATCAAGCAGCCGCCGTCCTTGCCCTTCGGCTCGCTGGCAAGCGTGGTCAGGTCCAGGCTGATGCGCGGGCGGTCGGCTTCAACCCGGTCGAGCCGCACCCTGCCCGTCACCACGTCGATGGCCCTGAGGCGCACCAGGAGCCTGTCGGCCGCGAGCAAGGGTTCGGCGGCGCCCGGCTCGCGCACGCTGAAGCCGACGACCTCGACTCCGCCCCGGAGCGGGTCGAGGCTGCAGCGCCCGAGAGCGACCTCCATCCCGAGCAGAGCGGGCAGGCGCGCGCGCGCGAGGTCGCAGACCCGCTCACCGGCGTACTCGGTCTGCAGCAGGGCGACCAGCAGAGCGACCAGGCCCACCGCCAGCAGCACTCGGGTCCGCCCCAGGTGACGCTTCATGACTCGGTCACCATGGCCGTCCCAGCCTCAAGCGGTCTCGAAAAACCTCCTCGAGCTCGGAGCGCACCCCGTTGGGCCCGAGCGCAGGCCGAGCCCGCGAGGCCGAAGCCGAGGGACCCTTCGACTCCGCTCCCGTCGCTCACGCGTCGGGAGCTTAGCGCAGGGTGAGCGAAACCGGACGGAGTCGACGCAGGATTTCTCGACAGGTCTTCAGCGCGCTCCAGCCAGGCCCGGATGACCGCGCCCCGGCACGCCCTGTCAGCGGCACCGCATGGGAACGAGGTGTAGGCGGACACGATGGAAACGATGACTCAGGCCCGCTTGAGACCCTCGAGGTACCGATCGATCTCGCTCAGATCGGGCTTGGGCAGCGGGCTCTTCTGTGGGGTGAAGAGGCCTGCACGCTCGCGCGCCGCTTTGGCCTCGGCCTCTTTGGCTAGGTTGCTCAGGCCAAGCTCGTTGGCGATCCGCTCGGCGAGCGGCCCGTCGACCGAGTCCTTCTTGGCGATGAAGGCCTCGAAGAGCGCGTTGTCGCAGAGGGTGTTGATGACCCGGGGGGTACCGCCCGAGAAGCGATGGACGACCTCGACGGCCTCGGGCTCGAAGGGGTTGCGCGGGCAGCCGGCCAGACGCAGCCGATGCTTGAGGTAGGCCTCGGTCGACTCCTGCGAGAACGGCTCGAGCCGGTAGCGCAGCGAGACGCGCTGGGCGAGCGGAGGGTCGAGCTTGAGGTTCTCCTCGATCTCCGGCAGCCCGAAGAAGACGAAGGAGATGAGCTTGCGCTCGGGGACCTCGAGGTTGAGCAGCCCGCGGAACTCCTCCATGATCTCGCGCGTCTGCAGCATCTGGGCCTCGTCGATGAGGACGACGGCCTTCCTGCCCTGCTCGTAGATCTGAAGCAGCCGCTGATAGAGCTGGGTGAGCAGCGTGAGCTTCTCTTCGGAGGGGCTCTCGACGCCCATCTGCAGCGCGATGCGCTTGAGCAGCCAGTTGGCGGTGATGCCGCTGTGGATGATCACCAGCAGGGCTGCCTCGTACTCCTGCTCGGGCAGCGAATCGAGCATCCGGCGCGCGAGGGTGGTCTTGCCCGCGCCGATGTCGCCGACGAGGATGGCCAGGCCCTTCATGTACGAGACCGCGTGCATCAACCGGGTGAGCGCCTGCGCGTGCTGGACGCTGTTGTAGTAGAACCGGCTGACCGGCGCGTTCGAGAACGGCTCCTGAGAAAGCTCGAAGTATTCGAGATACGTCATGGAGACCAAGTCCTCGCGGCTGTCATACGTACCCGATGTTGCGGCTCTTCTTGGCCGGTGCTGGCTTGCCGTCTGACTTCTCGCCACCGGCGGGCGCCTGTGGCTTGGCGGTCGTCTGCCGGTCGAGCGGCGCTGGCTTCTCGGTCGTCTGGCGGTCGAGCGGCACCGGTTTGCCGGTCGTCTGTCGGCCCAGCGGCTTGCCGGTCGTCTGTCGGCCCAGTGGCCTGGCGGTCGTCTGCCGGCCCAGCGGACCCGCAGCGCCGTTCTTGGGCTTGGCGGTTGGGCCGGTGGTCTCTTCGGAGTCGGCAAGCTCCGTCGCTCCCTGGGCCCGGATGCGCTCGAGCACGCTCTGCACTTCGCGGTAGTTCCCGTCGACCTTCTCCACGCCCGACAGGTGCTTGAGCGCCCGGCGCAGATCGCCCATCTTCTCCAGGCTCAGCCCGATTTCGTAGTGCAGCGCCTTGGCGGCATCGGGGGTAATCGCAGCGGCCTTGACCCCCTTGACATAGGCCTCGACGGCGGCCGCGTGCTCGTCGCGCTCGGCGCGGCAGATGCCGATCATCGTGTAGCACTCGACTTCCTTCTTCTTCCCGATCGCGGCGCTGAGGGCCTGCTCGAACTCGCCGATGGCGTCGTCGATAAGGCCCATCTCCTTGTAGGCGATGCCGAGGTCGTAGTGCGTGTCGACGTCCTCGGGGCGAACGATCTTTTCGACACCCTTCTTGAACTCGTTGAAGACATCCTCGACCGAGTACTGGAAGTCCTCGGAGACGCTCTCGTCGCCGATGCCCAGGTCGCCGAAGTCCTCGTTGGCGAGCTCCTTGGCGAGGTCGAACGCGATGTCCGGAGGAGCAGCCTCGGCCGCCGGGGCGGGCGGCGCAGCAGGCTCGGCCGCCGGCTCCTCTTCACCACGCTCCTTCGCCTCGAGGCGCGCCATCAACTCCTGAGCGCGCTTGGACTTGGGGAAGGCGATGAGGACGGTCTCGAGGATGTCGCGGGCCTCCTCGAGCTCGCCCTGCTCGACGAAGAAGGCGGCCTCGTCGAGCTCGTCACCCGCGGGCTCCTCCTCCTCCTCTTCCTGACCTGCGGACTCTTCGGCTTCGAGCCCGGCCTGTTCATCGGCGGCAGCCTCCGGCTCGGGCTCGGCGGACGCGGCCGCCTCCTGCGCCTCGGACTCCACGGCATCCATCGGCGGCTCGACCGGATGGGCAAGCTCTTCCGAGGAGGCTTGGGCCTCGGCGACCTCGCCGGGCCCATTCACGTCCGCACCGTCGCCGGCGGTCACAGCGCCGGCGGCCTGCAAATCGACCACGGAGGTCAGGTCTTCCGCCTCGCCAAAGCCATCGTTGAGCGGCTCGGCGGGCTCCTCGGACATCGGCCCTGCCGCGAAAGGCTCGGCGAGCTCATCGCCGACCGGCTCTTCGGCGGCGGGATCTGCGAATTCGTCGGCGAGCGGCTCTTCGGCGATGGGGTCTGCGAGCTCTTCGGCGATGGGGTCTGCGAATTCCTCGGCGAGCGGCTCTTCGGCGAGAGGGTCTGCGAGCTCCTCGGCGAGCGGCTCTTCGGCGAGGGGGTCTGCGAGCTCCTCGGCGAGCGGCTCTTCGGCGAAGGGGTTTGCGAGCTCCTCGGCGAGCGGCTCTTCGGCGAAGGGGTCTGCGAGCTCCTCGGCGAGCGGCTCCGCGAGCTCGTCCGCGGGGGGCTCGAAGACGAAGTCAGCGGGTTCCTCGGCGAACTCGGAGAATTCGTCCGCAGCAGCCTCGGCCAGCACCTCGCCAGGGAGCGAGCTGGGGTCGAGCGTGGGGAGGACCGCAGTGACGTCCTCGTTGCCTTCTTCGTTCGGCCACTCGGCCGGCGGTGCGGCCGACTGAGCCGCGGCGACCTCACTCTGCGCCGCCAACATCGCGGGCAGATAGGCGACTCGCGTCGCCTCCTCGTGCGAGTCGAGGTCCTCGTCGCCGCCGAAGGCCTCGTCCGAATAGCCTACGCCTTCCGGGTCGAAGGGCTCGTCGTACTGAGCGTCAACAGCGTCCGCAAGGGGCTCACCGTCGAACGGCATCTCTGCGAGCGGCTCGGCGAAGTCTTCGAAGTCGTCGGCCGCCTCGACCAGGTCCTCGTCCTGCTCGGCGGCAACGCTGATTGCCAAATCGTCGTCCGGAGGAGGCTCCGCGATGAGCTCGTCCTCGTCGATGGCCTCAGCGATGACCTCGTCTTCGCTCAGAGCTTGCGCCGCGGCTTCGAGCGCCGCGTCGTCGTCGTCCGGTGGCGCCTCGATGAAGGACTCCTCGACGTCGTCGGCCTCGACGATGATCGCGGCGCCGTCGAGCGACAGGTCCACCTGAGGAGGCTCAGGGGAGACCTCGATATCGTCGTCACCAGCCTCGACGAGGATCGCATCCTCCTCAATCTCGGAGATCTCTTCGATCGGCGCCAACCCTCCGACCGCCTCGAGAAAGCTGGGGATCTCGGCGTGCGTCGGCTCCTTCTCGCAGAGGGTCTGAAGGTTCTCGCGGGCACGATCGATGTCGTTGTTGCCAATGCAGAGGCGGACCGCGATCACCAAGCTCTCTTGGGCCGCGGCGCGGTTTCCGGTCGCGGTATAGAGGGTGACCGCCTTCTCGTGCGCGTCGACCGAATTGGGGTCGAGGGCGAACACCTTCTTCAGGTGCTCGATAGCCTTCTCGTGCAGGCCGTACTTGACGTAGACGTCGGTCTCGGTGAGCAGCTTGGAGATCTGCTCGGGCGAGTCGCCCGACGTGGCCGCGGGCGCGC
>DHSB01000049.1:0-7165 GCA_002408385.1 Myxococcales bacterium UBA5297
CAAATCGCTCGAAGAGACTCGCAGGAAGTCTGGGGCCCTTCGACTTCGGCATCGCGCACTCGGCCTACGCTCGGGCTGACTGGTTGTCGCTCGAAGGCTTCTTCGACGCATCTTCGGCTTGCGCGGGGTCTTCGCGGCGTGGCTCCGACGCCGGGTGGCTCTGGCGGGTGAGGATGAAGCCGGCGCCGCAGGCCATGACCGCGGCCATGACCGCGATGAGGGACCAGGGCGCCGACGAGAACGCGACGACGATGCTCAGGCTGAGGGCCATCGCCGACAGGGCAGTCACCTTGACGCGGACGGGGATGACGCGCTCGGCGTGCCAGTGCTGTAGCGGTGGCCCGAATCGCGGGTGGCCGTACAGCCAGCCGTGGAATCGCTGAGAGGTCCGGGCGAAGCACCAGAGCGAGACGAGCAGGAACGGGGTCGTCGGAAGCACGGGCAGAAAGGCCCCCGCCATGCCCAGCGCGACGAACAGCCAGCCGAGCGCGAGGAGCGCGACGCGACGCGCTCCTCGGACCGGCGGTTGCTCGGGGCGATGCTGGGGCTGATTGCCCGCCATCGTGACCTCAAGGAGCTCGAGCGCCTCCGGCGGTCCCCGCGGCCGCCGCCCTCCCTGCTCGATGCCGGGGTCCGCCGAGCTTCGACAGAGGAAGGCGCGGGAGCATACGGCTCCTCGCGCTGGTTTTCGAGCCGGCAGCCTGGCGGCTGTTCCTCCTCGATGGACGGACGGCGCGCCGGCAGGTCCGAGCGTAGAGGAGGCGGGCGGCAGCTTCGGAGTCAGGCGCTTGGACTTCCGCTCAGACCGCCGGCGCGGCGCAGGCTCGACTTCGGGCTGGGCTTGGAGGTCTGTCTCGACGCCCGGGAATTCCGAGCCCAATCCGCGCGGCGAGCGGTTTCGCCGCGGGCGTGCCGGCAAAGGCGAGGCGGCGCGATCAGGGCGCGAGCATCACGTAGCTCATGGGCGGGATCTTGACCTCGACCCAGCCCCCGCCGTCGGTCCAGGCATCGCCCTGGACGTGGCCGGTGTAGTCGTTGAGCTTGCGGTCCGTCCAGCGCGAGCGCACCCAGCGGCTCTGCCACTCGCCACTCTGGTTGAAGGCCGCGAGCAGGCTGTCGCCGCGCTCGAAGATCAGGACGTCGCGCTCCTTGTGGAGGTTGCGATAGGTTCCGCGGGCCTTGTTGCCGTGGATCCAGACGAGGTTGAGCATCGTCGGGTCATCGAGCGGCGTGTTCTCGAAGCTGGGGTAGCCGGGATAGGCGCAGATGAAGGCGTAGGCGAGCAGCCGGTTCTCGGGGGCCTCGACGTCGTGGTTCTCGACGAAGGTGATGGCGTTGAGCCCGTCGCGCGCGGCGTAGCCGGCCCCGTCGAGCTTCGAGAGGTCGCCGCCGAAGCGGAAGGCTTCCTTGAGCGCGAAGTACAGGTTGTAGTCGGTGACCGCCATTCCGGCCTCCGCGTAGCTGGCGAGCACCTCGGGCCTGCCGTCGAAGACCTCGCCGAAGCTGAACTTGCCCCAAGCGTTGGTGTTGTTGACGACGTGGTCGCGCCAGTACCAAAGCGGAACGTGCTTGGCCGCGTCCCAACGGTAGCCGTCGAAGCCGAGGTTGTTCGTCTTGACGAGGAAGTTGAAGAGCTCGCTGCGGACGTATTCGGACTCGTGGGCAAGGTCGTGCAGGCCCCAGAGCATCCCGTGCTCGAGCGCGTAGGGGTCGTTCCAGTCCCAGACGTCGCCTTCGTGGTGGAAGTCGTTGTAGCCAAAGCGCGGGTACGACCAAGAATCGCGCGAGCACATGTGGTTCATCACCATGTCGGCGTAGACCTGCAGGCCAAAGTGATGAGCGGTGCGTACCAGCCAATAGAGGTCGTGCTCGCTGCCGAACCGGCCGTCGAAGCGCGTGAAGTCGTACGGGTCGTAGCCTTCGGAGTAGTCACCGCCGCAGGTCGAGGTGTGCGGCGAGAGGAGCAGCGCGGTGAAGCCGGCGTCCTTGAGGCGCTGCATGTTGTTCATGACGTCCTGCCACCGCCAGTTGCGCAGGTGGATCATCGCCCCCGAGACCTCGGCGCCGACGTCGCGGCTCGCGCTGGTGACCGGCCCCTGCGGTGGAGCCACCTCGGTCTCTGCTGCGCAGGCGAGGGTGACCAGGGCGAGGGCGAGCAGGGAATGCAGGAAGCGGGTTCGCATGGTGAGCACCGGCTGAGTCGAGTGAGGAGCCGGCATATCACCGGCCAAAGACCTTGGGGGCGATTATCGAGGAGAAGGTCTCGGAAGTTGCTCCCGGTGTGGGCAGCAGCCCGACGGTCGGTAGAGGCCTCGGTGCGCGAGGCTCCGGGTGGGGTCGAGCCGCTGTCGCCGGGCGTCGCGCTGCGGCTGCGCTCTTGCGCGCCGCTATACTTTCGTCGAACCGTCTGCTGCCAAAGGCAAGTGACGCCTTGGGCCGGGCTTCGACTTTCGAGCGGGCTGGACTCGCGACGGCGCCAAGAAGCGGCGGCCAGTAGCGGTGCGAGCAGACGCGGGGGGGCCCCATGGTGCGCGAGATACTCGTCTGGCCGGGTCCCATCCTCTCGACGCGGAGCGAGGAGGTAGAGTCTGTCGACGCCGAGGTGAAGGCGCTGGTCGCCGACCTCTTCGACACCATGTACGCCACCAAGAACGGTATTGGCCTGGCCGCGCCGCAGATTGGCGTCCATCGACGGGTCGCGGTGATCGACCTCTCCAAGGGCCGGGACCCGAAGCAAGCGCTGGTCCTCGTCAATCCGGTCATCGAAAGGAGAGAAGGGGAGGTCGACGACGAGGAGGGTTGCCTCTCGGTGCCAGGCGAAGCGGAGGCGGTGCGGCGCGCGGGCAGGGTCTGGTTGAAGGCGCTCGGTCTCGACGGGAAGGAATACTGCCTGGAGGCCGAAGGGCTCCTCGCGGTCGCTCTCCAGCACGAGGTCGACCACCTCGACGGAATGCTCTACGTCGACCGCCTCTCGGCCCTCAAGCGCGACCTCATCCGCAAGAGGATGAAGAAGCTCAAGTCCCGGCGTCGGTCAGGGGCGAGCCGGTAAGCGGAGCGCGGCGGCCCAGAAACCGGGCCGTTTCCCGGTCACCTCAAGCTTTGCGCGCGCTCGCGCGGGCGAGGTGAGCGCCCGGCGGCCGCCGGCAGCTCTTCCACGGGAACGCGACGCCTTCGCGGGGGGAGGGAAGCGAAGCAGGAGATCGTCTCCCCGGGCTCCGCTCGATGCCCCTGCCGCACCGGCCCCGCTCAAGAGGCGCCGGGAAGTCTTCTGCGGAGTATCGCGCGAGGTGCGGGGACCGCGGCCGTCTGGGCGGCCTTGCGTGCGCGCATGAAGAAGAGGCGCCGAAGAGGCGGAGAAGGATTTGTCGAGGGATCCTCAGCCCTCTCCGCCGTCGCTCCTCACCCGCACCTCCCCTCTCTCCAGGCTCCAGACGGTGCGCGTCAGTCCTCGGGCAAACGGCAGATCGTGGGTGACGAGAACCAGGGCTCCTGGCCACTCGCGCAAGGCATCCTCGAGCCTCTCGATCGTTGGCAGGTCCAGGTGGTTCGTCGGTTCGTCGAGCACGAGCGCCCACACCTGTTGCCCAAGACCGAAGGCGATGGCGAGCTTGCGCGCTTCGCCGGGTGAGATGCTCTGTGAGGCGAGCAGTTGGTCGGGTTCGGTTCCGAGCGCGGCGACGAACGAGAAGACTCGCCCGCGTCCGTCCGGCGCCAGCTCCTTGACCCGGTCGAGCAGGGCGCTGGCGGCCTCTGCGCCGAGCTCCTGGGGAAGATAGAGCAGGCGGTCCTCCGGCAGTCGAGACTGCGCGACGAGTGAGGCGACGAGGGTCGTCTTGCCCGCGCCGTTCGGCCCTTCGATGCGGATCTTGTCCTCGCGGCCGACCCGAAGGTGCGCCTCGCCCACGAGCGCGACGCCGCCGACGATGAGCGGGCCGTCGTGGGCGAACAGCCAGGGCATCGGAGCGCGTTCGTAGCCGACGAAGACCTGACGTCCAACCGGCTTGCTCACCGTCGACTCGCGAAGGCGCTCCTCGGTCCGTTCGAGCTTCGCCCGAGCGACCGAGACACGCCGGCCGGCCGTGGCCTCGGCCCAAGCGGCCTTGGTCGTGGCGAGGATGCCGCGGGCGTCGTGGTCGTCCCGGCCCTTCATGCGCTTGCGGGTGCTGCGGTTGGCCTGGGCTGCGTCCCGGTCTCGACGCGCGTCGGCGGTCTGGCGCGCGAGCTTGCGCTGCTCGCGGCGCAGCGCGTCCCGGGCCTCGGCGCGCTCGGCCAGCTCGGCCTCCCACGACCGCCTCGCCTCGGAATAGCCGCCCGCCCAAACTCTGGCCTCGCCGTTCGCGACCCGCAGCGTGTTCGTGGTCAGCGTATCGAGCAGCGTCCTGTCGTGGGAGACGACCAGGCCCACGCCAGCGAAGCCTCGCAGCGCTCCGATGAGCAGCGCCCGGGCCTTGCCGTCGAGATGGTTGGTCGGCTCGTCGAGGAGCAAGGCTCCTGGCTCGGCGGCCAGCGCCGCGCCTATCTGCCAGCGCTTGCGCTCGCCCGGGGAGAGCGTCGGCCAGCGCGCCAGGCACGAGGCATCGAGCTTGAGCCGGCCGCGCAGACGGCACGCTTCAGGCTCGAGGGACTCGGCGAGCTCTTCGATGGCCGGCTCCAACTCGTCGACCGTCTGGCGGCAGAGCCAGACCGTGAGATCGGGAGGGTCGCGGCGCAGCGTGCCGGAGTCGGCGTCGAGCTCTCCCGCGATGAGCTGCAGCAGGGTCGTCTTGCCGCAGCCGTTCTCGCCGACGACACCCGTCCAGCCGGGGGCGAGGTGGAAATCGGCGTCAGTAAAGAGCGGGTGGAGGTCGGAGAAGGCGAACCAGAGTGCGCACGCACGCAGGGAGGACATGAGGGCTCCTGAAATCGAGAAGCGGGGAAGTGCCCGCGACGAACGGCGTCAATCGATTCAGAAGCTCAGGCGCACTGGCGTCCTCTCGGTTGATTCGATGGCGAAGAGAGTAGCGACCTCGCATCGATGGGGCAACGACCGCGGGGGCGAGGGAGACTTCCGACTCGAGCTGCGAGGCTCGGCCTACGGCCTGGAAGCGATCTGCAACGCGCCCCCTCGCAGGTCCGTAGGTCTGCTGGCAGGGCGGCTTGACACGAGTCCCATGCTGCCGCGATTGTGCGGCTTCAAACACCACTCGGGTCATGCGGTAAGGCTGTTCTTGCCGGGCGTCCGAGTCGCTCGAACACGCGCAGCAGGGGCAACGCTGCACGACGAAAACGGAGAGCTTCAACATGAAGAATCGCACCTGGATCAAGCTGCCGACGTTGGGGCTGTGCTGCCTCGCCCTGGGCCTTGTCTACTGCGGCGGCGAGGAAGAGAACGAGCCGCCCGACACCAAGACGGACGGTGGGATGGTTCTGCCGGACGCGGGTATTCAGCCCGAGACCGACGCGGGCGTGACCCCTGGTACCGATGCTGGAGAAGAGCCGCAGACCGACGGCGGTACCGACACCGACGGCGGCGTGGTGCTGCAGGAGCTGCAGAACGTCACGCTCCGCGACATCCGCGCCAACACCGGGACCTACGTCAACCTCGAGACCCGCAAGTCTCTGGCCATCGTGAACGTGACCGGCGTGAGGGTGGTCAGCGACTACGCCCACACCGACGGCAACCACAGCGTCTACATCGAGCAGGGCAGCGGCGCTGAGCGGGCCGGCATGCTCTTCTACATCTCGCCCGACGACGGCGTGACGATCCCTGCCGTCGGCTCGACGATGGACATCCGCGGCTGTGTCAACAGCTACTGGAGCGTGCTGCAGATTCAGTACTGCAACGACGCGGGGTACACCCAGGCGACCTTCGGCAACGTTTCGGCGGGCAGCCTCCCGGCCCTCGGCGCGTCGGACAAGATTCCGGCCGGCGAGCTCAAAGGCGACAGCGCAGCCCACGACGCTCACCTCGGCCTTCGGCTAGAGGCCACCGGGACCCTGACGGTCGCGGCCGAGCAGCCGGATGCCTGCCGTGGTTCCAACGGCGACATCTACTGCATCGCCCTGAGCAATGGCGCCTACATCAAGACCCGGTTCACCTACTCGTGCCCCGGACTCGATGGCCCGTTCACCAACTTGGTCGGTGTCTGGGACTGGTACCAGTCGGGCAGCACCAAGTTCCGCACCATCGTACCGCTCACCTGTGACGCGGTGGCGGCGGCCGCGGGCAACTAGCCCACCGACCGGAAAATCAGCGGTCATCGCTGCTTGATGGGCGAGGGCGCCTTCTTCGGAGGGCGCCCTCGCCGCGTTTTCCAGGATTGCTGACTGCCGATGGGCGCCAGAGCGTGGCCCTTTCCGAGCCGAGGCGCGCGGCGATGGGGCTCGCGAGCGCCGGCCCCACGGCCTTGGACCTGCTCGTGGGGTCGATGAAGATGGTCTCGCCCCCGAGGTAGAGCCCGGGCGCGGTCGCAACAGTGAGAGACGCCAGGGGAGCGGCCGCCCTCCCGTGCTCGGCGTAGCCCTTCGCGTGGCTGCAGGGCTCGGGGACCGAACGCGGAAAGGGCTCGCACCTGCCATCGGGGCCTTGGCCTGCCCACCAAGGGCATCGAGTAGGGGCGCGCGGGCGTGTTGTTCGCCCCGATGGTTTGGGAGAGGCTGGATCCTGCCGCTCGGCTTCGCGAACGGACGCGGATGCGTCAGCCCCCTCTCAAGAAAGCACATCGCGAATGCGACGAACGAGGCGGGAATCGGTTTGCGCGAAGAGCGTGACCTGCGAATTGACCCCGAGGCCTCACCTTGGCTTCACGTCTGGCCCAAGGCCAAGCGCTTTGTCTCGTCGTGAGCATCCGGCTGCCGGGACGGTTGCGCCGAGTCTCCCCGCGGACGACGCGGATCGCGGGAAGGAAGCCTCTATGCTTGCGATCGGACAATCGGCGAAAGGATCCATAGGGCTCGATGTCTTGTTTCTGATTCCTGCGAAGCGATCAGGAAGGACCAGGTCTTTCTGGCGTCTGCCGGTTTCGCGTTCGGCCAGGCCTGAGCCTTCTTGACGGGCGAACGCTGGTGGGGCGACGGCGCATTCCGGTGCGCGCCCACGGGGGGCGAGCGGTGTCGGCAGGTTCGAAGCTCCACGATGCCCGCTCGGAGCTCTTCCTCGCAGGGGCGCCTGCCCCCCCCCCCCCCC
>DHSB01000049.1:7293-18271 GCA_002408385.1 Myxococcales bacterium UBA5297
CCCCGCCCCCCCCCCCCCCGAGGAGATCCACGCTGCACACGGCGAGCGAAGGCTTGCTGGAATGCGCGGCGAGACCCCAGCGCGAGTTGCGCCCTTCCGAGGCTCGGCAAACCAAGCGCCCCCGGCGCGGCGGCTATACTCGCCGGCTCGACAACCCTTCGAGGAGCCCGAAATGCGCTTCAGCTTCGACCACAACAACATCAACGTGCTCGACCTCGACCGAAGCCTCGCCTTCTATCGCGACGCGCTCGGCTTGACCGAGACGAGGCGCATCGACGCGCCCGACGGCAGCTTCGTCATCGTCTACTTGGGCGACGCGCAGGGCGCCCACAAGCTCGAGCTCACCTGGCTGCGTGACCGGGAGGCCCCGTACAACCTCGGCGACAACGAGTTTCATCTCGCGTTCACCACCGACGACTACGAGGCCGCGAAGAAGAAGCACGCCGAGATGAAGTGCATCTGCTACGAGAACGAGCAGATGGGCATCTACTTCATCAACGACCCCGACGGCTACTGGCTCGAAGTGCTGCCCATGCGGATGGCGGCCGCGGTTGGTCCGGCGTAGCGGCGCTCGCTCGCCGCAGCGATCGATGTCCCGCGCCTTGCGCGACTACTTCGCGAGCGCCGCGGCCTGGCCCTGCCACCGCTCGGCGTAGTCGCCCCAGAGCTCGGGGCGCGCCAGCTCGAGAGCCATCGCGGCCTGCGCGGCGGCCGACTGCTTCTCGCCATCCTCGGCGAGCGCCTCGGAAAAGAAGAGGCGGTTCAGAGGGTGCGAGGGGAAACGGGTCGCGGCCTCTTCGAGCAGCTCGAGCGACTTTTCGAGGTCGCCGGGCCCGGCGGGCCAGGCGGGAGCCTTCAGGTAGAGCGCCCCTAGCACGCGCAAGGGACCTCCGAGATCCTGCTCGGGCTCGGCGCGCGCGGCCTCGAGCGCCTCTATCTCTTGGGACAGCAGCGAGAGCGCCTCGAGGCCCTTGTGCTGCATCACCAGACCGAGGTTGAGCCCGAAGAGGTAGGCCGAGCGTGGCTCTTTGTCCTTGGCGCCGGCGGCGCTGGCCGCGTCCATCCCGGCCTGCGCCACCTCGGTCATCACCTTGGGATCGGGCTCCCAGTCGGCGCGAAAGTAGGCGCAGCGCGCCAGGGTGAGCGCAACGGGCTTGTCGCGCGGGGCGAGGGCGTGAGCCTTGCGCGCCAGCTCGAAGCCGAGCCGCCGCTCCTCCTGCGTCGCCAGGTAGCCGCACAGGCGGTTGGCCGCGTCGGCGAGCCCGACCGCGTCGTCCCCGAGGAGCGCGGCGTCGACCGCGGAGGGCACAGCGGGCACCGAGGGCGTGACCGCAGCGCCGGAGGTGGCGCAGGCGCCCAGCAGCAGGACCAGGGACAGGAGGGGGGAGCTCTTCTTCATCTTCTCACCGGCGCAAGAGGCCTCGGGGGGGCGGGGACTACTTCGTCCCTTCGAACTGCTCGATCACCGGCTGGAGGGCCGCCTCTTCGATGGGGTCGAAGCCGGTGATGCCGAAGTTGCGACAGACCGACTTGCCCTGCGGGGTTCCGCACAGGCCGAGTAGGGTGGTCACCAGCTTCTGCCTCATCGCTCGGGTCCGGGGGGTGTCGACCATCATCAGGCCGAGCGAGGGCATCGGCTCGGAGACGAAGACCTGCTCGAGCTCGTCGAACAGCGGCATCCTGCGCAGGCTCTCGTGTTGGACGGTGTTGAGCAGGACCGCGTCGATCTTCTCCTTCTGCAGCTTGCGCACCGCCGACAGCGGGCGGCTCGTGGGCTTGAGGTCGAAGTGCTTGGCCGCCTCGAGCTTGCCCGAGAAGACGACCCGGTCGATGAACTTGGGGTCCTCGTAGAGTGGGCTGCCCCAGAGCTGCTTGCCCTTCAGCTCGTCGAGGGACTTGTAGCGCCCCTTCTTGACGAGGATGTGGAACTGCTCGGTCCCGTTCAACGTCGACTTGAGGCGGGCGAGCGGCACGAGCTTCGCGCTCTGGCGCTGCGAGAGGAAGAAGCCGAGCGAGCCGAGGACGAAGGAGTCGGGGTTCGCCGAGAGCTGGGCGACCGCGGGGGCGTTCTCGGTGAAGTAGCTGCCTTCGAGCGCGCCAGGCTCCAGGCCGGTCGCCGTGGCCAGCTCGGCGACGAGCTGGTCGATAAGGCCCTTGCCCTCGCCCCCGGTGTCGGGCCCGCCGAGAAAGACGATGACCACGCCCAAGCTGTCCTCCTTCTTCTCGGCGGCGTGCGCGCCGCTAGCCAGCAGCGCCGCCGAGACCAGGACCGTCGCCATCAGGCTTGATCGAAGGCTTGCCATCGGGTGCTCCCTTTCGCAGGTAGATGAGGTCGATGAGCGTCGGCAGCACGAGGACCGCCATCAGCAGGCAGAGCGCGACGCCGAAGAGCAGGATGGAGCCAAAGGCCGCCACTCCCTGGTGACGCGCGAAGACGATGCTCAGCACGCCGGCCAGGGTCGTTGTCGCGGAGAGCAGCACCCCTTTGCCGACCGTGTAGGCCGAGACGAAGGCGGTCGTCCCGGGATTCTCCAACCAGCGTTGGACGATGTTGACGCCGTAGGCGACCCCGTAGCCGAGCAGCACCGGGAAGGCGGCGACGCTGGCGAAGTTGTAGGAGGTACCGGTCGCCCAGATGATGAGCTGCAGCACGAGCAGCCCCAGGGCCAGCGGGGCCAGCGCCAGCAGCACCGC
Source organism: Myxococcales bacterium UBA5297 (assembly GCA_002408385.1). Classification (GTDB taxonomy): domain Bacteria; phylum Myxococcota; class Myxococcia; order Myxococcales; family UBA5297; genus UBA10939. The sequence goes on from DHSB01000049.1 coordinate 9,988, forward strand.
GTGCGCGCGGCGAAAGTCGAGGGCGAGCAGGACGATGAGCGCAATCAGCGCGTAGAGCATCGACTGCTTGAACCCGGTGACCACCATGCGCGAATGGACCTGGTGGGTCGCCGGGAAGCCGGTGACGTTCGGGGTGATGGACTTGAGCTGGCCCATGAAACGGTCGAGCGCGTCGACGTCCCAGACCGACTCCTTCGGGAAGACGTAGGCCGCATAGCGGCCCGTCGCGCTCTTGAAGCGCCCGAGCACCTCGGGAGCGAATTGAGCTTCGGTGATGGGCCGCGCTTCGAGCCAGCTATGGATGAGCGCCACCATGCGGGTCGCGTTGTCGAAGAGGTTTCGCTCGAAGGCCCGGGTGCGCTCGAGGCCGAGCGTGTCGTCGGCGGAGTCGAGCGCGGCGTCGAGCTTCTCGATCTCTGCGAGCACCTTCTCGATCCGCTCGACGAGATCGGCGCGCCCGGCGTTGAAGGCCGCCTCCTGCGCCTCGCCAAACTGCTCTCCGATGGCCTCGATGCGCTCGCGATAGGCGCCGACGGAGGTATCACCCGGGACCAGCTCAATCCTCAGGTCGCCCAGCAGCGGTCGATAGCGGTCGACCTCCTGGAGCTTCTCGGCCTGGCCCTCGGGCATCAGCTCGACGATGGACTCGACCCGCGAGACGTCGGGCAGGGCTTTGATGCGGGCGACGATCGCGCGCAGCTCGTCGAGAGACGGCGCGTAGACCGCCGCCGAATAGGCCGAGAAGTCGCTCTCGTCCTGCATGCGGTGCTGGTAGATGGTCGACTCGGTGTCGCGGGGCAGCAGCTTGAGCGCGTCGTAGTCGAAGCTGTTGCGCGGGGCCGCCCAGAGCGAGGCGGCGGCGAGCGCGGCCGCGACCGCGGCTACCGTCCAGAGCCCGCGGCGGGCGCGGGGGCTCGCGGCGGCGCTGGCGACCTGCTGGAGATCGGCCGGCTTGGGCTCGAGCCCGAACTGGAGCATCAGCGCGGGCACGAGCAGAAAGACGCTCGCCAGGCAGAGCGCGACGCCCAACCCCGCGGTGACCCCGAGCTCGGCAAAGCCGGTGAACTCCGAGAGCGTGATGGCCAGGAACGCCGCGCAAGTGGTGAGGCCGCCGGTCAGCACGCCCTTGCCGGTCTGCGTGATCGCCCGGTGCACCGCCTCCTCGAGGGAGGCGCCCGCCCCGAGCTCCTCCTCGGTGCGGCGGACGAGGTAGATGCCAAAGTCGATGCTCATCCCGAACATCACCGCGAAGAAGGCGGAGCTGATCAGGTTGAGCCGGCCGAGCGCGAGGGTGATCGCTCCCATCGAGAGCACCATCCCGACGACGAGCGGCACGACGGCGATCGCAATCTTCCGCAGGGTGCGGAAGCCCAGGAAGACGATGAGCACGACCAGCAGCGCCGAGACGATGGCCCCGCCGCCCACGTCCCTGAAGACGGTCTCGGTCTCGGTGAGCACGTGCGCGGGGGCTCCGGTAAAGGCAATCTTCACCTTCCCCTGCAGCTCGGGCCGCTCGGCGAGCACCCGGTCGGCCGCCCCGCGCATCGCCGCGAGGAACGGGCGCAGGTGCTCGGCCTCGTCGCTCGAGGAGACAGGCTGCACGAAGAAGAAGAGCATCCGGCCGTCGCGCGAGGCGAGATAGCCGCCCGACTGCAGGACGGGGTTGACGTCGGTGCGGCCTGCCGAGAAGAGCCCGTCGATGAGATCGATTCGCTCGCGCGACGGCTCCTCGACCCAGCGGCGCCATTCGCCAAACAGCTCCTCAGTCCCCTTGATGATGGTGTTGACGGTGTCCGGGTGGATCTCGAGGCCGGGCTGCGCGAAGCCCGTCTCGACATCGGCGAGGGCGCGGTCGAGGTTGTTGATTCCTGCCAGCTTGGAGAGCAGCGAGCGCTGCTTCTCGAGCATCTCGCGGCCGCGCTGCAGGGTCTCGACCGGGACGAAGAGCGGCGCGCGCTTGGTGAAGAGGTCGAGGTCGATCTTGTAGAAGACGCTCTTGACCCACCTCTTCTCGGCGCCAAAGGCGGCCGCGAGCTGGTCGGCTGCCGAGCGCAGAGTCTGCGGATCTCCCTCGGCGACCGCGATGAGGGCGTCGGCGGCGCCGAACTCCGCGACGAAGCTGCGGTACTCCTGCTGCACCGGGTGGTCCGGGGGCAGCAGCGCCTGCTGCGAGGTCGAGATCGTCAAGCGCGTCGCGAGGATCGCCGCCAGTACGGTGAGTGCCCCCAGCACGAGGAAGACCTTGCGGCGGTGCCGTGCCGCAAGTGCGTAGATCAGCTCAAGAAACTTCTCTTGCATGGGCGTCCCGGAGTGGCTTGGAGAGGGAGGGCACACCTCATAGCACTGGTTGATATTGGACGCACCGATTTGAGGCGGCCGGGCAGGGCGGAGAAGGCTCGCTCGCCCGGTGTCGGAAGCCCGGCAAGGGCTCGAGGGACCGGCCCGCGAGAGGTGACGGTCGGTGTCGCCCGAGCCGGGACTCGGCGCCGGTCGTCCGGGACGTTGCCGCGGGGATTGGAGACCTACCGGCAGGAATCTGACCAGACTGGCAAGGAATCGGTCGCCGGTTTTGCGGGTAGCGCCAAGTCGATAGCCGGGAGCGTTGATCTCGGCTCGGCCAGCCCCTAGGTGCGCTCGAAGTGCGGGACCTCGTCGGCTATCGGGACGGAGATCTCCACGACGCCGCCGAAGACCCCGTTCTCGAACCAGGGAAGCTGGTGGACGACCTTCTTCTGGCCGTTCTTGCGGATGGTGTAGCAGTGGGGCTCGTGGCGCTCGTAGAGCTCGCGCAGCTTGGCCTGGGCGCGCTCGGGATGGCAGGCGAAGACCGAGCGGCCCACGAGCTCGCCGCCGCCGCTCTTGGCGAAGGTCTGCCGCGCGCGCTCGTTCATCTCCAGGATGGTCCCCTTCGCATCGGTGACCGTGACGGCTGCGGCCAGGCCTTCGGACCAGGAGTAGGGCTTCGACATCGGAAACCTCGAATAGCTTTTGTCTTGCGCCCGCGCTCTAGATCGGCGAGGCCGCAGTGTCAACGCCCTGCTCTCCAAGGCCTGGGCTCGACGCAGGGAGGCGGTCTGGGGCCCGCGGCGACGAGGGCGAGGGGCTCGAGGCGACCCCGTGCCTCGGCCGGGCGAATGAGTTACAAAAGAGCCCCCGGCTCCGCCCGGCCATGGGATTGCTTGCCAGAATCGGGTATCAAGGCGTCGCTCGTGGCCAAACGAGGCTCAGGTGGTTCGAGCAACCTCGCAGCCAGGCGGACATGGGTCTGAACACCTCGCGCCCTCACCATCGTGAAACCCAGGAACGACATGAGTGAAGACACCTCACAGGCCAGTCTCGAGGCACCTGCCGATTCGCCCTCCCCGCCAAAGCCGAACCCGCTGCGCGAAATCGTCCAGCCTTTCATCGACCTCGTCAGGGCTCCGCGCGCTCTGTGGGGCATCAACGTCAGCTACTTCCTCGAAGGGCTCTGCTACTTCGGGATGCTCCAGTACCTGGCGATGCACTTCACCGGCCTGGTCTTCCAGGGTGTCGAGCAGCCGGATGTCTACTCGCACCACATGGTGATGGTGCTGACCGCCGGGATCACCATCACGATGTTCTTCATGGGCTGGGTGGCCGACCGGAGAGGCGTACGCTTTGCGCTCCTCGCCTCTCTGGCTCTGTTGCTCGCGGGCCGCTTCGTCGTCACTGCCGCGCCGACTCTCTTCGGCTTGAAGCCGCAGGGCCTGTGGTCGCCGCTGCACCTCGTCACCATGGGCGGGATCCTCCTCGTCGTGGTCGGCTACGGCATGTACCAGCCGGCCGCCTATGCGGGCGTTCGCAAGTTCACCACCGCGAAGACCTCGGCGATGGCCTACGCGATGCTCTACGCGCTGATGAACCTCGGCGGCTTCCTGCCGACCTTCGGCTTCCTGCTTCGCGACAAGGAATACCTAGACCTGGGCATCACCGGGGTCTTCGGCGTCTACACCGCGCTGACCGCCGTGGGCCTGGTGCTGACCGCGGTTATCCTCACGCGCAAGACCGAGCAGCAGGCCAGCGCGGACGCCGAGCGCGAGAAGGCGCCAAAGGCCGAGCCTGCCGCGGGCGCCGAGACGAAGGCCGAGGTGGTCCTCGACCCTTCTCGAAGCGTTCCTCTCCACCTCTGGGGCTTGCTCGTCGCCGCGGTGGCGATGGTCGGCTATCTGCTGCCCGAGGTCCCTCGGTACTGGTTCCTGGGCGCCACGGCGCTCGCTGCGGCGCTGCTGCTCTTCGCGCTTCCGAAGTCCTGGCGGGAGAGCGCGCGCGTCTGGCTCGCGAACCATCCGCTCGCCGACGGCAAGTTCTTCTTCTTCATCTTCGCGCTCATCCCCGTGCAGACGCTCTTTACCTACAACTGGCTGATCATCCCGCAGTACGTGGAGAGGGCCTACACCGGCTGGATAAGCCAGAAGTTCGAGGTCGCCTCGAACTTCAACCCGCTGCTCATCTTCATCCTGGTTCCGGTCGTCGCCGCGCTGACGCAGAGGCGCAAGGTCTACAACATGATGATCGTCGGCACCTTCGTGATGGCCGCGCCGGCCTTCTTCCTTGCCCTGGGGACCAACGTCTACACGCTCTTCGCCTACCTGGTGTTCATGACCATCGGCGAGGCGATGTGGCAACCGAGGTTCCTGCAGTACGCCGCCGAGATCGCTCCCGAGGGACGCACCGGCGAGTACATGGGCGTCGCGCAGTTCCCGTGGTTCCTCACCAAGATGCTCGTGCCGCTCTATTCGGGCCTGTTCCTGACCCGCTACTGCGCCGACAAGGACACCATCGCCAAGGGGATCGGGGCGATGGAGCCGGAGCGCATGTGGCTCTACTTCGGGATCATCGCCATGGGCTCGACGGTGATGCTGATCGCGGCGCGCAGGTGGGTCGGCAAGGACTTCCGCACCAAGGCCGAGGGCTGACGAGGCTTCGCCTCAAGACCGACAAGGCAATCAGCGGTCGAGTCTTGGCTCAACGGCAACGGCTTGCGTGCTTCGAGCGCTCAGCGGCTTCGACGTCGAAGAGCGCCGTCTCAGCGAGGAGTCGGTCTCAGGCGAGTCGCCGAGATCGATGTCTCCAAACGCGCTTCGAGAAAGCCTCTTGATTAGCCTTCGCCCGCGACCTTCGCCCAGTCGGTGTGGACCCTCTTGCCCGGGCTCTCAATCCGCTCGTAGGTGTGGCTGCCGAAGTAGTCGCGCTGCGCCTGGATGAGGGCGGCGCTGCCGCGCGAGGCCCGCAGCGTGTCGAACCAGCCGAGCGATGCGCCGAGGCCAGGCGCGGGGAACCCGGCGGCGTTCGCGCCGTCGACGACGCGGCGCCAGGCCTTCTCGCGGCGCTGCAGCTCCTCGGCGAAGTCGGGCGAGAGCGCGAGAGTCGGCAGATTCGGCTGCTTCCCGAAGGCCTCGCGCACCCGCTCGAGAAACCGCGCGCCGATGATGCAGCCTGCCGTCCAGATGCGCGCCACTTCGGCGAGGTCCGTCTGATAGCCCCGCTCCAGACTCGCCGCTCGCAGCAGCGCGAAGCCCTGGGCGTAGCTGGCGATCTTGGCCGAGGAGAGCGCGTCGCGCAGGTCGTCGACGCCGACACCGTCGAGCCGTCCCCGCCGTTCTCCGAGACTCCTCGAGGCCTCGACGCGCAGCGGCCGCGCGGCGCTCAGGTTCCTCGCGTCCACCGCGGCGGCGATGGTGGGAATCGGGACCCCCAGCTCGGCCGCGGCGACCACCGTCCAGCGGCCGGTTCCCTTCTGGCCTGCCTGGTCGAGGATGGCATCGACGAGCAGGGCGCCATCGGCCCGCTCTGGATCGGGCGTGCGGAGGATGCTTGCGGTGATCTCGACGAGAAAGCTCTCGAGCTCGCCGCGGTTCCAGCTCTCGAAGATGCCGGCGACGCTCTCGCCGGCAAGGCCGAGCCCATCGCGCAGGAGCATCGCGGTCTCGGCGATGAGCTGCATGTCGCCGTACTCGATGCCGTTGTGGACCATCTTGACGAAGTGACCCGCCGAGCCGTGCCCGCACCAGGCGACGGTGGGCCCACCGCTGCCGCGCGCGGCAATCGCCTCGAGCATCGGGCGCATCGCCTCGTACGCCTCGGGCGCGCCTCCCGGCATGATGGCCGGCCCTTGGAGCGCGCCTTCGGCACCGCCGGAGACGCCCATGCCCATGAAGCGCCAGGGCCGGCCCGAGGCCCGCGCGAGCCTCCGGTCCGTGTCGGTGTAGAGGCTGTTGCCCGCGTCGACCACCAGGTCTGCGTCCTCGAGCAGCCCGTCGAGCCTGTCGAGGACCTCGTCGACCGCGGGGCCGGCCGGGACCATGAGGATGAGCCTGCGGGGCCGCTCGAGGCGGGCGACGAGCCCGGGCAGGTCGCTCGCGAGGTCGAGGTTCGCCTCGGGGTGCCCCGCGGCGAGAGCGCGGGCGGGCTCGGGGCTGCGGTTGTAGCCGCCCACGCGAAACCCGCGACTCGCGAGGTTCCGAGCGAGGTTTCCGCCCATCACCCCAAGGCCGATCACCGCAACCTGATTCGTTCGGTTCATCGGGCGCCTCCCAGTTCGAGATCGGTGACGACCACCAGGCCGTGCAGCGCTGCCGCGGGCAAGCTCTCCTCGCCAGCGGCGAGCTTCTGGATGGCCTCGCGTTTTGCTTCGCCCAGCGCGAGAGCTATCGCGGTCCGGGCGGTCGACAAGAGCGGCAGCGTGAGGGTGATGCGCTCTGCCGGCGGCTTGGGGCTGTCGCTGACGGTCGCGACGTGGCCACCTTGGCGCAGCACCGGATGTCCGGGGAGAAGAGCGACGCGATGTGCCCGTCTTCACCGAGGCCGAGCAGGAGAACGTCGAGCTCGCTCTCGAAGTCGGCTCGCAGCGCCGCGTCGACCCGGGCGCGCGCCTCCTCAGGGCGCTCGCCGTCGAGGTAGAGCGGCAGCAGCCTGGTCGGCGGTGCCCGAGGATCGAGCGCACCAGAGCGAAGGGCGAGGCCCCGGTTCGACTCCGGGCTCGCGAAGGGGACCAGGCGCTCGTCTATCCAGGTGAGGCGAACCCGGCTCCAGACTCCGGGGGCCAGTCGCGCGCGGGCCGGGCCGAGAGCGGCGAGCGCCGATCCGCCGGGGGGTTCCAGAGAGGCTCGAAGATGGCGTTGTGGAAGCGGAAGGCGAAGGCGTTCTGGACGGTCTCTTTCCCGAGGTAATGGTCGATTCGGTAGACCTGGTCCTCGCGCAGGAAGTCCTGCAGCGCGAGGTTGACCTGGCGGGCGGTCTTCAAGTCCTCGCCGAAGGGCTTCTCGACGATGACCCGGCGCCATGCTTCGCCGGTCTCGTGACGGCTCGCGAGATGGGCGGGCGCGAGGCTTGCTACCGCGGGGACGACCAGCTCGGGCTTGAGCGACAGGTAGAACAGCCGGGGAGCCTCCCGGCCACCTGGAAGCATGTCGAGCCGACGTTCGAGCGCTCGCAGGCCATCCGGACGGCTCGCGTCGCCTTCGACGTAATGGATGCGAGGAGCGAGGGCGGCGAACGCCGCCAGGTCCTGCAGCGGGAGGTGTTGGCGAAGCTCTTCCCGGAAGGTCTCGTCGGTCTTCGAGCGGCGAGCCATCCCCACGACGCTGAAGCCGGCCGGGGGCAGTCCCTTGGCGGCCAGATTGCTGAGCGCGGGGATCAGTTTGCGCGCGGTGAGATCACCGCTGGCCCCGAGGATGGCGATTTGGGCGGGCAGATTCATCTACGCTCCCTTGATCGTGACGAGCCGTGGGGTGGGCGCGCGAAGGGTCGCCGAGGGCGTTCGTCGTCGAGGTCTCATTCGCTCGGTTGTCAATCGAATGCTCGTTTTCGCCGAAACAAGGCTTCGAGCGATGAGAGCGTGACGGGCGGCATAGAGGTTCGTTGCCACCGTAGTGAATGCAGCGGGCGCTTACCGCGCGGCGAGCCTGGAGAGGATTGTGGCAGTTGAGGGGCGCCGCACTGACGCAGGTTCGGGTTATTCTGCGCGGCGCGCATCCGGCCGCAGGGTTGATGCGAAGCTCTCGACTCGTCGACCGCGAAGGCGCCCGTATGGCCCGCGGCCTCGTCCCGGGTATGGTGAGCCGAAAGCGGCGAAAAGCAGAGCGTCGGCGGCGCGGATTCCGCCGGCTCGGACATCGAACGAAAAACCAGCGAGCTACCAACATGATTCGTGCAACGGGTTTGACTCGAGCCCAGGCTCTCGCGGCCGCGCTCTCTTTGTCGATGACCATCGCCTGCGGCAGGAATGCCTCGGATGGCGAAACCCGACTTTGACACGGCTAGG
>DHSB01000115.1:0-162 GCA_002408385.1 Myxococcales bacterium UBA5297
CTTGGCTGGCCCTGCATCGGCGCCGCGGGCCTCGGGGCTTGTGGCGCCGCGGGCCTCAACCCGGCCGGCGGGGTGCCGGCGGGCCTCGGCGCTGGCGCGGCTGGCCGGACAGGCTGCACGGGAGTCGAGGGCCTCGCGGGCCCTGTGGCCGCGGGGGCGCCG
>DHSB01000115.1:274-21871 GCA_002408385.1 Myxococcales bacterium UBA5297
GAGGGCCTCGCGGGCACTGTGGCCGCGGGGGCGCCGGAGAGAACGGGAGGGGCGGGTGGTTTGCGCGGAGGCTGCTCTGACATTGTGCCGATTCAGTCCGTGGCAGTCGGTGAAGCGGGGAGGCTGCCAGCGCATCCCCGCCGGGATCAGGCGGCCTCGTGGCCGGCGAGTTGGATGTCCTTGTGGGCTTCCACGCTGGCCTGGATGTCCTCCTCGGACAGGCCGGACGACAGGCTGATGGTCGTCGAGGTGCGCTGGCCGGTCTCGACGTCTGTCGCCGAGACGTTGACGATGCCGTTGGTGTCGATTTCGAAGGTGACCTCGATCTTCACCTCGCCGCGGTAGCCGATACGAAACCCCGAGAACTCGAACTCGCCGAGAAGCTCGCACTCGTCCGAGCGGTTCGACTCGCCCTGGAAGACCTTGATCTTGACCCGGTCCTGCCCGTCGCGGCTGGTTACGAAGGTCTTCGACTGCTCGATGGGGATGGGCGTGTTCTTGTCGATGATCTTCTCGGTGAAGCCGCCCACCGTCCCGATGCGCAGGGTGAGCGGGGTCACGTCGAGCAGTCGGTGCTCGGCGCCGCCGGCGGACATCAACGCGTGCGCTTGCAGGGCGGCTCCCAGGCCGACGACCTCGTCGGGGTCGACCTCGGTCATCGGCTCCTTCTGGAAGTAGTGGCGTACCGAGGTGCGGATAAGCGGCAGGCGGGTCGGGCCCCCGACGAGAATCACCGCGTCGATGTCTCCGGCGGTCATCCGCGCGTTCTGCAGGGACTCGTCGCACACCTTGAAGGTGCGCTGGACGAGGTCCATGACCATGCGGTTGAACTGCTCCTCGGTCAGCGTCGCCTGCAGGTCGAGGATGTTGCCGGCGCCGTCCTGGCAGATCGACTGGCAGAGGATCTGCGCGATGCCCTCGCGGCCGACGTCGATCTTGGCCCGCTCGGCCGCGTCCTTGAGCATCTGCAGGCAATACTTGCTCTGCGTCAGGTCCAGACCGGTGCGGTCGAGGAAGTCCTGCGCGAGCCACTGCATGATCCGGTCGTCGAAGTCGTCGCCGCCAAGGTAGGTGTCGCCGGCGGTGGCGAGCACCTCGAAGACGTCGGTGCCGATCTCGAGGATCGAAATGTCGAAGGTGCCGCCGCCCAGGTCGTAGACGACGACGCGCTGGTTGACGTCGCGCCCGCAGCCGTAGGAGAGCGCGGCCGCAGTCGGCTCGTTGAGGATGCGCAGCACCTCGAGCCCGGCGATGCGGCCGGCGTCCTTGGTCGCCTGGCGCTGGTTGTCGTTGAAGTAGGCCGGCACGGTGACGACCGCCTTGGTCACCTCGCGTCCGAGGTAGCTCTCGGCGATGGCCTTCATCTCCTTGAGCACCAGGGCGCTTATCTCCGGCAACGAGTAGGTCCGGCCATGCACCTCGATGCGCACCGAGTTGCTGGGCCCCTCGACGATGGCGTAGGGCATCACCGCCTGGGCCTTCTTCACCTCGTCGGAGAAGTAGAAGCGGCCGATGAGCCGCTTGGCCGAGTAGATGGTGTTCTCGGCGTTGGCGATGATGTTGCGCTTGGCGGCGTTGCCGACCAGCACCGTTCCGTCTTCAAGGAAGCTGACGACCGAGGCGTGTGTGCGCTCGCCCCATTCGTTCGGGATGACCGTCGGGACGCCGTTCTCGACATAGGAGACGCAGCAGTAGCTGGTGCCCAGATCGATGCCGATGGCGATGTCGTCTGCCATGCAAACCCTCGTCGGAGCGGCCGAGATGGCCTCTCCGGGGAACTGGAGTGGTGCGGTCTTGTCAAGGACGCCCGCAGGGCCGCCGAACGGGCGCAAACCCGGCAAAGGCGTGAAGAAACGGGGGGAATTCTAGTGGCCTCCCCTCCGCACTGTCAAACGGGCGCGCCCTTCTGGGGCGGTGCTGAAAAACGCCGGTGTGCCCGCGGGGTTGGCGCGCGCGCACCGAACCCGGGCGCGACTTGCCGCTCTGTTCGCCCGACCGCTACTGTTACCGGAAGAAGGAAGCCACTCGCCGCCATGTCTTCGACCCTCGCGATCCTGACCTCCGACCCGAACCTTCTGCGCTGTCAGGTCGAGCTGCTCAAGGCGCGCCGTTCGCCCGAGACCGGGGCTCGCCCCGGGGCCATCGGCCTGGCCTACGTAGACGCCGACGCCGTCCTGTTGCGCAAGAAGCCCGGTGCAATCGAGGGGCTCGACCTGAGCGGCCTGGTCGCCGACGTGGCGAGCGAGGCGCTCTTCTTCCACGCCGGGCCGCTGCTCTCCCGGGTCTTCGCCGACGAGGACGCGATGCCCCTGCGCTTCCGGCGCTGGATGTTCATCCACGCAGGCGCTCTGGGCTCGCCGGCCCCAAGCTACGGGGCGCTCTGGCACGAGCTGCCCGACTTCCTCAAGCGTCAGGTCAAGGGCACGACCGCAAGCGAGCTCGTCTTCCTGAGCTTTGTCAAGAAGCTGCGCGACGAGGGCCGCTGCGATGACTTCGACATCCCGCCGCCTCTGGTCGGCAGGCTGTTGGCCGAGACGGTGCGCCGGGTCGAGCAGCTCGAGCGCGAGGCGGGCCGGGTCGGCAACCTGAGCTTCTTGGCGAGCAACGGCCGGGTGATGGTGGCGACCCGCCTCTGCTCGGGCCGGCTCGACTACGCGCTGCTCGAGGGGATCGCCCGTTGCGAGCGCTGCGGAATCACCGAGAGCACGCCCGACTCGCACCCGCTGCTGCGCGCCCATCGCCGGGTGCGGGCCGTGGCGTTGGGAAGTGGCGGGCCGGCCTCCGACAACTCCATCGAAGTGCCCGAGGGCTCGTTGGTGACCGTAGGCCACAACCTCGAAGTGCAGATAACGCCGTTGGCCTAGCACCCACCGGGCGGCCCCGGCGCCACCCGAGAGGCCGTCTCCCCGTCCCGCCGCGCGCAGGCCGTCCCCGCGAGCTCGCCAGGCGCTCCGGGGCGCGACCTGCTTCCAGCGCCCAAGAGCCGTCCTTTCCGCGAGCGCGGTCCGCGCCCGCCTGTTCGCGCGCTTGTAAAACAGGTGGCGGTGCGAACCCTTGCGCCGTCCATTCCAAGACCAGCGAGGATGCCCATGCTGAACCGCCGGGAATTCATCGAGGCCGCGCTCGCCGTGACAGTCGCCGCGAACGCCCCAACGGCGACCGGGTGCAGCTCGAACAAGGGGACGAGCAAGCCGGCCTTCGGCGAGGTGCCGCGGCGCGCGCTCGGGCGCAGCGGCCAATCGGTCTCGGCCCTGGGGCTGGGCGGATGGCACATCGGCATCCAGGACAGCGAGCAAGAGAGCATCCGCATCATCCGCGCGGCCATCGACGGCGGCATCACCTTTCTCGACAACTGCTGGGACTACAACGCGGGCCAGAGCGAAATCCGGATGGGCAAGGCGCTGCGCGATGGCTACCGCGAGCGGGCGTTCTTGATGACCAAGTTCGACGGCCGGGACGCGAAGACCGCCACCGAGCAGCTCGACGAGTCCTTGCGCCGGCTCCAGACCGACCACCTCGACCTGCTCCAGCTCCACGAGGTCATCTGGGAGCAGGACCCGCAACTGATGTTCGACCCGGGTGGTCCGGCCGAGGCGATGCTTGCCGCGCAGAAGGCCGGCAAGGTCCGCCTGTTGGGCTTCACCGGGCACAAGTCGCCCGACATCCACCTGCGCATGCTCGAGGAGGCCGAGGCCCACGGGTTTCGCTTCGACGCGGTGCAGATGCCGCTCAACCTGCTCGACGCGCACTACGACAGCTTCGAGAAGAAGGTGCTCCCAGTGCTGTTGAGGCAGGAGATCGGGGTGCTCGGCATGAAGCCGATGGGCTCGGGCTTCTTCGTCTGGGACGACGTCGCCGAGCCCGAGGAGTGCTTGCGCTATGCGTTGAGCCTGCCGACCAGCGTCGTGATCACCGGATGCGACTCGATGCCGATGCTCGAACAGGCCCTGGAGATCGGCCGTCGGTTCGAGCCAATGAGCGAGCAGGAGGTGGACGAGCTGCTCGCGAGGACCGAGCAGGCCGCCCGGAGCGGCTCGAACGAGAGGTACAAGACGACCCACCGGTTCGATGGCACCTACCAGAACAAGAGCTTTCTTGGTCCGCGTGCGCCCGACGGGGCCCCGGCACCCGGATAAGCGAGGCGCTCCTTCATCCGCAATCGGGTCGGTCCGCGCCCCTCGGCCGCTTCAGACCCGATTCGGACTCGGGGCAGCGGACGCGGGTTCGGTCCGCGCGCGCGTGCGGCCGCGTTCTCGAAAGACGAGGCGGAGAAGATAGTTTAGCGTCCGGTCCGCGCGCGTTGCCTCGGCCGCGCACCGGGCCCAAAGGCGCTGAAGGCCTTTTCGGTCCGCGCCCGCGGCCCGCTCGTCGCGACTATTGTCGAATCGCGCTCGCAGGGCGCCACCGGATCATTGCGACCAGACGGTGCGCAGTCGCGCCAGCTCGATGTCGCGGTGCGCGTGGCGGATCCTGTGGGCCAGGCGAACCTCCGGCCCGTCGGCGTTCTCCGTCCGAGACTCGGAGACAACCTCGTCGCCGTAGAAGGCCTCGGCCCAAAAGCCCACTTCCAACCCCACGGGCTGCTGCCGGGAGGCGAGCTCTGCGGACGCGCATTCGAGCGCCCACTGCACATAGACGGCATGGTTGACGTGCCGGTTGAGGTCGAGGTCTCGGAGCACCGTTCGAAGACGGACCGAGCGCTCGGCGGCTTTGAGCCCAGGCAGGTGGACGAACGGGTCATTGAGCGAGCGCCGCTCGAGCAGGAACTCGGCGGGGAGGGCTCGCGCAGTGGGAAGGGGCTGCTTGGCCTCCAGATCAAAGACCACCCAGGAGCTCGTTGCGACCGCGAGGGACGTTCCGTCTGCGAGGGCGATCTCGAAGTCGCGAAGGGCGAACATCTCCTGCACGCCCGAGGGCCAGCAGGTCGCCGACGGCGAGCCTCCAGCTTGCCGCGTGGTTGCCAGCGGCCTCCTGGAGGTAGTTCATCAACGCCTCCAGCCTCGCCTCGCCGCGCGCAGTTCCTTCCGTAGGCGAAGACGCGAAACTTCTGGTTTCAGACAAGCTCCATGGCCTTCTCCGAACCCTCCCTCGGGCGCGCGGATGCTAGCCAGCGGCCGGTCTCAGGCAAAGCGGATGCAACCGGCTGCTCGGCCGGGCTTCTGGCCTCGCGAGGCGCTGCCGGCGAGCGGGCGAGAGCCGGTCGAGGCGTGCACCCGCTCAGCGAGCGCTACTTTGGGCGCAAAGCGCGCACAGCGGCCCTTCGCAACGCTGTCCGGGCGTTGACGAACCGGATCGTCGTCTCCTAGAGTGCGCCCCCAAAAGGTACCTGTGATAAGGACTAGCCATGCCCCAGGTGAACCTGATTCTGACCCTCCCGCAGAGCGCGCTCGTCGCGACCAGCTTGGGCATCGACGAGCTCGGCTGGCACCGCAGCCCGGGCTCTGCCAAGTACTTTCACGGCCGGTCGATCTTCTTCGAGCTCGCGCACGAGGAGGGCAAGCCTCAGTTCGACTTCCTCGAGGAGGGTGGCTGGCGCGATGCGGGCGGGGACACACAGGCCGCGCTCAAGGCAATCCTGGCCGGCAAGCGCACCAAGACTGCCCTGTCGAACCAGGCGATGTCCTGCATCCCGGTCGACGCCATCAAGAGCTGCCACCTCGTCAAGACGAGCGGGCGCGCCCTGAGCCTCCAAGGCCCCAAGTCGCTCTACGAGTTCCCGACGCACCAGTGCGACGAGTCGCTCACTCCCGACCAGGTCGCCGAGCACATCGGGCGCGACCCGAAGCCCGAGCGCCCACACCGGGTGTACATGGTCCTCGCGCCGGTCGAGATGCTGGTGATGTCCGACCTGACGCCTATCGAGTACGCGTGGTACGCCACGCACCGGCCGGGCAAGGTCTTTCGCACGCTCGCCTTCGCCGAGCTCGTCGGAGTCACCCAGCGCAGCATCGTCGCCGAGGGGGTGCTGATGCAGGCGGCCGAGGAACTGGCGACCAAGGGCAAGAAGACCAAGACGATCTCTTCGGGCGACTTGCTCAATCGCGTGCCGTTCCAGGACTGGATCGGCTACGGCAATGCGGGCGAAGGCGGCCTCTTTGTCGCCGACCGCAACAAGATCCTCGTCTGGCGCTTCCCCGAACCAATCCCGTCGTCGTGGAGTCGCGCTGAGGGCTAACGGCTCGAGGGCTCGCCGGGGGGCGGGCCTTCTGTGCTTTGAGGAGCCGGAGATCACGGCAGCTTCTTTTCCAGACATCCAGGCCACGCCGTCGGCTCAAAGCGTGCCAGCGCCTCGGACGTGACCTGCACAACGGCAGACTTCCGAGCAGTCCAACCAAGCGTGTTTCCGGGGCCGTCACCCGACCTCGGTGAAGGGTAAAAGCGATGCGCCAAATGCTCGTCCGGCTACTTCGAAAACCGTCCGTGCGACGGTACTACCTGCTGACCTTGCTCGTGTTCTTCGGTACCGCGGGCCTCTGGCTGCCCGGTGCGCAGGCCTCGACCGGCCAGGAGGGCCAAGGGTTCAAGTTCTTCGCCGTCTTCTCCGACCCGCGCTACACGACGCTGGAGATCGTCGCCCTGCTCTCGGTGCTCGCCACCGCCTTCGCGGGCCTGGGCTACGCCTTGATGCTGGTGCGCCAGGTCTACCGGGCCGACACCGGCACCCCGAAGATGCAGGAGATTGCCGCGGCGGTGCGCGAGGGCGCCGACGCCTACCTGTCGGCGCAGTTTCGCAAGATCGGGCCGCTCATCCTGATCATCACCGTGCTGCTCGCGGTGCTCTACACCGGCCACGAGTCGGCCTTCCGCTGGGGGCGCGCGGGCGCCTTCCTGGTCGGCGCGGTCTTCAGCAGCCTGGTCGGCTTCGTCGGCATGCGGCTGGCGACTGCCGGAAACCTGCGAGTCGCCGCGGCCGCCAAGCACTCGTACGGCGAGGCGATGCAGCTTGGCTACCGGACCGGCACGATCACCGGCATGCTCACCGACGGCCTCGGGCTGCTCGGCGGCACGCTCATCTTCCTGGTCTATGGCGAGCAGGCCTACGAGGCGCTGCTTGGCTTCGGCTTCGGCGGCACGCTGCTCGCGCTCTTCATGCGCGTCGGCGGCGGCATCTACACCAAGGCGGCCGACGTCGGCGCCGACCTGGTCGGCAAGATCGAGCAGGGCATCCCCGAGGACGACCCGCGCAACGCGGCGACCATCGCCGACAACGTCGGCGACAACGTCGGCGACTGCGCCGGCATGGCTGCCGACATCTTCGAGAGCTATGAGGTGACCATCGTCGCGGCGATGATCCTCGGCCTGGCCAGCTTCGGCCACAAGGGGGTCATCTTCCCGCTGCTGGTGCGTGGCATCGGCGTCGTCGGGTCGATCATCTCGACCTACACCGTCAAGGCCGGCCCCAACGACACCTCGGACACCGCGCTCAAGAGCGTGCACCGCGGCTTCTGGATTGGCTCGGTGATCAGCATCACCGGCTTCATGGTCCTGGGCTTCTTCTACTTGCGCTTCGACGCGGCCTACCTGCAGGGCAATCCGGTCGCGCTGCCCGGTTTCCCCAACGGCAACCCGGCCGAGCTGCCGGTCTGGGCGAACCTCGGCGTCGCCGGCCTCGACATGCGCCCGGCGCTCACCTGCCTTATCGGCGTCATCCTGGCGATCATGCTCAACAAGATCACCAGCTACTACACCCACACCAAGTTCACCCCGGTCCAGGAACTCGCCAAGAGCTGCCAGACCGGGCACGCCACCAACATCATCTCGGGTTTTGCCCTCGGCTATGAGAGCACCGTGATGACCCTGATGATCATCGTCGGCGCGATGATGCTCGCGGTGGTCACCTACATGGGCACCCCGCCGATGTTCGTCGCCTACGGCGTCGCCATGGCGGGCATCGGCATGCTCACCCTGACCGGCAACACCATCTCCATGGACGTCTTCGGCCCGGTCGCCGACAACGCCAACGGCATCGGCGAGATGGGCTACGACAAGGAGCAGATGGAGAAGGACGATCCGGGCTCGTACAAGCGCGCCCGCCAGATCCTCGCGGACCTCGACGCGGTCGGCAACACGACCAAGGCCGAGACCAAGGGCATCGCCATCGGCTCGGCGGTCATCGCCGCCTTCTCGCTCTTCTCCTCGTTCATCGCCACCATCGCGGTCGGCGGCGAGGACAAGATTCACCTGATGACCGAGGCGATGTACCACAAGGAGGCTGGGCTCATCACGGTGGCCGACCCGGTCGTCCTCGTCGGCTTGCTCATCGGCGGCGCGGTCCCCTTCCTCTTCAGCAGCATGCTCATCCGCGCGGTGGGGCGCGCCGCCTTCTACATCGTCAAGGAGTGCCGCCAGCAGTTCCGCGACAAGGAGATCCTCGCCGGCACCAAGAAGCCCGAATACGGCCGCGTCGTCGACATCTGCACCGTGACCGCGCAAAAAGAGCTGATCGGCCCGGGACTGATGGCGGTGGTCGTCCCGGTGGCCGTCGGCTTCGGCTTGGGGCCCTACGCGCTCGGCGGCTTCCTTGCCGGCACCATCCTCGCCGGCCAGCTCCTCGCGGTCTTCATGGCCAACGCCGGTGGCGCTTGGGACAACGCGAAGAAGCTCATCGAGGACGGGGTCTACGGCGGCAAGGGCTCCGAGGCCCACAAGGCCGCGATCACCGGCGACACCGTCGGCGACCCGCTCAAGGACACCGCCGGCCCGGCGATCAATCCGCTCATCAAGGTGATGAACATGGTTAGCCTGCTCGTCCTCGGGCCCGCGCTGGCCTACAACATGGCCGCCCCGCGGGCGCCGGTCGAGTGGGCTCGTTGGGTCGGCGTGGTCGTGTTTCTAGTGTCGGTCGGCTCGATTGTCTGGGCGGTGCTTCAGAGCAAGCGCGAGGCCCCGGGGCTCGAGCCGGAGGCCGAGCCCGCCGGGACGCCTCCAGTCGCGGGCGCGTCGAGCTAGCGGTCTTTCGCGACGGGTTGTTGGCAAAGGGGCGCACCTTCTCGGTGCGCCCCTTTCCTTATGGTGCGGGCAAGGGGTGGGAGAAGGCCCTCTGTCGCAGGCGTTTCCGGAGGCGGGGCGGGTAGAGGGCGCGCGCCGGGGGAGCCGTCCCGGCAGGCGCCGAAGTGTCCGCCAATGAAGAGCTTTCGCCCCAGACCATCGTCGCCGTGGGCGCAGAGCCCAGCCGTCGCCTCCCGCTCTCTCCGTGCTGGCCGACGGGCTCCTCGGGAGGCGAGCGATGATCCTCGAGAGCTTTGGCTGCTTGCTCAGCGGTGGCGCCGAGTTGAGCCTCGAACTGGAAGCACGAAGGGGCCCTGCCTCGCTCGTCATCTTTGGCGCCGTCGCGCTCATCGGCGGGGCGCTCCCCAGGCACGTGCGGGCGGCCAGGCTCTCGGTGCGGCCAGGAGGCGTCCAGCAGCCCATAGAGCGCTCCCTTGCCACCGGGTTCGTGCTCGGTCGCGGCGAGGCGCGCCGCTTGCCCTTCCTGCTCGACCTGCCGGCCGACGGCACCGGCGAGCTCGTCGGAGCGATCGCCGAGGTGCAGGTCCGGGGAAGCCGCGACCCGCGCGATGGCTGCGTCGATTGAAGTCGGCGTCCTCGCCGTCGCCTGAGCGCGGGTTCTGTTGAAGGGAACGTTGCTCAGCTCCTGACGCCACGATTCCGGGGGGGCGGCCTTCGCGCCGGCCGCTGGGGTCGCCCGTGCAGCTTCCCGATTCCTGGACAGGCGCACTGCCATGCGCCCCTACCAACCTGCGACCGATCGCTTGGGTTCCGGGGGCAGCCCGGGACTGTCGACTCTCGACTGACGACCTGCCGTATCCAGTCGGTTGGCGAGTGCTCGCGCCGGCTCGAGGCCGGGCGAGCGGCCACCCATCGTCGGAGGGCGATGGGCATATTTGCGCCAGGAGATCCCATGAAAGTCCTGATCCAAGGCAAGCAGATGACGGTTCCGGACGAGCTCAAGAGCTACGTGATGGAGCGCTTGGTCAACGTGATCACGCGCTTCTACGACAGCTCGGCCGCCGAGCTGCGCGTGGTGTTCGAGGACATGAACGGGACCAAGGGCGGCAACGACAAGGAGTGCCACCTGACGTTCCGCATGCCCATGGCGCAGACGATCCAAATCGAGGAGGTGACTCAGGACCCGTACGCCTCGCTCGACGCCGCCGGGGACAGGTTGGTGCGCATCATCAAACGCGAGCTCGAGCGGATGCGGCGCAGGCCGGCAGGCCACCACAAGTACCGCCCCTTGGGCACGACCGTGGCCAGCGGCGGCATCCCGGGCGAAACGCTCGAAAGACTGCGCTTCAGCGACGAAGCCCAGCGCCTGCTCGAGACCGGCACAGGGATCACCGCCGCGGGTCACGAGCGCCTGAAGGGAACCTAGCCCGTTGGCGCTCGAGTCCTTGCCAGCTTGGGCAAAGCGAGGGGCTCGAGCAACGACCTCAAAGGCGGGCGAGGGCTCGCAGCTAGCCTCGCCGCCTGGGCATCTTGTGGCGACCGGTGAGCGCCGCGGACATCGACAGGACCTTCATCAGATTCTGTCGGTAGACCTCGTTGTCCGGGTCGAGGGCGAGCGCCTTCTGCAGGAGCTCTTCGGCGGCGCTCAGGTCGCGGCGCTCCTTGACGACCGCTATCGCGAGCCGGTTGTAGAGCGGCGCCGGATCGTCCGAGCGCGCGATCGCCAGCTCGAGTACCCTGATGGCCCCGGCGTAGTCGCCCGAGCGCTCGAGCTCGATGGCCTTCTGCAGCGGGTTGAAGGCCGGCTGCGGGGCTGGCTGCGGCACGGGCCGGCGTTCGAGTCGTGGGGGCGCGCGCGGAGGCGAATACCTTGGAAGCGGAGGCGAAGGCTCCTGGGCCGGCGGGCGGGGGCCCGACGCCTTGAGGACCACCGGCCGTGACGCCGGAAGGTCCTCGGGCAAAGGCGGTGGCCGGCTGGGAGGCTCGGCAGCGCGTGGCTTGGGCTTCGGGGGCGCCTCGCACAGCTTGATGATCTCGCGGTCGAGCAGCGAGCGCAGGATCGACTGGATCTCGATCTTCGAGAGCGCCGCCATCATCCGGAGTTGCTCGACGGTGGTGCGCCCGTCGATGAGCGAAATGATGTAGGCCTCGAAGCTCGACAGCGCCTGCTGGCGCAGATCGAGCCCGAGCAGCAGCGCCGGCAGGTCGTCGGCGCCCGCGGGCACCGTGAAGACGCGGGTCCGCGTGATGGTCCCGCGACCCGTCGCAAGTCCTGCCTCGGCCGGCGCGGGCGGCGGCCTGGGGACCTGGCGAGAGAGGGTGGGCTCGGGGCAGAGCAGCGCGCGGATGACCGTCGGCTCCCGCGGCGGCTCGAAGTCATCGTCGACGAGCGCGGAAGGATCGACGATGACCTCGCAGTACACGCAGAGGACATCGCCTCGGTTGATTTCCTGCCCGCAGGTCGGGCAGGTGAGCGACGCGGTGGTCATGGCCCGCCCATGAGAGCAAAGGCGACGGGTCCCCACCATCCCGCCGCAAGCGCGGCTACTTGCGGCGCTTGAGCACGAGCACCGACAGCGGAGGCAGGGTGATGTTCATCGAGTTGCCGAACGCCTGCCAGGGGACCGGATCGGCCCAGACCTCGCCGGCGTTGCCCATGTTGCTTCCGCCGTAGATATCGGCGTCGCTGTTGAGCAGCTCGACGTAGGCCCCGGACTCCGGAACGCCGATGCGGTAGTCGTGCCGCGGCATCGGCGTCAGGTTGCACGCGAAGACGAGGAAGTCGGACGGATCCTTGGCAAAGCGCACGAAGGAATAGATCGAACGGTCGGTGTCGCTGCAGTCGATCCAGCGGAAACCCTCGGGCACGAAGTCCTGCTGCCAGAGAGAGGGCTCGGAGCGGTAGACGCGGTTGAGGTCCTTCATCCACTGCTGGATCCCGCGGTGCGTCGGATAGCCGAGCAGGTGCCAGTCGAGGCTGGAGTCGTGGTTCCACTCGGACCATTGGCCGATCTCGGCGCCCATGAAGTGCAGCTTCTTGCCCGGGTGGCCGAACATGTAGCCGAACAGCGCGCGCAGGTTGGCCCTCTTCTGCCACTCGTCGCCGGGCATCTTCCCGATGAGCGAGCCCTTGCCGTGCACGACCTCGTCGTGGGAGAGCGCGAGCACGAAGTTCTCGGTGTAGGCGTAGAGCATGCTGAAGGTGAGCCGGTTCGCGTGGTACTTGCGGTAGACCGGGTCCTTCGAGAAGAAGTCGAGGATGTCGTGCATCCACCCCATGTTCCACTTCATCGAGAAGCCCAGGCCGCCCAGGTAGGTCGGGCGTGAGACCCCGGTCCAGGCCGTCGACTCCTCGGCGATGGTGACCGCGCCGGGGTGCTTTTGGTGTACGAGCGTGTTGAGGAACTTGAGGAATTCGACCGCCTCCAGGTTCTCCTTGCCGCCGAAGCGGTTGGGGACCCACTCGCCGTCCTTGCGCGCGTAGTCGAGGTAGAGCATCGAGGCGACCGCGTCCACGCGCAGGCCGTCGAAGTGGTACTGGTCGAGCCAGAACATCGCGTCGGAGAGCAGGAAGTTCCAGACCTCGGTGCGCCCGTAGTTGAAGACCAGGGTGTCCCACTCCGGGTGGCGCCCCTGGCGCGGGTCGGCATGCTCGTAGAGGTGCGTGC
Source organism: Myxococcales bacterium UBA5297 (assembly GCA_002408385.1). GTDB lineage: Bacteria > Myxococcota > Myxococcia > Myxococcales > UBA5297 > UBA10939. The sequence continues at coordinate 12,892 of DHSB01000115.1, forward strand.
CGTCGAACTCCGCGAGCCCGTAGGAGTCCGAGGGGAAGTGGGCCGGGACCCAGTCGAGGAGGACGCCGATGCCGTTGCGGTGCATCGTGTCGACGAACGCCATCAGGTCGTGGGGGCTGCCGTAGCGGCCGGTGGGGGCGAAGAAGTTGACCGTCTGGTAGCCCCACGAGCCGTAGAACGGGTGCTCGGTCAGCGGCAGCAGCTCGATGTGCGTGTAGCCCATCTCCTTGACGTAGGCGGCGAGCTGCTCGGCGGCCTCTCGGTAGGACAGGGAGCGGTTGCCATCCTCGGGCACCCGGCGCCACGAGCCGAGGTGCACCTCGTAGATGGAGATTGGCGCCTCGAGATAGCTCCCGTTCTTGCGCTTCTCCATCCACTCCTGATCTGCCCACTCGTACCCTTCCAGATCGTAGACGCGAGCGGCGGTCTTGGGAGGCAGCTCGACCTGGAAGGCGACCGGATCGACCTTGAGCAGGTAGATGTCGCCCTGATTCGGCAGCAGCTCGTACTTGTAGTTCTGCCCGACCTCCAGCCCGGGGATGAACAGCTCCCAGACCCCGTTCTGCTCGTGCTTGCGCATCGGGTGGCGCCGGCCATCCCAGCCGTTGAAATCACCGACGACGCTGACGCGCCGGGCCGAGGGGGCCCACACCCCGAAGCTGACGCCCCGAATCCCGTCGACCTCGATGGGATGGGCGCCCAGCTTCTCCCAGAGCCGGTAGTGCGTGCCTTCGCGCAACAGGTGAAGGTCATACTCGGTCAATTGCGGACCGAAGGCGTAGGGGTCGGACAGCTCGTACGTGCTGCCGCCCGCCTCCACGCGCAGGCGGTAGCTCGCCGGGCGCACCTCGCCGAGCGCCGCCTCGAAGAACCCTTCGTCGAGCAGTCGGGTCGCCTCGGCCAGCGTCTTGCCGTCGGCGCCGACGACACTGACGCGGCTCGCCCCCGGCTGGAAGGTGCGCACGAACACGACGCGCTTGCCCTCGAGCTCTTCGACATGGGGACCGAGCACCTCGAAGGGCTGACCATGCCGCGCTTCGACCAGCGCGCGCACCGCATCCATGTTCACGGGCATCTCTCGCCTCCGTACCTCATCGGTTGATCGCTCACCCGGAAGAGTCCCGGGCAGCCTAGCAGCAACGCGGCAGGAATGTACGCGGCCGGACACTAAAGGCAATCATGTTCTTGCCCGGCGCCGGCGGCCTGCGCCCCGGGGCGATTCGCCTCTCGCCGGCCGGCGAACCGCGCACCGGTGGTGCCTTCCGAAGGCGACAGGGCGCGGCCGAGGGCCCGAGGCGGCCTGTTTGCGCAGGCGGCCGCGAGCCGCCGCAAATCCCCGCGCCGAGGCTTCCGCAAGAGCGGTCGATTGCCAGGGGGCCTGCGGCGGTGCGCTGCTCGAGAGGGCTGCGCTAGCGCGAAGGCTCGGGCTCGTCGGCACGTGGCGCTCCGACGGCGGCGACCAACCGCTCGTAGCAGGCCTCGAGGCCGCGCCGGTGCTGACGGAAGCGCTGCTCGGCGGTGCTCGGCATGTCCGCGGTGTAGCGGAAGTACCAGCGCAGCGCCTCGAGCTCCTCGACGAAGAGGCTCACCGCGCTCTGCTCGCGCGCCGACAGCAGCGACAGCTCGCGAAAGCTCATCTCCGGGAGCCGGCTGCGCAGCGGGGTCAGCAGCGGCTCGCGGTCGCGGTGAAGCGAGAAGAGCCCGACCATCTCGCCCGCGCGGGCCGCGATGCGGCTCATCAGCGCGGCGGCATCGAGGGCCACCAGGTTGCGGACCCGCTCGCGCTCTGGCTGGGGACGGGCGCAAGAGGGCTTGCGAGCCCTCGCCCCGGCCTTGCGGCCTCGAGAGCTGTTCGAGCGGCTGCTCGTGCGACTCGCCGCTGCCTTGCGCGCTCTGGGCATCGAATGGGCCCCGCAAGTAGACCGGCCGGCGTCTGGTCAGGGCGCCGGCCGGCAGTGACCGTCGGTTCGTCTACTCGGAGAGCGTGATGGCGAGCTGCTCGGGGTCGAGCTGGTCGATGCGCTCGATCCAGCCGAAGACGTCCTCTTCCTCACCGTGCTGCAGGCGGGTCATGTAGTCGAACAGGCGGCGGGCGAGCGGTCCGGTCTGGTTCTTGTTCACCTGCACCTCGGCGCCCTTGTACGACAGCACGCCGACCGGGGAGATGACCGCGGCGGTGCCGGTGCCGAACGACTCGGTGAGATCGCCGGTCTTGGCCGTTTCGATGACCTCGTCGATGGAGATGCGCCGCTCGGTCACCTTCATGCCCCAGTGGCGGGCGATCTGGATGACGCTGTCGCGGGTGATGCCGGGGAGGATGGTGCCGCCGAGCGGCGGGGTGATGAGCTCGTCCTTGATGACGAAGAAGATGTTCATCGTGCCCACCTCCTCGACCCAGCGGTGCTCGATGGCGTCGAGCCAGAGCACCTGCGTGTAGCCGAGCGAGGCCGCCTTCTTCTGTCCCTGCAGGCTGTGGGCGTAGTTGGCCGCGGTCTTCGCCTCGCCCAGGCCGCCGCGCACCGCGCGCACGTCCTCCTCCGAGACCCAGATGCGAACCGGGTTGAAGCCCTGGGGATAGTAGGCGCCCACCGGGCCGACGATGACGTAGAAGGCGTACTCGTCGCCCGGGCGCACGCCCAAGAACGGGTCGGTCGCGATGATGGTCGGGCGGATATAGAGCGAGGAGCCCGGAGAGTCGGGAATCCATTCCTGGTCGATCAGCACGAGCGACTTGACTGCGCGCCCGAAGAACTCCTCGTCGACCGACTCCATCATCAGGCGCTTGGCCGAGTTTTGGATGCGCTGGGCGTTCTTCTGCCAGCGGAACAGGTAGATGCCGCCGTCCTTGCCGCGGTAGGCCTTCAGACCCTCGAAGACCTCCTGGCCGTAGTGCAGGCAAATGGCCGCCGGGTCGATCTGCAGGGTGCGCATCGGCTCGATCCGCGCCAGATGCCAGCCGTTGGTGCGGTCGAACTCGGTGGCGAAGAAATGGTCGGAGAAGTAGCGGCCGAATCCGAGCTTGGTCGGATCGGTGGGCTTGGCCTTCTGATGCGTGCTGCGTACACGGCGGATGGCAATTCTCTTGTCCATGGGTTTGCCTTCCCGTGCGCCTGGACGGCTGGGCCGCCAGGCTGCAATTGAGCTCGGTTTCGTTCCCGACCTGCCGGCTCGCTACGGCTGCGCACGAGCCACCGGGAAGGTTGTCAAGCCGGCCGTCGGGGCGGGGCCGAAGGGAGAACCCGGTGCTTCTGGAGCGCAACGGTCGGGAAGGATAGACCCCCCAAGAGTGGCAGGGCAACCTCAAGCAGCACTCCAGGGCCGGGGAGGCAGGCTCGGGCGACCGGGCAAGCGGGAGGCCCGGCGGCTGGCCGCCGGGCCTCTGTTCGAGATGCGCTCGGCCGTGCAGGCTAGAAGGCCGCCGACACGTTCAGGGTGCCCGAGAGGGCATCGGGGTGCTCGGCAAAGTCGGCCACGTCGCTGCCGAGGACCGACCAGGTGTACTGACCGCGGATGCCGACGCGGAAGGTCGAGTCGGTGAAGAAGTCCGCGCCCACGCCGAACGGCACGAGGCCTTCGACCGCGTTGGTCAGGCCGTAAGGGTTGTCGCCCACGGTGGTGAGCGCCGCGCCGACGCCGCCGAACGCGTACGGACGCCACATCACCGGCGCCTCGAGCTCGGGCCCAACCTTGACCGCAGCCTGCAACTGGTTGCGGGTGATGTTCGAGTCGATGTTCTCCAGGCCGTTGGTGTGGCCCATGAACGCCGCCTCGTACGAGATCAGGTCGCCGCCCTCGCTCGCCGACGCGGTGACACCGTAGGCGGGGCCGGTGTTGGCAAAGTCGTTGACCTGCCCGAGGAAGCCGCCGATACCGCCGTTGAGGCCCACCTGGATCTGATTCTCCTCGATCTCGATCTGCTCGATCTCCTCTTCGATTTGAGCCTGGGCAAGCGCCGGCATCAGGATGAGCGCCGCGCCGAGTGCCAGGACGAGCTGCTTCATTGGCTCGCCTCCTTCTTCAGTGCGTTATTTTTTCGCACCGCCAAGTGCTGAATCCCCCTTGAAGGAAGATTGCCAGGGCGCCTCGGTGTGACAAGCGGGGGAGGCAGGCCGTCGCGAGGGGCGCTCGCCCCTTTGCAGGGCGCCCGACGCTCCAGGGCATTGAACGGGCAGGCCGCCTGCCCGATGCTCTATACGATGCTCATCGGCGTGCCCCCGAGCCTCGCGCGCAGGCTCTCTGCCCCGGTCATCGCCGCCCTGCTCGGCTGGACGCCGTCGAGCGGGCTGGCGTGTGGGCTCTGTATCGACGCGACCGCGCGGCGGGCCGCCTGGTGGATGGGCGCGCCGCTGGCCCTCGTCGTCGCGCTCGGGGGCGAGGCGCTTCTGTCCACCCTTCACCTCGCCCTGCGGCGGCGCGCGCCCCGCTACGCACCGGGGGCCGGCCCACCTCGTCGGCCTGTGCGCCTCGGCGGTGGCCCTGCTGCTTTCTCGGGGGAGCGGCCTGGCGACGGCGACTCCTTTTGCCCTGGCGCTCGGCTACTCGTTCATCCGCTCGCTCATCGCCGAGCGCGCGCGTGGGCGGGCGGTGCTCTGCGCCCGGCTCGGGATCGTCCTCGCGCTGTTGACGCTGGCCCTCGCGCGCAGCCATCCGGCCGTCGTGCCGACCGCGCGGCTGGTGGGGCTGTGCCTGGTCGCGCCCGCCGACTGGGGGCTTGAGCCGAGCACCTGGGGCGAGCGCGAGCTGCAGGGGCGCGCCGGCGCGAGCGCCGAGATAGAGCGGCGCCTCGACGAGCTTCGGCCTACAAGAGGCGAGCTGCCGACCCGCGGCGAGCTGGCGCTGCTGCGGCTGCACCTGCTGGTCGGCGGCTCTCCGCAGGAGAGGGCGCGCCGTTGCCAGGGATGGGACCTCGGCCGGTACGAGCGCCACTACGGCGACGCGCTCGCCTCGGCGCGGATCGCACGGACAGTCTGCTCGCCCGCCCCCGATTGACCGCTCGACGCGCTGCGCGCTCTGTTGGCCTTGTCTCCCGATCCGCGCGGCCGCAAACCTCCCGGCCCGGCAAGAGAGAGGGGCTTTGAAGATGTCCGGCTTTTTCGCCAAGTCTCCCGGCCCGCCACTCGCCGTGATCACCGGCGCAAGCTCGGGCATCGGGGCGGCCTTCGCGCGCGAGCTGGCCGCGCGAGGCTTCGCCCTGCTGCTCATCGCGCGCGAGCCTGGTCGACTCGAGCGGCTCGCGCGCGAGCTCGCCGGACGCGCGGGTTGCGTCGGCCTGCTCGCCGCGGACCTCTCGGAGCCCGGTCCGCTGGGCGAGGTCGAGCGCCGCCTGGCGGCGGCCGACGGGCTCTGCCTGCTCATCAACAACGCGGGCCTCGGCGGCGGCGACGACTTCCAGCGCACCGCGCCCGACTTCCACGAGCGGATGATCCGCCTCCACGTGCTCGCGCCCGTCAGACTCGCCCACGCGGCGCTGCCCCGGCTGAAGGAGAGCCGCGGCGCGGTGATCAACGTCTCGTCGCTCAGCGGCTTTCTGCCCGCGTCGCAAAGCGCGGTCTACTCGTCGACCAAGGCCTTTCTCAGCCTCTTCAGCGAGTCGCTCGGCTCCGAGCTCGCCCCCGCCGGCGTCCGCATCCAGGCGCTCTGCCCGGGCTTCACCCGGACCGGCCTCCACCTTCGCGCGGGCCTCGAGGTCGCGTTCATCCCCTCGTGGCTTTGGATGGAGTCTGACGAGGTCGTCGAGGCGTCGCTTGCGGCCCTCGAGCGCGGCCGCGTCCTCTGTGTCCCCGGGCTCGCCAACAAGGCCATCGCCGCGCTCGCGAGCCTGTTGCCGCGTCCGCTGCTGCGCGCTGCGCTGCGACAAGCCGCCTCGCGCGGGCCTCGCGGGCCGGCCTCTCTCGGCGGCGAGTGAGGCTTGCCGGCCGCCGGGGGCGGCGACAAGAATGCGCGGCATGCGCGCCCAGGCCCTGCCGATAGTCGCCCTCGGCGCCTTCCTCGCTTCGCCTGCTCTCGCCGAGGACGAAGCTCCGCCGGCGAGCTGGGACGAGTATCAGGGTGCCCACAGCTTGAGCTGCAAGGGGAGCGGAGAGCCGCTCGCCAAGCCCGAGACGCTCCAGCACGCGGGCTTCGAGTACACCTTCCACGGCACCTGGGCGAAGGTGCGGCGGCTCGGCGAGACGCCGAAGGGCGAGGTCAAGCTCGGTGTCCTCTCCGGCATCAAGGAGCTCGATCCCGCGACGCGCGCGGTGCTCGACGGCTTCTTCGCTCGCTTCAAGGCCGAGGGCGTCGAGGCCATCCTCGTCGGCGGCGATTCGGCCGAGCTCGAGAGCCACCTCGAGGAGGTCTTCGGTTACCTGGCCGCCAGCGACCTGCCGGTCTTCGTCGTCATCGGCAACTGGGAGAGCCGCTCGCCCTTCAACCGGGCCCTGCGGCTCGCCTCGCGCGAACACCCCAACATCGTCAACCTCAACTTCGCCCGCCGCGTCGACGCCGCCGGCTACACCGAGCGCGCCTACGCGAAGAGCGGCGGGGTCTGTCTCTATGAAGAGGAGGACGTCGCCGGGATCGTCGCGCCGGCCGGCCAGCGCGACGATCCCGGCGTGCTGCTGATGCATGGGCCTCCTGAGCAGAAGGGCAAGGAGGCCATCGACTTTGTCCCCGGCGCAGGCAACGTCGGAGACCCGAGCCTGACCGAGGCGATCAAGCAGGCGAAGATCGCCTTTGGAGTCCACGGGCAGATCCTCGAGGCGGGCGCCCGGGCGACCGATCTGGCGGGCAAGCCTCTGGCCGAGGGCAAGCTCCACCCCGCGCTCTTCCTCAACCCTGGACCGGCGAGCGCGCTGCCGCGGAGGCTCAACGACGGCAAGCTCTCCTACGGCCTGGCCGCCATCGTGACGCTGAAGGGCAAAGCCGCTCGCTACGAGATCCTCCGGGCGAGAAAGCCGCTCGAATAGACGTCCGCAGGCCGGGCGCGCCCCGGCCGACGCGCCGTCCCCGCGAGCCATAGCTTTGCTTATCGGAGCGCAGCGGCTGCGGCAGGGTTCTGACTGCCTGCGAGGACGAGCGATGACCATCTACGGCCCACCGCGGGAGACCGATAGGGTGCGCAGGCACACCTCGACGAAGATCAACGAGAGGATCGACCACGCGACCGCGCGGCGCGTCGACGACTTCGCCGCGCGGGGACGCGCCGACATCGCCCGGCGCCTCGACCAACTCGACCGAGAGTGGAGCGTCCAGCGCGTCTTCCATCTCGGCGCCTCGCTCGTCGGCCTGGCCGGGGCGGCGCTGGCCGCCGCGGGGCTTCGCCGCAGCGGCCTGACGCTGGTGGCCGCCTCCGCCGGCTTCTCGCTGCACTACGCGCTCAGCGGCTGGACCCCGGCGCTCACGCTGATGCGTCGGCTACAGACTCGCACCCGCCGCGAGATCGACGCCGAGAAGTTCGCGCTCAAGTCGGTGCGCGGCGACTTCGACGCGGTCTGCACCGCCCAAAGCTCCCTCGCGCGCGCGGGCAATGCTCTGCAGGCGATCTGGCGGTAGCGATGGCCGGCGGAGCTCCAGCTCCGCCAAAGGGCCCGCGGTCGGAGACCCGAGAAGCCCGGGGTGAGCGGGCGCTCCGGAGGCGGAACCGACCACCGCGCAACCAAGCCGGCGCGTCTCCTCTCTCGCGACGTCGGCTGGTATACAGTGGCCCGCCAACACGGTGTCGAGGTGAGCATGCCCGCGAAGAGAACAGCCAAGAAGGCGGCCGGTGATGCGGTCGCGGCACAGCCCGCAGCACCAGCGCCCACGGCCGAGGCGCCGAGACGCCGCAACGGCGTCCGCGCCAAGCTCAAGCCCAAGTACTTCTTGGCGATGGCGGGCAACATCGGGGCCGGCAAGACGACCGCCGCCAAGCTCATCAGCCAGCGCCTCGGGTTCGAGCTGTTCGACGAGCCGGTGATCGACAACCGGTTCCTCAAGGACTACTACGCCGACATGAAGCGCTGGTCGTTCACGCTTCAGCTCGAGTTCCTCATCCGGCGCGTCGAGCACCACGAGCTCATCCACACGGTCAACAAGAGCTGCGTGCAGGACCGCACCCTCTACGAAGACCCGGAGATCTTCGCGAAGTACCTGCACGGCCTTGGGCACATGGACAACCGGGAGCTCGAGCTCTACTACGAGTATTTCGACCGCCTGAACATCAAGCTGCCCAGGCCCGACAAGATCATCTGCTTCGACGTGCCGGACACCGAGGTGCTGCTCAAGCGCATCCGCACCCGCGGCCGGGCCGAGGAGCGGGGCATCGGGCGCGACTTCCTGCGCGGGCTCAACGGCTACTACTCGTCCTTTCCTCAGGTCGTCGAGCGCAAGTACGGCATCCCGTGCATGACCGTGGACGTCTCGGGCATCGACATCCGCGAGCGCGCCACTCGCGACGAGTTCCTCGAGCGGGTAGACGCCTTCCTGCGCGCCTGAAGCGCCGGGGTTCGGGGAGCCGATGCTCGGTCCGCTGGAGATCACCGCGCTGCTGTTCGCCGCGGCGACAGGCCTCGGTCTCGCCGGCGGCCTCGGCTTGATGGCCGATCGCCTCGGACGGCGCCGGCGCTCGGCGCGCGAACGGCGGCTCGCCGCGCTCTGCTTCCTGCTGCTGCCGCTCGAGGGCGCGGCCTTTCTCTGGGGCCTGCTCGTCGAGCCGCGCTGGCCCGAGATCACCTTCACCGAGGTCGACACCCCTCGGCTGCCGCGGGGCGAGCGCCTTCGGGTTGTCCACCTCACCGACTTTCACGCCGAGGGGAGCTCCCCGGTGCTCGAAGGCCTGCCCGAGCGCGTCAACGCCCTCAAACCGGACCTGCTCGTCTTCACCGGCGACACCCTCAACTCGGCCGAGGGACTCCCCGTCGTCAAGGACCTGCTCGCGCGCATCGAGGCGCCGCTCGGCCGGTTTGCGGCGCAGGGCAACCAGGACGTGGCCTACCGGGCGGAGACCGACCTCTTCGGCGGG
>DHSB01000115.1:22048-32663 GCA_002408385.1 Myxococcales bacterium UBA5297
CGGGGCGAGCCGCAGGCGGTCGGCGACGGGCGGGCCGTGTTGTGCGGCGCGCCGTATCCGAACGGCGGCGTCCTCGAGCGCTGTCTGCGCGCGAGCGAGGGGCGGTTGCGCATCGTCGCGTACCACACGCCCGATCTCGTCGAGGACCTCGCGCCCTTGGGACCGGACCTCTACCTCGCCGGACACACGCACGGCGGCCAGGTTCGAGTGCCGCTCTACGGGGCGGTCGTGACGATGTCGGAGCTCGGCAAACGCTATGAGATGGGCCGGTACACGGTGGGCAGCACCGCGCTCTACGTCAACCGCGGGGTCGGCATGGAGGGAGGCCTCGCGCCGCGGGTGCGCTTCCTCTGCAGGCCGGAGATCGCGGTCATCGACCTCGTCGGCAGCAAGCCGGCACCCTGAGGCCGCTCGCGAACCTCCTTCTCGGCTGCAGTCCCCCACCGGCACGGCGGCAAGGCAAGCCTGCGCGTCGGGAAGCGCGACCTCTTTCCCCGGAAGAGGCTCCGGCGGTACCGCAGAGGCATCCTGCAGCCTTCCGAGCCTCATCGTCTCCTCGGGAAGGCCTTGGCGAGCCCCGGGGCGCCGCGGGAGGCTCAGCGAAGCCGAATCCGGGAGGCAGGAGCGCGCGCTCCGCTGGGCAAGGGGCGCTTCGGCTCGCGCCGGATGCCGCTCGGCTGCTCTCGGCGCGGCCGTCCCCGGGCGTCGAAAGCGGGTCGGCAAGGGCACTCGGCAAGGTGCCAGCCGTTGACAAGTGGGAATGCGCCCGGGGCCGACACGAAGGTCGGCCCTCGGCAACTGCGGCGGAGCCTCGGAACTTGGCGCTACTCGAGCCGGTACATCCCCTCGAGCCGCACCTTGTCGCCCCGCCGCACTCCGTTGCGCGAGCACCACCCGCCGTTGACCTCGAGCACCAGCTTCGACTCTGCGTCGACCGCGCGCGGGGTCGTCGTCAGCGGCTCGGCGTTCTCGACGATGCCGACCACCGCGCCGTCGGCGGCGATGAAGAGCATGTCGAGCGGCAGGTAGGTGTTGCGCATCCAGAAGCTCTGATAGCCCTCCTCGGGGAAGACGAAGATCATCCCGGCCATCTCGGGCATCGACTTGCGGAACATCAGGCCGCGCGCCCGGTCGCGGTCGTTGGAGGCGATCTCCACCTCGACCGGCAGCTCCCGGCCGTCGGCGGCGAGGACCCGCGCGATTCCACGCTGGCTCAAGGGGCGCACCTCCTCGGTCCCCGCGTCCGCGGGGCCACCGGGTTTGGCCGCCGTAGCCGGGCAGCCGGAAAGGGCGAGCAGCAGCAAGAGGGTCGAAGAGAGGCGCTTCATCGCCGACACAATAGTTCGGTTGGCCCCGCGGCGTCCTCTTGCCTTCGGGAGCTGTCCGCGCGGGACGGCGCGAAGGCCGGCGGCGCGCGGGGCGCATCGGGGCTGAACGGCCTACGGCTTCTGGTCGACGGCGACCGCGGCGACCGGCGCCACCGCCTCGGCGCCCGCCTGCTCGCCCTTGATGTCGACGACCTGGCTGATGATCTCGTCGACCGCCTGCGCCTCACAGTCCATCTCGCGGGCGACCGAGGAGAGGCTCTCGGAGAGCGCCGAGAGCTCGGCCGCGCGCAGGTGCGCGTCCGAGGACTTGAGTCCGAGCAGGGCGAAGCGGGTGCGCTCGAGCAGCGCCATCTCGCTGTGGAGCCGGGCGACGATGCGCTCGCGCCCGCGCCGGATGCGGTCGATCTGCTGGAGCTCGCCGTTGAGCGCCGCCTCGGCCACCCCGAGCTGCCGGCGGGCGACCTCGTCGCGGGTCGACTCCTTCAGCGAGCGCAGCTCGGAGAGGCGCTGACCGATTTCGCCCTCGGCCCGCTCGCCCAGCTCGCGGTCGATCGCCTGCCAGCGCCTCGCCAGCTCGAGGATGCGCGTCGTCACCTCGTTGAGCGAGCCGGTGAGCTGGGCGCGCGCGAAGCCGGGCTCGCCGTTGCTCAGGATCTCCGCGCAGCGCCGGTAGTTGGTCATCGCCCGCGCGCAGAGCACCTTGAGGTCCCCGGCCAGCTCGGGCAGCAGCCTCGCGTAGAGGTTCTCGACCGCGTCGGGCTCGCGCACCAGGTGGGCGCCGGCGCCGCCGAGCGACAGGAAGAAGCCGATGAGCCCGGTGCGCACCATCGCCGCCAGAGGCGAAGGCAGCAGCGCCTCGAGCAGGCCGCGGCTGTCGAAGGCCCCCACGACCACCGTCCCGCACGTCAGGCCGACCGCGGTGAGGAGAGCGGCGGCCAGGAAAGCCGACCTGCCGATGCGCTGGCCGACCCCGGGCGTCGGGCTCGCCTCCTTGCTGCGCGCCAGGGCGAAGACGAGCCCCATGCCGGCGCCGGCGGCCGCCAGGCCGAAGACCGGGTGGGAGGGGAAGGCCAAGGAGAGCAGCCCGGAGAGCGTGCCGAGGAGGCCGAAGCCGATGCGGCCCTTGAGCGACTTGCCGCAGGCGGCCAGCGCCGCCACCGCGCAGACGAGCGCGACGCCGGGGACGGTCAGGCCCGCCTGCGACAGCGCGAAGCCGAGCGCCCCGGCCGCGGCGGCGCCGCCGGTCGACCACAGCACGCTCTTCTGAAAGGCCTCGTGGTCGGCGAACGTCAGGGCTGGCATGCTCTCGGCTCCTCTTCGGAAAAAGCCCCCTCCGGCTGATTGTGCGCTAGCGCGCGGTGTTCGAGAAGCTGTGGACGCGCTTGGCCGCGCGGGCGCCCGCCGCGCTCGAAGGCGGCGCCTGGAGCGACTTCTCGAAGACCTGGGCCTCGCCGAGGATCTGCTTGAACTCGTCGCTGGGGCCGAACTCCGCCTCGGCCTTGCGCAGCTCGGCTTCGGCCTGCTTGACGTACTGCGCGGCCTGGTCGCGCTGGCCCTGCGAGTAAGAGATGCCCGCGTTGCGCAGCACCTTGAGCGCGTTGGCGTGCGCGGCGGTGGCCGCCACGTCCTTGTCGCGCTTCTCGACGGCCAGGCGCGCGTCGGAGGTGACCGAGGTCTTCACCGAGAGCTGCGCCATCCCCGGCGCCCGCCCGCGGGTCACGTCGAGGTAGGCAAGGCCCACGTCGGCCACGTCGAGCAGCCCCTCGGCCTGCGCGGGTACCAGCAGGCGCGCGACGACCTTGCGGTGCTGGCCCCCGGCGAAGTCCGGCAGCCGCACGGTGGTGACCCCCGCGCTCGACTCGGCGAGGTAGCCGAACACCTCGGCGACGATGACCCCGGGCTGCGGGGTGATCTTCAGCGCGGGCCCGATGGCCACGGTGGAGACGGCCTGCTCGAGCTCGCGGGCGAAGATGGAGCGAAGCTGCGAGGCCTCGGCCAGGAAGTGGTAGCTGCCGCCGCCATACTCGGCGAGCGACTCGAGGACCAGCTCGTTGAAGTCGAGGCCGACGCCGATGGCCGAGAGGGTGACGCCTCTCGACGCGGTGCGCCGAGCGAGGGCCGCCAGGCCCTTCGGGTCGGAGATGCCTTCGTTGGCTTGGCCGTCGGAGAGCAGCACGACGCGCGAGACGTTGTACTGCTCGCGATAGGGCGCAAGCTGCGCGAGCCCGGCCTCCAGGCCGCCGGAGATGTTGGTGCCGCCCATCTCGTTGATCGAGTCGATGGCCGCCTCCATGCGTCGCCGGGCGCTCGCGGTGGCCAGCGTCGAGCCGATGATGGTGGTCACGTCCGAGCCGAAGGTGACCAGGGCGAACCGGTCGCGCTCGTCGAGCTTGGTGACCAGATGCCGGGCGGCGGCGCGGCACTGCTCCATCTTCTCGCCGGCCATCGAGCCCGAACGGTCCATCACGAGGACGAGGTTGACCGGGGCGCGCTCGCTGGTGTCGAGCCGGGCGGCGTCGATGTCGATCTTGAGGAAGGTCTCGCGCTCGGCGCCGGCGAGCAGGTAGGGGTCGGAGATCGACGCGGTCAGCTTGAGCACGTCGCCGGCGACCTGCGGGCCCGGCGCCGGCACGGCGGGGGCGGGCGGCTTGACTATCGGATTGGCCACTGGGGGCGCAACCGAAGGGCCGGGCGGGAGCTGCCCGGGGATGAAGGCGATGACCAGCGCGAGCAGCCCGATGAGCGCCGCGGCACCGAAGACGACGGCAGTACGCTTCATGAGTCGACCTCCGCAGGCCGGTCAGCCGACCGGCATCTTCCCTGCTGAACGCGCGGGGGAGCGGAATCGATCTATCCGGCCGGCCTTCGCCCCCGCGCCATCGAAAGCCCGGCCCTCCTCGTGTCGCCGGCTCAGGGGACGCCGGTCAACAGGAGGCTGGGCGCCTGGGGCGGTCCGCGGGTGGCGGCGATGGCGTAGACGACGCCCCCGACGACCGCGGCGGCCGCGGTGCCGCCGATCACCGGCCAGAACCAGGCGCGCTCGGTGAGCGGCGGTCCGTCATCGGCCTGGGCGACCACCGGCGGATCGAGCAGCGCGGCGGCCAACTGCGGCGCCAGAGCCTGCATCTCGGCCTCGAAGGTCGGCGCGCCGGGGATGACCGTCTTCCTGCCGCCCAACGCCATCCGCCCGGAGGCCAAGTCGTAGGCCTGGTACTCGACGAGCGTGCCGACCGTGTCGGTGCGCGCGGTGCCCAGGACGAGGTAGCCGGTCTCCAAGAGGTTGCCGAGGTCGCGGGCGCCCAGGCCCGCCTTCTGCGCGGACATCTCGACGACGGCGGTCTCCAGCGCGCGATCGAGCGGGGCGGCGGTGGGCAGCGCCTCCAGTTGCGCGGTCACCGTGGCCCCGCCCTCGCCGACCTCGACGAAGCTGGCCCAGGGCCTTCGGGTGCGGCTGACGACGAGGAGGTGGTGCCTGCCGACGGGCAGCTCGTCGAGCTTGACCGGGGCGATTCCGACCGGCCGTCCCCCGAGGGAGACCGCGGCGTGCGCCACGTTGGCGGTCACCGTCAGCGCGCCCTTGGGGCCGGCTTCGGTCTCGGTCCTTGCCGCCTCGTAGGCCTCGATGATGTCCGGCGAGAAGTCGGTGGGCGGGGGCTCGAAGCCCGAGGCGATGAGCGCGGCGCGCTTGAACGAGGCTGTCGCGCGGTCGGTGTCGCCGTTGAGCAGGTAGGCCGCGCCCGTCAGCGCGAACCCGTGGGCGACCTGGGCGGGGACGACGTTTTCCGGGCGCTCGAGCAGCAGCTTGAGCGCCGTCAGGTACTCGCGGGCGGCCACTTCGAGGTCGAGGTCGTTGTAGGCCCGCTTGCCGGCTTCAAAGTGTCCCTGGACCTCCGGGCGCGGCATCGGATCGGCCCGGCCTCCGAGCTTGCGCAGCAGGTCGATCGGCTCGAGCCTGCCGTTGGCCTCGAGCGCCCGGGCGAGCTCGGCCTCGAAGGCGGCGGCGGCCTGGTTTGCGGCCGGGTCGCGCGGGGAGACGAGGACGGCGATCGCCCGGCGCGCCGGCAGCGGCTGCGGAGCGAGCTGACGCGGCGCATCGGAGGCGGGCGCGCTGTCGGGCGCCTTGGCCGCGGGGGCCTCGTCCTCCCAAGACCTCGGGGATTTGGCTACTTCCTCGTCCGCCTCGTCGCCCCAGAACACCTCGTCCTCGTCGGCGAGCGCGAGGCAGGGAAGGGCGAGCAGGAGCACTGTGATGAGTCCGCGCATGGCTCGGCCATGCTATGCGCGCGGTCGCATGGCCGACAAGTGCGCCTGCGGCAGGGCGCGCCCGCCGGCTTTTCCGAGACTGGGGAAGACGCGACCGCAATCCGGGCTCCGCGAAGCGGTTTCGGGTCGGAGCTGCCGGTCGTCCGGCCAGCGTCGGCGCCATCGGCGGCCGCGACGCTTGAGGAGGGGGCATCTGCGGCCGGGTTCTCCGCGCGGGCCCGGCGAGCGGAGGAGAGCTCCTGCGCGCGGCCGCCATTCGCTAGAATCGCGCGCCAACCAAGCCGAGGTGATTTCGGCACCTCTATCGAAGGCAAGGGGAGCGACATGGGCGGCCGCCGACTGTGTGTCTTACTCGCGTGTTCTTTCGTGTTCGCAGGGCCGGGCTGTACCTGCAATAAGGCGCCGCAGGAGTCGAGCCTCCAGGAAGACGACTCGCCGCTTGCCAAATTTCGCAAGAAGCGCCGCAAGATGCGCAAGCGCAAGAAGCGCGCGCCGAGCAACCCGCCGACGCGCGAGGACGGGCTCGCCGCGCTCGAAGAGGCCAAGCTCCTCGTCGAGGAGGCTGAGTTCCGCGAGGCCGAGAAGGAGCTGCGCGTCGCGGCGGGGGCGGGCACCGGCGGCGCGGACGAGCTGCTCTATCGAGTGCGCAACGAGATCGAGGCCGAGGACCGCATCCTCGCGGGGCAGAAGAAGCTTGCAGCGCTGGACCTCGAGGGCGCCCGGGCCGATCTCGAGGCGGTTGCGCCGGGGCTCATCCTGTCGGAGCTCGCGCGCGAGATGCTCGAGACGCTGGCCGAGAAGGAAGTCGAGAAGCGCAAGGCGATGATCGAGAAGGCCTCGCAGCGCTTTGAAGAGGAGGAGGGCAAGGGCGGCGAGGAAGGGGAAGCCGAGGAGCCGGCCGCTGAGGACGCGGCGCCCGAGGAGGAGGAGGACGCGCCCTGACGGCAGTCGAGGGTCGACGGTCGAGAGTCGAGACCTCCACACCTGCTGGAGCGGCCTGCCGGCAAGAGGCCGGCGGATGCTCCAAGGCCCCTAGCGCTCGGAGTCCCCGCGCGCGTCGGGTCCCCGGCCATGGAGCACGCCGTCGATGCGGCTGGGGTCCTTCTTGAGCGCCTTCTTCAGCAGGCTCTCGTCGGCGGGCGGCTCGAGCCCCGGCGCCCGGGCCGCTTCGGCGGGGACCTCCTCGAGCTCCTCTTCGATGTAGTACTCCCACTCGTCGTCTTCGCCGACCAGCTTCCGGGTGACGGTGGGCTGGGGCGTGGCCGCAGCAGGTTTGGGGCGATAGCCGGGAGGCGGGGCAAGGGGCGCGGCGACGGCCTTGGCTGCCGGCGCAGGCTCAGGCGCTTGAAGAGCGGTCAAAGCGAGCAGGCCAATCGCGACCAGCGCGGCAGCTCCTATCCCAATCCAGAGCCAGGGCCGTGACGGCGACGCGCCGGTCCCGTGCAACCCGTCCGCCGCGACGACCGACATGTAGTCCGGCTTCTCGCTGGCCGCAGGCTCGGGCCGTCGCTTGCGTGCGCGGGCAGCGACCGAGGAAGGCCGGCGAACCACCTGCTGGCCCTCGAAGGCCTCGGCGAGCGCTTCGATGAGCTCCTCGGCCGACTGGAACCGGTCCTCGGGCTTCTTGGCGATCGATCGCGCGAGGACCTCGCAGACCGGGTGATCCAGCCCCGGATCGAGCTGGCAGAGATCCGGTGGCGGATTGCGCACGTGCATCTCGATGATTTCAAAGTCGCTGGCGGCCTGGAAAGGCGGGGCGCCGCTCAGCATCTCGTAGATCATGATGCCCAGGGCGTAGAGGTCGGCCCGATGATCGGCCTTTCGGCCCAGGGCCTGCTCGGGCGAAAGGTAATACGGGGTGCCGAGCATCACGCCGGACTTGGTCAGCGCTTCGCGCGAGTTGGTGTCGCGCAGGATGCCGAAGTCGAGGATCGTCGCGCGCCCGTCGGGCCCGACGATGATGTTGCCGGTCTTGATGTCGCGATGGACGAAGCCCTTCGAGTGGATGTAGCTGAGCCCGGCGCAGAGCTGGTCGGCAATGGCCAGCGTCTCCTCGTAGTCGAGCCCCCGCAGAGTCGCGCGTACTCGACGGTTGAGCCTGTCCGCGAGCGTCTCGCCCTCGAGGTGCTTCATCACGATGAAGGGGCGGCCCCGGTGCCTGCCGACGCCGTAGACGTGCACGACGTTCGGATGGTCGAGGTGGGCCGTCAGCCGCGCCTCGCGCTCGAAGCGGGTCGCGAACTCCTCGTCTCCACACAGCTCGCTTGCGAGCGCCTTGATGGCGACCTTGCGATTCAGGGCGATGTCGGTCGCGAGGAAAACCGAGCCCATGCCGCCCTGGCCCAGCTTCTTCTCGATGCGCCACTTGCCCTCGAGCACGTCACCCGGATTGAAGGGCATGGCGGCGCTCTCTTCGGAGACGACATGGGAGGCTGCGGGTGTCGGCGCGCCGCATCGGTTGCAAAAGTGGCTGTCGGGCGCAACCGCCTGGCCACATTCTTGGCAAACAATCGAGGGCATGCGCGCCCACTATAGCAATCGGTCCGGCCGAGCTTGCGAGCGGTTGTCCGGGCGGCCTCGGCGCGACCCGGGCCGCGCCGAGGTCGACTGCCGGATCCGAAAATGCACGAAACCTGCTCGAACGCTGCGAAGCCGCACTCCCGCCTCGCCCGCCCTGCGAACGCAGGGGCGAGCTGAACATCGACGCGCGCCGGTGCCGCCTTCATAATCGGCCGGCTCCAGAAAGCCCGCTGTCGAGACGACGCCGGTGCGAGACATCGGCGCGACCCAACTCAGATTTCGGAGAAACCCCATGCCCCGTGCAGCGATCATTCTCGCGCTCGCTCTCCTGCCCGCGTGCGCGACGACCCCCGCCGTCGACAAGAAGCCTCAGCAGGCGACTCAGCCGGCCGCACAGAGCGCGCAGGCGGTGAGCTCGGAGGCGCCCGGCGTGGATCTCGAGGCGCTCGCCGCCCGCGAGTTCGACGCGCTGCCCAAGGTGCCCGTGCGCTTCCCCGACGAGCTCTTCTCGGCCGAGGTCGAGGCGTCCGGCGAGCCGAGCGTGAGCACGCAGGCGAACCTGCGCGTCATCGAGGTGCCCGTCGGCACCGAGACTCCGATGGTCTGCTACCTGTACCCCGAAGGCATCGACGCGGGCGCGACGCTGACGAACGTGGCGGCGCTGGTGGGCAAGACGGGCAAGCTGCACGAGCTGCGGCCCGTCGACGTCGTCGCCGTCGACGAGAACCCGGCGATGTTCGTGGAGATCGACTACCTGTTCGACGGCGGCGAGGGACCTCTCGCCGGGCGGCTCAAGGCGATGGTCTTTCCGCATCCGGCCCACCCGCTGCTGTGCATGCACGACGAGTTCGGCTTCAGCAAAGCCTTCCAGCGCGTCGCCCTGGGCCTTGCGCGCTCGCTGTCCGCCAAGACCGACTTCGTGACTGCCCGCTACGGCGAGCTGCAGGTCCTCAAGGTCAACGGTCAGCCCTTTGGCTTCACCCGCATGCTGATCCGCGATGGCGCCGACGGGTCCTCGGCCTACGAGTGGGTCGGCGCGCGGCTGGTTCCCACCAAGGAAGGCATGGACGCGGTCGACGAGGCCAAGACCGCCATCAGCGACGCCCAGGGGCGGCTCGTCGCCGTCGGCTATGCCGCCTCGACCAACGGCGAGCTCACGCTGCAGGCCGAGGCGAGCCGGAAGGCGGCCAACGAGTACACGTTCCAGGGAGTCAAGGAGGGCCAGGCGTTCTCTGGCACCTTCCAGACCAAGGATCCGGCCGGGCTGCCTTCCGATCTTTCGGTCGCCGCGTTGATTCGCGACGAGCTGCTGGGCGGCAAGCAGCCTCAGCTCTCGGTCGAGGAGTACCTGCCGAGCAGCAACCCCGCCGCGCCCACCGGGTCGGTGATGCGCAAGGGCGAGGAGGGGCCCAGGTCGGTCTTGGTCGAGATGGAGGTCGGCACCGTCGTTGGCCGGGTCGACGAGCGCGGCTTCCTGGAGGTCGCCGAGATGCGGATGCCCGGGGTGACCGTCGCCTACGAGCGGGCCTTCGTGCGCGGGGAACCGTAGGGCCAACGCGTCGGGAGTCATCGCGTTTTCGTCTTTCGGGCCGACGAGGGGATGCGCCTGCCTCGCTGGGGCCCGAGCCCTCTTCGGCTCCGGTCAGCCCGCTGGTCGCTTACTCGAACCGAGCCAGCGGGCTCCAGTCTCCGACCGTGCTGAGCACGAGCTGACGGGTGGCGCGGGTGAGCGCGACGTAGAGCGCGCGGCTGGCCTGCGCGGTCGCGCCGTAGACCCCGGCCGAGGCGTCGGGGACGATCACCGTGTCGAACTCGAGCCCCTTCACCTCCTGCACGCAGGTCACGTTGATCCCCGCGAGCAGGTCGAAGTCGCCTCCGAGCGCCAGACGAACGCCGAGCCCGCGCCGCAGCAGCGAGGCGAGCCGGCGCGCGGCCTCGGGGGTGCGGAGGATGAGCGCGACCGGGATGGCCGGGTCGACCTCTTGGAGGGCGCGCAGCCCGTCGATGAGCCAGGCGACCTGGTGCAGCTCCTCGTCGAACCGCCGGGCGATCACGCTCCCGGCTTTGCTTTGCTCGCAGGGGACGGAGGGAGCAAGCACGCGGCGGGCGAGCGCGGTCACCTCCGGCGGACAGCGATAGCTCACGTCGAGCACCGCGCGCTCGTGGCCCGCGCAGCGCAGCTCGGCCATCGTCTCGTCCCAGCTCGTGAACGAAGCGGTCGGATCGACCTGCTGGTCGGCGTCTCCGGCGACGATGAGCGTGCCTTCCTCGGCGAGCGCTCGACCGACGAGCGCCAGCTCGAGCGGGGCGAGCTCCTGCGCCTCGTCGAGCACGACGCAGTCGTACGAGCGCACGGGGGCGGGCTTCACCCCTTTCGCCTCGGCGCGCAGCCGGTCGAGCTCGAAGAGCACCGCGTAGTCCTCGGTGTCGACGGTGCGTGCGTCTTCCATCGGCGTCCCGTCGTCGAGCGCGCGGCCGTCGAGGGAGGCGAGCCGGTCGGCGTC
>DHSB01000115.1:32759-33605 GCA_002408385.1 Myxococcales bacterium UBA5297
TCGCGCGGCCGTGGGGGGGGGGGAGCCGGTCGGCGTCGACGTGGGACCACTCTTCCTCGGCGGTCGGGCAGAACTGGACGCGGGTGTGCTCGAGCACCTCGGCGACCATCCGGCGGGTGAGCGTCGGGTCGGCGGCACAGAGACGCTCCAGGTACGCGCTGTCGCCGAAGAGCGCCTGCAGATCGGCGTGCACGGCGCAGGCGCCCGAGGCCCGCGGCGGCGCGTCCCGGTCGTCGTCCGGCCTGGCCGGCGGCAGCGCAGCGAGCTCGCGGAGGATGGGACGCAGGGCAGGGTGGCGCTTGATGCGGACCACGGCGGCGCTCGCCCCGTTGCTCTCGTCCGGTGGGAGGTCGCGGAAGGCGTGCTGCGCGAGGTGCGCTGCCCAGCGGTCGTAGAGCCAGACCTCGGCGCTCGCGCCGAGCCGCTCGAGCAACGACTCGACGAGCCGGCGCAGTCCATCGGTGGGGACGATGATCGCCGCCCGGCGGGCAGCCTTCGTGTGCCGCTGAAGGTGCGCGAGCCGGTGGAGCGCGACCGTCGTCTTGCCGCAGCCCGCCTCGCCGAGCACGAGCAGCGCCCTGCCGGCTGGCAGCTCGACCGCGCGCCGCTGCGCCTCGTCGAGCTCGACTTCGACCGGCGAGGCGCGGCTGCGCAACTCCGAGGGTCGAGGCGAGAGCCAGGAGGGTGGGGTGCGCTGGAGGCGGCGCCAGTCTCCGGGGGGGCGGCGTGAGAAGGAGCAGGCCGGGGTGACCAGTCCGACGAGCTCACCGCGCTCGAAGGAGAGGAGGTTGCGCTCGAGGAGCACGCCGCACAGCGAGCGCTCGCCGTATTCGAGCTCGTACTCCT
>DHSB01000115.1:33734-45295 GCA_002408385.1 Myxococcales bacterium UBA5297
GCCGTATTCGAGCTCGTACTCCTCGCCTTCGGCGCACGAGAAGAAGACCTCGGCGAGCGGGGAGCGTTGCCAATCGATGATCGACAGGCCGCCCGAAAGGCGCGTCTCGTGGCCGAGGAGCAGGTCGGTCACACGGCCGCCGGTCTGCAGGCGCATATGAGCCAAGTAGGGAGCGCCCGCGGCCGGGCGTGCGGCGAGCCGCGCGAGTTGCTCTTGCCGTTCGATCCGTCTGCGCTCGTCCGGGGTGAGGCTCTTCACGTTTCCTCCCGTGCCCCCGGTGACTTGGCGGGCCAGAAATCGACGCGATTGCGCGGCAAACCCCCGGAATAAACAAGCTCCCAAATGATCCGCAGGTGTCGGATACTGTTGGCGTCTTTCGCGGTGGCCGACCGGGAGAGAGGCCGGCTCGGGGGCTCGGGAGGTCGCTCGACAGTTGGATCGAGCCTCTGATCCAAATCAGGAGGCCCATAGAAAGTTGTAGCGAACACCTGATCCAAATCAGGAGGCCTATCGACAGTTGGAGCGAGCCCCTGATCCGAGCCAGGTGGCCCATCGAAAGTCGTATCGAACACCTGATCCGAGTCAGGTGGCCCATCGAAAGTTGTATCGAGCACCTGATCCGAGCCAGGTGGCCCATCGAAAGTTGGATCGAACACCTGATCCGAATCAGGTGGCCCATCGAAAGTTGTATCGAGTCCCCGATCCGAATCAGGTGGCCTATCGAAAGTTGGATCGAGCACCTGATCTGTCGGTTTTCAGGGCCTCTCACCCCCTGCTTCTCAAGGGCATTCACCCCGGGGGGCCCACCGCGTGACCGGGTGAAGATGGCTCAAGCCGCCGCGAAGAGGCAGAGGGCGACCGAAGGCGACTGGAGCGCAGTGACAAGCCTCTCGTACGACAGCCGAGACCGGGTGCTCAGCGGGGTCGAGAGCCGGAGCGCCGCGGGCCTTTCCTATCGCTACGAGACGACGACGAGCTGGAGCGGCGCACCGCGACGATCGCCACCGGATGGGAGCGCCGGCGGACCGGGAGGAGACGGTGCTCGTCGACCGCCTGGGCAATCAGCTCTCGCGGGTCGCGGGCGGTCTGACCGACAGGTGGAGCGGCAACGCTCTGCGCCCCGGGGCCGCGGGAGCTTCTCGAAGCTCACCGCGCCGTCCTCGGGCGCGGGGAAGCCCCCGTCGGGCACGAGCGCGTAGTGGTGCAGGTTGAGGTTGAGCTGCGACCCGAAGCGCCGGGTGAAGCAGACCGCCCCGGTCTTCGGTCCAGGCAGGCCCAGGCGGCGCGCCTGCAGCCGCAGCCAGCGCGGGTAGGAGAGCAGCCACGGAAGGCAGAACCCGGTCGACGAGATGCGCCGCGCGCGGCACGAGGGGCAGAAGCCGCGAGTCTTGTAGCTGAAGGCGACCGTCTTGGCCGTCTGCCACGCGCGCCTTCCGGTGCGTCCCATCCGCTGCAGGAACGAGGAGACGCTGCTCGGCGCGTCCGCCTGGAACACGCGGTCGAGGTCCCCAGCTCCAGGGTCGAGGTGCAAACGATGCAGGCGGTACTCCCGCGGTGGAAACGCTCCTCGGCCGCTCCTCGAGCGAGACCGAGCTGTGCTGGACGAAGAGCTCGGTGCCCCGCCCGCGCAGCCGCTCCGCCGCCGATTCGGTGAGCGCGCGGCTTTGGCTGCCACGTCACCCTCGCGAGCCGCCCCTCGCTCGTCCGGAATTCGGGCGGTGGAAGGTGATTGTCCAGCGCAGGTAGGGAGCTCAAGACGCAACCGCCGAAGGCAATGCCACGCCTCCGGCGGTCGAGCTTATCTGGAGGTTTAGGGGCGCTCGGCGACCGGGTTGAGCCCGTCGGATCGCCGCCTGCCTCTTCGCTGCAGAGAGTGTTGGCGCGCGCCGTGGCGACCGGAGTGCTTCACGCCTTTCCGGTCGAACACGCCAGCTCGACTATCTGTGTATCGCGGGCTTGCCCTCGACTGCGCTGAGCCGCTCCTCGATGGCGCCCAGAGCCGCCTTCAGGTCTTGATTCTCCTGGCGAAGGCGCTTGAGCTCCGCCTGCTGCGCCTGGCCGATCTTGGCGAGGACCGAGATCATTTCGGTCGGGAGGATGCCCTTGCCGTCGGAGCTCTGTAGGTCGTCCGGAGTCTCCTCGGCGATGAACCCGAGATGGCTTCCTCCGCCATGCGAGGGTTTGAAGCGAAAGCGCACCGGGCGAAGCTCGGAGAGCAGCGAGAAGGCGTCCTCTGCGCTCAGGTCTCGGATGTTCTCCTTGTGGTCGCGGGACGAGGTCTGGACCAGGTTGTAGACCACGACCCGGCCGTCATCAGCCACGATCAGCGGGGTGAGCATGTCGCCGTTGTTCTTGTAGCCCCAGAACTGAATCCCCGGGGTGCCGTAGCCCTTCATGTGGTAGAGCGTCCACGTCTTCACCTCTGTTGGGCCGGTCTTCGAGCTGTTCCTCAGGCTCAGGTTAGGACCCTCGTTCCCTGCCTCCTCTACGTAGATACCGCCAGAGGTTTGGAGCTTGGCCCCGCCGTCCGGGTAGAGCCCGACCCCAAGTCTGCCGTCGTCGGTCAAGACCAGCCGCCGTTGGCACATTCCGCCCGAAGAGCACCCGTTCACGTCGTAATTCCACAACTGCAGCGACGGCCCTCCGAAAGCGCCGTCTTCAAAGTTGTGGAACGTCCAGTTGCTTGCGGTGCCGGCCGGTTTGAGGGGGTTGATCAACTCCAGGCTCCCTTCGCTCCTCACCCGGCCGACCACGTGAAGCGCCTGTGCAGGCGTCGTGGTGCCAATCCCCACATTCCCGCTCACCAAGAGCTTCCCCTCGTTGCGCTGGTTGCCGACGACGTGAAGCGTTTCGGCGGGGCTCGAGGTGCCGACCCCCAGCCTTCCGGTGACGGTGAAGGTGTCGGCGGTCCGCCCGCGCACCGCCTGCGGGGCCGCATAGACCTGCTGGCGCGGCGTGAGAGTGGTCGCGTCGACCGTGACCTCGACGAAGAGCGAGCCTGCCGTAAAGACGGGATCGGGCAGTGGAGTGCCTGGCCGAGCGCCGAGGACCACCGAGAAGGCCCCGCTCGTCACGGCGACGGTCTGGGTCTCCTCGAACAGCTTGTTGCCGCCGGAAGCTGCGTCGTAGAGCGCGAACCGCATGCCGAACGCGGCGCTGGGCGCGTTCCCGTCGATCTCCAGGCGGCCAGAATAAGGGATGGCGCGGGCCGGATCGGCGGCCGAGGCGAGGGAGCACGTTCCAAGGGCTGCCAGAACGGCAAGGAAGCGGGACAGGAATCTCATTGGGCCTCTACCTTATCAAGGGCCGAGCGCACCCGCTCAGCATCATTTCGACTCACGCGTATCCACCCACGGGGATTGAAACGCGGCCCCAACGCGTCGTTTGGAACTCGGTCGCTTGCCGGCGAGGGCCGGCGGCACTTCCGTGGCGTCCAGGGTCAGACGTGGTGTGACCGGGGAGGCTCGGTTCATCGTGGTCTGCTGCCAGGCTATTGCGGAGTGACGCAGTATACGTTGGCGCCAGCCGCGCCGCACGAGGCGGTCGCGGTCGTCGGCAGGGCCGGGATCCCGCCCTGCAACTTGTAGCTCGTCCCGCTGCCCTGCGGCTGCTGCTGCTCCACGGCCTCGGTCAAGCTGGTGCGCCCGCACAGCCAGATGCCCGTGCGCGGCGAGACTTCGCTGAAGGCGAGCATGAGGTCCTTGGACGGGCAGCCGTACTCGCAGGAGTCGCCCAGCGAGCTCAGACTGCACCCGCAGTGGAGGAAGCCGAAGTTGGTCGGGTCGCCAATGCATTGCGAGCTGTTGAAGATCTTCACCGGGTTGAAGCCGGGGCAGCGGTCGGGATACTCGGCGCACTCGTTGACGCAGCCGCGCGCGTAGCTCGTCCCGTTGTCCGGCAGGTAGTCGAGGTAGTTGATGGCGGCCAGGTATGCCGGCGAACCCTTGGTGGTGGAAGCCTGGGGGTCGACGACCGTGGTCGTCACCGTGCAGGTCAGCGCCGGGTCAGACGGGTTTGCCGCGGCGGCGCCCGCGGGCAGCGTGGCCGGCCCGTAGGAGGCGCCGGATGCACTGCAAACGTTGATCTTGTAGGTGCCGCTCTCCGCTTGCGCCTTGGTGACCTGGTTGGGAAGCATCTTCTGCGCGGACGTGGCGATGAGCTTCAGGCACTTGAACTGGCTCGCGATGTTCATCCCGGCCCACTGGGGCTCTGCGGCGTATTGCTCAAAGTCCATTCCGGCGTTCTTGTCGGCGCTCAGGTCCGCGTCGGCCTTCAGGTCGCACTGGCGCCAGTAGTCCTTGCCCGGCGGCAGCGCCCCGTAGTTGAGCTCCAGCCGCATCCCGTCCGCGGCGCCCGACAGCCGCGACTTCTCGGCGATGTGGTAGCGGCCAGCGGCTTCGCCCTCCGCGGGCGGCTCGTACCAGCCGCGGTACAGCTCGAGGAAGTAGGCCCATTCGGCGAGGCCCTTGATCGGATTGGCTGGATCAGCCATCGAAGGGTCCTTCTGCCACTCGTCCACGTCGTCCTTGCCGTTGTCGTTGAAGTCCACCACCTGGCCGTTCTCGCTGGGCGAGACGCAGACCTTGGTCAGGCTGTTGAGCTCTTCCGCCTTCAGCCGTCTGCCCGGGTAGGCGGGCAGCAGCGGAGGGGTGGCGTGGTAGGCGTCGTCGAGCAGCCCCTGCTCGTCGTTGCGCTGCGACTCGTAGAGCCACAGGGCCGGGTTCAGGCTTACCGTGCGCTGCTGATCCTTGGTGTTGTGGAGCACGATGCGGTCGATCGTCCGCACGTCGCAGCGCGCGTTGGCCTTGAGCACCGGATCGTCGCCGACGAGCACCGCCCAAGCCTGCACCTTGACCCAGCCGTCGCCGTCGGCATCGCAGGCGCGGATTCCGCCGTAGCTGCCCGGATCGACGAAGTAGCCGGGCTCCGTCTCGCAGACGCAGGTATCGTACAGGGTGGCGGCGGTCAGGTAAGGGCCGATGCCGCCCTCGCGCTGGGCACAGTCGCGCGGGCACGGCGCGCACGCCCCGCCCACCGTCGGGGCCGCGTCGGTGCCGCAGTCGGAGGCGGCCAGGCACAGCGCATCGGTGGAGGCGGTCGCCTCGAAGCAGATCTGCCCAGTGGGGCAAGGGGGGCGGTCCCTGCACTTGAGCGGCGCGCGGCACTCCTTGCTCGTCGGGTCCTCGATATAGCCGGCAACGCAGCCGGTGCAGTGCGCGTTGGGCAGCTCCTCGCACAGCCGGTCGGAGGCAGCGCAACCGATCTCGGCGCAGGTCTTCTTCTCCTCGCAGGTGCCGTCGACCTCCACGTAGCCGTCCACGCAGTCGACGCAGGCCGCCTGGCCGGGGAAGTTCTCCAGGCACTGGCGGAACTGCGCGGCGCAGGCGGCGCCGATGCTCGCCTGCGCCGGGGTCGCGTCGCAGGTCGCCCAAGGCACGCAGGCCCCGGAGGCGTCTTCGGCATGCCCGTCGACACCCCCGCCGCAGGAGCGCGCCCCCTCGTCTCCCAGGCATTCGCGGTGCTGCGAGGCGCAGCCGAGCAGCTCGCAGCCAGGCGCCACGCAGGTCAGCGCCGCGGCGTCCCACACCCAGCCCTCGACGCAAGAGGCCTCGCAGCGTGCTGGAGCGGTGGTGGTGGCGGCGATGCAGACCTGGTGCCCCTTGCAGGCGATCTCGGCGCAGTCCTTGTAGCGGCAGGCGCCGTCGTCGCAGACCTGGTCGCCGCCGCACGCCTCGCAGGGATCGCCCGCGACCGGCGCCGTCGACGAGCAGTTGCAGGCCGCCGCCGCCAAGCACACGAGCACGCTCGTGCAAAGAAGTCGCTTCATGTGAAAGCCTCGCAAGCTTTAGAGCGACGTGTAGTCGGTGTAGTAGACGTACAGGCGGATGTCGCTGAGCGAGTTGAGGTTGAGGTCCTTGTTCGCCAGCTCGTCCTTCTTGTTGACGACGAGCTGCCACTGCGAGTTGACGTAGGGCCGGTCGCGCAAGCGCTCGCTGCGGTAGACTGCGTCGTCGAACTCGCGCCTGCCGTTCATGAAGGTGTTGACGACGGCGGTCCTGGCCGGCTGCGTGTAGAAGACCTTCTTGCCCCCCACTCCCCTGACCGTGCCGGTGCCGCGCTGGCGCACGTAGACGCGGGACACCGCGTCGCCCAGGTCGCTGCCGACCAGCTCCGCCTCGACGTAGAGCACCTTGTGGTTGCGGGTGAGCGGCGACAGCTCGCGGAAGGTGGTGGGGAAGGACAGGACGACGTAGCCGTTCTCGTCGAGCAGCTTGACGTCCTGCAGCGCCTTGCGGAACTGCAGTACGCGGTCGGACTCGCAGTAGGCCATCGAGGTCGCCGGGTCGAGGTTGCCGATCTTGAAGATGTCGTCGCGGGCCGAGACGACCTGCACGCGCACGTCGGCCGTGCCGTAGGACTCGCGGAACGACAGGTAGGCGTTCTCCAGGTCGAAGAGGTAGGCCTCGAGGTTCAGGTCGCCGTGCTGCACCATGCGCACCAGGAACAGGTCGCCCAGGTGCGTGTGGCTCTGGCTGGTGAAGTACTCGAAGACCTTGGAAGCCTTGTAGGCCTCCTTGAGCGCGGCCTGGAAGGTGCGGTCGGCGGCCAGGATGTCGTCGTTCTTGTAGATGCGCACGTTGGGGTCGTTGCGCGCCGCCTCGAGGTTGATGGCCAGCTGCGTCGCGTCCTCGAGGCTCTGCAGCGTGGCGAGCTCCTGGTTGCGCAGGTACTCCACCTTGGAGACGGCCAGCCGGATCGACTGCGCCGCCTGCAGCGCCTCCAACTCGAGAGTGAGCATCTCGAGCCAGAGGTTCTTGACCGTGGCCTCCGACTCGATCTTCGCGTATTCGCACTCTCGCTGCACCTCGTAGACAACCAGGCTGTCCTGGATCTCTTGGAGCTGTAGCTGCTTGTTGGCGATGCCCCCCTCGATGCCGGTGAGGATGATGTCGCTGACCACCCAGCCGGCGGTCATCAGGCCGATGCCTACCGCGGCGCCGGCGCAGTCGGTGGAGGTGCCGATGTTGCACTTGAGGATGTCGGCGGTCTTCTCGAGGTGGTCAGTGATGCGCGCCATCTCGTTGTGGGTGATCTCGCAGTCGGATATCTGCCTGGACAGGGTCTGGGTCCTGGCCTGTTCGCCTTCCAGGTGGGTTGCGGTGACCTCGTAGGCACCGCACAGCGCCCCCACGCGGCTCTGCTCGTTCTTGATCTGCCCCAGGAGCACCTGCTGTTGGGCGAGGACCTTGCGCATCTCCAGCCGCGCCAGGTCGACCTCGCCCAGGGCGTCGTGGATGCCACCGTTGGCCACCAGGCCGCAGGGGTCGGGGATGTGCATCTGCGTCGGCAGCAGGTACACGTAGGCCGGAGTCGCCGGGTACACCTTGCCGTCGGCGCCCCGGAAGGTGCCGCAAATCTCCGCGAGCTGGTCTTCATAGCTCGACTGCAGCTTGGACAGCTCGTTCTGGAAGGCGACCGCGTCGGTCTCGAAGCTGCGGTTGTTGGCCAGCGCTACCGCCTCCTTCTTGGCCGCGAGCAAGAGGCGGTCCTTGGCCAGGGAGAGCTGCTTCTCGAAGATGTTGGCGTCGGTCGGGTTGAGCGAGGGCGAGGGGACGTACTCGGCGGGGAAGCCGAAGTAGTTCACCTGGTCGGTGATGCTCTCGTACAGGTCGCGCATGCTCAGCATCGCGCTGCGGTAGCGCCCCGCGGCCTCCTCGAGGTTCTTGGCGATCTCCGGTTTGCTCGCGCTGCCGGCCACGGTGCGCACCTTGGCGAGCACGTTCGACAGGACGATCGACTCGAGGTAGGCGCCGGCGTAGGCGCGCTCCACCACCTGCCGCGCCAGCTCGGGGCGGTTGAAGCTCTGGTAGCGCTTGGCGATCTCGGCATAGGCCGCTGCCTTCTGCGTCGAGGCGCGGGCCAGAGCCTTGAAGTACGAGCTGACGGTCTCGGCGGTGACGAAGCCGTTGACCTCGCCCAGCTCGATCGCCTTCCACAGAAGTGGCGCCGTCCGGTAGAAGCGCTCCAGCGCCATCTCGTAGTACTGCGCCGCCTGATAGAGCACGTACATCTCGTAGCCGGCGCCGCCCGACAGGTTGAGGCCGTTCTCGCCCTCGAACTGCTGGCCGGGGAAGGAGAGCATTGCCGAGCCGGCCAGGTCGAAGCGCGAGGCGAACGCCGCGGTGTACGACTCGTCGCCGAGCATTACCAGGAGCTCGGCGTAGAGGCGCTCGAAGCCGTCCCGCGTCTCCTTGCCGCTGGTCGTGAAGGGGTTGTCCACCAGGGCGTAGCTGTAGGTCTGCCGCAGCACCCGCTGCATCTCGCGCATCGACTCGGTGTAGGGGCCGCCGGCGCTCTCCCCGGCACGCGCGGCCGCAAGCGCGGAGTAGCCGTCGGTGTAGACCTTGGCCAGGCAGTCGACCCGATCGCGCAGCTCCTCGATGATGAGCGGGTCGTAGCAGTACTCCTGGCCCACCCCGCACTCCACCGGCGCGAAACCGATGCTCTTGCCCGAACGGCTCGTGAACTTGGTCTTGTAGAGGAAGGCCTGGGCCACTGCGGACTCGAGCGGGATCGGCGCGCTGGACTGGGTTCCGG
This sequence comes from Myxococcales bacterium UBA5297, assembly GCA_002408385.1. Lineage (GTDB taxonomy): Bacteria > Myxococcota > Myxococcia > Myxococcales > UBA5297 > UBA10939. Next base: position 42,333 of record DHSB01000115.1, read on the forward strand.
TCGCCTCCTGGTAGAAGCGCTTCTCCTGGCGCAGGTCGGTGCGGATAAGGTCGCAGTACGCGCTGGCACTCGCGCCGCCCGGCAGGACGATGCCGTCGGCCGCGAGCTCAGCGTCGGACTTGCAGCGCCAGAAGGGGTTGAGCCGCACCGCGCCGCTGGCAGCCCAGGCGTCGACCGTGCTCTCGCAGACGCCCTTGGCGAGGATGGTGCGCGCGGCGCCGGCAGCCGCCACCGCCTGCGTCGTGCCGGTCGGCGTCTCGATGGTGAAGTTGTCGCGGTAGGCGCTCTGGCAGACCTCGTTGCTGTGCTCGTTCGGCGACGCCGAGTCCCTGGTGGCGAAGTAGGTGACCTGGCTGCCCGCCGGGCAGGGGATGGGATTGCTCGGATCGCGGCCGCCGTCGATGAGGCCGGTGTCCGCGCACAGCCAGTGGATCCGCTCGAGCTTCGGCCCGGAGGGCGGCTCGGTGACGAACGCGGGCGCAGCGGCGACCGCGGAGGGGCCGCCCAAGGCGTACCGCCCCAGCTTCAGGAGGTTTGCCGCGTCGGCGGGGAAGCTCGCGCCCACGCCCGCCTCGGCCATCAGGCTTTCGCTGCAGCCCAGCCGCAGCAGGTCTTGGGCCGGGTCGGGGCTGGCCGTCTGCGCGTTGCCCTGGAAGGCCGCGGCGTCCAGAGTGACCGGGACGCGCTCTAGGACCATGAAGCCCAGGCCCGAGAAGTCGCTGTCGGCCGTGCCCAGGAACGAGGGCACGCTCTCCTGGAAGAGGATGACCAGCGTCTTCTGGTCGATGAGCGCGCCGTCCACCAGGCTGAGCGAACGCCTGCGCTGGCGGCCGTCGGGGATGGGGTTGGCGGTGGCGGCCAGGGCGTTGGCCTCATGGGCGCTCGACACGTCGCCCGCGGGCAGGGTCCGGTCGCGGCACTCGTTGCGGTAGCGCGTGCCGTCGGCGCGGGTGAGCACGCCCTTGCCGAAGCCCTTGACCAGGAAGGGCACCTCCACCTTTGCGAATTGGCTGCCGCCGGCGCTGCAGTCGCTGTCGTCGGGCACGAAGCGGGCACCGACGTTGAGCTGCGCGGCGAAGTCGCTGACCTGGCAGAGCGTGGTGCCCAGGGCGTTCTCGGCGCAGGCGGTGGGGGCGGTGTCGAAGACCAGGCTCACCTTCGGATTCCCCACGTAGTGCAGCGTGGTGTCGGTGGCGATCTTCCCCGACCAGCCGCTCGAGCCCTGCGGGCGGCCCGCAGCCGCGGCGTCGTCGGGCTGGAGGTTGAGGGCAATGGGGAACTCGGTCATGCCCGCCGGCACCTCGAAGGTGGAGGAGTCGGAGGTGTAGACGACGTAGCCCTTCGGGTTGTCGTAGGGGAAGCAGACCTCGTGCTGCCCGTCGCAGTCCGGCCCCTGCTTCATGTGCGGGCTCTTCCAGGCGCCGGTCACGGTGGCCGAGACCATCGCCTCGAACTCCTCGACCGAGGCGCTGCCGCTCTTCAGGCGGGCCCACTGCTGAACGAACGCGTTCTTGACCTTGGCCAGCTCCGTCGGATTGAGCTTGTCGGTCGGCGCGAGTCGCTGCCAGACGGCGAGCCCCTCGCGGTTGAACATCGAGAAGTAGTGCATTCGCCCCTGCCATCGCCCCGCGGGGCTCTCGCGGTACGAGAGCCTGACGAGGCGGCGGCCGAGGTTGGGGGCGCTGATCTCCAGGACGCCCTCCCAGCGGGCGAGCGTGGAGTTGTTGGCGTGCTGCAAGGTGATCGTCTTGCGGTTGCTCGCGGTGCCCGAGGCCTTGCCGTCGACGTCGACGCTGAGCTGCTGGACCCGCTCGGCGCTGACGCCCTGGCCCATCAGAATCCAGTGGAGCGGGGTGTCGGTCACGTCCGTGAAGGTGCCGTCGGACGCGAACTCGCGGTGGGAGACCTTGCGGACGGTGAAGGTCTTGATGTCCGGGTTGTCGTTGACGATCTCGAAGGAGGCGGCCACCGAGGTGTTGGTGAAGGCGATGCTGTTGAGCTCCTGGGTGCCCGACTCGATGACGGAGAAGGACATGGCCAGCTCGGCCTGATCCTGGCTGGTGTTCTCCACGGTGCTGGGCAGGCAGTAGCCGCTCTGGCCGTCGGAGGTGACGCAGGACTTGCCCTCGGGGCAGTTCTCGGCAGCGCCGGCCTGGCACGGCAGGCGGCAAGCGGCTTTGTAGCAGCGGGCCGCGGCGCCGCAGTCGGCGTCTGCCCGGCAGTTGGAGTAGCACTTGCCGCTCAAGCAGACCTGGTGGGCGGCGCAGTCGACGTCGGTCTGGCAGGCGCCCTGCGACAGGAAGCAGAGCGCCTGGCAGTTGCCACCTAGGCACAGCTCGCCCGCGTTGCAGTCAGAGTCTTCTAGGCAGGCGCCGCCCGGAGGGAGGCTCGACTTGCGGTTGCCCGCGACGGCGGAGACACAGGTGCCGTCGACGCACTCCAGTCCGGAGACGCAGCCCTCCATCAGCCCTTCCGCCGAGCAGGGGCGGTAGGTCCCGTCCGCCGTGAGCAGACCGGCCTTGCACGGCGTGTAGCAGACCGGGTTGGCGGGGACCTCGTGAGGCAGGCCGTCGCCCCAGGCGCAGATCCCGGCGACGCAGCCAAGGCCCTTCCCGCAGGCATCGCCCGGCAGACAGCCGCAGCCTACGGTGCCGTAGTCGCAGGCCTGGCACGTCCCCTCGACGCACGCGTTGCCGGCCCGGCACGTGCGGTTGGCAAAGCAGGCGTTGCCGGTGTAGCCCGCGGGGTCGACGCACTTGCCCGACTCGCAGGCCGAGCCGTCCGTGCAGACGCTCGCAGCGTCACACTTGCAGCCCCGGGTGCCCTCGGTACAGGAGGCGCTCAGGCATACCCCGCCAGAGCAGGACAGGGAGTCGTTGGCGCAGGTGTCGTTGCCCAAGCATGCGCAGTCGAGATCGCCAGCTCGGCAGTTAACGCACTTCCCTCTGTGCCAACGTGCGTGA
>DHSB01000077.1:0-17678 GCA_002408385.1 Myxococcales bacterium UBA5297
TTTTGCTTCCTCCCGTCGTCCTGCTTCCTCCCGTCGTCCACCGTCCTGCGCCGCCCATGATTCGTCGCCCAAGCCTCAGCGGGCGGCCCCCGACCCTCGAGGACCGCCCGCACAGTTGCTGCGACTCGCTCTCTGCGGCCGCCTGCCTCAGACGAAGAGGTTCACCCGCGCCCGCGAGGCCTCGTCGAGGTAGCTGGCGACGCCGCCGATCTCCACGCCGTCGATGAGCTCGCTGTGGTCGAAGCCCATCACGTCCATCGACATCTGGCAGGCGACGAACTTGACGCCCATCTGCCGCGCCTTCTCGAGGAGCTGCGCGACCGAGTCGACGTTGCTCTCCTGCATCACCTTCCTCATCATCGCCGCGCCCATCCCGCCCATGTTCATCTTGGAGAGGCCCAGCTCCGCGGGCCCCTTGGGCAGCATCCAGCCGAAGGCCTTCTTCTTCCAATCCTTGCCCGAGGCCGACGGCGCCTGCGGCTTGCGCAGCAGCGACAGGCCCCAGAAGGTGAAGAACAGGGTCACCTTGCGGCCCATCGCCGCGCCGCCGGTGGCGATGATCAGCGAGGCCATCGCGCGGTCGAGGTCGTTGGAGAAGACCACCAGCGTTTGCCCGTTGTCGGCCGGACCGGCCGCGGTCATCGGCGTCGCCGGCAGCGGGCGCCCCTTGGCGATGAGCGCGCGGATTCCCCGGGCGTCGGTGCCCACCGAGAGCACCTGATTGCCCGTCGCCCGGGCCCAGGCCGGCAGGTCGGTGGCGAAGCCCGGGTCCGAGGCGAGGATCTCGATGACCTGACCCTCCTTGGCCTTCTCTACCGTCTCTTTGACCTTGAGGATCGGACCGGGGCACTGCAGCCCGCAGGCGTCGATCTTCAAGTCGGGCTCGTGCGCCGAGATCGCCCCGGGGAGCGGGCAGGCGGCGACCACGGTCTCCGAGGAGGTGATCGTCTCGGTGGCCTGCGAGGCGTCTATCGGCCCGGTGGCGGCGTACCAGAGCTTGTAGCCGCCCAGCAGGTTGACCGCGTCGAAGCCGCGCTGCAGCAGGATCCGCAGCCCGACGTAGCCGCGCAGGCCCGCCTGGCAGGCGACGATGATCTTGCGGTCCTTGGGCAGCTCGCCGAGCCGCAGGCGCAGCGCGCCGAGCGGGATGTTGAGGGCGCCGGGGAAGCCCCCGCAGGCGACCTCGTCGGGCTCGCGCACGTCGAGCAGCAGGGCGCCCTGGCGCTGCGCCTCCGCCAGCTCGCTCCAGCCGATGGACGGATGGTCGCCGCGCAGCATCCCGGCGGCGACCGAGGCCGCGTGGTTGACCGGGTCCTTGGCCGAGGAGAAGGGCGGGGCGTAGGCGAAGTCCATCACCTCGAGGTCGTAGACCGTCAGCCCGCCGGCGATGGCGGTCGCCAGCACGTCGACCCGCTTGTCGGCGCCCTCGCGCCCGATGGCCTGGGCGCCCAGGATCTTTCCGGTGTCGGGGGCGAAGAGCACCTTGAGCGTCAGCGGCGAGGCGCCGGGGTAGTAGCCGGCGTGCGAGGAGCCGGGGACCCAGACGACGCGGTGGGCGAGCCCGAGCTGCTTGGCGGCCCGCTCGGAGAGCCCGACGCTGGCGGCGACCTGGTCGAAGACCTTGACGATGCTGGTGTTGTAGGCGCCGCGGTACTCGACCTTGCGCCCGGCGATCACCTCGGCGGCCAGCCGTCCTTGCCGGTTGGCCGGTCCGGCCAGCGGCATCCGGGTGAGCTGGCCGGTGAGCCGGTCCTTGATCTCCACCGCGTCGCCGACCGCGAAGATCTGCGGGTCGCTCGTGCGCATCTGCGCGTCGACCTTGATAGCCCCGGAGGCGCCCAGCTCGAGCCCGGCCTCGCGCGCGAGCCTGGTCTCGGGGCGCACGCCGACCGCCATGATGACCAGGTCTGCCTCGAGCGCCTCGCCCGAGCCGAGGTGCACCTTGAGCCCCTGGCCTGCCTTGGCGATGGCCTGCAGGCCGGTGCCCAGCCGCAGCCCGACCCCGTGCAGCGCCAGCTCGTTGGCCAGGAAGGCCGACATCTCCACGTCGAGGAAGGGCACCACCTGCGGCAGCTTCTCGACGATGGTCACCCCGACCCCGCGGTGGACCAGGTTCTCGGCGACCTCCACGCCGATGTAGCCCGAGCCGACGACCACCGCGCGCTCGACCTTGCGCTCGGAGAGAAAGCCCATGATCCGGTCGAGGTCGGGCACGTTGCGCAGCGCGAAGACGCCCGGCAGGTCGATCCCTTCGACCGGAGGCCTGATCGGCTCGGCGCCCGGCGAGAGGACCAGGTAGTCGTAGCCCTGCTCGCGCTCCTCGCCGCTCTGCAGGTCGCGCAGGGTCACGGTGCGCTTCTGGCGGTCGATGCGCACCGCCTCGGTGCGCGTCTTGACCGTCAGGTTGAAGCGGGAGGTGAGCCCCTCGGGCGTCTGCACGAAGAGCGAGTCGCGCTCGGGGATGACCCCGCCGATGTGGTAGGGCAGGCCGCAGTTGGCATAGGAGACGTGCGGCCCGCGCTCGACGAGGGTGACCTCGGCGTCTTCGTCCAACCGCCGCAGCCGCGCCACGCACGATGCTCCGCCGGCGACCCCTCCCACCACGATCACTTTCTTGCTCAAGGTGCTCCTCCTCGCGAATTCGCAGGGCCGGGCGAAAGGTCGTCGCCGCCCTTGGATGGCGCATCGGTATTCGGCAGCGCCGGCTCTGGCCCGCCTCTTTAGAGACACGGCGCAAAAAAGCGATTCGCGCTTCGGTTCACGGGGAGCTTGCGGTCGGCACGATTGGGCGTCGCTGTGGAACGAAGCGGGGTCGTCTCGGCCGGTGCCCGACTTGGAGGACAGGTGTCTGCCACTCGTGACTGCGCTAACGCGGGTGCTCGACAAGGGCAGATCGCCAAGGGAGGCGCCGAAACTCGGGAGACGGTGTCTCCCGAATTGCTCGCGCTGGGAACCTCGCCACGGTGCCGATAGGCCGCGCGGTTTCTATCGGTAGGAAAGCGGCCGCCCCTGCCTGTCGGAAGGAGCGGCCCCCGTCACCTCGACGCCCGCCTCGGCGCGCGGCGTCTATCTGGCCTTGCGAACGCCGCCGCCGATCGTTCCGCAGCCGAGCTCGTCGCGGGCGTTGGCGATCATCGAGGCGAGCAGCGGCGCGGCCTCTCCGTCGGCGAGTCCGGTCCGCTCGAGCGCCCGCGCGTACTGCTGGCATGCGGCCTTGAGCTGGCCCTTCTCGGCGAGCTTCTGCGCGGTCTCGAGCGCCGACTGCAGCGAGGCGAGCTTGCCGAGCACCCGGCCCTGCTTGTTGACCCTCACCTCGCCGTCCAGGCTGCCGTCGGAGACGGTGGCGACGAAGTAGTCGGTCACGTCCTGGGGCCGGCAGGCGATGTCGAGGTGCAGCTCGGCCTGCGCTTCGCTCTGGTATCCCGGGCGCGCCGTGAGAAACGCGTGGTGCGGCCCGCAGCGCAGCGGCCGGAAGCTCACCCTGTCGACGAAGCTGGTCCCGGCGCGGATGAGCGGAATCATCCGCGTCGCGGCCACGCGGCCGCCCGGACCCTCGCCGCTGAACTCGACGAGAACCCCTTGGGCGTGCTGGTCGCCGGCGCTCAGCGCGACCGACAGCTCCCACAGCTCGTGAGCCCAGGGGTTGTCCGAGGAGACCGAGAAGTCGGTGATCGCGAACGGCTCGGCGGTCTGCCCGCGCGCGCGAGCGAGCCGCGAGACCGGCGCGGCCAGCTCGGCGGCCACGCTCTGCGGGATGACGTAGAAAGGCTGGTCATAGAAGCCGGCGTTGTTGCTGTAGAACTCGACCGGCACCCCGAGGATGCTCTGCGCCGGGCAGCCCGCGGGTGGCAGGCTCGTCAGCCCGTGGCGCTCGCGCTCGGCGACGAGGTTGCCGTTCGCGTCCTCGGCCCAGGCGGCGACCCAGAAGACGAGATGCTCGTCGGCGTGGCCGGTGGTGTCGAAGAGGGCCGTGGCCAGCGCCAGGTTGGTCGGCGCGGTGGCGGCCGGGTCGCTGCGGAAGGCGCCGAGCGAGACGGTGTCCTCGCCGATGACGAAGCAGCCGTCGGGCGTCCACCGGTTGTAGGTGTTGGTCGCGTCGGCGGCGAGCTTGTGGGCGAAGAAGCGCACCTTGACCACGGCGCCCGTCGGCAGGCTCGCGAGGCTGTAGTTGTAGACCCGCGCCTGCAGCCTGAGCAGCTCGCCCTCGGTCGCCATCACCATCTGCGGCCCGACGCTCTCGGCCACGTTGGCGGGGTTGATGAAGAAGCCCTTCATCACGAAGAACTCGAGCGAATTCACCGTGTCGAGGGCCGCGGTCGCATAGCGCGGGTTGAAGGACCAGTAGTCGGTCAGGAACTGCGAGCCGTACTTGCCCAGGTAGTGGTAGCGCTTCGGGTGCTGCAGCCCGATGTCCGGCTTGGCGTACTGGGCCGCCCACAGGGTGCCCGGGGTGAAGTCGCCGGTGCGCACCATGTTCGCCAGGTAGCCGATCTGCATCTGCCCGTCGATGTGGACGTCGGGTTCGAAGGTGCCGGGATCGGTCGAGCCGGGGTGGTCGGGGTCGGGGAGCTGCACCTGGTCGTCCCAGTAGCCCTCGTCCACGGTCGGCGTCGGCGTACCGAAGATGTGCGCCTCGGCCTGGTAGGTCGAGTTGGAGATGAGGGTGAAGGCCTCGGTCGAGACGGTGAAGCCCTGCGAGTCGGTGAGCGATTTCTTCGTGGTGTTCAGGTAGTGCTGCGAGTTGCTCTCGTGGTGGTCGTAGTCGACTTCTCCTTTTACGGTCGAGTGGAGCTTGCGGATTTTCGCCGCGGCGCTCACCGAGCCGCCGACATCCCAGCTCATGGTGCTCGACGAGCCGACGCTCTTCTCCTCGGTCTGCTGCTGGGTCCAGGTGACGGTGCGGGTCGTCTGCACCTGCGAGGTCCAGGGGAAGGGGCCGGAGCGGTCCTCGAGGTTCGGATAGAGCGACAGGAGCTGGTCGAGGTTGCCGGGGTACGAGAAGAGGTTGCCGATCTCGTGCGCCGGCTGCCACCACGGCAATGAGGCAGCCTCGGCCTCGTGGAAGGCGGTCTGGTCGGGCACCGAGAACTGCAGGTAGACCGGGTTGCCGTCGTCGTCGGTCTTTCCGATCACCGGGTACATGTAGAGGTAGACGTCCTGCGCGGTGTAGAGCACGTAGTCGTCCGGGCCGGTGGCGGTGGAGAGCGAGAGCGTCTCGCGGGTCATCGTCGAGTTGCGCAGGCTGACCGTGTTCTCGCTCATCCACTTCGCGCTGCCGTGGACCTCGACCCCCAGGCCCCAGCGCTGCAGGAAGTTCGGGGTGAGGCTGCCGAAGGTCCAGGAGGCCGAGCCGCCGACCTCGTTCGACCAGGTGTGGCTCGCCGTGCCCTCCTGCTGGCCGGCCTTCTCCGCGTCGGAGGTCGAGGTGAACTTCGCGCAGTAGTCGCAGGCGGTGGCCCCGGTCGTGTGTCCGGGATAGGCGCTTACGTTCTGCAGACAGCCGGCCGCGGTGAGCCCCGAGTCTTTCCAGGAGTCCGGCTCCTGGCCGACGACCGCGGCGGCCGGAGCGAAGCACTCCGGGCGCTCGTCGGCGAAGGTCGGGGTGAAGTAGTCGAGGTGCATCGGCGGCGCGTTGAGCACGATCTCGGGCTTCAGGTTGGTCGGGACGCTGATGATCATCGGCGCCCCGAGCACCAGCGAGCGGCCCTGGAAGTCGCCGGCGGCGAGCCGGGCGCGCATGAAGACCGAAGCCCCGGAGTAATAGGTGTAGGACCCGGTCCAGACCGTCGAGAGCTTGAACGCGGTCTTCGGTGCGGCGTTCTCGAACTCGAGGCCGTAAGCCGAGTAAGCGACCTGGCCGTAGACGTCCTTGCCGCAGTCGAACGGCGTGAAGCCGCTCGCCGTCTGCTGAAGCAGCAGGGCGACCTGCGCGTTGGCGGGCACCTCGCCCGCCGGATCGGTGGAGGGCGGATCGAAGCGCCCGACGGCGACGTCGGCGACGCACCTCGGGTCGTTGTAGTTGGTCCGGGCGCTGGCCGCGACCTGCGCGGGGTCGACCACCAGGCCCGGCTTGAAGTCGACGACGAGCACGCTGTAGCCGTTGAACGGCGGCAGGGCGAGGCCCGCGTACAGGCCGGCGGCGATGACGAGCTGGTCGCGCTCGTCGCCGTCGAACCAGTCGAGGTGGCCGCTCGCGGTCGACAGGCCGGTGAAGTACTTCCAGGTCAGGTTGGTCGTCCCGGCGAGCGAGTGGCCGATGTCGACCGCCGGAATCGTGGCGATCGCATAGCCGCCGCTGGAGCTCGGGGTGATGTCGAAGGGCCGCACGTAGGCGTGGCAAAAGGTCGGGTCGCAGTCGCCCAAGGGCGCCTGGACGACCACGATCTCCGAGTCCTGCGGGTTCTGGTCGAACTTGCCGACCGCGAGCTCGACGCGGTCGCCCGCCTTCCAGTCGGCGACGCGGAAGTCGTTGCCCGCCGGGTCGCCGACCGCGAGGGTCGTCGGGTCGACCGAGCGGATGACGACTCGAAGCTCGGTGGCGGTGTGGTAGAGCCCCACGAGCTCGGGGTGACCGTCGCCGTCGACGTCGCCTGTGGCCATGTCGAGGAAGGCCGGGCCGGCGGTGCGCTGTGGGCCGAAGCGCAGGCCGCCGTCGACGTTCGAGAGGTTCTCCGCGGTTCCGATCATCGTCCCGCTGCCCGAGCTCTCGGTCGAACCCCAGTGGAAGGCGATGTCCTGGTAGCCGTCGGCGTTGAAGTCGGCCATCGCCAGCGCGCGCGCCTCGCCGACCGGGACGGAGCTCGGGACCGCGAAGTGGTACTCGGTCGTTCCGGCGTCCTCGACGAAGACGGCCTGCAGCATGGGGATGGGGAACCCCACGTCGTTGAGCAGGTTCGACTGGGCGAAGGTGACGAAGGTGTCTTGGGGCCTGTCGAAGACCCGTCCGGCGGCGACCAGGGTCGCGGTCCCCGGCGTGCCGATGGTGTAGGTGGTCAGGCGTTGCCCGGAGAACTGCCGCGCGAGCAGCCCAGTCGAATTGTCGGTCGTCCAAAGGTCGTAGAGGCGGTCGACGATGTTGCCGTAGCGCGTCGCGGAGCCGACGAGCAGGTCGTCGAAGCGCAGCACGTGGCGCTCGCCGTTGAGGACGTCGGGCAGCTCGCTCAGCTCGGTCGGCGTCGCGGTCGGCGGCGCCGGGATTTCGCCGCGGTCGACCATGCGGCGAAACTTCTCGCCTGGGCCGAGGAGCCGGTCGTCGATGACAGGCAGTCGAACTTCGCCGCTGAGGTCGGGCGCCTCGTTCGTCGGGGCAAGCTCGGAGGGCGCCTTCGGCGGAGAGCTCGTCTCGGGCGTCTCGGACGAGCTCTTCGGTCCTCCCTTGCTGCAGGCGGCCAGCAGGCACAGGCCGAGCAAGGCTGTCGTCGCCGATGGCCAGCGGCAGCTTCGGTGACGGGTCGCGGTGCGTTTCATGACGGGCTCACCTCTCCATGCTCGAGGCGCGCAAGGGGCGACGACGAGCGACTTCCACTGATTCCGGAAGGAGCGGGGAGCTGTCGCTACCGACGTCGCGCAGCGGCTCGGAGCCCGAAGGCTGGGGCGGTGGTTTCAGAAGGCGGTACGTCGACCTCGTCCCCGGGGGCATCCGCACACGCTGTGGCCTGCCCCTGCCTGATCCCTTCTCCTGCAGGCACGCTGTTGCTGGCTCGCAAGCACGACAAGAAGGACTGGCGTGCAGCGATAGGTGAAGCGGAGCGGCTGCTGCACGCTTGCTGGTCGGATGCGAATCGCCCTCCTCGCAAGCTCACCGTGGCCCATCGAAGACGACGCCCAACCCAGCTTGGAAGCGGTATGCGAACCGGTTGGCTCAGATGACGCCGGCGCCCGCGCCATCCGCACAGGCTTCGCTTCGGCAGCGGCGCGCGGTGTAACCGCCGGATGCTCTGGCGGGTTCCGGGACTCAGGTAAGTGTGGCCGCTCGGCTGAGGGCGCCCAACCTGTCGCGAGCCCGTGACGGAACCGCGGGCTCGTCCCAATAGCTAGGATGAGGGCACCAACCCTCGCACCGGCATCCAGCCAGGAGCAGACCCGATGAGCCGCTATCTCATGTTCGCGATGGCAGTCAGCCTTCTCAGCGGCTGTGCGACCACCCAGACCATTCGCGGTGAATATGCCGATCCCGAAGTCATCGAGATCCTCTCCGAACGGTTCAGCGAGAATGACCTTCAGCTCATCGCCAACCAAATGGCCGCGTCGCTGGCGCAGGCGCCGCACTTCGCCAAGCTGACGACTCCGCCCCGCCTGCTCGTCGGGAAGATCGCCAACCGCACCGGCGAGCCCATCGACACCGACATGCTCGCCGAGCGGATTCAGGTGGCGCTGGTCAAGAGCGGGCGCTTCGAGCTCTTCGACGAGCGGACCCGGACAGCGCTGGCCAAGGAGTACGAGTATCAGACCTCCGGCTATGTCGATCCGCGGCATGCCAAGATGCCGGGCAGTCAGAGCGCCGCCGACTACGTGCTGATCGGGTCGCTCTCGGCCATCGTCCAGGCCAACGGCAGCGACAAGACCACCTACTACAAGATGTCGATGAGCGTCTCCGAGCTGGCCAGCGGCATCATCCGCTGGGCCGACGACAAGGAGATCCGCAAGAAGTACGAGCTCTCCGGCATCTCCCCTCGTACCTCGAAGGCGCTCAGGGGAGTGAGCATCGGTGTCGGGATCAGCGGCATGGTGGCGGGAACCGGCCTGCTCATTGCCGGGTTGACCGGTGTCGGCGAAAGGGTGCAGCCGGTGAACGCGGAGCTGCTCCTGGCCGGCGGCGGGGCGATGTTCGGGGGCCTGATTGCGGCTTTCCTCATCCCGAGGCTGATCCCCGAAGGCAATCCGCAACTGGCGACCCTGCAGCTCTACCCGCAGTGCGGCGGTGCAGGCCTGTCGCTCGGGTTCTCGTTCTGACGCGCGTCGCTCTCGTGACCTGAGGCCCGGCCGCAGGCCTTCAGAGGGAGTCATTTCACGTACGCCTGCGGGCTTGGTGCTGGCCGGTGCTTCGTCGGCCTTGGCTGCCGGGCGCGCGCGAACCGACGGGAGCGCCCGATGAATCCGAGGAGGCGCGAAGGGCATGGGCTCGAGGACGTGTCTGCGAACTCTTCGGCGGCGTCTCGCGCGAGGCGGGGAGCGCCGCCGTCGCGGCGGCCTGCGTGGGCGCATGAAGAAGAGGCGTTGAAGCGAGGCTTCAGCAGAATCTCTCGACGGACCTTCAGCCGTGTCGGCGCACGGACGAACTTGCGTCCCGTCTCCAGACGTCTCTCGAGCCGGAAGCACCTGAGGACGACGCGGGCGCCGCTGAAACGAGCCCCCTGGACTTCGCTCCGGCGGGCGTGCGGCATGCGGCCTGACGCGCCTGAGATCGAGGCGAGCCCTGGCGGGCTCCGGGGCCTGGGGGCGAATCTTCCGCTATAAGGACGGGCACTCAGCCTTGCCCAAGCGAATGGCCGTGACGGATCTCCCTGCCCAGCCCAATACACAGTCGGTGATGCAAGCCGCGGCGGCCGGAGAGTTCTCTGCCATGTATCAGCGCGAGTATCCGTATGTCGGAAAGGTGCTGATTCGGCTGGGCGTGCGCGCGGCCGACAGAGAAGACCTCGCGCACGACGTCTTCGTGGTTGCCTTCCGTAATTGGTCCAAGTTCGACTCCTCCAGGCCCGTGCGTCCCTGGCTCTTTGGAATCGCCTTCCGGGTGCTCCGGGATCGCAATTCCAAGCACCAGAACCGCTTCGAGCAGCCGGTCGCCGAGGTCGACGCGGTGGACGGCCGCCGCAACGCCGAAGAGATCGCGAGCCAGCGCGAGGCCTTGCAGCAGGTCGAGAGAGCGCTCGGCGCATTGGAGCTCGAGCGGCGCGCGGTGCTGGTCATGCACGACATCGACGAGACGCCGATGCCGCAGATAGCCGAGAGCCTCGGCCTGCCGCTCAACACCGCCTATTCGCGCCTGCGGCTGGCCCGGAGGGACTTCAACGAAGCGGTCGCAAGGCTGCAGAGGGAGTGCGCCTGATCATGCCCCTGGACGATCGCCAGACCGAGCCCCTGAGCGATGCCGCCAGCGCGCTGCTGAAGGCCGAGCAGAGCAGGCCTGACCCGGCGCCGCAGTTCGGCGAGGCGGTTTGGAATCGGCTGGCGCTCACGGTAGGGCTCGAGCCAATGGCGCAGGCCTCACCTCCTGCGCCGGCCCCGGCGACTCCGGCGGCGGGCTTGTTGTCCAAAGTCCTGGCGGGAAGCCTGATCGCCGCCCTGGGGGCAGCAGCGGGCGGGGGCGCGGTCTATGTCTGGATGGACGGTCGCGCCGGGCGCGCGGGGCCGTCGGGCGCGGTCGAGCCACCCGCGCCGGCGGTCGTCCAGGAGCGCGCGGCGCGGCGGTCCGAGGGAGCGGGCCCTGTGGACCGAGCGCTGAGCGTGCGCGAAGAGCTCCAGCCCCAGCCGGTCGAAAGCCTGCCCCCGCGCGAGGGAGCGCTGTCGGTGGAGCCGGGAACCGGCGCGCCGCTGCCGATACCCGGTTCGAGCCCCGGCAAACAGACCGTGCCGCGCGCAGCGCCGGCGGGCCCGGCGAACGAACCCGCGGCACCGCAAGAGGCACCTTGGGCGTTCACCAAGTCGATCTCGGCCGAGGAGCCGGTGCTGCTGCAGCGGGCGCGAACCGCGCTGGCGCGCGGCGAGGCGCGCGAAGCGCTGGCGCTCCTCGACGACCACCAGCGCCTCTTCCCCGGCGGCCAGCTCATCGAGTCGCGCGAGGCGCTGCGCATCGAAGCGCTGGCGGCGGCGGGAGAATCGGCCCGCGCCAGGGCTCTCGCCGACGAGTATCGCCGGCGCTTCCCGCACAGCGTCTTCCTGCCCGTCGTCAACCGCGCCGCGGCCGGGAAGTAAAGGGGCGCCGCAAGGCCTCGGGCCGCGACGGCTCGATGGCGCCTGCAGCGGGCCTGCGGCCGCAAGAAAATGACGCGGCCCGTGACGGAACCGCGGGCTCGTCCCAATAACCAGAGTGGGGGCAACAAGAACGGGCCCCAAGCACCTTTGGCCAGGAGTCGATCCGATGAACCGCTACCTCATGCTCACGCTGGCAGCCACGCTTCTTGGCGGCTGTGCGACCACCCGGAGCGTTCGCGGCGAATACGCCGATCCCGAAGTCATCGAGATCCTCTCCGACAGGTTCAGCGAGAACGATCTGCAGCTCATCGCCAACCGGATGGCCGAGTCGCTGGCGCAAGCGCCGTTCTTCGCCAACAGGGAGGCGCCGCCCCGACTGCTCGTTGGAAAGATCGCCAACCGCACCGGCGAGCAAGTCGACACCGACATGCTTGCCGAGCGGATTCAGGTCGCGCTGGTCAAGAGCGGGCGCTTCGAGCTCTTCGACGAGAGGACCCGGTTGGCCCTGGCCCAGGAGTACGACTACCAGACCTCCGGCTACGTCGATCCAGGGCAAGCCAAGGCGCCGGGCGCTCAGATCGCCGCCGACTACGTGCTGATCGGGTCGCTCTCGGCGATCGTCCAGGCCAGCGGCAGCGACAAGATGACCTACTACAAGATGTCGATGAGCGTCTCCGAGCTGGCCACCGGCATCATCCGCTGGGCGGACGACAAGGAGATTCGCAAGAAGTACGAGATCTCCGGCATCTCCCCGGGCACCTCCAAGGCGATCAAGGGCGTGGGCTTGGGGCTCGGGATAAGCGCGATGGTGGCGGGCACCGGCTTGATCGTCGCCGGCCTGGCGGCGTACGAGGACGCCTCCTGGCACCTCGAGGAGTATGACTGCACCAATTCTCTTGGCGACCCTTGGCGGTGCACCAAGAGGGTCAACGACCCCGAGGTGCCGGTGAACACGACGCTGGTCCTGGCCGGCTGCGGCGCGTTGGTCGGAGGCCTGATCACCACCATCGTCGTCCCCAGGCTGGTGCCGAGAGGCGACCCGCGGTTGGCGAGCGTGCAGCTCTACCCGCTGCGCGGCGGTGGGGGCATGTCGCTCGGGTTCTCGTTCTAGGCCGTAGTGTCCGTCACCCGGGGCCCGGACCGCGGGCCCGAGGAGGAGTCATGGGAAGGCATCGGACTGTCGTATCGCTCATCCTCGCGAGTCTCGTGCTGACGAGCGCTCGGTCGGCGCTGGCCCTGGAGCGCGCGCGCACCGACGGGCCCCCGGGGTCGGAGATTGGCGCCGGGGGCTACGTGCGGCCCGGCGGAGACCGGTTCTCGGTCGGAGTCGACTGGGGCGCCTCGCTGGCCAAGGGCGACTGCGCTCCTCCTATCCTGCTCGGCCTCAAGCTCGCCTACTGGTCGGACGACTGGTTCCAGGTCGAGGCCTCTGGGACCTACCTCTTCGAGAACGAGAGCCTGGAGCTGCTCGTCGGCCCCCGCTTCCGCACCTCCCCTTTTCGCCGGGTGGGCCTGAGCGTCGGCTTGAAGGGCGGCGCGATTCTCTTGCCCTATCGCGAAGAGCGCTTCGTCTACCGCCCGCTCTTCGCCTTAAGCCCGCAGATAGGCCTGGACATGCTGGTGAGAGACTGGGGCGTGCTCGACCTGACCTATGCCCTGGACCTCGACGCCTTCCGCCTCAGCCCGGCGGCCCATCGCCTCTTCATGACCCTCGGATACAGGTTCTAAGCCATGAAAACGAACTTGCTGGTTGCCGCAATCCTCCTCCAGTCCTCCCTGGCTCTCGCCCAAGCCTCGAGCGCCTCCTATCCGTCGCAGGCCTTCTCGCAGAAGCGCTTCCCCGAGGGGAGGTCCGAGACGATCAACATCGTCGAGTGGACCGCCAACGATCTGCCGAAGGTCTATCAGCGCTCCGAGCAACTGCCGCTGACCGACGCCGACCTCGTCAAGCTGAGCAACGCCGGGTTCGACCCGGCGCGGATCGTCGCGATGATCGAAGAGCGCCGCTGCGCTTGCGATGCGTCGGCCGACGGGTTGGTCGCCCTCAAGCGGCAGAAGGTGAGCGAGGAGGTCCTCTCCGCGGTCTCGCTGCACGCGCTGAAGCCGAACCGCTCGCTGACCCTCCTCGTGACCCTCGACTTCATCGACCCCGCGCGGCCGGCCGACGGGTCGCCTGTCGCTGCGTCGCGCTCGAGCGCGCCTCGCGACTCCTTTCTCTACTTCTTCGTCGACGACGGCCCGCTCACCCGGGTCTTCCAGGCCGACGTCGCGGCACTGCTCGCGCAGCAGAGGCGACTGCCCGCGATGGTCGACCGGACCGACCCGTTGCTGACGCGGCAGGTGCGGCGCGTCCAGATCGCCGGTGAGATTCCGCTCAAGACCTACGGCGAGCACACGCTCTACGTGACCAGCGGCGCCCGCGCGACCGTTGGCCACCCGGCGATGCTGGTCGACGCCGAGCGCAATCGCGGCCAGGCCTACTTCTTCGACTACCCGGCCGCGTCGCTGCAGGCCGTCTGCAGGCTCTCGGTCAGCTACCGGCGCGACCCGTTGCTCGCCGACAAGTGGAGCTTTGCGGGCAGCAGCTTCGAGTGCGAGTTCAACTGAGCCGGCCTCCGGCAACGCGGTCGGGACAGAGGTTGGGCTGCTCCGACTGCCTGAACCGGCGGCTCAAAGGGCTGTCCGCGTTTCGCCGTGGAGTTCGCCGGTCGACCGCCGCAAGTCGACCACCTCCTGGCCGCTGCCGGAGCTGCGCAGCGGTCCGGAGGGATGACTCGCTCGGCACGGCGAGGCCTCCGCAGAATCCGTCGGGTTCATGCGCCGCGCACTCGGCCTCCGTAGTCGCGACCTCGCCGAGTTGCTCGACGTGTCGCCAGAGACGGTCTCGCGTTGGGAGAACGCGACGGGGCCGGTCGATTGAGGCGCCGCCGTGCTGCTGGCGGCGATGGTCCTGGACCGCTTGGAGGGGCGGACGACGACGCTCGACCGTCTCAAGGCACTGCTCGAGGCCAAGCCTCTCCCGCAGCTCGTGCGCCTGGAGATGGCCGAGGGTTTTGGTCGACGGGGCTCGGTGGATTGAGCGCTACTCGTCCGCGTGGTTCGAGCTGCCAGGGCGTTGAGCGAGGGCCTCGACGAGGCACTGGCTCACCCGGATCACCTTCAACCTCCACTACACCGCGCGCTTGCGAAACCGCATCGTCGCCACGAAGAGGATCCCCACGCCGAAGACGAGCAGCGCCACGAGCTGTGTCCACAGGTCGCTCCATCCGGCGCCCTTGAGCAGGTTGGCCCGGAGCACCTCGACGTAGTAGCGGAGCGGATTGAGGTAGGTCACCGCCTGCAACCACAGGGGCATGCTGCGAATCGGCGTCATCACTCCCGAGAGCAGGATGGCCGGCATGGCGAAGAGGAACCCGCCGAGGAAGGCCTGCTGCTGCGTCTTGCTTATGGTCGAGATGAGCAGGCCGACTCCGAGCGTGGAGAGCAGGTAGACGAAGGTCGCCGCGGCGAGCAGGGCCCTGCTGCCTCGAATCGGCAGGTCGAAGACATAGGCGCCGATGGCGAGCGCGAGCGCCACGTCGAGAAAGCCGATGACGACGTAGGGCAGCAGCTTGCCGAGCAGCAGCACCGACGGCCTTATCGGCGTCACGAGCACCTGCTCGAGCGTGCCCATCTCGCGTTCGCGCGCCAGGCCCATGGCGGTGACGATGGTGGTCACGATGATCACCAGCATCGCCATGACCCCGGGGATCATGAACGGCGGGGAGTCGAGGCCGGGGTTGAACCAGATGCGCGGGACGAGCGAGATTCCGCCGCTCGCGGTGGCGGGTCGCGTGGCCTGTTGGGCCAGGCGCGCACGCAGCAGGTCGCCGCTCACCTCGGCGAAGTAGCCGGCGACGGCCGCTCCGGCGACGGTCGCGCGGTTGGGATCGGTGCCGTCGATGACCACCTGCACGTGCGCGGTCTCGCCGCGGGCGAGGTCTCGGGAGAAGCCCTTGGGGAGGATGATCGCGGCCGCGGCGTCGCCGTTGACCAGCGCGGCGTCGGCTTCGGCGACTGGCATCGGGCCGGCCCCGCTTACCCCGAGCCTGTCGAGGGGCGCGGGCCCCTCGGCTCCGGGGCTCCCGCTGGTCGCCCCTACGCTCGGGGTGACCGGGGGTGGAGCCACGTTGGCGGAGCTGGAGCTCCGCCGTCCATTTCTGCTCCCGCCTCCATCCTCGCTCTTGCCTCCCTTCACCCACCGCAGCGTTCCGTCCGCCATCAGCCCGCGGGCGTGCTCGCGGCTCTCGGAGGTCTGGTCCCCGTCGACGACGACCGTCGGCACGCGGTCGACCTTGAAGTCCACGGCATAGCCGAACACCAGGAGCTGCAGCAGCGGCCCGCCGAGCAGCATCACCAGCATCCGCTTGTCGCGCGCGGTCTGCAGCGTCTCCTTGCGGACCACCGCCAGGAACTGCGTTCTTCGACTCGGGCGCCGGGGCATCGCGTCTCTCCTCATGCCAGCTTGCGCCGGAAGCGCGCGGTCGAAATGCCGAGGACGGCGACGGCGAAGATGGTCAGCGCGACGAGGTCGCCCCAGATCGCTTCGAGCCCGACACCCTTGAGCATCAGGCCTCGCAACGCGTTCACCAGGTAGCGCGCGGGGATGACGTGCGAGAGCCACTGCAGCACCCGCGGCATGTTCTCGATGGGGAAGACGAAGCCCGAGAGCAGCAGCGAGGGCAGCAACGAGCTGAAGGCTCCGGCCTGCGTGGCGACGAGCTGGTTGCGGGTGACGACCGAGATCAGCAGGCCTTGCCCGAGCATGCCGACCAGGAAGAGCATTCCGGCGAGGAAGAGCAGCGGCAGGCTGCCGAGGATGGGCACGTCGAAGGCCCAGGTCCCGAAGGCGAGGACGAGCAGCATCTGCAGGCAGCCGAGCGCGAGGTACGGCAGCAGCTTGCCGAGGATGATCTCGATCCCGCTGACGGGCGAGGCGAAGAGCTGCTCCATCGAGCCGCGCTCCCACTCGCCGGCGATGGCGAGCGCGGTCAGCAGCACGGCGGCGATGGCGAGCAGGTACGCGGTCAGCCCGGGCACGAAGAAGAAGGCCGACTTGAGCGACGGGTTGAAGCGGGTCCAGACCCGCACCTCGAGCGGCGGGGCCACGCCGTCGAGGGGGCTCAGCTTTACGTTGAGCGCACGCGCGAGCGCTTCGGACTTGGAGAGGAGCTGGTTGGCGATGACTCCGTCGGCGCCGTCCACGGCGAGCTGCAGCTCGACCGCGGTGCCACGGAGCAGATCGCGTCCGGCCCCGGCGGGGACGGTGAGCACGCCGAGCACCTCGCCTCGCTGCACGAGCCGCTCGGCCTCCTCGGCGTTCGCAGGCCGCGCCGCGACCTCGAGCTCGCCCGAGGCGGTGAAGCCGCGCACCAGCTCGCGTGACTCGGAGCTCTGGTCGAGGTCGACGACGGCGATGGGGAGGTGGTCGGTGTCGAAGCTGACGCCGTAGCCGAAGACGAGCAGCAGCACGACCGGCATCACCAGCGCGAGGTAGAGAGTGCGCGGGTCGCGCCGGATGTGGAGGGTCTCCTTGGCGGCCATCGCGCCGATGCGCGTGAAGAAGCGCGAGACGGGGTTCATGCGCCGTCCTCCTCCTTCTTCGCGGAGCGGCCGACGACGGCGAGGAAGACGTCCTCGAGCGTCGGATCGATGGGCTCGACCTCGACCTGGTGCCCGGCCGCGCCCGCCGCCGCGCGCAGCGTTTGCGCCTCGCAGCGTCCAGGCTCGGCGCGCACGTGCAAGCCCGCGCCGAAGGGCTCGACGTTGCGCACCCCGGCCACCTGCCGCAGCGGGCCGCTCGCCCGCGCGGCGTTGGGCCCGCGGACTGCAAACATGCGGTCGGGCACGTGCGTGCGCTTGAGCTGCGCCGGGGTGTCGAGCGCGACGAGCCTGCCGTCGACCATCAGCCCGATGCGGGCGCAGTACTCGGCCTCGTCGAGGTAGTGCGTGGTGACGAAGACGGTGGTGCCGCCGCGCGACAGCTCGCGGATGAGCTTCCAGAAGATTCGCCGCGCGGTGGGGTCGACGCCGGCGGTCGGCTCGTCGAGGAAGACGATCTCGGGCTGGTGGAGCACCGCGCAGCCGAGCGCGAGCCTCTGGCGGATGCCGCCGGGCAGCGAGCCGGTCTGCGCGTCGCGCACCTCGGCGAGGCCGCTCAACTCGAGGACCTCCTCGGTGCGGCGGCGCAGCGCGCGGCCGGAGAGACCGTAGGCGCCGCCGAAGAAGGCGAGGTTCTCGGCGACGGGCAGGTCGAGGTAGAGCGAGAACTTCTGCGACATGTAGCCGATGGAGGCCTTGACCGCCTCGGGGTCCTCGGCGACCGAGTGGCCGGCGACGGTGGCGGTGCCGGAGGTCGGCTCGAGCAGGCCGCAGAGGATGCGGATGGTGGTCGACTTGCCGGCGCCGTTGGCCCCGAGGTAGCCGAAGATCTCCCCGCGCTCGACCTCGAAGGAGACGTCGTCGACGGCGACGAAGGTGCCGAAGCGCTTCTTGAGGTGGCGGGCGACGATGGCGGGCGCGCTCATGCTTCTCCCTGCGCGATCCGCGCGAGGAAGAGATCCTCGAAGTCGGGCGCCGCGGGCTCGAGCCGCGCGCCGAGCTCGGCGAGCGCCTTCGCGACCGCGCCGGCGCCCCCCGGGGTGACGACGATGCGCAGGGTCGCGCCCGCGGGCGAGGCGGCCCTCACCTCGGTCAACTCCTCCAGGCGTGCGTCGACCGCGTCG
>DHSB01000077.1:17805-18067 GCA_002408385.1 Myxococcales bacterium UBA5297
CAGGCGTGCGTCGACCGCGTCGCGATCGCCGCCCTGGACCTCGAAAGTCTCGTGGTCGAAGTCGCGCAGCAGCGCCTTGGGCTCGCCCTCGAGCAGCAAGCGGCCGCGGTGGATGAGCCCGACGCGCCCGCAGCGTTCGGCCTCGTCCATGTACGGGGTCGAGATGAGCACGGTCATGCCCTCGGCGACGAACTCGTGCAGCAGCGCCCACAGCTCGCGCCGGCTCACCGGATCGACGCCGTTGGTCGGCTCGTCGAGCAGC
>DHSB01000077.1:18194-18911 GCA_002408385.1 Myxococcales bacterium UBA5297
GGCTCGTCGAGCAGCAGCACCTCGGGCTCGTGGAGCAGAGCGCAGGCGAGGGCGAGCTTCTTGTACATGCCGCCGGAGAGCGCCTCGGCGCGGCGATCGACGAATGGCCCGAGCCGGGCGATGCCGAGGAGGCGCTCGGAGCGCTCGCGGAAGAGCTTCTCGGGCAGGCAATAGAGGCGGGCGAAGAAGCGCAGGTTCTCGCCGACCGAGAGGTCGCGGTAGAGGCTGAACTGCTGGGGCATCAGCCCGAGTGACTCGCGCATCGCCGAGCCGCCCTTGCGCGAGCTGCGGCCGAGGACCCGGGCCTCGCCGGCATCGGCGTCGAGCAGGCCCGCCAGCGCGCGGATGGCGGTGGTCTTGCCCGCGCCGTCGGGGCCGACCAGGCCGTAGAGCTCGCCGCGGGCGACCTGGAAGCTCAGGCCGCGCAGGGCCTCGGTCTGGCCGAAGCGGCGATGCAGGCCCTCGGCTTCCAGGGCGATGGAGGGCGGAGCGTCGGGAGTGGAGGATGAAGTGGACGGCGGAGCTCCAGCTCCGCCAGGAGTGGAGGATGAAGTGGACGGCGGAGCTCCAGCTCCGCCGGGAGAGGAGGATGACGTGGAGGGCGGAGCTCCAGCTCCGCCAGGAGAGGAGGATGAGGTGGACGGCGGAGCTCCGGCTCCGCCACGCCCTTGAGAGTGCCCCGTGTTCGCCTTGGCGGAGCTGGAGCTCCGCCGTCCA
>DHSB01000183.1 GCA_002408385.1 Myxococcales bacterium UBA5297
GCGGTGGCGAGGCGGCGTGATGCGACCAGGGCGGCGCTGTCGAGTCGACGTGCAAGAGCCTTGTCTCTGGAAGGCTCAAGCGCTCGGGCTGCCGTTCGGCCGATCTTCTTCGGATTCGGGCCCTTGCCCTCAGCGACCGGTGGGATGAAGCGATGGACATCACCCTTCACACCGCGCCAGTCGGCCTCCGGGTATTGCGGGCCGCATGATCAGGATGGCATCCACTCCCCTTAGGCTTGGGGAAGAGCTTGCCAAGGGAGAGGCCTTGAGAGTGCTTGTGCTTTGTGTGCCATAAAACCTGTCTCCATTGGTTGTTAATTGGCTGCACTGCACGGGAAGCGAAAAGTCGGGACTATGTTTGTTGCGCCTCCCACCAATCCCACTTCCAAGCCGCATTCGCCTCCCCATCCCCGGAAGCCTTCCGCCCGTAGACCGTCCCCAGCACCATCCTCCTCCCGTCGCTGCGCAGGCTGATGATTCCCTGGATTGAGCGCTCATAAAGCTGGGCCGAGCTCGCCTTGAACCTCCGCATCTCGGTCGGGTTGAGCTTGCGGAAGCAACACGCCAGCTCGGTCACGAAGATCGCCGGCTTCTCGCATCCGCTCGCCCGCCCGACCGTTCCGAGCAGCTCCGCGCGCGGATGGCCGTGCTTGTCGTTGCCGTCGTCGCCCGCGGAGATCACCGTGGCGTGCGGGCTGACGAGCTGCATGAACCCCAGGTCGCTCTTCTGACTGCCGTGGTGCGCGGCCTTGTAGACGTGGGCCTGCAGGCGCGCGCCGTGCAGCTCGGCCGCGTCCTTCATCGACGGCTCGTTCAGATCGCCGGTGAGCAACACCGAATGCGCGCCGTGGCTCAGCTTGAGGACCACCGAGTTGCCGTTGACCGTCTCCGCATAGCTCGAGGTCCCGTACCAGGGATAGCCGAGCTTTCCGCCCTCGGTCGTCGCGTTCGGCCAGAGCACCTCGAGCTTCACCTCGCCGGTGTCGAAGCCGTCGAGCAGGCCTTGAGTGCGGTCGAGGCGCCGGCACCCGAACCGGCCGGCCGTCTTCGTCTGCCTCCCGTGCGCCTTCATCGCGGCGACCGCGGGCGCCAGGTTGTTGCTCGCGAAGTCGATGGCGTCGGCCAACCGCTTCATCGTGCTGCTCAGCCTGCTCCGGACGCTCGGCTTCCTCGGGTCGTCGACCAGGCCCACGGCCCGCGCGCCGCTGCGCTCGAAGGCGCCGGGGAACAGGCCGTTGTGCAGGAAGCGGCGCACGGCGATCTTCGGGTCGTTGAGGACGCGGATGAGCCCGCCGGTGTGGTCGTCGTCGCTGTGGGTGGCGATGACCGCGTCGAAGTCGATGAAGTTGTCGGGCTTGTCGAGCCGGTACTTGTTGCGGATGAACTGGTGCGCGTCGGCGCCGAGCCCGCCGTCGATGAGCACGCGCCTATCGTCCGGGGTCTGGATGAGGATCGAGTCGCCCTGGCCGACCGAGAGGAAGTAGAGCTCGAGCATCCGCTCGCCCTGGCACTTCGACTCCTCGATCCAGCCCTTGCCGCCGCGGTAGCGCACGTAGATGCGCCTCTTGCTGGTCTGCCCCTCGGGGCAGGGCAGCCGCTTCATCCACTCGCCCAAAAAAACGTTGGCGGCCACCTTCCCGCCCGTCGGCGCCTGGTAGACCGGCACCGTCGCCTCGTTGGCGAAGACGTAGTCCTCGTAAGCCATGGCGCCCCTCCCTCGCCGCTCCGGGTGTGTCTTCAGAGCTGACGTATTGTGGACAGTGCCACCCCGCGTGGAGGTGGGCAAGCGACTACGGGAGAAGTTGGCTTGATTGCTTCTGGCGCCCCGGGCGCCGGTGGACTCGCCTTTGTCGGCTTCGATACCTTGCGGGCGCCTCGACACCCGCGCCGCGCGGGGCCGCGCGAAGCCCGACGCTCACCAAACCAGGGGGAAACCCGCATGCCACGCCCGCCATCGTTCGCTGACCTCGACGCCGCGCTCGCGGCCGTCGGTCCGACGGCTCGTCAGCGTCCTCCTCGCCGCTCGATCGTGAAGGCGCTCACCGAGGCGCGCCGACTGGTCGCCTCGGTGCTGCCTTCGCGAAGCCGCTTCGCCGCGCTGCCTGAGTTCGACATGGGCGCGCTCGATCAGCTCCCCGAGCTGATCAGGCGTGTCGAGCAGGCGGAGATCCGTTGGGCAGACCTCAGGCGCCAGCGGAAGAGCGTCTCGCATATGCAATTGCGCGATGAGGCGGTCTCCCTTCGCTATCGCCTGGTCGCGGCCGCCGGGTTCCTCGAGCGCGAGGGGAAGAAGCCTCTCAAGGACGGCTTCCACGAGCGTCGTGCCCTGCCGAGCCTCGTGGCCGACTTGCGGGCTCTCGCGGACCTTGTTGACGAACGCGCTGCCGAGTTCTCAGCGGCCTCCGATCTCCCTGAGCATCCCGCTGAGGCCGCCAGACAGCTCGCTGCCACTCTCGTCCGTGGAAGGTACGACTCGACGGTGTCTCGGGCGCGAGACGACCGCAACGCAGCGCTGGTGCTCATGGAGCTCGCGGTCTACGAGGTGCGCTGTGGTCGCCGGTTCCTCTTCCGGCATGAGCCCGAGCTCCTCAAGTGGCAGGCCGATCCGCCTCCACCCCGCGCCCGGAAGCGGACGGGGAAACGCTCTCAAACCGCCTAAATGGGCAAAAAAGCCACCGCCGTAGATGTGAAACGCGCTCCGCGGACCTACGGCGGTACCGCCGTAGCTGTGAAATGCGCCCCGCGGACCTACGGCGGTACCGCCGTAGCTGTGAAATGCGCTCCGCGGACCTACGGCGGTACCGCCGTAGATGTGAAATGCGCTCCGCGGATCTACGGCGGTGGCTTGAACGCGCAAAACGTGAAGCAGATCGCGTTAGAACAGAGGGAGCAAGCTTCAATCGAGCCTCCGGGAGGCCCCTCGGGCGCGGGCGGCGCGCCCAAACGGGGGGGGCGAAGACACGAAGGGCGCCCATGCATGCGCATGGACGCCCTGGGGGTCACGGAAGAGCGATTCGACTACTTCGGCTCCGGCTCGTCCTTCGCCTTCTTCTTCTTCGGCGGCTCGTAGCGGGTGCAGACGCGGGTGACGAACTCCTTGTCGTCCGGGCAGGCGAAGCGGACCGCGGCGCGCACCTCGTTGACCGCGTCGTGGAGCATCCAGAAGGCGAGGTTGCGCTTGCGGAAGGTGGCCTTGGATGCGGAGTTGTCGGCCACGGCGGCGAGCATCGAGGCCAGCTCACGGGCCCGCGCCGGCGTGTTGGCAGGCACGCGGCTGTCAGACGCGGCGAGCTCGGGGTGGGCCTCGCAGAAAACCGCGGCCCGGTGGAGGTCGGCAGCCCTGTCGTGCAGCGCGCCTGTGTCGCCGATCGCCTCGATGTCCTTCAGCGTCTCCGGATCCTTGCGGAACAGGAAGCGGGCGGCTTCCTTGACCGAGCCGATGATCGTGTCGGACTCGTCGCGGGCATCCTTGTTCGCAGAGGTCAGCATCAGCCGCAGGGCCTTCTCGCAGTCGAGGTCGGTCGAGCGCAGGATGCCGGCGATTGGCGGGATGTTGTCGAGGCTGGCGATGTCGAAGGTCGGGACGGTGGCGAGCTTGTCGTGGCGCTGATTGACGATCGAGAAGACCCGCTCGGCGTCGAAGATGGCTGCTTCCACGTTGCTGGTCGGCTGCTTCTCCGCCAGCGCCGGCGACAGCTTCGCGCTTTCGGTATCGAAGTCGAAAGCCATGAGGTGATTCCTCGCAATGAATTGGTTGGGATGACCCCTCCGCGAGCGCAGTCAACTTCCCCCAGTAGATGCGCGCTCCAGCTCGCGAGGTGGCACAAGAGATAGCAAAGGTGCGGGGAGGTTCGTCAATACCCGAAACGCAAAAACGCGCTCAGGACGACGAAGAGCCGGGTCCGCGGACAGCCAGTTGTTCGCCAGAAGAATCGGTCGATTCACACTCCTCGGCTCGGCTGGAGGCTCTCGAAACGCACTGTGCTCTTCTCGCCTTCGAGGCGAGACAGCTTCGGAAGCCTGCCCGGCTCACTTCATCTTCGAGGCCAGCTTGATCGTCTCGCCGGCCACCATGAACCAGCCCTTGCCGCGGTGGTGGATCGTCCGCGGGTCCTTCCGCGAACGGTCGATCCACGCCTGGACGACCTCGAGGACGAAGAAGTTGTAGGTGGCGACCAGCTTCGTATCGGCGATGCGGCACTCGAGGCTGGCGTAGCACTCGTCGACCAGCGGCGCCCCGACCTTCGAGGCGGCGACGGGCGTCAGGCCGAACTTCTCGAACTTGTCGATCGTCCGGCCGCTCGTGTTGCCGCAGCCGACGACCTGCTTCGCGAGCTCGACGGTCGGGACGTTGAGGACGCACTCCTGACTCTTCTTCAGGAGGCTGAAGGTGAAGTTGCGGCCGCTGAGGACGCAGCCGATCAGCGGCGGCTCGAACTCCATCATCGTGTGCCAGGACATCGGCATGACGTTGGGCCGGGTCGGGCCGGCGGTGCTGACCAGGACGACCGGGCCGGGCTCGAGCAGGCGGTAGACCTGCGACAGGGGAAGGCTCTTCTTCGGCATCGCCAGCCTCGCGGTGGTGGCGCGGTCGGGCGTGGCCGCGCCGGCCGCATTCTTTCGCGGGCGGACGCGATTGCCGAGAGCGGCCTCGTGTCTCCGATCGTCGACGTCGGTTGATTGACCGGCGGATGGCCGGCGTAGCGGCGACCGGGAAATGCGGCTCAAGAGGGGTCGAGAAATCTCCCTGAACTGGGCCGATCCCCCGTTCACCCCGAGCGTAGGCCGGGCCTGCGAGGGCGAAGTCGAAGGGGCCCGTCGACTCCGCTCCCGGCGCTTTACGCGTCGGGAGCTACGCTCAGGGCGAGCGGAACCAAAACGGCGTCGAAGAAGGATTTCTCGACGGTTCCGCAGTGCTGATCGTTTGCTCTCCGGGCGGCCATCCCGCGGAGAGCTGCGCGACATGGGCCGCGCGCTTCTCGTCGTAACCAAGCGTGCATCGCCCTTACGAATCCTTCGCGCGCTCGTTCGGCGGACGGCCGTCGGTATCGCTCGTCGCCTTGTCCGGCAGCCGCCTCCACCGCACGTTTCATCGGGGACTGGCCGCGGGTGCCGGTGCGCACAAGGCGAGCGGGGGGAAGGTCGATGAGACGGAGCATCCTTCTTGCGGTGTTGAGCGCCGCGTTGGTCGTCGGGCTCACCGCCACGAGCTGCGGGGGCGGGAGGGGAGGCAACAAGAACCCGATCACCGACCTCGACGCCTCCGGCCGCTTCGACGGCGGGGGCGACGACGGCGGCCTGCCCGACGGCGGCCGGCCGGACGCGAGCTTCCCGCTGCCGAAGGCCGAGGACTGGACCTTCTACGGCACCGCCAACGGCGGCCCCATCGTCGTCAAGGGCGTCAGCGCCGACCAGGGCGGCAACCTCTGGGTCGCCGGCGCCGAGGAGGGCTTGTTCCTGCTGCGCCCGGACTCGGACACCTTCGAGCGCTTCACGATGGACGACGGCCTGCGCCCCTACGGCTATCCGCGCGCGAACCAGGGGACGATCACCAAGAAGTACCTGAACGTCCTCTCGGTGGCCGGCGGCCCGGCGGGCACGGTCTTCGTCGGCTACGCGGGGATGCCGCCGGGTCCGAGCGAGTACGGCTGCGAGGACAACTGGGACGGCCCGAACCCCGACCCGAACATCTACAAGAGCGGCGACGCCGACAAGGTGACGCTCGCGGGCGACGGCATCCGCGTCGTGCACTACGACATCTCGAGCGGCGAGGGGGTCGTCGCCGGCGAGCCGCGCGGGCGCGAGAAGGTCTGCGACGTCTACCGCATCCTCTACGACCCGAGGACCTCGAGCCTGTGGTTCGGCGGCAACCACGCCTACGCGTGGGGCGATCCGAGCTACGCGGGCAACCCGACCTGCTTCGGACAGCTCGGTTGCTCGGGCGTGATGGAGCACGCGCACCCGCTGCTCAACGGCTACAACCGCGAAGCCGACGCGAGCCCCTCGGCGTTGACGAACTACTACTACGGCCTCGCCATCGAGCCGTCGGGCGAGCTGTGGATCGGCGGCATGTTCCGCTCCCAGCACTGCGCGAGCGGCAACCGCGGCTCCGGGTTCTGGACCTGCGAGTCGCAGGCGCTCAGCCCCTCGGCGCACATCGACTGGTGGCCCGACGCGGTGCAGAGCTACTCGCGCCCGAGCGGCCGCACCGACGATCTCGTCTCCGACATGGACGTCGGCGCCGACGGCTCGCTCTGGATCAGCTCGTTCACCAACGGCATCGCCCACCGGCTGCCGGGCGGCGGGGTCGACTTCATTAGCGGCGGCCTGGTCGACCCGCTGCACGCGTATTCGATCGAGGTCGACCCGCTCGACGGCTCGGTCTGGGTCGGCGCGGGGCAGGGCGGGCTCACGCGCATCAAGGGCGGGCAGTTTATCGCCTACGGCGTCAGCGTCTTCGGCGCGCGATTGGCGCTCGGGCACGTGCCGGACATCCAGGTCGACACCTCGGGCGGCCGGCGACGCATCCTCGTCGCTTTCCAGGCCGGCGCCATCGGCGTCTATGAGGGCGATTGAAGGACCCGACGGCGGAGCGGGGATGGACGTCGGAGCGGGGATGGACGGCGGAACTCTAGCTCCGCCATCGACGATGAGGCGAGGAGGTCCAGACCCTCCCCGGTCGATGGACGGCGGAGCTCCAGCCTTGCCACCGACGACCGGGAAGCGAGGAACTCCAAATCTCCCGCCTGATCCCACGACGACGGAGCTGGAGCTCCATCCTCCAGTCGCTTCAAAGCCTCTCGGAGTGAGCGGGCGGTGAACCGAACGCCGGAAGGTCACCCCGAGTCCTTCAGCCGCGGCCAGAAGGCGGCGACGCTCTTCGGCTGTCTGCTCGGCCTGCTCCTCGGCGCGCTCGACCAGACCATCGTCGCCACCGCGGGCCCGGCGATTCAGCGCGCGCTGCGGCTCGACCCCGCGCTCTACGTCTGGATCACCACTTCGTACCTGGTCGCCTCGACGGTGCTCGTGCCCATCTACGGCAAGCTCTCCGACCAGTGGGGGCGGCGCCGCGTCCTGGTTCTAGGCATCGTCATCTTCCTCGTCGGCTCGTTGTTGTGCGGCCTGTCGCGCGACGTCTTCCAGCTCATCGGCTTTCGCGCGCTCCAGGGCGTCGGCTCGGCGGCGCTCTTCGTCAGCGCCTTCGCGGTCATCGCCGACCTCTTCCCTCCGGCCGAGCGCGGCAAGTACCAGGGCTTCTTCGGCGCGGTGTTCGCGCTCGCCAGCGTGGTCGGCCCGCTCGTCGGCGGGTTCGTCACCGACACGCTCGGCTGGCACTGGGTCTTCTTCATCAACCTGCCGATAGGCGCGGTCGCGCTCGGGTTCATCTTCGCGAAGATGCCGCCGCTGCGGCACTACGCGACCGGCGGCGCGGTCGACGTCTTGGGCGCGCTGGCGCTCGTCGCCTGGGTCTTGCCGCTGCTCATCGCCTTCAGCCTCGGCGAAGCGGAGCGCTGGGCCTCGCCGCTGATCCTCGGACTGTTCGCGTTGACGATCGCCAGCCTGGTCGCCTTCGTCTTCATCGAGCGCCGCTCGGGGCACCCGTTGCTCGACCTGCGGCTCTTCTCCATCAAGACCTTCCGCGTCGGCACGCTCGCCTCGTTCATCAGCGGCGGCAGCTTCCTCGCGGCGGTCATCTTTCTGCCGCTTTTCATGGTCGTCGTCGCCGGCGCCTCGGCGACGCGGGCGGGCCTGACGACCACTCCGCTCACCTTCGGCATCGTCGGCGCCAACATCCTCTCCGGCCAGCTCGTCTCGCGCTTCGGGCGCTACCGGCTCATCCTCCTCGCCTCGTTCCTCTGGCTCGTCGCCGCCTTCGGCCTGATGGGCTTCACGCTTGCGCCCGACAGCAGCGAGGTCGAGGTGAGCTGGAAGATGGTGCTCGTCGGCATCGGGCTGGGGCCGGCGCTGCCGCTGTTCGCCCTGGCGATCCAGAACGCGGTACCGGTCAACCAGGTCGGGGTGGCGACCTCGACCAACACCTTTGCCCGGCAGATTGGCGGCACGGTCGGG
The DNA here is from genome assembly GCA_002408385.1 of Myxococcales bacterium UBA5297. Classification (GTDB taxonomy): domain Bacteria; phylum Myxococcota; class Myxococcia; order Myxococcales; family UBA5297; genus UBA10939. The sequence continues at coordinate 8,071 of DHSB01000183.1, forward strand.
CTCGCGGTCATCGGCGCGGTCTTCGCCGGGACGCTCAGCACGAAGCTTTCGCAGAACCTCGGCGCGCTGATGCCCGAGTTGCCGCCCGCCGCCGCCGAGGCCGCGCTCGCGCCGGCTCAAGGCGTGGAAGCGGGCAGGGGCGTCGACGGCGGAAGCGGCGACATCGAGCCCGCGATCACGGGGATCGCCGAGGCTTTCGAGCGGCGTGAAGACGAGCTGCGGCGCATCCTCGCGGTTGGAACGGCGAGCCCGGCCTGCCTCGAAGCGGCGGACCCCGTCGTGCGCTGGGCCATCGAGTTGGCGGTCCCGCCCGCGAGCACCGGCGAAGCGCTCGCGAACCTGCGCCGCGCCGAGCGGCGGGCCCTGAGCCTGGCCGACGAGGCCGAGAGCTCGGCGAAGGAGGCCTTCACCTGGGCCATCGCGTGGGTCTACCGCTCGTGCATGGCGCTCTCCGTCCTCGGGTTCCTGGTGACGCTGCGATTGCCGCAACTGCCGCTGCGGAGGATACGCGGCTGACAGCCTGGCCTGGGGACGGGACGGCGCGCGCCGCGCGCGCGTCGGATGGGCGGCCGCCGGCTCGAGAGTCTCCACGAAATGGAGAAGCAGATGGCGGGCGCAACGCTGCCTAGCTTCGATTCATGGCTAGAAAAATGCTCAAGGCGAACAGGAGAGGCGCGGGCAGGCTGCCCACCAGGCTGGTGCTGGGGGCGGCGATGCTCTACCACGGCGCGACCAAGCTGACCGCGGACGGGCGGGCGCAGACGAGGCAGATGTTCGAGGGGCTCGGGATACGGCCAGGCAGGCTTTGGGCGGTCGCGACCGGGGTCGCCGAGACGCTCTCGGGGCTGGCGGCCATCCTTGGAATCGCGACCCGGCCGGCAGCGCTCGCGGTCGTCGTGACGCAGGCGGTGGCTATCCGCAAGGTTCACGCGTCGCACGGCTACAGCAACGTGAGCGGGGGCATGGAGTACAACCTCGCCCTCGTCGCCATTGCCCTGGGGATGCTCATCGCGGGGCCAGGACCGCTGTCGACCTACTCGGTGATCGAGCGGCGCGTCACGAGGCGGACGAGAAGGCCGTTCCAGCGGCGGCAGCGCGCGCCTCTTGCGCGGGCGCTGCACCTGGCGCTGTAGCGCGCTCGGTTGCGGATTCGCGAGCCCTGGCCTTGTCGGCCAGGGCCCATGCATCGGCAAAGAAGGCCTTCAGCGTGGCGATCGAACGGGTGTATCGCTCGCGCATGCGTGCTGGCCGCGGTCGGGTTCGTGGTGGCGCTCTGGCTGCCGCAGTTCCTTTCGCTGCGGAGGCCTTGGTAAGGGGCGCGACGCGCAAAGGTGGAGTCCGCCGCACCGATGCAGGTTGGCAATTGGCGTGGTGACTCCGCGGGAATGAGTTGGCCAGAGCGCCTTGGGGCGTAGACGAGCCCAGAGGCATCAGTGCGAACTGGGCGGCCTGAACCGGGGAAACCGCCGGCGCGCACGGAGTTCCTCTGCGCCAAGGCACCGCGCAGAAAAGAGAAGGGCCGGCGCGGAGCCGGCCCTTCCTGCTCTTGAGCCCTCGTCGGTCAGAGCGACGGGAAGGCTATCGTGATGCTACGGCGTGCATTGGTTGGCAGTGGTTGCCGAGTTGCGCGGGGTCGGCGCCCCGGTCTCGAAGTCGCTCGCGTTGTCGTCGGTGTCGGTGCACCCCGCCAACTTGCGCAGGACCGACAGCGTAGCGCTCGGGGCTGGGGTCGGGCCGCTCCCCTCAGAGCAATTGCCCGAGCCGAAGCCGACGAAGTCGATTAGGCCCGCGATGGGGCAGGAACCGGTCAGCGCCGTCGTGCTCGCCACCAGCGCGACTTTTCCAGCGCTGCCAGACATGGCGATGGTTCCGGTCAGATCCGGGCGCGGGAGTGGTGCGGCATCAACGGTGCCGGCGGCTTGTTGGATGAGGAAGTAGCCGCCGGGCGGGATGCTGCCGCTCAGGTTGGTCTTGTTGGCCCAGGATGTCCCGGTCGCGCTGGCGTATTGGATTGACCAGCCCGTCAGATCCGCCGTCGCCGTTCCGGAGTTGAAAAGCTCGATGAAGTCGTTCTTGAAGGGCGCCCCAGTGTTGCCGCCTCCTCCGTAGACCTGGCTGATGACGACCTTCGGCTCGGCCGGCGCCGAGACATAGCCGGTGAAGTCGACGAACGCGTCGTCAGCCACCCCGACTCCAAGAAGGTCGGTCACCGTTGACGAAACCATGAGGCGGTACTCGCCTGCGGGATCCTGGCTGTCCGTCATCAGGGTGACCGTGAGGCCGCTGACGGAGGCGGCGGTGACGTTCAGATCCACAGCCGGGGCCAGGCCCTGGATGAGGAAGTCGGAGCCGTCGGTCGAGACGGAGGTCGGGTCGACTTCGCGGGAGAAGGTGATTTCGACCGTCGTCGCCGAGGTCGCGGTGACGCCGACCACCTCGAGCGGCTCCGGCGCGGCGAAGCCGACAAAGGTGAGCTCGCTGTTGACGGGAATCGCGGTCGAGAGCGCCTCGTCTCGGACCGAGTCGAACAGGACCGTGTACTCGACGCCGCCCGCCTGAACGGCGGTCGTCAGGGTCACCGTGTCGCCGC
>DHSB01000090.1 GCA_002408385.1 Myxococcales bacterium UBA5297
GTCTCGGGCGCGAATAAGGCGGGCTGAAACGGGTGTCTGCGTTGAACGAGTCGCGCCCGACGGAACGCCTTGCGCGACTCCTTGCTTGCACGAACCGACCTGTCGCGCTGGTCAGTGCGTGGGGCCACCCGAGACCTGTGACGATGTCAACGAATGCACCATCGACAGTTGTTCGCCCGGCGTCGGGTGCGTCCATAGCGATAGGCGCTGCCCGTCCGAGGGGCCTTGCACGGTCGGCAAGTGTGATCCGGAGTCTGGATGCTTCGTCGAGCCGACGCCAAACGGAACGCCTTGCGGCGTGTTCATAAGCTGTGACGAAGCAGACCTTTGCATTCTTGGAAGATGCGAGCGCGTCGATCCTCCCGACGGGCACGTTTGCTCTCGCGCAACGCCTTGTCAGAGAGAAGGTCATTGTCGAGGCCCGGTTTGCGAGCGTCCGCCCAAAGAACAGCTACGATCCATCTGGCAGATGCCGCTCGTCCAGACAGCGGAGGCGCAGGATCGGACAATTGGGGGAAGCGATTTTGTCATCGAGCCGTCGGGCGCGGTGACCTATCTGGGCTATCAAGAGCCGCCCATTCTCCGGGTGAATCGGGCTGGGGCGAAGAGAGCGTCAATCGCTGCCGACGCCTGCATGCTGTGGGCTGGAGGGCTTGGCTGCGTCGCGTTGGGAGCGAATGGCGAGCCGCACGCAGTCGCGCTTCTCGATTTAGACAGCGGTGAGCCGAAGTGGACCGTCGAGCTGGCGAGCCTACCAATGCTGAGGAACCTGTGCGTGAAGCATGTCGTACTCGCGGCGCTCGATGGTGGCGAGGCGGTTGCCGTTCTCGAGGCGGTTTCCGACGAGGAGGAGCGGCAGATGTTTCTCTTGATCGTGAATTCCGCCGGTGCGGTGGCGGGGATGAGCCTCATCCGCGGGAGCTTCGAGCACATGTATTCACTGGGCTCTCATCCGCACGTGTTTGGACTTGCCACCGGGGCCCAGCGCGAGATCTACGGGTTGTTTGGATGCTGCCCGGACGAGACGTGCCGCATTTCGTGCTTTTCGTCGTTCAATCGTATCGCTCGAATCCTGCCGGACGGAGCGGTCGCTTGGACCGCGTACCTTAGTATCAACGCGCTCGAGTTGACTTCGTCCTTGGGCCTGGTTGCCGGGCATCTCGACGCGGAAACCGGAGAGTTGCTCAGCTTGGGCGCGAGGCCGGAAGGCAGCGAGCTCGTCTCCACGGCCTCGACTACAACGTTTTGGGGCTTCGGCAGCGCCTTTGCCCGGATCATTGGCGCCGCCCCCGAAGACGGCTATCGCGAGAAATGGTCGTGGGAGCCGGATGGAATGTTTTCTAATTTGAACGTGGCGGCAGCTAGCCATGCCCAGTCGGCGGTAATGGAAAGAAACACGCTGCTCGTCATCGGCTACCGAGCGACCCGCGACGAATGGTCTTCCGGAATAGAGGTACCGATGGTGCTTTTTGGAATCGACGTGGAGACAGGCGCTTCATGGAGCTGCGATTTTGCCGATGGGGCGAGCTATCCGTACTTCTCCCGGCCGTTTGCGGTCGCGGACGAAACGATGGTCGTCAAGAGACGCGGTCCGCACCCCGCCCTCGAGGTGTATTCGGTGCCGGGAATCCTGGCCCCTCGAGGATTTCTGTGGGAGGGGCCGTTCGGAGGCTCTTCGAGACAGCGTCGAGAAATGCCTCGGCGGAGCGAGTGAGGTCGAAGTCGGGTGTTCGGTGGGTGCAGGCGGCTGAGGAAGGAAGCGACGCTTCGCTCAGTAAAAATCCCGCGTCTGCACCGGCAGCTCCTCGCCGAGCCGGATCCTGCGGAAGCTCTGCGCCTTGACGTGCACCACCTTGCTAGAGCGCTCGATCTTCCCCTTCACCAGCAGGGACAGTGCGGTGCGCGCGACCCGGCGGTGTGCCGTTCCGCGCAGGACACGAGGGCTTGGCCGCGCTTGTCCCACAATCGCCGCGGAGCTTGGCTGATCAGCGGCCAGGCTTCCACGCGGCGAGATCGGGACAGGTATGGAGGGGTAAGAAGAGGAGGAGGTGGAGCGCTTTCTAAGGTGCCAACCGAAAGAAAGCCATGAGCCGAAACCGAAACCGAGCCCAACTCCACCCTCCTCCTATGGTGGAACCCGTACTGACCCGCGCTTATGCTGAGCGCGGCCAGAAAGGCGGCACCCTGATCGCCGAGGCGGTGATCGATCTGACGACGCACCGCGAGTGGATGGTCTGGCCAGACAGGTGCCGACCCGCTCGTTGTTATCGGGCCGACTGCGGTGGCGAAACCCTTCATGTCCACCAGCGCCGCGAGTGCACGCTGCGGGGCGAGGCGGCTCAGGGCACAGCGAGCACTGTGACCGAGGTGCTGGTCTTCATCTGCGCGAGCTGCCGCGCGACCTGGCGGATCCTGCCGCTCTTCATCGCCCGCTGGCCGGTCGTCGAGCGCGAGTCTCGGACACGACGATGTTCCCCCTTCTCTCCGGGCTCGATCCGAACGGGTTCCGCTCGGTCCTCTCGGAGCTACTGCGCCGCGCCTTCCTCGCGGTCAGCACCTTGCGGTTTGCGCGGGGTGCCTACGGCAAGGTTCCTCAGAGGGCTTTCACCTCCAAGTCACGCCCATGCTGGGCACACAAGCTCGAAAACCGCCCGCCTGCCATATCCGGCAGACGGGCGGCTTCAAATACTGCGTCCAGCTCTCGGCCCTACTTCTTCGCGCAGAGCGCCCGCGCCCGGCCCTCGTCGTGCAGCCAGTCGTTCTGGATGCCGGCGATGTCGCCGAACTTGGTCAGCTTGGCCTTCTCCTTCTTGGCCATCAGCTCGGCGTGCTTCGCGTCGTCCACGAAGGCGACGATGCGCGCGATGCAGCTCTCACCGTCGACCAGGCGCCATGGGAAGCAGGCGATGGTCGCGCGCTCGTTGAGCAGCAGGTCGATGTCGCCGCCCAGGCACTCGGCGTGGATGATGCCGTGGTTGAACAGCTCGAGGTGCATGAGCTGGTACTTCGAATCATCGAAGAACTGCTCGAGCGGCATGTCGTACTTCTTCTTGAAGTGCGCGTCGGCCTCCTTGGCCTGCCGCGGCATCCAGTTGCGGATGATGGTGTTCATCGGGTGGTCCGCGCTGCCGCAGTCCACGCCGATCCAGCGCAGCTTCTTCGCCCGCGCCCACTCCGCGAACTCGCGGTCGGGCCCGGGGTGCTTGACCATGTACTTCACCTCGTCGGCCGCCGGCTGATCCCAGCCGTGGTGGTGGTAGCCGGTGTGGATGATGAGGATGTCGCCCTCCTTCACCTCCACGCGGTCCTCGACCATCTTCGAGGTGTAGACGTCGTAGTCGCCCGCCGCGTCCGACAGGTCGACCACCACGCCCTCGTGCATCAGGAAATCGAGCGAGAGCGCCGCGATGTCCTTGCCCGGCGTGTAGAAGTGGATCTCGCCGTCGAGGTGCGTGCCGACGTGGTT
>DHSB01000207.1:0-2712 GCA_002408385.1 Myxococcales bacterium UBA5297
AGAGCCCCGCTCCTACCCGGAGGAATCGGTCGAAGGATTCTTCGGCACACCTTCAGCGCTGGCTACAGCCGGATGTAGGCCGCGCCGATCAGGTTCGCGCCCCACAGGAACCCTTTGCGGGCGATCTGCAGCTCGGTGTTCTTGAAGGGCGCCAGCGTCTCGGTCGCGCGCCGCGCACGCACGCCGCCCTGGAGCAGGAGGCCGAAGCGCTCGCCGACAGGCACGTCGACGGCGGCCGCGAGATCGCCCACTACGCACTGGGCGCGCACCTGGGTGTCGTCGCGCGCGAGGCCGTCGGGTTCGGTGTGCGCGCTGATGAACATGCGCGAGGTGCCCACGCTTGCCGAGGTCCAGAAATCGAAGCCGTCGAACGGGAAGCGGTAGCGCGCCCCGAGCATCACACTCGGCTCCCAGATCACGACCGACTTGTCGGCCGTCTCGGCCTCGGCGCCCTCGGGATAGACGTTCATGTACGAGACCGCGCCCTCGCCGATGAGCGTCCAGCGCTCGGTCAGCTTGAAGCCGAAGAGCAGCGTGCCGCCGAAGGGGGCGCGGTTGCGAAAGACATCGCCCTCGTGGTCCTCGACCACGCGGTTGAACGACAAGAGCTGCTTGTAGCCGAGCCCGACGATGAACCGCCGGCGCGGCAGGACCTCGACCTTGACCTGCTCCTCCTGCGCCGGGGCGCGCCCGTCGGAGACGCGCACGGCGAAGGTGTAATGGCCCTCCTCGCGGGCGAAAAAGCTTGCCTGAGGTCGGTTTTGCCCTTCGAGCAGCGCGGGCGGCCCGTCCACCTGCCGCCAGCTCATCTCCAGCGGATCGCCGTCAGGGTCGTAGCAGCGGCTCGCGTCGAGCCACACCAGGTCCTCGCGGTTCGCCGACAGCTCGCGGGCGAGGGCCAGCCGCGGCCCCTGGTTCTGGACCGAGGCGTGCGGGCCGATCAGCTCGATGACCGCGCTCTTGACCGAGTCGAGCAGCCGGTTCGACGAGAACGGGACGACCCGACTGACGTGCTTGTCCACCTTGGCGCTGCGCACGTCGATGAGGTGCAGGGTCAAGACGTAGGTGCTCTCGACCTGGCCGACCTGGCCGCTCAGCAGCTTGTCGACGCCGAGCGCCCCGACGATCTGGGCAAGGCAGCTATCGTCCTCGCAGCCCAGGAGCTGGCGTTGCCGGTCGTGGTCGAGCAGGCTCGCCACCTCGCGCCGGGTGATCGGAGCGATGTCGCGGTAGCGGCCCACTTCGCTGGCGACGAGCGCGGTCAGGTTGCGGGCGAGCTCCTGGGGGGCTCCGACCGACTCGAGGTCGAGGACCGCGACCGCGAGCTGCTTGGGCTTCTTGGCCTCGGCGTCCGGGGCGACCAGGGACGCGGCGAGCAGCAAGACGGGCAGGAGGTTGTGAAGGGAGCGTGAGGTCATCGGCGCGAGCGCGACTCGGCGCGCCCGCGGGCGCGCAGCCGCCTCCGTTGGACAAGAAGGGCAAGACCGGCAAGCAGCGAGAAGAGCGGCGAGGTGCCCGGGCCGGACGAGCAGCCGCACTTGCCGCCCACCGCGTCCGCGGTGCAGGTGCCCGACGCGCAGGAGCCCTGCGCGCAGGCCGTGCCGTCGGGGGCAGGCGGCGTGCTGCACTGGCCGGTGGCGGGGTCGCAGGTGCCGGCGAGATGGCATTCGTCGGCCGCGACGCACTGGATCGGCGTGCCCGGCTGGCAGTAACCGAGGCTGCAGGTCTCGCCGTCGGTGCAGGCATTCCCGTCGTCACACGGGGCGCCTTCGGGCCGGCGCGGCGCGGTGCACCGCCCCGTCTCTCGAATGCATTCGCCGGCCTCGTGGCAGCTACTGATCGGCTCGCACGGCTTGGGCGCGCCGCCGCGGCAGACGCCTTCGACGCACGCGTCGTCGATGGTGCAGGGGTTCAGGTCGTCGCAGGAGCGGCCGCTGACGAGCACGCAGGTGCCGTCGGTCGGCGCGCCGCCCGCCACCGAGCAGGCGCTGCAGGGCCCGTCGCAGCTCCTGTCGCAGCAGACGCCCTCGGCGCACGTGCCGCTCTGGCAAACCGCGCCGGCCTCGCACGGAGCGCCGAGCGGCGCGGGCGGGCGGACCTCGACGTCGAAGACGATGTCCGGCCCGTCGCGACGGATGGCGGTGACGAAGACGCTGCCGCTGACCGCGCCGTACGGCAGCGAGCTGGGCGTGGAGAGCGGCGTGAAGGCGTCGTTGTTGGCCAGCGGGAAGGGGTCGCTCGCGTCGCCGCGCCCGTAGGGATGGCGGTTGAGGTCTCGGCGCCCGTCGGCTTGCTCGAGATCGACGAGGTAGTGGTCTTGGTCGTCGTTGCTGCTGCGCTCCTCGTCGACATGGAAGATGAGCAGCCCCTCGCCCGGCAAGTAGCGGTCGTAGCCGACGCGGCGGCGATTCTCGAGGATGAAGTACTGCTCTCCGGGCAGGCCGCCCTTGATGACCACCGCGCTCGCGCTCTCTTCGGTGGGCGCGAGGCGCTTGGCCTCGGTCCTTGTCTCGATGCTCTCGGGCACGACGAACCCGAGCTTGGCTTTCGCCCAGGCGCTCAGGTGCGTTGGGCGCGAGCCGTCGGAGTAATCGCCGGCCCAGGCCCCGGAGGACATCAAGCACCAGAGCCCCAGGCCCGCCGAATCGTAGTCGTAGTCGTAAAGGTCGGGCAGGCCGAAGAAGTGCGCGGTCTCGTGGGCGATGACCCCGA
>DHSB01000207.1:2857-3759 GCA_002408385.1 Myxococcales bacterium UBA5297
GGTCTCGTGGGCGATGACCCCGAGCTGAGTCGGACTGCGGTTGTCGGGGCCGAACTCGGCCTCGGTGTGATAGGCCCAGATGGTGATGCCGTCGTGGGTCCGCAACGCGTTCCACATCAGGGGCGCGAAGTGGGAATGGATGTAGTTGCGGTTGCCGGTGGTCTCGTAGGCCGGCCCGGAGTGGATGATGTCGATGGCGTCGATGCGGCCGTCCTGATCGGCGTCGAACCGCGTGAAGTCGAAGCCCTGCGCGTCGAGGATCCGCACCGCGTCGCGAACCATGTGCCAGGGGACGCCAAACGGATTGCGGTCGTTGTAGGCGTAGTACGAGTCGTCGTTCGGCAGCTCGATCCATCCGACGAGCGTGGAGACCAGGTCGAGCTGCCCGTTGGAGACCTCGCGGTAGTACTCGCGCACCGAACCGGTCTCGCCGTTGAAGATCGGCTCGAAGTCGGCGGGGGTGAAGTGCGAGGTCTGATTCCTGAACTTCACGAGCAGCACGAGGTTGGGCACGGTTCCTCGTGGCGGCGCGGGGAGCGCGGCCGGCGCAAACTTGCGCGCGTTGAGGGCGCGACGCACGAGCGCTGGCCCGGGGCGCAGGTGAGCGGTGAGCCCGAGGTGCTGGGGATCGGCGTCTCCGACGCGATGCGCTCCAGGCTGCAGCGCGCCGTCGGGCGCCAAGACCGCATAGCGCCACGAGCCGGACTCCTCGTCGTAGGCGATGGAGAAGCCGTCGAGGTCCTCGAACCAAGCCAGATGCTCGTCGCCGAACAGGCGCCCCTGGACGCGGCTGCCGTCGGCGTTGGCGAGCGAGAGGGCAAAGGGCGGGGCGGGCACGGCGAACGCCGTGCTCGCAATGGTGAGGGCGGCGGCGAGCACGCACGGACTCGAGAGGTTGGACA
>DHSB01000207.1:3882-36902 GCA_002408385.1 Myxococcales bacterium UBA5297
CACGGACTCGAGAGGTTGGACATCGGGCTGAACTCCGTGCGGCGGTGGAAGGCGCTGAAGAGCGACAAAGCGTAGCAGGGAACGGGCAAGCCTCGGGAGGCCCAACCCAGCGCGGTCGAAGTCCCGACTCTTCTCCGAACTCGGTGCCTGATTTCTTGTTCCGCTGGGAGGTCCGGCCGGCAGGCGAAAGCGCCGTCCGTCGCTGCGACATCGCGCAGGGGCTGTTTCCAGGCCTCCCCGCTCCTCCTCCGTGACTCGGGCCTTTGAGGCAGCCTCGTCGCGAGGCGAGGCGCGTTCGATGATCGATCGAGGCGCCCGGGGCCGTCGCCGGCATGCCTTCCCAGGGCTCGTCGGGAGAGGCGGCGCGAGGGAAGAAAAAGCATAGCAAGAACGTGAGGTTGCGGACGCCGGAAGAAATGGCCCGGGAGTAGCCTCCAGGGGCCAAGAACGGCCCCTGGGACGGGGCGAGCAGGCCGGCCCTATTTGAAATACGGCTGGCAGGTCCCGAAGCGTCCTGGGGCCAATTGCGGGCCCCAGGTGGCCTTTTCGGTCTTGCGAAGCCCCGGATCCGGCGCGCGCGGGGCCGCAGGGAGCCAAGCTAGGTGCAGCGCCGCAGCGCCTCGCGCAGGCGAGCGACGCGCGCCGGGTCGACCGGGTTCCTCCAATCGCCGTCGTGCTTTATCCAGGTGCCGACGATGAGCCCGTCGCACAGCGGGGCGAGAGCGGCGCACTGGTCGGGATCGACGCCGGAGCCGACGAGGATGGGCGTGTTCGGGACCGCTTCCCGGGCGGCGCGCACGTCGTCGAGCTCGGCAGGGCAGCCGGTCGCGAGGCCGGTGACGATGAGCGCGTCGGCGCCGCAGAAGACTGTGCCCTTGGCTATTTCGGCGAGCGAGAGGTCCGCGGTGACCGCGTGGGCCGCGTGCTTCTTGCGGATGTCGGCCCAGACGCGGACCTCGGCGCGCAGCCCGGCACGGGCGCGCAGCAGTGGGCCGGCGCTCGCGTCGAGCCAGCCCTCGTCGGCCACGTGGCCGTAGGCGAAGGCTTCGGCGCGCATGAACGAGAGCCCGGCGGCGACGGCGACGCCGAGCGCCTCGCGATTGGCCCCGGCGAGCACCTGGATTCCGGCCGGCAGTCCCGCCTCGCGCACCACCGGCCGGGCGATCGCCGCCATCGCCGCGACCGTCTCGGGCTCGACCCTGCCGCGCAGGTAGGGCAGGTCGCCCATGTTCTCGAAGAGGATGGCCTCGGCGCCGCCTTCCTTGAGAGCGCGCGCATCGGCGAAGGCGCGGTCTTCGATTTCGGCCATCGACCCCTGGAAACCGGGCGAGCCGGGCAGGGGAAGGAAGTGGACCATGCCGACCAGAGCGCAGCGGGATTCGAAAAGGCGACCCATGTTGTGTCCTCCAGGGCCGCGGATTGTACGCGATTGGACGAACAGGCTTTAGCGTTACTTGGCGTGGTCCGAGGGGTGGCGCCCGATGGAGTCCGGGGCGGCCGAAAGATCGCCGGCGCCCCAATTTGCGGTGAGCAGATCGGCTCGCCAAATCTCACGCCCGCGCCCGGAAACCGTGTCCGGACCAGGTCCGAGACGGGGCCCGTGGCGCGGACGATTAGCACTTGACAGAAGAGGGCGATTTCACCAGAATCCGCGCCGTTTTTCGACGCCCAGGTAGCTCAGTAGGTAGAGCAGCGGACTGAAAATCCGCGTGTCGATGGTTCGATTCCGTCCCTGGGCATAGCAAGACCAAGCACTCCGGCTCGGTGGGTCTCCCATCGAGCCTTTCTGTTGTTGAGCGGCCCTTCGCCCCTGGCGGCAGCTCGAGACGAGTCGCTCGCGTCCGGTTTGCGAGCAGGCCCGACCTCTGCGTGCCTTCTGTTCGTTTGGGCTCTTTGGCGCTTGGCTCAGCTCAGGCCGAGTCGCCTGCGGAGCGCTTCGACGCGGCCGCGCAGCTCAACAAGCTCTGACGTCTCCTCGGCCTCCGTGAGCACCCCGAGGGCGACGACCGTCACTCCACCCTGCTCGAGCGCGACTGCCGCCTGTCCGAGCTCGGGGGTGACCGAGTAGATGACGCCGCGGCCGTAGGGACCTGCCGCGACAGCGTCGAGCGGCTCGACCTTCCAGCTCGGCGGCTCGAGCGCGAGCGCGGGAGGCGGCTGAAAGGTGGTGAGCTCATCCTCGGCCTCCGGCGCGGCCGGCGGGACTCCGGTGGCGAGCTCGTCCTCGGCGTTCGCTGCCGCCGGCTCTTGCGGGCTTGACGGAGAGGCGCTGTCTGCCGTGGCGAGCCTCTGGCGCACCAGCGCCCACTGCTCCTCGCTGCGCTGGCGAAAGATCGCCTCGAGCCGCGATTCGGCACACTCCCGCCTGCCCCATCCCGGAGGGGAGGAGAAGAGCTCGCGAGTGGGCGCGAAGGCAGGAGCTGCCGGTGGTTCGGAGGCGGCCGGCTGGCGGGCGAACAGGGAAAGCTGGGCTGATGTCATAGAGCCCCTCGGCGCTCGGCAGGTTGTCGTGGAAGCGGCCGCGCATCTTACTCCGCGTACCGTCGCCGAAGGGCTTGAGGTCAGACGCGGTTGCTCGCGGTCGGCCGCTTCGAGCACGGTGAGCGCGCGAACGGGCGCGGCCCGCCTGCCTGTTGTCGGCAGCGGGTCGATTCCGCTACGTACCCTCGACAAGGAGGGCGACCACCGTGCTCCCATCCACCCTCGACGATGCCGCTCTGGAGGAAATCCTGGCTTCCGTGCGCCGCAGGTTCTCGCTCAAGCCCAAGGTCGCCATCGCCGGCTTCGGCAAGGCGGGCAAGTCCTCGCTCTTCAACGCCATCTACGGCGAAGCCGTCGCCGCGGTCAGCATGAAGACCGACCAGACGACCGAGGCCCAGACACTCGAGCGCTTCGGCATCGACTTCACCGACACCCCGGGGATGGGCACGGGCCGCTTCTCCTTCGAGCAGGTCGCCGAGACCGGCGTCTTCGACGGCCAGCACGTCGTCCTCCACGTGCTCAACGGCGTCTCGGCGATCTCGGCGGAGGACGAGCGGCTCCACGCAGCCATCGAGCGGTCGAAGGCCCGGCGGATCACGCTCGTCAACAAGGCCGATCTGCTCGAGGAGCGCGAGAGGGCCGAGTTTGCCGAGAGCGCGTGCGAGCGGCTCGGGCTCGGGCGGCAGGAGGTCCTCTTCGTCTCGGCCAAGCGCGGCGACAACCTCCCCGAGCTCGTCCAGCGCATCGCCGAGCTTCTCCCCGAGGCGATGCAGGACGCCTTCATCGGTCAGCAGATCGCCAACCTGCAGCTCAAGGAGCGCCGGGTCCGCGCGCTCGTCTACGCCAAGGCGGCCGTCAGCGCCGGCGTGGCGCTCGCGCCCTTGCCCGGAGCCGACATCTTCTTCATCACTCCCATCCAACTCGCCATGGTGGCCGCCGTCGGCCACTTCCACGGCGTCGAGGTCGACCGCACCCGGGCGCTCGAGCTGCTCGCGACGATGGGGGCGGGGGTCGGCTTTCGCGAGTCTGCCCGGCAGCTCGTCAAGCTCATCCCCGGTTACGGCTCGGTCGTGAGCGCGGGGATAGCCTTCGCCGGCACGGTGGCGCTCGGCGAGGCGGCCAATGCCTGGTTCAAGAGCCGCATGAAGCTCGACCCGGCCGTCGTGCGCGAGGTGTTCAAAGACACCGCCGAGCGCGCCCGGCGTGAATTCGCCGAGAGGGGCGAGGCCAGCAGCCCGAGCCTCGTGCGAAAGGCAGAGGCGCTGCGCGCCGGGTTTGAAAAGGGCGAGCTCTCGCGCGAAGAGCTCGAGCGCCTGCTCGTCATCGCCGAGGACGGCGAGGACTGAAGCGTGGCCCCCGATCTCCTCTCGGGGCAGCGGCGGGCAGCGGCGAGGGCGCGAATTGGCGGACGAGGCTAACCGAGCGCGCGGCCAGGGAGAGGGTCTGGAGGGGCAAGCCGCGGCTCATCTCGGCCGGCCCTTGCGCGCGGTTGCCAAGCTCGGGACGACCGGGCGAGGCCCGAGGGCATCCGGCGCTCGCTGAGCGATCGGTTATGCACAAATCCCTCGCTACGCGGGTCATGAAGGCGCTTGGGAAATGAACGCTCGGCGGACAACCCGGGACCGGCGGGCCCCGCCGACGTCGGAGATGGAGTATCCCCATGAATCGATCGAAGGCGAGGCGCCTCCTCGCGACATTTGCATCCCTGTCTTTCCTCGTGCTCTGCGCTTGTCCCGGAGAGGAGTCGCCGGCTGATCCGGTCGACCCCGCGTGCAGCGACGAATGTACTGCCGGCACCAAGCTCTGCCCTTCCCAGTGGGCGAGCCAGCTTTGCGGCCAGTTCGATGACGACGAGTGCCTCGAGCTCTCGACGCCGCGCCACTGCCCCAGCGGCGAGAGCTGCCTCGACGGCGAGTGCGTCGCCGGCTGCGTGCAGGAGTGCGCGCCGGGCACCGCGGTCTGCTTCAACCGCGACACGGTGCGCTTCTGCGGCAACTTCGACGCCGACGACTGCCGCGAGCTCGGCGGCGACAGCGACTGCGCGCCGGGCACCCGCTGCGAGGCCGGCGCTTGCGTCCCCGACACCGGCGAGTGCGTCGACGAGTGCACCGAGGGCGTCGCCACCTGCGAGGGTGACGCGGTCCGCACCTGCGGCCAGTACGACGACGACCCGTGTACCGACCTCTCGACCCCGTCGCCCTGCGGCGTCGGCGAGGGCTGCAGGCTGGGGGTCTGCCAGCCGGCCTGCAACGACGCGTGCGCCGCGGGAGCGGTCGCCTGCGAGGGCAACGGCGTGAAGACCTGCGCGGAGGACGCCGAGACCGGCTGCCTCGCCTGGGGCGCGCCGACGCCGTGCCCCTCGGGCGAGACCTGCAGCAGGGGTCGCTGTGCCGCAACCTGCAGCGACGACTGCGCGATCGAGGGCGCGACCTGCAACGCCGAGGCGACCGGGGTCGTGCGCTGCGGCCAGCTCGACGACGACCGCTGCCTCGATCAGGCGGCGGTCGAGCTGTGCGGCGCGGGCCATGCCTGCCGCGACGGCGCCTGCGTCTCGACCTGCACCGACGAGTGTCAGCCCGGCCAGACCCGCTGCGGCGCCGACGGCGTCAGCGTGCAGAGCTGCGGCGACTACGACCAGGACCCCTGCCGCGAGCTCGGCGGCGATGCCCTCTGCCAAGGAGGCGCGGCCTGTGCCAACGGCGCCTGCGAGTCGGCCTGCGCCGACGAGTGCCTCGAGGGCGCGGTCGAGTGCGTCAGTGGCCAGGCGGCCTTCCGCACCTGCGGCCAGTTCGACGGCGACATCTGCCGCGACTGGTCGAGCTCGAACCCCTGCCTGAGCTGGCAGGTCTGCAGCGCCGGCACCTGCGTGCTCGCGCCGCCCCCGGGGGCCGTGATCGTCAACGAGGTGCTCTACGACTCACCGGGCTCGGACACCGCGGCCGGGACGAAGGTCTTCGTCGAGCTGTGGGGGCCGCCGCACCTGCCGCTCGACGGCTTCACCGTGGTCGGCGTCAACGGCGCGGGCGGTGCCGACTACGCCACCCTCGCGCTCGACGGCCAGGCCATCGGCGCCGACGGCTTCTTCGTGATCGCGCACCCCTCGGGCGCAGCCGAGCTGCTTGCGCTCGCGCAGATGACCAGCTCGGCGGTCGACCTGCAGAACGGCCCCGACTCGGTCCAGGTGCGCTGGCACGGCCAGGTCGTCGACGCGCTCGCCTACGGCAGCTTCGGCGGCTCCGAGGTCGCCCGCGGCGAGGGAACGCCCGCGCCCGCGGCCTCGGCGGGCAAGAGCCTGAGCCGCAGCGCCAGCCACGGTGACAGCAACGACAACGCCGCGGACTTCGCGGTGGGCGTCCCCACGCCGCGCGCCAACGTGCCGACCTGCGCCAGCACCTGCCCGGTGCTCGACCAGACCGAGTGCGTCGGCGCGCAGGTGCGCGTCTGCGCCGATCCCGACGGCGACGGCTGCAGCGACTGGAGCGCCGCGACCGACTGCCCGAGCGGCCAGCGATGCAGCGGCTCGGCCTGCGTGGCGTTCGATCCGTGCTCGCCCAACCCCTGCACCCAGGCGAACAAGACGGTCTGCACCGTGAGCGGCGGCGACGCGGTCTGCTCCTGCAACGCCGGCTATCAGGCCGACGGCAGCGGCGCCTGCGTGCCCATCGATCCCTGCAACCCGAACCCCTGCACCGAGGCGCACCGGGGCGTCTGCCAGGCCAGCAGCGGCGTCGCCGTCTGCCTCTGCGATCCGGGCTACGGCGAGAACGACTCGGGCGCCTGCGCGCAGATCGACCCCTGCACGCCCAACCCCTGCACCGCCGCGCACCAGACCGTCTGCACCGCGATCGGTCCGACCACCGCGGTCTGCAGTTGCGATCCCGGCTACGTGCCGAGCGGCACCGCCTGCGTGCTCGACCAGACCTCGAGCTGCGCCAACAGCCACGCCGGCGACCTCTTCGAGCCCGACGAGTGCGTCACCGACGCGAAGCTCGCCACGCTGCCAGCCAACCAGTCGCGGACCCTCTCGCCCGCGGCCGACGTGGACTGGATCGCCATCAACGCGCTGGCCGCGCACGTCTACTCGGCCTCGGTGACCGCGACGGGCTTCGTGCCTGCGCTCTTCGCCTACGACAGCGACGGCACCACCGTCCTCGCCAGCTCGACGCCGTCGTCGGGAACGTCGGCGAGCGTGCGGGTGAAGCTGGCGGCCGGCCGGCACTACCTGAAGGTGCGCGCGTCGAGCTCGTCGGCAAGCGGCTCGTACACGCTGGCGATCGCCGACGCCGACGTGGACGACCACGGCGACACGATGGACGACGCCACGCCGCTCGCCGCCTCGGCATCGGGCGGCCGCGCGACCGGCGGCTTCCAGGTCAGCGGCGACGTTGACGTCTTCGCCGTGCCCGCGGTCGCCGGCCGCATCTACCGGGTCGAGGAGACCTCGAGCACCGACGTGAGCATCCGGGTCTTCACCGCCACCGCTACGCTCGCGAGCTGGAGGGACCCGGAGAGCTTCACCTTCCTCGCGAGCGCGACCGAGACGGTCTACCTCGCCGTGCGGCAGTACAGCGGCTACGGCGCGACCTTCTCCGTGGCGGCCTTCGACCTCGGCACCGACGACCACGGCAACACCCCGTCGGCGGCCACGCCGCTCTCGCCCTCGGGAGCCCAGGCGTCCGGCTCGTTCCAGTACCCGGGCGACGTGGAGCTCTTCGCCATCCCGGTGACCGCGGGCCGCATCTACCGGGTCGAGGAGACCACGGCGACCGACGTCTACATCGCGCTCTTCTCCAACTCCTCGACGCTCCTCGCGTGGCGCGACCCCGAGAGCCACACGTTCCGCGCCGAGGCGACCGAGACGCTCTACTTCGGCGTGCAGCAGTACAGCGGGTTCGGCAAGTCCTTCGCTGCCAAGGTCACCGACCTCGGCACGGACGACCACAGCGACGCGATGGCCGGCGCGACGCCGCTCGCCCCGACGGCCGCAGGCGCCGAGGCGACGGGCGTCTTCCAGTTCGACGGCGACCCCGACGTCTTCGCCATCCCCGTCGTCGCGCAGCGGATCTACCGGCTCGAGGAGACCTCCAGCGCCGACGTCAGGATCAGGGCGTTCACCGCGACCGCGACCCTGCTGGCGTGGGTGGACGGGCCGGAGAGCTTCACCTTCCGCGCGAACGAGACCGAGACCGTCTACTTGGCGGTGGCGCAGTACAGCGGCTTCGGCTCGTCGTTCACCGTGAAGGCGACCGACCTCGGGCTCGACGATCACAGCGACGCGATGGCCGGCGCGACCCCGCTCGCCCCGACGGCCGCAGGCGCCGAGGCGACGGGCGTCTTCCAGTTCCCCGGAGACACCGAGGTCTTTGCAGTGCCGGTGGTCGCCGGGCGCATCTACCGGGTCGAGGAGACCGCGCCGGTCGACGCCTGGGTGAGGGTCTTCACGGCGTCGACGACGCTGCTCGCCTGGACCGACACCCCCGAGAGCTTCACCTGGAAGAGCACCGAGAACGACCCCGTGTACTTCGCCGTGCGGCAGTATTCCGGCTTCGGCGGCAGCTTCGTCGCGAAGGCGGTCGACCTCGGCCTCGACGACTTCGGCGACAGCCCGGCCTCGGCGACCCTCGTCGCGATGGGCTCGACGACCACGGGCAGCTTCCAGTTCCCGAATGACTGGGAGTTCGTATCGGCGCCGGTCGTCGCCGGGCACGTCTACCGCTTCGTTGAGAGCTCGCCGAGCGACGTGTGGGTCCGCCTGGAGGACGAGACGGGCACCGTCGTGACCATGCAGGACACGCCGGAATCGGTCCTCTGGAAGGCCGACGGCCCGGGAACGGCGAGGTTCGGCATCGGGCCGTACGCCGGGTTTGACCGTGCTTGGCAGATCGAGCTCGCCGACCTCGGCCCGGACGACCACGCGGACGACCGCACCGGCGCGACGCCGCTCGCGGTCGGCACGGCTGCCAACGGCGACCTTCAGTTCCCCGGCGACCCCGACTACTTCAAGTTCACCGTGACGGCCTCGAACACCTACGCGTTCCAGTGCCTGACCACGGGCCTGGCCACGAAGGTGAGCGTCTTCTCGAGCGGCTCGACGACGGCTCTCGCGAGCGGCTCGGGTAGCGCCGGCGTCACCTTCACCGTGCCGGGACCGGGCGACTACTACCTCCTGGTCCGCGCCTACAACTCCGGCCAGACCGGGACCTACACGGTGCTTGTCAGGAACTGATCGAGCCGAGAGCCCGGCCTCCATCGAGCCGGTGGAGGCCGGGCCGCAGCTCTCACGGTGACCGACTCGGCCCCGCCCGCCGAGTCGAGCACCGGCTGCCCGAGTCCGACGCGGATCTGCCGGAACTCCCGGGAGGCCGCAGCCGGCTCGTTCTCCGCGGAGCGAGAGCGGCTCCCCGATGCCATCGAGCGGTCGCAGGCCCGGCGGATCACCGTCGGCGAGAGGGGCGCCGCCGTCGATTGCCTCCACGGAGGCGAGGTCGAACGGAGCGCCCTACTCTGGCCTGTTCGCTCGTTCCGTGCGCGCCTCGACCAGCCGCAGATGCCCGAGGGCCATGGCGCGCACGCGGTTTTCGTAGCCGAAGTAGACGAAGACGTAGGGCACGACGAGCGTGAGCAGCAGCAGCGCGAGCAGGTTGAGCGCGATGTTGGCGAACTCCATCGCCACGATCTGCGGCAGGAGCAGGAAGAAGAGGAGGCTGACGAGCGCCAGCGCGCCGAAGTGCATGCGCCGCTCCTCGCGCTCTATCTCAAGGCGGGTCATCTGGAAGCGGTCGAGCCAGTCGAGATCGGCCTCGCCCAGCTCCTCGGGGATGGAGGCGAAGTGGCTCGGAGCGAGCTGGTCGTACAGCTCGAGCAGGCGGCTCTTCGACTTGCCCGGCTCGGCTATCTGCGCGCCCTCGAAGGCCGAGGCCAGGAAGTAGTTGGGGATGGCCTTGGGCGGGTGTGGCAGCACGCTGCGGACGTTCTCTGGTTGCGACATGAAACCCTCCGGGAGTTGGGGCCGGCGCGCGGCGGTCAGCGCTTGAGCTCGAACCCGATCTCGAAGCGCGCGCCCTTGCCTTCGGGCTGGGCGTGGCCGGTGACGATGCCGGCCGCCCGCAGCAGCGCCCCGGCCTCGACGCCGAGCGCGAAGAGCGCGGCGAGCTCGCGCGACTTGGGCGCGTCGAGGATGGAGACCCGCCGCAGCGCCGAGCTCGCCAACGGCCCGTCGAGTCGCAAGGAGAGCGCGTGTGGGGCGAGGCTGGGCGCAGCCGCTTTGAGCGCGGCGAGGCTCAGGTCGCGGGTCGCCCGTTCGTTCGAGAGATAGAGGACCGAGCCTGCGATCCCCGTGAAGACCTGCCGGTCGCCCAGCTTCACCGCGAGGTGCGGGCCCTCGCCGAGGTTCTTCTCGGTGCTCACCTCGACGCCCGCGGCCTCGAGCTTCTTGGCGAACGCGGTGAGCGCCGCGCCCGCGGCCTCTGCCTTCTCGAGCGAGAGCAGATAGGTGTGGGGAAAGAGGAAGTATTGCGAGAGCGCGCTCCCGATAGAGCTCGGGTCGACCCGCGGGGCGACGAGCGCCACCGAGCCGAAGAGGTGCGGGCGAAGCGCGTCGAGGAGCTCGGTGGAGGTCCGGGCCTCGCAGCGCGCGCAGGCATTTGCGACCAGGAAGCCCATGGCCTTGGCGGCCGTCCCGCTCTTGTCGGAGAGCGCTTGTTTCGAAAGGCTGGCAAAGAGGGTCACCGCTGCGGGCGCATGCAGTCCGGCGAGAGGATCGGCCTCCCTCGGTTTGTCGAGCAGGGGCCTGTCGAACAGCGCGAGCCCGCGCAACCCGAGCTGCGATTGTGCCGCCTCCAGCTCGAAACCGCCCGTCACCCCGCCGAAACTGAAGAAGCCGACGACGGGCCCGCTCAGGCTGGCGGTCGCGGCCCGGAAGGCCTTGAGGGTGGCGATCGATGTCTTGCCCATTCCGGCGGCAGCAGCCTCGAGCGCTGGGCGCGCGTCGGTCGCCCCCGAGCTGACGCAGGTGCGCGTTCCCTTCGACGCGTAGCCGGCGCGCCAAACCCTTCCGGTGGCCGAGCCGACGAGCTTCGCCCCGAGGTGCTTTCGCACCTCACGCTTTCCAGCGCCGGCGAGCGTCGCCTCCATCCTCTTCTGCGCGGTGTCGCCCTTTGTCTCGAAGCACAGCAGCGAGCCGTTCCTCGAGAAAGAGAGCGTCACCGGAGAGTCGACGTCTGCTCCCGCCTGCTCGAGCGCCTCCGTGTCGAGCATGTCGGCTCCCAGCAGGCTTCCGAGAGAGGTCCCGAGCGCATGAGGCCTGAGCGAGGGCGCGTAGGCCCCCGCCTCCTCGAGGAAGGCGCACAGGCCCGGCAGCCCGGTTCGCGGGGAGCGGACGAAGAGCACGAAGTCCGACTGAGCCGGAGCGACGGGCTTCGGCGCGGCGGCGGTGACGGCGAGGGCGGCGAGCAGCGGGATCACGGTAGGCCTCGAGGCAGGCGGCAGGTGAGGCAAGAGAGCCTGCGACGCTGACAGCAGGCCGCGATTATAGCCGCCGCCGCGGCGCATGCCGTCCGGTTGCCCGCGAACCGAGCGGATAGCTATAAGGAGACCCTCTCGTTCCCGGACACGGTGCCATGCAGATCCCCGACGCTCTGAAGGAGCTTCACCGGTCCCTCGGCGCGCGCTTCGACAGCAGCTCGTCGCAGGTGCTCGGCTACTCGGAGCTGGAGAAGGAGTATTGGGCGCTTCAAGAGACCTGCGGGCTGTACGATCGCTCGGCGAGAGGCAAGCTGCGCCTGAGCGGGTCGGAGCGGGTCGAGTACCTGCACCGGATGGTGACGGCCGATGTCCAAGGGCTGGGCGAAGGGCGGGGGGCCTACACCGCGATCCTCAACGCGCAGGGAAGCATCGTCGCCGACGCCCGGATCCTTCGCCGCGCGGACGAGCTCTTCCTGGACGTCGAGCCGGGGCTCGAGGGGCCGGTCGCGCAGTACCTCGACCGATTCATCATCTCCGAGGACGTCGAGATCGAGGACGTGACTGCGCGCTTCGCGCTGCTCTCCTTCGTCGGCCCTCGGGCGAGCGAGGCGGTCTCCTCGGCGCTGGGAACTTCCGTGCCGGCTCTGTCCGAGCACGAGGTCAGGGTGGTCGAGCAGGACGACCTCCTGCTCGTCGGAACCCGCCTGGCGGCCGCGCCTGGGGTCGATCTCTTCGCGGCGCCCGAGCGGGCTCGCGAGATAGCCGAGGCCGCCCTCGAGCGGTTCCCCGAGCTGAGGGCGGTCGGGTTCGAGGCGGTGGAGGTTGCGCGGGTCGAGGCCGGGGTGCCGCGCTTTGGCCTCGAGCTGGTCGAGACAGCTCAACCTCTCGAGGCTGGGCTCGAGCGCGCGATCAGTTTCACCAAGGGCTGCTACGTCGGTCAGGAGGCTATCGCCCGCGCGGCCTATCGCGGGGCCACGCGGCGGAAGCTGGCTGGGCTGTCGTTCGAAGAGGGTGCGCTCCCCGAGCCGGGCTTCAAGCTCTTCGGGCAGCGCGGCGCCGCCAAGGCCGCGGCGGAGATCACCAGCGCGGTGCGCAGCCCGAGGTTCGGGCTCATCGGGCTTGGTCTGGTGCGTCGCGAGCACCTGGCTCCGGGGACCGAGCTCGTCGCCGAGGACGGAAGGAAGGCGAGGGTCAGGTCGCTGCCCTTCGCGCAGGCGAGCTGAACGTTCCCTGCACGGCGCGGTAGCGGAGGAGCGGCCTTCGCGTCGGCCGAGCTGGACTGTAGGGTCGGCGCAGGGCCGTGCGCCGCCGATCTCGAGCTTCGACCCGAGCGCGGTCTTCGACTTGTCGAGGTCGAACCGGTCGGGGGCGGCCCTGCCAGCCCGTCATGTTTCCGGGCGAAGCCCGAGCTGCCGACTCCCAACTCAAAGCTCATGACTCACTCACTACTCATGCGGCCCTGCGCATGTCGGGATGGAGCGATCGCAGCGTGATGAGCGTGACCTCGGGCGGTGCGTTGATACGAAAGGGCATCACCGCCCCACCGATGCCGCGGCTGACGTAGAGCTGCGTGTCCTCGACGTGGAATCGGCCGGCGAGATAGTGCTCGCGTAGCCGCCGCATGATCGCCACGGTCACTTTGGGCAGGTTTACATGGCCGCCATGGGTGTGGCCAGCCAGGCAGAGCGAGGCGCGAAAACCCGTGAGCAGTTCGGCCGTGCGCGGCGCGTGCGCCAGCACGAGGCGCGAGCCTTCGCGGGCCCCAGCAAACGCGGCAGGCACGTCGTGGTTCTCGGTGACTAGGTCGTCTATTCCCACGACAGTGAACGGCGCCCCGCGCAGTGAGAGCGTGGTGTTCTGGTTGCGAAGCACCGCGTAGCCGAAGGACTGCAGGACCGAGAGAGCGCCGCCGGGGTCGACCCAGTGGTCGTGGTTGCCGAGGACCGCCACGACGGAGCCCCTTAGCCCCGAGAACTGCTCGCGCAGCAGGCCAAGCCCGCGCTCGTGGTGACTCAGATAGTCGCCGGTGAGCACGGTGAGATCCGGAGCGAAGAGGTTCGCCTTGGCGACCGCGTCGAGCACCCGGCGCGCCGGTGTCGAGCGGCCGACGTGGATGTCGGTCAGGTGGGCGACCTTGAGCCCGTCATGGACCGGGTCGAGATCCGGGAGAAAGAACTCGCGCCGTTCGACGATGGGCATGCGGAAGGAGCTCCGGGAAGCGAGGGCGTTCTGGGGCGCAGCGAGGCTCTTGCGACGGCCAGGCAGGCGCATGAGCGCGATCTTGTGCGAACCGTCGTAGGCCTCGACAGTATCGAAATTCGGCGCAGCGAACGGCAATCCCCCACCTCCCCGGCTCAGGTCGTGTTCGCCGCCTCTCGTCGCGGCGGCGGCGCACTTTTTTGCGTCCGCAGGTGGAACAGTGCGAACGGCTTTTGCTATTCGCCGGCAGGTGCCTCCCGCGTTCACGTGCGGCGGGCACTCGTGCGAGCCGAACGGCCGCGCCGTTGGATGCCCCCAACGAGCTCGAGCGCCGTTTTTCACCACTTGATCGATGGGCGGGCCCGTGTCGGTTCGTCCCTTCGTGGTTTCAGCCTTTGCCTGCTTGGCCCAAGGCTGCTCAGAGCTTCGAGGATGCCCAACGGCCTGAGCTGGGCGCTGTGGGAAGGCTTGACCTGGGGCCTGGGGGGCAGCCTGCAGGCTCGGCTCCCTCGTTGGTTGCGGCCCGGCCGGCTTGGGGTCCAGGCGCTGTGGCGCAGGCCGAAGACCAGGCGGTGCGCAGCCGGCTGGAAGCCTCTTCGCGCTTCTCACCGGCTGACCGAAGGTCTAGGCTCCGGCCCATGGCTCGCCTGCAAGTCTGCCTGCTCTGGCACATGCATCAGCCGATGTACCGGGACCCGGAGACGGCCGAATACATCCTTCCCTGGGTGCGCTTGCATGGCACCCGGGCGTACTACGACATGCCGAAAGTCCTCGGCGAGTTCGAGGGTGCCCGGGCGGTCTTCGACCTCGTCCCTTCCCTGCTCTGGCAGCTCGAGGAGTACGTCCGCGGCGAGGCCAAGGATCGCTTCCTCGACTTGACGCTGCGGCCTCCGGGCGATCTGAGCGGGGGCGAGCGGGAGTTCGTCCTTCGCAACTTCTTCATGCTCAACTGGGAATCGAACGTCCGGCCGTTGCCGCGCTACTGGGAGCTGCTGCACAAGCGCGGGCGGGACCTGCGGACGGTCGATCTCGTCGCCGCCGCGTCGAAGTTCTCCGTCGAGGAGCTGCGCGACCTCCAGGTCCTCTTCAACCTCGCGTGGATGGGCTTCCGCGCCGAAGAAGAGGAGCCGGTCGTCCGCGAGCTGAAGGCCAAGGGCAGGGGCTATTCCGAGGAGGACAAGGCCGCGCTCGTCGAGGCCCAGCGCCGGGTCCTCGCGAGGGTGCTGCCCGCCTATCGCGAGCTCGCACAGGCCGGCAGGGCCGAGCTGACGGTCGCCCCCTTTTATCATCCGATCCTTCCGCTGCTCGTCGACACCAACTCCGCGCTCCGGGCGATGCCTCAGGCGAGCCTGCCGCCGCGCTTCTCCTTTCCCGCGGACGCGCGCGAGCAGGTTCGGCGCGCTTTCGACTTCGCCGAGCAACGCCTCGAGACGCGGCCGTCAGGCATGTGGCCCTCGGAGGGCAGCGTCTCTCCCGAGGTCGTCGAGCTGCTCGCGCAGGAGGGTTGCCGCTGGTGCGCGACCGACGAGGGGATCCTGCTGCGCTCCAAGCCGCACCGGGAGCGGACGAACGGCACGCTCTACCGTCCCTACCGAGTCCAGGTGGGCGAACGCGAGCTGGCCATCTTCTTCCGCGACCGCGGGCTCTCCGACCTGCTCGGCTTCACCTACGCCAAGAACCCGGCGCGAGAGGCGGTCGATGACCTCTTTCGCCACCTCGACGAGATCGCCCGAGGGGCGACCGGGGGCGAGGTGCCGCTCGTCACCATCGCTCTCGACGGCGAAAATCCCTGGGAACACTACGCGTGCTCGGGCCGAGACTTCCTGCGCGAGCTCTACCGGCGCCTCGCGAGCGGCGAGGGCGGAGTCGAGCTGGTCACCCCGTCCGACTACCTGGAGAAGAGGGCGCCTGTCGACCGCATCGACGAGCTGCACACCGGCTCCTGGATCGAAGCCAATTTCCACGTCTGGATAGGCCAACCCGAGGACAACGCGGCCTGGCAGCTCCTGGGACAGGCCAGGGCGGCCATCGCCGAGAAGGAGCGCCAGGTCAGAGAGGGCGCCGGCCCTGCCGATCTGGCGGGGCGGGTCTTTGCCGCCAAGGAGGCCCTCTATCCGGCTGAGGGCAGCGACTGGTTCTGGTGGTATGGCGACGACTTCGCGACCGACTCGGCCGCCGAGTTCGATTCGCTCTTCCGCAAGTTCATCAAGGCGAGCTGGCGAGCGCTCGGCGAACCTGTCCCTTCGCGGCTCGACGAGCCCATCTCGCGGCGGGCGGGGCCCCAGGCCAACCTGTCGCTACAGGAGCCCCAGGGCTTCATCCACCCGCGGCTCGACGGACGCATCAAGAGCTACTTCGACTGGGCGGGCTCGGGAGTCTGTCTGCCGCACGGCAACCGGGGCGCGATGTTCCGCGGCGACGGGCTCTTCTCGGCGCTGCGCTTCGGGTTTGATGAGCGCAGCCTCTTCGTGCGGCTCGACCCCTTGCGCCCGCCCGGCGAGACGCTGCGGCTGGCCGACCAGCTCCGGCTGGTGGTCGCCAGCGGCGAGCGGCGCTGGGAATTCGAGCTTCCCCTGGTGCTCGGGGAATCGTGCCCCCGGCAGGTTTGTTGCCCGCCAAGCGACACTGACCACGGTGTGACGAACGCACTAGGGCGGGCGAGCTTCCATGATATCTTCGAGGTCGGTTTGCCTTTCGAGGGTTTCGGGTTCGTCAGTGGGGATCGCGTGGCGCTGGCGGTGCGAGTGATGCGGCAGGGTGTGGAAGTCGAGCGCATTCCACGGCAGGGCTACGTCTCCTTCAGCGTCCCGGACGCGGACTATGAGCGAAAAAACTGGAAAGCCTAATCCCCCGACCGCCTCTCTCGACGACAACGACGGCTTTGTGGGCACCGAAACGCGCGTCACCAAGATCGCGGGCATCGCCAAGATCGCCGCGCCCAGCGACGCCTGTCTGGTGCAGATCTACGGACCGGAGATCGGCAAGCGCTATCCGATCGAGGGCGCGGAGCTGACGGTCGGACGCGACTTCGGCAACGGCATCGTCGTCGACCTCGACAACGTCTCGCGGCGACATTGCCGCTTCACCAGCCGCGACGGCAAGGTCTTTCTGGCGGATCTGGGCTCGACCAACGGCAGCTACCTCAACGACGAAGAGGTGCTGCAGGAGATGGTGCTGCGCTCGGGCGACCTGGTGAAGGTCGGCGGGGCCATCTTCAAGTTCCTCTACGGCGGGAACATCGAAGCGCTCTACTACGAAGAGATCTACCGGATGACCATCGTCGATGGTCTCACCCAGATCAGTAACAAGCGCTACTTCCTCGAGTTCCTCGAGCGCGAGATGGCCCGCTGCCATCGCTATGGGCGCGCGCTGTCGCTGCTCATGTTCGACATCGATCACTTCAAGCTGATCAACGACGAGCACGGCCATCTGGCCGGCGACCACATCCTTTGCGAGTTGGCCGCGGTCATCAAGTCGCGGGTGCGGCGCGAGGAGTGCTTCGCCCGCTACGGGGGCGAGGAGTTTGCCGTCGTCTTGCCGGAGAGCGGCCCGGACAAGTCGCGCGTCTTCGCCGAGAAGGTGGTCAAGCTCGTCGCCGACCACGGCTTCATGTTCGAGGGGCGCCGCATCCCCGTGACGATCTCGATCGGCGTCGCGGACATGGCCGCCGATCTCACCGAGCCGAGCTCGTTCATCAAGGCTGCCGACGCGCAGCTCTACCGGGCCAAGCGCGAGGGGCGCAACCGCGTCTGCGGATAAGCAGCAGCGCGCGGCGGTGCGAGAAGGCTCGATGGGCGAGCGCCGGGCGGCGACGACCGCTTCGAGCGTCAACCGGTCAGCCCGAGCGTAGGCCGAAGTCGAGGGCGCTCGGCTCCGCTCCTCCCTCGTTTGCTCGGGAGGCTCCCGCTCGGGGTGAGCCGGGGGGGGCGGGCAAGAGAAGGGAGTTTTCGCGACGCCACTCGGAGGTGCGCGAGCCGTTGCGCCTGCCGGGTTGCCCGACGCGGCGTGAGCCCCGGCTCCCGCCTGGCGAGGTCAGGTGCCGACTCGCCTCATGCTTGCCGGGGTCGGCGCCGCGCCTCGCTTCCGGCCCATTCCCGGCCGCCTGGCAACCGCGGTAGCGTGCCGGCCGAATGGAGGACTATCGATGACATCGACCAGCAGCCGGCACGCTCCCTGGATCGAGCGGGAACCGGACGGGACTCTCGTCGCGCGGCACGGCGGGCTCGTGCGTTTTGTCCGCTTCCTCGAGCCCGGCATCGTTCGACTGCAGTATTCGCGCAAGGCGAAGCGCTCTCGCGCCGTCGTCGAGCGCGCTTGGCCCGCGGTCGAGCTGAGGCAAGAGGCGCAGGGTGAGCGCTTCATCGCCGAGAGCGCCGAGCTGCGCCTCTCCATCGAGCGCGCCGGAGCGCTCACCCTCGCCACCCGCGACGGCGCGCTGCTCCTCGAAGAGCCGGCCGACTCGTATCGGGAGCGCGCCTCGGGCTGGACGCTCTCGCGCCCGACCCCGGCGACCGAGCGCTTCTATGGCTTCGGCGAGAAGACCGGCCCGCTCGACAAGCGCGGGTGTGCGATGAGCTTCTGGAACACCGATCCCTTCGGCGACAAGGACGGCGGCTACGCGCCGGGGACCGACCCGCTCTACGCCTCGATCCCCTTCTTCATCGGGCTGCGAGGCGAATGTGCCTACGGGGTGCTGACCGACGACACGTTTCGCCTGCGCTTCGACATGGCCGCGCGCGACCCGCTTTGCTGGACGCTGGAGGCCGACGGCGGCCTTCTCGACCAGTACTTCGTCTTCGGCCCCGCGATTCGGCAGGTCGTCAGCCGCTACACCTCGCTGACGGGCAGGACTCCGCTGCCCCCGCGCTGGACCCTCGGCTATCACCAGTCGCGCTGGGGCTACTTCCCCGACGAAGAGGTGCGCGCTGTCTGCCGCGGTTTTCGCGAGCGCGGCATCCCCGCCGACGGGGTCTGGCTCGACATCCAGCACATGGACGGCTTTCGCTGCTTCACCTGGGACCCGAAGGGCTTTCCCGAGCCGCGCGCGCTGCTCGCCGAGCTCGAGGCGACCGGCTTCAAGACGACCGTCATCCTCGACCCGGGCATCAAGACCGATCCGGACTGGGACGTCTATCGCGAGGGCCTGGAGAGAGGCTGCTATGTGCAGCGTGCCGGCGAGCCGTACGTCGACAAGCTCTGGCCCGGCGACTCGGTCTTCCCCGACTTCAGCTCGCCGCGCGCGCGCGAGTGGTGGTCCGGGCTGATGCGCCGCTCGACCGAGGTCGGGGTCCGCGGAGTCTGGATCGACATGAACGAGCCGGCCACCGTCAACCGCGAGCTCGGGCGCACGCTGCCCAACGACTCGGTGGCCGAGAACGACGGGGAGCCCTCGACGTTCGCCGAGTTCCACAACGCCTACGCGCTCGAGGAGGCCAAGGCCACGCGCGAGGGGCTGTTGCGCGCCGCGCCCGGCCGCCGCCCCTTCATCCTCACGCGGGCCGGCTTTGCGGGGATCCAGCGCTACGCCGCGCTCTGGACCGGGGATGCGCCGAGCAAGTGGGAGACGCTGCGCGAGACCCTGCCGATGCTGCTCGGGCTCGGCCTGTCCGGCGTCGGCTTTGTCGGCAGCGACGTCGGCGGCTTCTCCGGCAAGGCGAGCCCGGAGCTGTTCGCGCGCTGGATGCAGCTCGGCGCCTTCTCGCCGTTCTTCCGCGGGCACTGCTCGATCAAGGGCGGGCGCCAGGAGCCGTGGAGCTTCGGCGAGCGGGTCGAGCGGAGCTGCCGCGAGGCCATTCGCGAGCGGTATCGGCTGCTGCCCTATCTCTACAACCTGATCGAGGAGTCGACGCGCACCGGCGCGCCGATGCTGCGCCCGCTCGTCTACGAGTTCCAGGACGACCCGGCCACTCACGCGATCGACGATCAGGCGATGCTCGGGCCCTGGCTGCTGCTCGCCCCGGTCCTCGAGCAGGGCGCCGTCCGTCGCGAGGTCTATCTGCCGCGAGGGCGCTGGGCCGATTACTGGTCCGGCCTGATTCGCCAGGGCCCCGCGCGAATCGAGGTCGAGGCGCCGCTCGAACGCATTCCGCTCTTCGTGCGCGAGGGGGCGCTCTTGCCCCGCGGCGAGCCGGTCGATTTCAGCGAGCAACAGGCCGGCCAGCCGCTGTGGCTCGAGCTGTTTCCCTCGACCGAGGAGAGCGCCTTCGAGCTGTACGAGGACGAGGGGGAGGGGCACCTCTTCGAGCGCGGCGCGTTCTGCCGCATCCGTTACTCGCTGCGCCGCGAGGCCGATCGCGTCGTCCTCCGCGCGGGGCCCCGCGAAGGAGCGCGCCCGCTGGGACACAGCCTCCTCGTCCATTGGAAGTGGGATGCCCGCCCGCCCGCGCGCGTGCTGTTGGCGGACGCGGAGCTGCCGCGGGTCGCGAGCGTGGACGAGCTGGCCGACGCGCCAGGCTGGATGCCGCTGGAGAGCGGCGCGGTCGCCTCGGCGGGCCGGCCCAGCGATTTTTCGTTGGTCTTCGTCGCCGACGGCTCGGTTCGTTGACACGCCGCGAGGCTGGGCCGGAGAATGCGCGCCTATTTGACAAGGGGAGAATGACAATGAAGCTGCTACGCCTGCCTGTGTTCGTGCTTTGCGCGCTGGTCGTCCTGCCTGCCTGCGGCAGCTCGGAAGACGAGAACAAGAACCCCGATTCGACGCTCGACGCCTCCACCGTCACCGACGCCTCGAGCGAGCTGCCCGACGCCGGCGATGAGCCGGACGCCGGAGTAGTCGACGAGCCGCCGACGGTGAAGGTGCTCGAGCCCGGGCCCTACGCGGGCGTGGTCTCGCAGGTCGAGATCAAGGTCGAGGCCAGCGACGACCACCGCGTCGCGAAGGTCGAGCTCTTCGTCGGTGACAACCCCGAGCCCGTACGCGGCCGTACCGCGGGTCCCTGGGAGCTCACGCTCGACGCGACGGGGATGGCCCCCGGCGTCACCTCGTTCTTCGTCCGCGCGACCGACACGGCGGGCAACGCGACCGACACCGAGCCGATGCCCATCATCCTCGCGGCCGGGGGCAGGGAGGTGAAGAACGCGGGCTCGCTCGCCATCCCCGCCAACTACGACCCGGCGTCCGGTCTCGACGTCGACTCGAAGCACCACTGGACAGGCCAGGGCGAGACGCACATCGCCGCCGTGCTCGAGTGGCAGGTGCCGGACGGCCAGGAGCCCTGGGAGCTCGAGCTGTCGGTCGGCTGGGGCGAGTGCCCGCACGCCGGAGGCACCATCGGGAACGCGGAGACCTCGACCTCCTCGCCGCTGACCGTTTTTGCCGAGGAGTCGGGTCCCTACTCGACCACGATGCGCTTCGTTCACGTTCGCCCGTCCGACGCGACGTTCCACAGGGGCGAGACGCTGCCGTACGAGACGCGCGTCTACGTCTGGTAGCGCCCGAGTCGAGCCCGCGATTCCGAACCCCTCCCCGCGCACGCGGGGAGGGGTTCTTGCGTAGGTTCCAGGGCGCCCTCGACGCAGCGGCTGTCGGCCACTATCCGCGAAACCCGTGGACGAGGCTGGCCGCCCGGGCGACCGCCCGCTCCGGATTCCGCCCGATGGCGGTCTCGTCGGACAGGACGATCCCGGCATAGCCGCGGGAGACCAGATCGTAGAGGTGACAGACCTCCGAGCGCGTCGGCTCCGGGTGCTCCGTCAGGTGCTCGAGCACCTGGCCTGCCATCAGCACCGGCACCCCCGCGCTCTTCGGGGAGAAGCCGGCGACGAACCGGGCGAGGCGGGTCGGGCCGAGCTGCTCGCCGAGGTCACCGCGGCAGATCCAGAGCTCGTCCACCGCCCGCGCGATCTGCGGAAGGGCGTCGATGGCCTCCTGCCGCTCGATCTTGGCGACGACGCGGCAGCCTTCGACGCGGCGGCGCAGCCAGCCGGCTTCGCGCCCGTCCTTCATGAACGAGAAGGCCCAGCTCGCCGCCTTGGGCGCCTCGACGCTCGCCAGGTGCTGCTCGTCGTCGCCGGTGAGGTCGTCCAGCTCGACCGGGTGTTCCTCCAGGTTGATTCCCTTGCGTGGCTTGAGGACGCCGTCCTCGACTGCCGAGCCGACCAACGCGGTAGGCGTCACCTCGAGGATGGTGAAGCGCAGGCGCCCGTCGTCGGCGGTCAGGGTGTCGCCGACCCGCGCCGCCCCGAAGATCTCGGGATGGGGCAGCGGCACCGCCGTTCGGCGATCGGTCTCCGAGGTGAAGATGACGACCTGCTCCTTGAACAGCGCGCGCTCGCGGAAGTGGCCGAGGCGCATCTTCGCGCCCTGGAGATCGATGGTCAGCCTGGCGCCGGGGAGCTCCCGACGCAGCGACTCGACGGCCGAACGCAGCTCCGCAGGCCGAAGGTGCGAGGCGTTGAGGCGAAAGCCGGTCGCGCCCGCTGCCGCGAGCGCCTTCGCGCGGCCGAACGACGAAGGGCCGAGCGTCGCGATGATCTGAAAACCGTCTGGGACCGCCGGGCTCATCCGATGACCTCAGGGTTGAGAGCGCGCTGGAGGCTAGCACCTCTTCGACACGACGGTCCGGCGCCATGCCTCGCCGCTTCTCGCAACTCCGGGCTTTCGGAAGGCCCTTGGCGGGTGCGCCGACGGCGGGTCCATCCTCGGTCGGGCAGGTGTGGCCCGGGCGACCTTGCCGCCCATCGAACAGCACGGTAGAAGGCTCCCGACGGCATCTGGCGGAGGCCCACCATGGCGCGACGACTCTGCTTTCTTCTCCTGGCCGGGGCTGCGCTCGGCGCGTGCTCCTCGGGAAATGCGCCGCCGGCCGAGCCTCTGCCGCTGACCCCGGTGCGCACCGACCGCACCTACCTGCGCGACGGGCACGGTCGCTACGTGCTCTTCCACGGCGTCAACGTGAGCGGCAGCACCAAGGTCGCCGCCTTCAAGCAGGTCGACGGCGAACAGGTCGCCACCTTCCTCGAGAAGCCCTTCCCGCTCGACAAGGCCGACCAAGAATTCTCCAAGCTGCGCGCGCTCGGCTTCGACTCGATCCGCCTGCTGCTCGCCTGGGAAGCCATCCAGCCCGACGGGCCCGACGCCTACGATGCCGAGTACCTGGGCTACATCCGCGAGATCGTCAAGAAGGCCGGCGAGCACGGAATCTACGTGCTGATGGACATGCACCAGGACATGTTCAGCCGGCATCTGAACGTGAAGTACAACCGCCACCCGGAGTTCGGCGAGCCCGGCTCGCTCGAGAACACGCTGCTGGCGCTGGTGCCGCCGTTCGACGACGTGGTCCAGGGCGACGGCGCGCCGCGCTGGGCCGTCGAGGCCTGCCTGCCCGAGAAGGACCTCGACTCGCCGCGCTGGGGCGTGCCGCGCATCACCAGCGGGCTGACGATGGAGGAGATCGAGAACCTCATCGCCCTCTACAAGAAGCTCACCGGCGACCAGAGCACCACCAGCCCCGAGCTCGAAGAGTGGATGCTCTACTTCGTGCTCAACCTGCCCGGCGAGTTCCCGGTCAACGAGACCTCCGACCTGCTGCCGTTCACGCACTGGGGCGTCGCGCACGCCCTCTCGCTCGATCTCGCGCGGCTCTACGCCTGCTTTCTCGCCGGCGACAAGGCCTTCCCCGGGCTCACCCTGCGCGGCAAGCACGTAAAGGACCTCCTGCAGGAGGCCTACGCCAACGCCTGGGCGCAGGTCGCCGCGCAGGTGGGCGATCTGCCCAACGTCATCGGCTACGACGTCATCAATGAGCCGGGCGGCAACTTCATCCCGCTGACCGCGGCCGCGGCGCTCATCAAGGCCGGCGGGGTCGAGGGCGCGCGCAGCGCGCTCGTCGGCCTGCTCGGGCAGGAGACCGGCGAGCAGACCTTCCAGGCGCTCCAGGCGCTGCGCATCCTGCCCCCGGACACCAACCCGGAGACGCTGCGGCTCTGGGGCCTCGAGCACCTCGACGTGATGGGCGTCGCCGGCCTCAACGTCGCCTTCGACGAGAGCTACATGCGCCCGCTGCACGAGCGGGTCGGCAAGGCGATCCTCGCGCGCGATCCCGACGCGGTGATCTGGATCGAGCACGCGATGAGCGCGGCGACCTTCCTCGGCGGCTCGAGCCTCGGCGGCCAGTGGGAGCAGCCGATGACCCGGCCGCGCGGGCTGCCGCAGGTCGTCTACGCACCACACTGGTACCCGGACATCTACCCCTTCCCCGGCTTCAACCTGCCGTCGCGCAGCTTCACCGTCGAAGAGGTGCGCCACCGCGACTACCAGCCGAACCTGGAGACGATGCGCCACCACTCGGCCAACGCCCTGGGCAACGTCCCGGTCGTCTTCGGCGAGTTCGGCACCTACTTCAACTTCGACGGCATCGAGCAGGCGCGGGCGAGCGGTTACGCCGTCAGCGCCCACATCCTCGACAACTACTACGAGGCCTTCGAGCGCATGTTCCAGAGCCGCATCCTCTGGTGCTACTCGCCCGAGAACGACCACGAGCTGGGCGATCTCTGGAACCACGAGGACTTCTCGATCATCGACCCGGAGCAGAAGCCGCGGGGCGAGCTCGCCTGGGCGCGCCCGCACGCGCGGTTTCTCGCGGGCAAGCCCGTCTCCACGCACTTCTGGTCCGACTACCACTATTACGATCCGGACAAGGGTGTGCCCGATCCGCGGCGCGAGTTCGAGGTGCGCTACGCGAGCAAGGAGACCGCGGCGCCCACCGAGATCGTCGTACCCGAGGTCCAGTACCCCGACGGCTTCTACGTCTGGGTCTCCGACGGGCGCTGCTACTTCGACTCGAAGACCGCGACGCTCTA
Source organism: Myxococcales bacterium UBA5297 (assembly GCA_002408385.1). Lineage (GTDB taxonomy): Bacteria > Myxococcota > Myxococcia > Myxococcales > UBA5297 > UBA10939. The sequence goes on from DHSB01000207.1 coordinate 27,826, forward strand.
CCACCTCCCGAGCCGCGACGAGCCGGGCGTCGAGCACTGGGTGCGGCTGCTGCCGCCCGACCCGCTGCGCGAGAACCACGGCTGGAACTACTTCTTCAAGGGCGAGCAGGTCGTCGAGAGGAACTGAGCATGACGAGCGCCATGACCACCACGCCGCGGTTGTTGCTCGCGCTGGGCCTGCTTCTCGGCGCGCTCGGGCTGCCGGCTGCGCCTGCCCGCGCCGAGGGAGACCAGAGGATCGAGGCCCACGTCGACCTGCAGAACCTCGTGCTCTTTCGCAACGACAGCGACTTCGACGCGACGCTGCCGCTCTACCGCGAGAACGGCAAGAGCGTCGGCGGCCTGGCGACGGTGCTGCGGCCCGACGTCACCTGGCACATCGCCTCGAACCTGCGGGTCTTCTACCAGGCCGAGATCGGGCTCAACTACTGGGGCAAGCAGAACCCGGATCAGGAGAGCTACTCCGCGCCCGACACCTTCGTCTTCAAGCACCGCGAGCTGTGGGGAGAGGGCTCGTTTGCCGACGGCGGCTTCGGCTTCAAGCTCGGCTACGCGCGCTTCCGGGACGCGACCGGCCTGTTTCTCGACCATTGGATCGGCGTCGCCGAGGCGCGCACCGCGTGGTCGGGCGGCGAGGCCTCGCTCTTCTTCGGGCAGGTGCCCGACCAGGTCTACGAAGGCATCGACCTCGCCGAGAACAACTTCAGCCGCGACATCGACGTCTTTGGCCTGCGCGCCAGCTTCGCCCTCGGCGAGAAGGTCAAGGCGCACGCCGGCCTCCAGAACCTGTACGACCGGCACGTCGTCGGCCAGACGCGCTGGGCCGTCGTGCCCAGCGTACGGCTCGAGGCGCAGCTCGGCGGGCTCCTCGCCTCGCTCGACGGCGCGCTGCAGGCCGGTGAGCTGCAGGGGGTCGCCCTCGGCGGCGGCGACCAGGACCTCTTCGCCTGGGCGGTGCAGGCCCACCTCGAGTACGAGCTGTCGCGCCTGCGGCTGCAGCTCAACGCGCTCGCCCTGAGCGGCGACGACGACTTCGACGGCAACGACCGCCACGGCGCCTTCCTCTATTCGGGCAAGAACCGCAGCGCGACGCTGATGCTCACCGAGGACGAGCTTCGCGACTGGTACGACAACTTCGACGAGCGCATGTCGGCCTACCGCGACGGCTTCTTCCAGAACCGCGCCGGCCTCTTCGTCGCCGACCTGAAGGCGAGCTTCGCGGTGACCGAGTCGCTGCGCCCCGCGCTGGTCGTCGGTTACGGGCGGGTGCTCAACCCGAACAACGCGCTCGGCGAGTCGACCGTCGGCCTCGAGGCGGACCTCGTCCTCGAGTACCGGTTCTCCGAGCACCTCGTCGCGCAGGGCGCAATCGGCGGCTTCTTCCCCGGCAAGGCCGGCGGCGCGCTCGTCAACCGCATCGACCTTGGCCGCACCGATCCGATGTTCCTCGCCGAGGGGTCGGTGCTCCTCCATTACTGAAACCCCGAGGGAAGGAGCGCGGAGCTTCGAGCTCCGCCCTCGCGCTTGACCGCACCCGCGCAATGCTCTTCGGCGACGAAGCTGGAGTGTGTCACCCTCTGTCCGCAGGACGAGCCCGCAACCGCATCAATCACGGCCGCAAGGCCTCTAGCCCGGTGAAACCAAAATGACCTCCGTCGTATCGCTGTCACTGGTCGACTGGCTGATCATCGTCCTCTACTTCGTCTTCGTGATCGGCATCGGCCTCTACCTGCGCCGCTTCACCACGAGCGGCGAGGACTTCTTCCTCGGCGGCCGCCGCAACTCGAGCTGGGTGGCGGGCCTCGCCTTCCTGTCGGCGAACCTCGGCGCCCTGGAGATATTGGGGTGGACCGGCGGGACGATGAAGTACGGGATGTTCGTCTCGCACTGGTACTGGATAGGCGCCATCCCCGCGATGATCTTCCTCGGGCTCTACATGATGCCCTTCTACTACTCGAGCAAGATCCACTCGGTGCCCGGGTACTTGAAGCTGCGCTTCGACGAGCGCACTCGCCTGCTCAACGCCGTTTCGTTCGCGGTGATGACCCTGCTGATGTCGGGCATCAACCTCTACCTGATGGCCCTGGTGCTGCGGACCATCCTCGGCTGGGACTGGCACCTGAGCATGTGGATCTCGGCCATCGCGGTCGGCGCGTACATCACGCTGGGCGGCCTGATGAGCGCGATCTTCACCGAGATAGTGCAGTTCTTCCTGATCTGGGCCGGCCTCTTCCTCGTCGCCGTGCTGGGCATCATGGAAATCGGCGGCCTCGACGCGGTGTTTGCCAGCGTCCCGCAGCAGATGAACCACCTCTGGTCGACCGCCGGCGACGCCGCCCAGAACTCGATGGGCGTCACCTGGGTCGGCATCGTCATGGGCTTGGGCTTCGTGCTCAGCTTCGGCTACTGGACCACCGACTTCCTCGTCGTGCAGCGCGCCTTCTCCTCGAAGGACCTGCGCTCGGCGCGCATGACCCCGATCACCGCTTCGTTCTTCAAGATGGCCTTGCCCTTCATCATCGTGGTGGCGGGCCTGGTCGCCTACCGGCTCGCGGCGCAGGCCGGCTCGGGCTTCCAGCTCCTGCCGCACCCGGAGACCGGCGAGCCCTGGAACGACACGGCGCTGCCGCTGCTCATCGCGCGCTACTACCCCGCGGGTCTGGTCGGCCTGGGCATCACCGCGCTGCTCGCAGGCTTCATGGCCGGCCAGGCCGGCAACGTCAGCGCCTTCAACACCGTGTGGACCTATGACATCTACCGGGTGGTCATCAACAAGGACGCCAGCGACGCGCACCTGGTGTGGATGGGCCGCATCACCACGATAGTCGGGGTGCTCCTGTCGGTGGGGACCGCCTACGTCGCGATGCAGTTCAACACCATCATGGACTACATCCAGGCCATCTTTAGCTGGGTGAACGCGCCGCTGTTCGCGACCATGCTGCTCGGCATGTTCTGGAAGCGCACCACCTCCGCGGGCGCCTTCTGGGGCCTCATCGCCGGCATGGTGAGCAGCTTCTCCATCTTCCTCGGCTTCAAGCTCAATCTCTTCTCGCCGACGGTGACCAAGCTGATCACCTTCGCCGAGCACCCGAGCGACATGACCCGAAACCTCTGGCAGGCGACCTGGGCCTGGGTCGTCTGCTTCGTCCTCACCGTGGTCATCAGCCTCTTCACCAAGCCCAAGTCCGACGCAGAGCTCGAGGGCCTGGTCAAGGGCCTGACGCCGAAGACCGAGGAGGTCGCGGTGGGCCTGGTGCGCCAGCCCGCTTTCTGGGCTGCGTGCTCGGCCGTCGTGCTCGTCGCACTCAACCTCTACTTCTGGTGATCGAGGCGAACCATGACCGAGAGCTCCACTGCACAGAAGATCGAGTCCTCCCAAGCTGCTCAGCCGGCAGCAGAGCCCGCGGCGCCGCCCGCAGCGCAGCCCGCCGTCGGAGAGCCGTTGCCCATCTGGTTTTTCGTCGGCCTCATCCTGCTCGTCTACGGGCTGATCATCGTCGGCAGCGGCCTGTTCAGCGCGCCGCGGCCGACGGTGCTCGCCGAGACGAAGCCCGCGCTTTGGTGGGGCGGCATCATGAGCGTGGTCGGCGCCATCTTCCTGGCGGCTGGCTGGAAGATCCACAGGAGCAACAACCCGTGAGGCGCGTGCAGACCCGGCCGCCGTCGTTTCCCGAGGTCGACCGGGACGCGCTCCTGTCGATCGAACCGGGCAAGCGCTGGCAGGTGCTGTGCGGCGACTTTGGGCACTGGCGGCTGGGCGTCTATTCGCCGCCGGAGTCGAGCGCCGAGCAGTGCGAAGAGCTCGAGAAGCACGACTGCCCGGAGCTGTTCCTGCTGCTGTCCGGAAAGGTCTCGCTCGTGCTCGCCGAGAAGGCCGGGACGCGGGTGCTCGCGCTCGAGCCGAACAAGCCTGTGCTCGTCACCTCGCCGCACAGCGGCTTCTGCCCCGAGGGAGCGCACACCGGCGCGGCGCTCGTCATCGAGCGCGACAGCTTCGACACCGAGTACCGAGCGGCCAAGGAGTGGTGAAACGGCGGGACGCGGGCCAGGCCTCATGGCTTCGTGCCTGGGCTCGCCCGAGTCGCGCGCTTCACTCGCCGCGCTGGGCGCGCGGTTTGCGCAACCCCGCGGACGAGCGCCGAGGAGCTCGATCGACCTCGGCATCGATCCGATCGATCCCGCCGAGCGGCGCTTCTTCTTCACGTCCTCGCCTCTGACGACCGCTGCCCTGAACCGGAGGCCCGCATGATCTTCGCGCCACTCGAACACGCCGGCCGCTACCTCACTATCCACCCGCTCTTCGCCGAGGCCTTCGCCTGGCTCGAACCTCTCGCCGATGAACCTTGGCACGCCGGCCGGCGGCCGCTTCGCGGCGACGAGCTCTGGGCGAACCTCGACGAGGGGCTGACGAAGCCCGAGGCCGAGTGTCGCTTCGAGGCGCACCGGCGCTACGTCGATCTCCAGGTCTCGTTGGCAGGCGGCGAGTACATCGACTGTGCGCCCGTCGCCGCCCTCGAGGTCGAGCACGATTTCCAGCCCGGCGGTGACGTCGCGTTCTATCGGCAGCCGCGCGAGCCTGTGACGAGGCTGCTGCTGCGTCCCGGCTTTTTCGCCGTCTTCTTCCCGGAGGACGCCCACCGGCCTCTCGTCGCGCTCGAATCGCCGGCCTCCTTTCGAAAGTGCGTCGTCAAGGTCGCGATGGCGGCGCGCCGGTAGGCCGGCACCTCAAGAGGTGTCGGGAGCTCTTCTGCGGCGTATCGCCTCGTGGCGGGGACCGCCGCCCCCTGGGCGGCCTGCGTGTGCATGAAGAAGAGGCGCTCAAAGCGAGGCTGAGAAGGATTCCTCGACGAATCTCTTTTCAGTGCTTGGACAGGAAGATCTGGAAGCGCGGCACCATCTGCTTCACGTCGGCGAAGTGGCTGAAGGAGCTGTAGCGGGAGAAGACCCCGGCGCTCGCGCCGATGCCCAGACCTCGGTAGAGCGGGACATCGAGCTGCAGGAACGCCTCGCTGGTCAGGTGGTCGGCGTCCGCCCCGTCGAGCGTGCGGATCCAGAGGAGGGACGCCTTCGCCGAAGCCAGGCTCCACGGCCAACGCCCGAAGCTGCCTTCGAACTGCATCCCGAGGCCCGGCCCGTAGTCGTAGCTGCGCCCGACCTCTCCCGCGTATTCGGACGAAATGCCGCCGAGCACCAGCGTGCGCAGAAAGCCCGCCGCTCGAAGTTCGTTTCCCGCGCGCGTCTCGCCCCGATACATCAGCCCGAAGCCAAACGACTGCCCGCCGAGCTCGTAGGAGTGCGTGTCCACGTACTCGAATTGCTGTCGGATTCCGAAGATGAGGCGCTCGGACTCGTCCGCGCTGAGGGTCGAGGACCGGAGGATCCCTTCGACGAAGGCGTGATCGAGGAGGAACTCGGCCTTGCTGGCGAGCTGGACGTTGACGGTGAAGTCGTCGAACGGTGCGCGGACCGCCGACTGGAGCGCATCGCCGTAGTCCACGTCGAGGTCGACGAAGAACTCCCCGACGTTGCCGGGCAGGTCGCCGCGCATTCTCTGGTAGCCGATATGGGCCCGGGTCGCGAAGTGGAGCGGGGACCACTCCGGCGGCGTCGAGGAGCGGGCCCAAGCCTCACCGGTCAAGGTGCGGTTGAGCCCCCGCAGCGGGTTGATGAGGCCGGCGACGATCTCGCGGCGCGCCCGGTCGAGCCCCCGGGCCTCGTTGTCGAGCAGCATCGACGAGAGGCGGAACAGCACCTCGCCGAGCGCCAGGCCGCCCAGGCTGGTGTTGACGATGTCGTTGACCGAAGGAGGCTCGTTCTCGGCGAGCCATTCCCACTGCGCCACCCCGAGCAGCACGAACGGGGTCGAGCCCCAGAACCCGTAGCCGTTCGCGCGCGCGGCGTTGAAGTAGGCCGCGCCGTGGTAGGGGTGCGAGAGCTGATTGTTGGCGAAGTCGTCCTGGTCCCAGGCCAGGCCGTAGCGCAGGTTGTCGAGCCAAACCTCGGGATCGACGCGCGCCCAGTCGCGTTGCCGCACATACCGATCGATAGCCCAGACGGCGAGGTTGGTGCCGGTCACCTCGCCCACCGCCAGCCACGGGCGGGTCGTCTCGTCGAGATCGGCGAGGTCGGTCGCTTCGGACCTCTCCTCTTCCGGCGGACTGGCGGCTGAATCCTCGGAGGCCAGGCCCGGGCGCCGCAGCGTGCGCGGGGCGTCCGGTGGCCAGCCCCCGGGCGCTCCCCTGGAGACGGGGGCGCAGCAGAGCGAGCCGATGAGCAGGCAGACGCTGGCTTTGGTGGCGTACGCCATGGACTCCGCGCGCAGGTGCGCTCGTCCGGCGGTTCGCTTCGCACCCTGAAGACGAGCTCCCCGCGGGCTTGCGGCTCTGCGAACAAGCTAGCCATCGCCTCGGTGGGCGAGCGCAAAGGCGGGCGTCGGTCTTCCGCCCGCTGGGCGAGAGTGCGCGGGGCCGGCCATCGGCGAGCCGCGACCGGCTGCGAGAGGGTGTGTCAGCCCCCGGCGCTACACTGGCGCGGTCTCGAAAACCTGGGGAGGGGCGATGACCGGACAGATCGCGCAGGCGCACGACCACTTCTTCAAGCTGCTGATCGCCGAGCCTGGGGCCGCAGGGGCGCTTCTGCGCGAGCGGCTGCCGCCGGAGCTCGCCGGTCTGATCGGAGAGGGCGCCCCCGCGCCCATCCCCGGAAGCTTTGTCAACGAGCACCTGCGGGAGCTCTACACCGACTCGCTCTTCCGGTTTCGCCTGCGCGGCGAGGCGCCGGCCTGCCTCTACGTCATCGTCGAGCACAAGAGCGACCAGGCGCGCCGGGTCGAATTCCAGTTGCTCAACTACGAGAACGCGGTCTGGCAGAGCCTGCTCTCCCGCCAACTTGCCGAGGGCGCGGCCGTCACCTCGCTGGTCGTCTTCCACGGCGCCTCGCCGTGGAGCGGGCCCGGGCGCTTTGCCGAGCGCCTGAGCGCGCCTGCCGAAGCGCTCGCTCGCGGGGTCGACTTCTCGATCCCGGTCTTCGATCTCGGCCAGGGCGACGAGCTGGCCCTCTCTGCCCATCCCGTCTTGCGCGGCGGGCTGAGGCTGCTGCGCCACGGGTCGAACACTCCACCTCGAGAGGAGGCCAAGCTCTTGCTCAGGAGCGTGCTGGCCGACTTGAGGGGCGCCTCCGAGGGCTGCTTCGAGGCCGCGACAAATTACATTTTGGACAGGTGGAGCGACGCAACGGGCGAGGATATCGTCGAGGCCGTTAGCGAGGTGACCCTCGATAAGGAGGGGGCGATGGTTTCAAAGGCCGCCCAGGAGTTCATCGCCGAGGGGAGGAAGGAAGGCATTGTCATCGGCGAGGCGAGCGGATTCGAGAAGGGCGAGGCGAGCGGGTTCAAGAAGGGCGAGGCGAGCGGATTCGAGAAGGGCGAGGCGAGCGGGTTCGAGAAGGGCGAGGCGAGCGGCCTCAGAAAGGCGGCCGTCACAGGCGAGGCCAAGCTGCTCGTCCGGCAAGTGGAGCACAGGTTCGGACCATTGCCTGAACCGCTTCGTATCCGGATCGAACACGCCTCGCTCCCTGAAATCGAGGGCTGGTCCCTGCGGGTGCTTGACGCAAAGAGCCTCTCGGACGTGCTGGATGAGCCTGCGTAGCGGGTCGCCTCGCTTGCTCAGGGTGGATGAAGGAGGGGGCGATGGCTTCACAAGGCCGCCCAGGAGCTCATCGCCGAGGGCGAGAGACGCGGTTTTCAGAAGGGCGAGGCGAGCGGCCTCAGAAAGGCCGCCGTCACAGCTACTCGTTCGCTTCCTGGAGCTCAGGTTCGGGGAGCTGCCCGAGCGCCATCGGATTCGCGTCGAACACGCGCTTCGCTCTCTGAAATCGAGGGCTGGATCGAGCGATTCTTCGCTGCGAAGAGCCTCGCGGACCTGTTCGTTGACGAGCCTCCGTGAACGAAGCAGGCGTGAATGCCCCGGCTCAGTCCATCCTTGAAAAAACGAGGCGACGAGCGGGAGGAGGGGGCGATGGTCTCAAAGGCCGCCCAGGAGCTCATTGCCGAGGGCTGGGGCGCGGGGATGACAGCAGGCATCACCATCGGCGAGGCGAGGAGGTTCGAGAAGGGCGCCGCCCGCGAGGCGGCCGGCACCTAGAATCGAGCGCATGTTCCATCCCCAAGGCCCCACCTTCCGAGAGCTCGCCCGGCAAGGCCTCTCCTCGACCCGGCGCGGCTACGACCTGCTCGCGCCCAAGTTCGACTACACGCCGTTTCGCACGCCCGACAGCCTCCTCGACGCCGTCGGCGAGCAGCTCGCGCTCCTGGGCCCCTTCGCCCGCGGGCTCGACCTGTGCTGCGGCACCGGCGCCGCGATGCGGATGCTGCGCCCGCTCTGCCGCGAGCAGCTCGTCGGCCTCGACTTCAGCGCCGGGATGCTCGCCGAGGCCCGCCGCAGCCTCGCTCTCGAGGCGCCGCCCCCGCCGTCGGGGCCGCAGGTCGCGCTCGTGCGCGCCGACGCGCTCGCGCTGCCGTTCGAGAACGCGTTCGACCTCGTGACCTGCTTCGGGGCCTTCGGCCACATCCTGCGCCGGGACGAGCCGCGCTTCGTGCGCGGCATCCATCGCGCGCTCAGGCCGGGCGGAAGGTTCGTCTTCGTCACCCTCCCGGCGCCGCGCGTGCTGTCAGCGGCCTGGGCTCTGGGGCGCGGCTACAACGCGCTGGCGCACCTGCGCAACCTGCTGGTGCGGCCGCCGTTCGTGATGTTCTACCTGACCTTCACGCTCGAGGCCGCGCACGCTCTGTTGAGCGAGGCGGGCTTCGAGGTCTCGGTGACCAGGGGCGCGTTTGGCTCGCCGTACCAGCGGTTCGTGGTGGTGTCGGCGCGCCGGGAATAGCGGTCGCGAAGGCTGCTGATCGGCACATGGCAAGGCGCCCGTCGACGAATCGATACGAAGGTCCGGCGCGCCAGCCTTCGTGCTGACGTTCCAGGTGGCCGGCACCCCTAAATCCCCTCTTCCCGCGCTAGCGCGGGAGAGGGGACTTTCACTTGCTCGCGCCGCGGTACTACCGCAATCGGTTCTCCGTTCCTCTG
>DHSB01000035.1 GCA_002408385.1 Myxococcales bacterium UBA5297
GCGCGCGCGCGGCCGCGCGACCGCGGCCCCCGACCAGCAGCGCCGCGCCCACGAACGCGAGGAGCGGCAGGCTCGGCAAGGCGCCGCGAGCGCTCGAACAACCGCTCGTCTTGTCGCCAGCGTCGGGAGAGCCGTCGCCAGCGCCCGGGGCATTGTCTCCGGGCCAAGGATCCGTCGGAGCGCCGGGCAGCGGGTTGCCGTAGATGTCCGCTTCGCATTCGCCGTCGAGGACCGGGATGCTCCGCCGGACCGACTCGAGTCCGTGGGGCTCGAAGACGATGTAGGCCTCGACCGTGCCGGCCTGGTCGGCGCGCAGTGGAAACTCGTACGTCGTGCTCGAGTCGAGCCGTCGGCGGAAGTCGATGCCGGCCCCGCGGATGATGAGCTCGGCGCTCTCCCCGTCCTCGGGAAGATCGCTGGGGCCCACCTCGACGAACAAGCGCACGGTGACCTCGCGCCCGCGAGGCAGGCAGTACCTCGAGCCAATGTCCCCGGGACGGTCGATGGAAGGAGGCTCCCAGATGCTCACCGGTCCGAGGTACGGCGCGAACACCACGCTCGTCGGCGTTCGCGCCAGACCGTGGGGGCCGTCGTAGGAAAGGCAATTCAACGCCTCGAGGGGACAGCACCAGACTTCGAGCTCACCGCTGTATTTGGTGCCGGGGTCGGCTTCGTGGATTTCGGTCCTTCTCAGGTTGGGCCCTTCGTACAGCTCGGCCACGCCGAGGCTCACCGTTCCACTGCCTTCGTTGAGCAAGAGGCGGTACATCACTGCCTTCGAGTCGGTGCAGCCCGAGTCGATGGTGATGGCGAGCGAGGCGCGACCGTCTTTGCTGCCCTCGTAGTCGGCCTCCCAGGTCGCCTTGTCGACGGTTATCGAAATGGTCGGGCTCGCCGAACCTGCGGAGTGCGCCCGCGGCGCTGCAAGCAGCGAGGCTACGACGAGACAAACGAAGAGAAGCGCGCGCATGAGTCCCTCCCTTGGTCACGCGATGGGGTTGAAGCTGCGACGCGTCGCCAGGGCTGGGGACGCGCTCGCCGGGCCGCCCGGGCGGCGCACCGAAGGCATCCAACCGCCCGTCGAGGCGCGGCAATCGCCGGGCGTAGGCTTGGGACCGGGAGCTCGCGGGCGCCCCGATGCTTCCCAGACCCTCCGGAACGCGATTGGCACTGTGCCAATCGCTCTGCGGACCCCTCTGGAACCGGATTGGCACTGTGCCATTCGCTTTGCGGAGCCCCCGGAGCCCGAGTCGGCGGGTGCCCATCGCTTTGCGGACGCCTCCGGAGCCCGAGTCGGCGGGTGCCCATCGCTTTGCGGACGCCTCCGGAACCGGATTGGCACTGTGCCAATCGCTTTGCGGACCCCTCCGGAACCGGATTGGCACTGTGCCAATCGCTCTGCGGAGCCTCCGGAGCCCGAGTCGGCGGGTGCCAATCGCTTCTGGATCTCTTCGCAACCCGAGTCGGCGCGCACCGATCCCGTGGGAAGGCTCCCTCTTACGATCTCATGACCGCCCAATACCGTCGGGCAGGCGTCCGGGGCGCGGGGGGCCAAGGGGCAATCGCGCGGCGGAGCCTTCCGTCGCCCAATTGGCAGGAGCGCAGTCCGGTTGCGGAGCTTTCCCGAAGAGAGCGGCACGCGCCGACTCGCGCTTCGCAAGTCTCGGGAAGCGATCGGCACGACCGCGATGCAGTTGCGGAGCCGCGGCCCGCCCTGCCCTCCTCGGCGCCCGCGCCCCCTACTGCTCGTCCTTGCCGGCCAGCTCGCGCAAGAACTCGTCGCGGGTAATGAGGCCCTTCTTGGCCATGATGCGCAGCAGCGCCCAGAAGCGGCTCTCGAGCTCTTCGATCTGATCGTTCACCGAGCTCGTCTTCACCCCGAAGAGATAGGAGAGATCGTCCTCGACCTGCGTGGCCTTCGACCGCTTGATCTTGCGCTGTGCGGCCTGCTCGCGGATCAGCTCGGCCAACTCGGTGCGCTGCGTGAGCTCCCGGACCGCATCGCCCTCGAGGATCGGCAGGTCGTCGTCGGTGGCGGTCGAGACCACGTCCTCGCGCCCGCCGGGGCGCAGGATGGTCATCTGCTCGGAGGCCTTTGTCGGCGAGCCCTCTCCCGGCCTCATCCCCTGCTGCTTGAAGTAGTAGTGCCGGATGGCCGCCCGGATGCCCGAGAGCGGCGCGATCACCGGGGCCACCTTGACCCCAGTGGTGAACTCGATCTCCTCGATGGCCGGGAGGTTGAGCGGGTCGGCCATCGCCACGGTGAGCGTCTTGCGCGCGGAGCTCGAGGAGTCGAGCGTGAGCGGGAAGAGATCGTTCGCCTCGCAGAAGCGGGCGCGCAGCGTCTGGAGCGCCTCCCAGTCGAGCTCGTCGGGCGGCATGCGCACCGCGCGCATCCCCATCGCCTCGGCCAGCGCCGCGCAGAGCTGCTGCTCGGTGAGAAACCCCAGCGCCACCAGGGCCGAGCCGAGCCGGTGACCGGTCTGGCGCTGATAGGTCAGGCCCTGATCGAGCTGCGCCTGGGTTATCACCTGGCGCACCAACAGCAGCTCTCCCAAGCGTCTTCGCGCCATCTGGACATCCTCGCGTTTGCCGGGGGCACACAGGGCGCGGCACCCGGGTTGATCTGCGAGTCTAGCCCAGTGCGAAAAGCCCGCAATTTTGCCGCCTTGGCCGGGCCCTTCGGCCTGCGGCCAGGGTTTTTGCGCCTCGCAGGCCCGATGGTACGCTCGGCTCTCGTATGAGCTCTCGTGTCGCGTCCATCCTCGCGCTTGCCGGAGCGCTGCTCGCGCTCCTCGCCGGATGCGCGACGCCCAAGCCGGAAGCGCCCCGCACGCCCCACAAGCCCTATCAGCTCGCGCCCCAGCACCCCGGACCCGGGACCCGAGGGCGCGCGGGGACGACGCTGCGCACGGCCGAGACCATCGAGGGCGCGCAGGCCGAGCAGGTGCGTGTCGATGCCTCGCTCATCCGCTTCTCGGTCGAGCAGCGCTCGGCGCGCGTCCGGGCCCGCAAGGGCAGCGAGATGACCGAGGAGACGAGGGGGCGCTGGACGGGGTTTCTCGCCGAGATCGATCGCTTCCTACGCCAGCCCGCGGGGCGGACGGTGCCGCTCGACGTCATCCGCGCCCGCGTCGCCCTCGACGCCGAGCTCGACCTCGACCAGGAGCACTACGGGCTGTTCCCCTCCGCGCTCACCGCCGCCGTGCGCGCGCGGGCGATGGGGCTCGATCTGCGCCTCGCGCAGGTGCGCAAGCTCGCCCAACCCGCGCGGCCCGAGCCAACCCAGCTCGTCTGGCCCATCGACCCGGTGGTCATCACCTCGCTGTTCGGGATGCGCACCGATCCGTTCGAGGGGAACGACCGCTTCCATCGCGGCGTCGATCTGAGGGCCAAGGTCGGCCAGCTCGTCCAGGCGGCCGCTCCGGGCGTCGTCGCCTACGCCGGCCGCCTCGGTGGACACGGGCTGCACGTCGAGCTGCTGCACGACGGCGGGCTGGTCACCCGCTACAGCCACCTGTCGCTGCTGCTGGTCGAGGCGGGCATGCAGATCCCGGCGGCCGGACCGGTGGGGCTTGCGGGCAATACCGGGCGCAGCACCGGCCCGCACCTGCACTTCGAGGTGATCAAGGACGGCGAGCAGATCGACCCGCTCACCGTGCTCTCCGAGCCGGTGTTCCGCGACTACCAGGCCGAGAACATCGGGGACGGGAACTGACGCGCCCGCGTCGGGTCACCCGGTGGGTGCCGGGCCCGCGTTCGCCCCGCTTTCCGACGAGCTGGCCCATGCCCGGCAGGTGATTAGGCTTTCTCGAAGAGGCTCGATTCTGATGACCGACACGCTCCGTCCCCTGCTCACTCTGGCCTTCGACCGCGGCCCGGCGCACCAAGCCAACGCGCGCATCCAAGCGGCCCGCGAGAAGGTCGAGGCGAGCGGCGCGGCCCAAGCGCGCAGCTACGAGCTGGTGGTCCCGCCGGAGGCGACGCTCGCCTGGCTCGCGCAGGAGGTGCTCCCGCGGCTCGTCTACCACCTCGACTCGCTCGGCCTGCGCCCGCCGGCCGTGCCCGGGCTCTTCGTCTCGCTGTTCGTCGGCGACGAGGTTTTCTTCGTCCACGGCGGCGACCTGCTGCAGTTCGCCTCGCGCGCGCTCGGCCTGACGTTCGACGAGATGGAGCGCCGCTGGGGCACCGGCGAGCTGCGCGGCCCGGTCACGAGTGGACCGCCTCTCGCGCTTCCCGGGCCCGAGCAGCCGTGAGACGGCCCGGCCTCGCCCTGCTCGCCCTGCTCACCCTGTGCGGCTGCGCCGCCGGGCGCTGCGGGCGAGGCTCGCCCGTCGAGGCCGCGGGGCCACGGACGCTCGTCGTCCAAGCGAGCGCCGCGGCGGCCGACGCCGACGGAAGCGAAGAGCGGCCCTTCGCCACCATCGGCGCAGCGCTGGCAGGGGCTCGCGACGGCGACACCCTCGCGGTGCGCCCGGGCACCTACCGAGAGACGCTGAGCATCGAGCGCGAGGTGACGCTGCGGGGAACGCGCGCGGCCGTCGTCGCGCCCGCCGACGGGGCGCAGGTCGCCATCGACGCGCGCGCCCGGTCGACCATCGAAGGCCTGAGCGTGCGCGGCGCGGCGGTCGGCCTGCGCGCCGCCGCGCCCTGCACCCTGCGCGGGGTCGGCTTCTCGGGTCAGGGCCGGCGCGCCGTCGCGATCGAGGGGACGCGGGCCGAGCTCTCTGGATGCTCGCTGTCCACCGAGGGCGGCTCCCGCGACCTCGTCGGTCTCGAGGTGACCGGGGGCGGCGAGGCGCGCGTTGGCGACAGCAGAATCGAGGGCCCGTTTCGCTTCGGCATCCGGGCTCTGGGCGGCGCGCTGACGGTCGACGGCGGGGCCATCGAGGGCGCGGTCGTCGGCGTGGCCTGCGTCGCGGGCTGCCAGAGCCGGGTGCGCGCCTCGTACTTCAGCGCCGGGCGCGGCGCGGGGCTCGTCGCCGGCGAGGGGGCGCGGCTCGAGGTGCGCGACACGCTCGTCTCGCACTTCGAGCAGTGCTTGGTCGCCAACAAGGGCTCGCAGCTCGTCGCCGAGGAGGTGATCACCGCCTTCTGCCAGGTGAGCGGCATCGCCTCGGTCTCGGCGCGGCTCGAGGCGCGCCATCACCTCCACCTCACGCCCGCGAGCGGGGCGGGCATCGAGATCCTCGGCGGCGAGGCGCTGGTCGAGGAGAGCCTGGTCGTCGATCCGGGGGCGACCGGGGTCGCCGTGCGGGCCGCCCAGGCGACTATCCGCGGCACGCTCGTGCGCGGCGCGCGCCCCGACCGCGACGGCAGCTTCGGCGACGGCATCTTCGCGCTCTGGCCCGAGCAGCTTCGGCTCGAGGCGCCGTTGCTGGAGGGGAACGGAGGAGCGGGGCTCACCGTACACGGCGGCCACAAGGTCGAGGCGCTCGGGCTCGAGGCTCACGGCAACGGCCTGTCGGGCCTCATCGCCCAGGCCAAGGGCGAGGTGAGGCTCATCGCCCCGCACGTCAGCGGCAGCGCCGCCGCGGGCCTGGTCGCCATCGAAGGCAGCCGGGTGCGCGCGCTCAACGCCAACCTGCGCGGCAACGCGGCCGGCCCGGCGCTCGCGCGCTGCGACGAGGGCGCCTCCATCGACGTCGATGGTGCGGGGTTTTGTGGCGAGCGCTGAAGAGAGGTCGAGAAGGACGATGAGCACCTCGGGCGGCCATTGAGGCCGTCGCCCGCTCTCTCACCTACTCGCGCAGGCGAGGCGACCCGTCACGCAGGCCCATCGAGCATGTCCGAGAGGCTCTTGGCGTCGAGCACACGCAGGGACCAGCCCTCGATTTCGGAGAGCGAGGCGTGTTCGATTCGGATTCGAAGAGATTCGGACAGCGGTCCAAACCTGTACTCCATTTGCCGGACGAGCAGCTTGGCCTCACCTGTGACGGCAGCCTTTCTGAGGCCGCTCGCCTCGCCCTTCTCGAACCCGATCGCCTCGCCCTTCTCGAATCCGATCGCCTCGCCGATGACGATGCCTTCTTTCCTCCCCTCGGCCATGAACTCCCGGGCGGCCTTGGAAACCATCGACCCCTCCTTGACCACCTGAACCATGCGAGGCGACCCGTCACGAAGGCTCGTCCAGGACGTCCGAGAGGCTCTTGGCGTCGAGCACCCGCAGGGACCAGCCCTCGATTTCGGAGAGCGAGGCGTGTTCGATCCGGATTCGAAGAGATTCGGACAGCGGTCCGAATTTGTACTCCATTAGCCGGACGAGCAGCTTGGCCTCGCCGGTGACGGCAGCCTTTCTGAGGCCGCTCGCCTCGCCCTTCTCGAATCCGCTCGCCTCACCCTTCTCGAACCCGCTCGCCTCGCCCTTCTCGAACCCGCTCGCCTCGCCCTTCTCGAACCCGCTCGCCTCGCCGATGATGATGCCTTCTTTCCTCCCCTCGGCCATGAACTCTTGCGCGGCCTTGGAAACCATCGACCCCTCCTTGTCGAGAGTCACCTCGCTGACGACCTCGACGAGATCCTCGCGCGTTACATCGCGCCACCTGTCCAAAATGTAATTTGTCGCGGCCGCGAAGCAGCCTTCGGAGGCGCCCCTCAAGTCGGCCAGCACGCTCCTGAGCAAGAGCTTGGCCTCCTCTCGAGGTGGAGGGCGCGACCCGTGGCGCAGCAGCCGCAGTCCGCCGCGCAAGACGGGATGGGCAGAGAGGGCCAGCTCATCGCCCCGGCCGAGATCGAAGACCGGAATCGAGAAGTCGACCCCGCGAGCGAGCGCTTCGACAGGCGCGGTCAGGCGCTCGGCGAAGCGCCCCGGCCCGCTCCACGGCGAGGGGCCGTGGAAGACGACCAGCGAGGTGACGGCCGCGCCCTCGGCGAGTTAGCGCGAGAGGAGGCTCTGCCAGACCGCGTTCTCGTAATTGAGCAACTGGAATTCGACGCGCCGCGCCTGGTCGCTCTTGTGCTCGACGACGACGTAGAGGCAGGCCGGCGCCTCGCCCCGCAGGCGAAACCGGAAGAGCGAGTCGGTGTAGAGCTCCCGCAGGTGCTCGTTGACGAAGCTTCCGGGGATGGGCGCGGGACCGCCCTCTTCGAGCAGACAGACGACCTCCGGCGGCAGCCGCTCGCGCAGCAGCGCCCCCGCGACCCCGGACTCGGCTATCAGCAGCTTGAAGAAGTGGTCGTGCGCCTGCGCGATCTGTCCGGTCATCGCCCCTCCCCAGGTCTTCGAGACCGCGCCAGTGTAGCGCCGGGGGCTGACACCGCTCGCGGCTTCGCCTGTGGCTCGGCCGGCAGGCGGAAGACCTACGAACGTGTCTCGCCGGTCTCCGTCTCGGGGATAATCGGGCCCGCTCTTCCCGGAGGTCCTGGTGCGCAGCCTCGCTGCCGTCACGCTGCTCGCGACACTTTTGGCAGGCCCGCGCGCCTGGGGCGCCGAAGATCCTTCCGCGGTCGACGCGAGCGAGGCGGCAGCGGCGGCCGACTCGAGACCAAGCGGCGCGCAGGCCACCGAGGTGCCGGCGTTCGGGGAGACGCCGTGGGAGCGCGACAATCCCTTCTGCGCCGATATCGGCGACACGCTCTCGGGGATCGGCAACGGCCTGAACGACATCGCGACGGACGTGCTGGTGGGCGCGGCGGCGATCGTCTTGCCGAGCATCGGCGCGCGGGCCGGGCCGGCGCGCGGCGCACAGATGCAGCTCTCCTGGCCGGCGAGCTTCTCCTTCGGACCGTCGACCGGGCAGTCGCGGCGAACGAAAGCCTGCGGCGGGCTCGTCTACCAGCATCGTCCGCTGCGCACCTTGATCGAGCCGGGCCTCGCGCTCTCGGCGCCGTTGACCCTCTTCGTGCGGCCGGGGCTGCGCTACCTCTGGCACCGGCCCTACCGGCTGCTCGGGTTCGGGGTGGGTGCCGGCTCGACCGTCGAGCTGAAGGGGCCGGACGGAGCGCGGGCCTCGGTGGGCGCGGAGCTGCTGCTGCACGCCGGGACGTGCTGCGCGCCGGGCTATGTGCTCGTCTCGCTGCGCTACGACCGCTTCTTCGCCGACGCCGGCCGCGACGTGCTCTCGGTCGCCGCGGGGCTCGCGTACTACTGACCTTCGGGCTCCGAGCGCCGCGCGGCAAGCAGGCGGGCGAAATCGTCGGGGGTGTTGATGTTCTCGAGCAGGCGCGAGCCCTGCCCGCCGAGCTCGGCTTCGCCGACCTGCTCGACCTCGACATGAGAGAGCAGACGGATGAGCGATGGCTCCCCGGCGCGCAGCAGCCGCCCGAACGGCTCCGCGCAGCGCTTCGAGTAGAAGGCGAAGAGAGGCTCGGGGCGTCCCCGTCGGAACGGCGTGACGGCCGCCGCTTCGCCACGCCGCGCCGCGAGCAGCTCGATGGCCTCGCGCTCCAGGAACGGCATGTCGCAGCCGACGCAGAAGACCCAGGGCGCGCTGGCCGAGGTCACGGCGGTATAGACGCCGCCGGGCGCGCCCTTGCCGGGAACCAGATCGCCGACGACCTGCACGTCGAAGGGCGCGAACGGCGCCGGGTCGTCGGCGACGACGAAGACCTCGGCGAACAGCGCTCGGAGCACTTCGAGCTGGCGGACGATGAACGGGCGGCCATCGAGCTCGAGGAGCGCCTTGCGCGCTCCGCCAAGCCGCGTCCCGCCGCCGCCTGCGAGGATGGCCGCGGCCGCCTCGGTCACCATGTGCTGCCTCCGCTTGCCTGAAGAGGCGTCGAAGAGTCCTTCTTGGACTCGGCTCGGCTCACCCTGAGAGCGTAGCTCCCGACCCGCGAGCGGCGCGAGCGGAGTCGAAGGGGCCGCTGCGGCCTCGCATGCTCGGCCTACGCTCGGGCCGTGGGCCGAGATCCGAACCACGACACCTCTTGAGCCCTGCGGCGACAGCCGCGCACCCGCGAAGCCGAAGGCACATTTTGCCGCGGGCCTCCCCGCCCTCACTACTCTTCTCGAGCAGCGCCGACGCGCGGGCGAAGTTCCGGCTCGACGCTCGACGATCGGCCGTTCGCAGGGCGACCGGATGGGCTATCGGACGGTCTGTGGGTTCGACCTGTAGGCTCCTCCGGACAACCTGTAGGCTCCTCCCGACAACCTGTAGGTTC
>DHSB01000239.1 GCA_002408385.1 Myxococcales bacterium UBA5297
GGCGGACGACCGCGGCGCGGCGCAAATCGACGAGAGCGCCGGGGTGCCGCTGTGGCGACGCTGGTGGTTCTGGACCGGGGTCGGGGCGGTGGCAACCGGCGTGAGCGCGGCGCTGCTCTTCGACCGCTCCTCGCCCGCGGCGCCGACCCTGGGCACGGTGGACTTGCGATGAGGCGCGCGGCGGCAGCGCTCACGGCGCTCCTCGTAGCCGGCTGCGGCCCTGAACCCGCCGCGCTGCTACTGCGGGTGCGGCTGCCGGCCGGGCTTGCGGTCGAGCAGCTTCGGGCCGAGGCGACCGGCCTCGGAGGCGAGCCGCTCTTCGGTCCGCTGCTGCGACCCGAGCAGCCCGGCGCCTCGCGGCTCTCGGGCGACCAGACGCTCCGGGTGCTGCTGCCCGAGGCGCTCGAGGGCTCGACCGTGCGCGTGGTGGTCGAGGCGCTCGACGGCGGCAGGGTCGTCGGCCGTGGCGAGGGGGCCGCCGTCGCGGCGAGCGGCAGCGAAACGGAGCTGCTCGTCGCCGTCGTGGCCGGCGGGCCGTAAGTCGGGCGGCTATCGCGGCGGCGGCCATGGCCGCGAAACGCCGTAGGAGTCGCGGGCCTGCGCGTCGGCCAGCAGCGGCTCGCGCACGACGAGGAGCGAGCGCAGTCTGCCTTCGGGCGCGAGCTCGACCTGCCACTCGCAGTCGCTCCATTCGTAGAAGAGAAGGGTTTCGTCCTCGTCGGCGTCGCGCCAATACGGCTCGCCGAACCAGGCCCTGAGCTCCGCCTCGGTACAGGAAGAGCCGAGCCCGATCTCGCGCCCGCCGAGCAGCGTGTGCCCGGGGAAGGGGCGGAAGCCAGGCTCGAAGGGGCTGCTCCAGACGAGCGAGAACGAGTCGAGCAGCCCTTCGCTCACGCCCAGGCGCAGGCCGCGCGAGCCGTAAACGAGGTCGCCCACGCGCAGCGCCCGCCAGTCCTCGACCGGCCCCAGGCCGCGCAGCCGCTCGACAGGATCGCCGAGCCTTACGCCGTTGAGCGTGTGCCGTTGGGCGTCGAACTCGAGGAGCACCCCGGGATCGGCTTCCCAGCTCGCGGTGAGGCTCTCCTTCTGGCCTCCGAAGAGCGTCGCAAAGAAGCCCATGGTCGACTCCTCTCGCCGCGAAGGCGCCCGTCCTCTATGAGGTGAAAGCGCTTCCCCGTCAGCTCAGAGCGTAGCCGATGCCGGAGGCTCGAGGGGAGAGGCGCGCCTCCCGAGCCGAATGCGACCGAGCCGCTTGCCGTCCGGACGCGCGCGCCGTTCGTTCGGTCGCGGCTCAAAAGGTGTCGGGGGGGCTACTGCGGCGCGCGAGGGGCACGACCGCGGCCGTCTCGGCGGCTTGGGTGACACGCAAGAGCGCCTGAAGAGGCGCTCTCGACTTCGGCCAGCCCCGAGCCTGCCGCGGGGGCTCGGGCTGACCGGTCATGGCTGAGAAGGATTTCTCGACGCATCTTCAGTCTCCCTTCCCGTAGGCGGGGGGCGCATAGACGTTGAAGGTGACCGCCTCGGTCTGGCCTTCGTTGAAGAAGCGATGAGGGGTGCCCGCCGGGACGATCACCGAGTCGCCGCGCCGCAACGCGCGCCGCTCGCCCGCGACCTCCCCGACCACCTCGCCCTCGAAGACGAAGAGCACCTGATCGCTGTGGGGATGCGCGTTCGCATGCCGGCTGCTCTCCTTGCCGGGCGCGAGGCGCATCACCGCGGTCTGACTGCCCTCGCTGGTCGCGAGCACGTGGAAGAAGCCCTTCGCCTCGAAGACGTTGGTCACCTTCATGTCGCCTCCGGCTCGTTGGTGCGCCGGGCAGGGTCGCCCTGCCCGACTCACCGCGCGAGAGGTCCGGGCCCCGGCCGCCGCAGGACTGACCGGTGGAGGGCACAATCGGCAAGCGTGCAATCCGGCCATGCCGCCCGCCTCCCGGCCCGAAACCGGTCTCCAGGCATCTCGAGGCACCGGTACGAAGACCCGCGCGCCCTGCCGTCTCGCGCGCCTGCCGGGGTGGCGGCGCCGGCCTGCGCGTTATCCTGCCCCCATGATTCGCGCCGCCCTCGCAGCCCTCCTCTTGGCCCTGCTCCTCGCCTCCGGCGCCGCGGTCGCCGCGCCAGCGCCCACCGAGGCGCCGCCCGACCGCATCGAGGCCACCTCGCGGAGCTCGGCGCGCCGCAAACCGGCCTCCCCGCCGCTCAACACCTTCGAGATCGTGGTCGCCGTCCTCGGCCTCGGAGCCGGGGTCGGCGGCTACCTCTTCATCTCGAGGCGCCCGTCCCGAGGCTGCGGGCTGTCCGGCTTCGGCTGAGGCTGACCGCTTCCGGGCCCGTGCGGCCCGATCCCGACCCCTGCTCCCTTCGACTCCGCTCCCGCCGCTGAAGCGTCAAAGGCTACGCTCAGGGTGAACGGAACCGGACGGGGTCGAAGAAGAATCTCTCGACGGCAACCGCCTGCCCGGTCACTGTTCTCTTGCCACCAAAGGTAACAATTGGTAACAGCCGGGCGCACTCTTTCGCCCGGTTGACGGGCTCTCGACGGAGCTCTCCATGAAACGAACAGGACTGGTCGCCCTCGCCCTGGCGGCGCTGCAGTGTCTCTCGTGTGGCCAGGAGACCGACCCCGGCACCCCCGACGCAGGCAAGACGGTCAAGGTCCTCTGGCAGGGCGCCTCGACCGAGGTCGCGCTCGACGGCCTGCCGACCGTCGAGGTCGCCGGCACGCAGGCGGTGCGGCTCACCGAGGTCATCGCCGGGGTCCTCGGCGCTACGCCGGTCGCCGGGTTGGAGGCCGACTTCACCGCGGCCGACGGCTTCAAGCCCGGCTCGAAGTCGACCTGCGACGGGTTCATCCCCGTCCCCGGCGACAAGCTCGCTCAGGGCTACATCGACCCGGTGTCGAGGAACCTGGTCTGGGACGAGTCGCTGCAGTTCCCCGGCTGCCTGCGCGTGGGCGACATCGCCGAGATCATCCTCACCGAGGCCACCCCCGGCGCCGGTAAGTCGGTCAAGGTCCTCTGGCAGGGCGCCTCGACCGAGGTCGCGCTCGACGGCCTGCCGACCGTCGAGGTCGCCGGCACGCAGCGCGTGCGGCTCACCGCAATCATCGCCGAGGTCATCGGCAGCACGCCGGTGGCGGAGCTGGAGGCCGACTTCGTCGCCGGCGACGGCTTCAAGCCCGGCTCGAGCCCGAACTGCCTCGACTTCGTCCCGGTCCCCGGCGACGCGCTCGCCTTGGGCTACCTCGACCCTGTGTCCAGGGACCTGAGCTGGGAGGCGTCGCTGGAGTTCCCCGGCTGCCTGCGCGTGGACGACATCGCCGAGATCATCCTCACCGAGGCCGACCCCGGGGTGACGGTCAAGGTCCTCTGGCAGGGCGCCTCGACCGACGTCGCGCTCGGCAGCCTGCCGACCGTCGAGATCGCCGGCGCGCAGCTCGTGCGGCTCACCGAAATCGTCGCCGGGGTCATCGGCAGCACGCCGGTGACGGGGCTGACGGCCGACTTCACCAGCGGCGACGGCTTCAAGCCCGGCTCGAGCCCGAACTGCGAAGACCTCGTCCCGGTCTCCGGCGATGCGCTCGCCTTGGGCTACCTCGACCCGGTGACGAGGAAGCTGAGCTGGGACGAGTCGCTGGCGTTCCCCGGCTGCCTGCGGGTGAGCGACACCGCCGAGATCATCCTCGCCGAGGCCGACCCCGGGGTGACGGTCAAGGTCCTCTGGCAGGGCAACTCGACCGACGTCGGGCTCGGCAACCTGCCGACCGTCGAGGTCGCCGGCGCGCAGCTCGTGCAGCTCACCGAGATCATCGCCGGGGTCATCGGCAGCACGCCGATCGAGGGGTTGACGGCCGACTTCACCAGCGCCGACGGCTTCAAGCCCGGCTCGAGCCCGAACTGCCAAGACCTCGTCCCGGTCTCCGGCGACAAGCTCGCCCTGGGCTACCTCGACCCTGTGACTCGGAAACTGAGCTGGGACGAGTCGCTGCAGTTCCCCGGCTGCCTGCGCGTGGGCGACACCGCCGAGATCATCCTCAGCGAATGAACCCCTGCCCTCGCCCCCTCGCGGCACTGCTCGCGGCGCTCGTCGTCGCGTTGCCCTCGGGCGCGCGCGCCGACGACGCCGACGAGGAGGCCTCGCCGCCTCAGGCCGCCGCGCCCTCCGAGTCCGGCCCCCGCTACGAGACGGTGGTCACCGCCGACCCCTACGGCTCCGGCGGCACCAGCGTGCGCCAGATCCGCCGCGAGGACATCGAGGCGCGCGGGGCGGCCAACCTGGCCGGCCTGCTCGAGCTCGAGGCCTCGCTCAACACCTCCACCGGCGGCCGCGGCGAGCGCATCCTCACGCTGCGCGGCTTCGACCAGCGCCAGACCGCGGTGCTCGTCGACGGGGCGCCGGTCTTCGTGCCCTACGATGGCCAGCTCGACCTCTCGCAACTCCCGACGGCGATGGTCGACAGGGTGACCCTGGCGCGCTCGCCCGGGGTCGCCGCCGGCCCCTCGGGCCTGGGCGGCGCCATCTCCGTCATCTCCCGCCGTCCGGGCAGCGGACCTGCGGTAGAGGCCCGGCTCGAAGGCAGCCTGCCGCTACAGGGCCGCGCCGAGCTGATCCACTCGGGACAGAGCGGCGCCTTGGGCTACTCGGTCTTCGGCGGCGGCGACTACAGCGAGGGCTTCGCGCTCGCCTCGGGCTTCGTGCCCACCGCCAACCAGGACGAGGGGATGCGGGTCGGCAGCGACCGAAGCGGCTACCACCTCGGTGCCACCGCCCGCTTCGCGCCCGAGGGGGCCCACGAGGCGAGCGCCTCGGCTCTGTGGGTCGACTCCTCGCGCGGCATCCCGCCGAGCACCGAGCTGCGCCCCGCGCGCTATTGGCGCTTCACGACCTGGCGCGGGCTGATGCTCCAGGCGAGCCACCGCTACGCGAGCACGGCGCAGACGGAGACGACCGCCTACGCCCGGCTGTACGACAACCTCGTCGACGCCTACGACGACTCGAGCTACTCGACCCAGCTCTCGCCGAGCGCCTTTCACTCCTGGTACCACGACCGCGCCTTCGGCCTGCGCACCCGGCCGCGGCTCGACCTCGACGCGCCCTGGGGCAGCACGCGCCTGAGCCTGTGGGCGGGGGCCGAGTACGACCGCCACCGCGGGGACGAGGAGGACGCGGCGGCCTACGAACGGCTGCTCTTGCTGGCCGCGCCGGAGGCGAGCGCGCGGCTTGCTCGGATGCTCACCGCGACCCTCGCCTGTCAGATCGAAGCCGAGCTGCCGGTCGATCTCCCCGGCGAGCACTCGAGCCCCGCCGTCGGCGTCGGCCCTCTCGCCTCCTTGCATTTCGAGCTCACCGACGAGCTGAGCCTCGGGGCCACCGCAGCGCGCCGCCACCGCTTCCCCACGCTGCGCGAGCGCTTCTCGCGCGGTCTCGGGTACCGGCTGCCCAACCCCGAGCTGCGGCCGGAGGCGGCCTGGCACCTCGACGCCGAGGTGGCCTGGCGCGCGGCCAGTTGGCTGTCGCTGGAGGTGAGCCTCTTCGACGCCGAGGTCGAGGACCTGATCGAAGAGGTGACACTCGGCGGCGGGAGGACGCGGATCGAGAACGTCGGGCAGGCCCGGCTCGCCGGCGCGGAGCTGTCGGCGCGGGTGCGCCCGCTGCCCCGGCTCCGCATCGACGCGAGCTACGCCTTGCTGCACGCGCGCCGCGTCGACGACGAGCGGCTCGAGTACCGGCCAGCGCACAAGCTGACCGCGGGGCTCATCGCGCTGCCCTTCTCGCGGGTCGAGCTCTCCTCGTTCGTGCGCGTCGTCGGCCCGCAGAGCTTCCGCAACCCGAACACCGGCGCCTGGGGAACCCTGGGCACCTACGCGGTCTGGGACGCGCAAATCAAGGTGCGGGCCGCCTCCTTCGCGACCGTGCTCGCCCGCGCCACCAACCTGCTCGACGCGAGCCACCAGACCAAGTTCGGCTACCCCGACCCCGGCCGGCAGCTCTGGCTCGGGATCGAGGCCGACCTGCCCGGGGAGGAAGGATGAGCGCCTTCGAGATCACTCCGATCGGCGCGGTCCGCTCCGGCTACCGCGCATGTGACGAGATCCCTCCGGGCGGCGGCGCGGCGCAGCTCGAGATCTTCGAGCCGTTTGCCGAGGGCCTGCTCGGGATCGAGCTGAGCTCGCACCTCATCGTCGTCGGCCTGTTCCACCAGGCTGACCGCAGCCGACTCACTGCCCGTCCCAAGCGCGCCGACCCGGAGGCCGCGCCGCGCGGAGTCTTCGGGACCCGCTCGCCGGCGCGCCCCAATCCGCTGGGGGTGACCGTGGTGCCCTTGCTGCGCCGCGAGGGGCTGCGCCTGTTCGTCGATCACCTCGACATGCTCGACGGCACGCCGATAGTCGACCTCAAGTCCTACAGCCCGGGCTGGGACAGCGTCTTCTGCGCGACTCGCGAGCGGCGCGCGCGGGCCTCGGTGCTCGAGCCCGCCCTGCTCGCCTCGCTGCTCGAGCGCGGCCTCGAGAACCATCTCGGCAAAGCCGCCGCGCACAGCCCCGAGGCTCGGCTCGGGCTGGCCGCGGTCTTCGTGGCGGTGCGCTACTTTGGGGTCGACGCCCGCGACCCGGCGCTGTCGGTGACGAGCAACCGCTGTGACGCCAGCACCGACGCGCTCCTCGGCACGATGGGCGCCTCCTTCTCCGAATGCCGGCTGCACATTCGCCCTGAGGAAGGCCCGCTGACGCTGCGCTTCGAGTACGAGGGGTGTGCGCTCGTGCTGCGGAGCAGGAAGAACGGCGTCGCTGCTGAGCCCGGGCGTTGGGCCGAGAGCTTCGAAGCGAAGGTCGAGGCCAATGCCCCCTCGAGCGAGGAGCGCGATGAGAAGCCTGCCGCGTAGCAACGGGGCCGCCGCCGATCCCCTGCTCACCTCGGCCGAGGTGGCCGAGCTGCTGCGGGTCCATCCCAAGCACGTCTACCGCCTGCTGCGCCGCGGGATGCCCGCGCGCCGGGCGGGCGGCAAGTGGCTCTTCTCGCGCGAAGAGGTGCTGCGCTGGGCCGAGGAGTCGGACGGACGCGCCGGCGCCGCCCCATCGGTCGCGGCGCCCTCGCAGGCGAGTTGGACGGGGACCACCGAGCCCTCGCCCATCCTCGCGGGCGACGACGACCTCGTCGTCGAGGTGCTGCTCGGGCAGCTTCGCCAGCGCGGACAGCCGCTGCTCGGCTTCCTGCGCGCCGATCGCGCGGTGGGCATCGAGCTGGTCGCGATGGCCGACATCCTGGTGGCCGGCTGGCACGGCCGCGCACCGCCGCCGCGGCTCGGGGTGAGGCTGGCCAGGCTCCACCTCGTCGAACGCGAGGTCGGGTTTCTGCTGCGCCCCGGGCTCCAGCTCTCGCGGCTCGAGGAGGTCCGAGGGCTGCGGGTTGCCGGCAGGCCGCTCACCTCGGGTCTGCACGAGGTCGTCGACGCGGCGCTGCGCAACGCGGGGCTCGACCGCGCTGCGCTCGGGAGCGCCACTCCCCTCGAGTCGAACCTCGCGGTCGCCGCCTCGGTCGTCCGGGGCGAGGCAGACCTGGGCCTTGGCCCGCGCACCTGGGCCGAGCGCTTCGGCCTGGGGTTCTTCGGCCTCGGGTTCGAGGCGTACGAGCTGCTGGTCGCCGCCTCGGCGCTCGGGGACCCGCACATCGTGCGGCTGTGCGAGGTGGCCCAGAGCGCGCCGCTGCGCGAGGCGCTCGCGACGATCCCCGGCTACCGGGTGACGAAGACGGGCGAGCTGCGTATCGAGCCGGAGTAGCGAGTGAGTTGGGAGTCTTGAGTTTTGAGTTAGGAGTGAAAATCCAGGCTCCGGGCGGCCCGGTCTTTCAACTCCCAGACCCTCGACCGTCGCGAAGCCTCGATTAGGCGGCCGATTTGGGATCTGCGGCGACTCACCGAAATGGCCTCGCTCGCGCGTGCCTCGACTCCGAGGCTTTCGATGGTCGCGATGATGGTCGCCGGATTGGTGGCGAGCCTCCTCTTCTATCGGCGCGCGAGGAGCGTGGGGAAGACCGCGGCCAACCGTCAGTCCTCCCATTCTTTTGGGCTCTCTTCAGCGCTCAAGTTCGCGCTGCTCCTCTCGGCGGTGCTGCTCATCTCAAAGGCGGCGACGACCTACCTGGGCACGGCCTCGAAGCGCGCCTCCATCGGCCAATTCACTCAAGCGCGGACCAATCGGTATTGATGACCTTCTCAGCCGCCTTCAATACCGCCTTGATTTCAGCATCGGCCAGTTCCCAGCGAACCGCTTCGTTGCGCCTGACTGCGAACAAGGAGGCGCCGCCCTCCTCGTCCTCTGGGAATGCATCTGCTCGGTGGGCATCGATAATGATGCCATCGCGTCGGGTTCTGAGCTGATAACCGGTCTGGCTGACCTCAATAGAGCTCGGTTCGCCCTCCTCCATGATGAGGGTCACCTTGGCCAAGCGGACAAGACCGTCCTTGTCGGGCTGAATGGCGCGCTTACCGAGCGTAAAGTCGCGCACCGTCCGGCCATCGACCCGCTCGAACTTGCTCCTGCCTCGGCGCACGAAGTACCAAATCCGAATTGGCACCAGCGCCGTGTCCTCGTCGAATGCGACCCCTCGACCGAGCAAAGCGACCTGGTGATCAACGATGTCTTGAGCGACTGCTTCCTTCAGGTCTTCGGCGGACGGCACCCATTCGTACTCGCCCTCCTCGGCGGCGGTCTCCCTAAGCTCCTCAATCCGGCGAGCTGTATTCGGAAAGGCGCCCGCGAGAATCGCGTCGCACATCTCGGAGGCCGTTTCAGTGCCCGGATAACCGAGTTTCAGAAGGCTCTCCGAGAGCTCCTCGACGCCAGTAATGGATAACGACTCTGCGGATGTCTCCTCGTACTTCCCCTCAATCTCGACTTCGAGATTCAAGTCGACGTCTATCAGAGCGGCCCCTCGTACTCGCTCCAAATGCATGCGCCGGGAGAGTCCAATTCGTCAAGGATTTCGAGCAGGTGCTGCTCATCGGAAGCGTTGACGAGCGATGCCTCCATCCTGGGCCAACGGACGAGATAGAGCGGGCATGACTTGCGCCTCCGAAGCGCTGGTCGACGAGCGAGATACGGTTTTCTCGGCAGACAATCGCGGATGAGCTCAGAGGTCGCCGCCGCCGACCGCTGCCCGTAGCCTTCGTTACCCTCTCCCCGCCAAATCGGCCTCAATGGCCTCGAACTGCTCGAGCGCCGTCCGCAAGTCCTCGACGATCTCCGCCGCGATCACCTCCGGCGGCGGCAGACTCGCCGAGTCCTCCAGGCTCTCGTCGCGCAGCCAGAAGAGGTCGAGGCTCACCTTGTCGCGCTGGAGCAGCTCGTCGAAGCCGAAGGCCCGCCATCGGCCCTCGGGGTTCTTCTCCGACCAGGTCGCCTTGCGCGCGTGGCGGTTCTCGGGCTGATAGCAGGCGACGAACTCATCGAGGTCTTCGCGCTTGAGCGGGTTGGTCTTGAGCGTGAAGCCCTTGTTCGTCCGCAGGTCGTAGATCCACAGCTT
Source organism: Myxococcales bacterium UBA5297 (assembly GCA_002408385.1). GTDB lineage: Bacteria > Myxococcota > Myxococcia > Myxococcales > UBA5297 > UBA10939. The sequence goes on from DHSB01000239.1 coordinate 9,520, forward strand.
GTCGGTCCACGGCTTCTCGCGCCCGGGCTTCTTGTCGAAGAAGAGCACGTTCGCCTTTACGCCCTGGGCGTAGAAGATGCCCGTCGGCAAGCGCAGCAGCGTGTGGACCTCGCACTCGTGCAGCAGCTTTCGCCGCACCACCTCGCCTGCCCCGCCCTCGAACAGCACGTT
>DHSB01000024.1:0-17510 GCA_002408385.1 Myxococcales bacterium UBA5297
AACGACTGTCAAACTCGGGTTCCGCTGGCGCTGGTCGATAGTCGCCGTCGGCGCGCTGCTGCTCGCCGCCGACAACCTCTACTTCCGCTCCCTCGCCCAGCCCGGCGCGCTCGTCGCGGTCGTCTCGATCGTGCGGCGCAGCAACGTGGTGGTCAGCTTCGCCGTCGGCAGCCTCGCCTTCCGCGAGCGCAACCGAATCGGCAAGGCGGGCGCGCTCGCCGGCGTGCTCGCAGGGTTGTTGTTGCTGATGCGCTGAGCGCCGATGCCCGCTCGCCCCCGGGCTTGTCGGGGCCACGGGGGGAAAGAGCCCCAGAGTTCATTCCGGCCCTGTCCAAACAACTTGGGCCGAACCCGGGCATCCCGAGCGTAGAGGCGACCGAAGGGAGCCGCGGAGTCGAGGGATTCGCGGATTCGCCTCCCAAATCTGATTCGGACGAAGCCCCCTGACGCCTCGCCAGTGAATTCGAGCACTTGCGGGTTCCCGCTCATTGCGCGGAATGAACTCTGGAGCCCGCAACGCACCTCGCCAGGGATGCCAACCCGCGCATGCCCGGGTGCCTGCCTGCGCCTCCCATTCGGAAGCCCCCAAGAGGCCTGCGATTTCCTCGATATCGCTGGCAGTAGGCTGCCGCCCCCCTGAGGCCTTCGCCACAGGTAGGGCGCCGGCACTGACAAGGCGGTGCCAGGAAGGAAACCGATGACAAGGAGACCGGTGATGAGGATGCGACGGACCGTTGCCCCGACAGCTTTGCTCTCGATGGCCTTGCTGGTCGTGCCTGGTGCTGCCTTCGGAGACCAGTACAGCCTCGGGCGTGCCCGCCAATGCCTCGCCAACCAGGACAATTGCCTGGCGAAGGACGAGGGGGCGGGCAACTACACCAGCCTGCCGCTTGGCTTCTGGTACGGCGAGGCTCTGCCGGCAACCGAGGCGACGCTGGTCCACGAGGCGCTGGTGGGCGCCGATGGCCAGGGACCGATCCGCGCCCTCATGAACAAGCTCGAGACGGAGAACCTGAACCCTGAACGTCTCACCGGCTTGCAGCCGGGGCGCGACGTGAGCAAGGCCTATGAGGGCTATACGCTCGTAAGCTCCCTGTTCGCCGGGGCGATCCTCGTCGACATGAACGGAACGGTAGTCAAGCGCTGGCAGGTCAATGCCTTCCCCGCGAGGATGCTCCCGGGAGGCTCGGTGATGGGCGGCCGGGGCTCCGGGCGTCCGTTCTACGGCGACGCGGCGCGGCTGGTCGAAGTCGGCTGGTGCGCCAACGCGCCCAACTCGCCGGAGTTGTGGAGCTACGGCGGTGCGCTGCCGGGTGAGAATCCCGCGTGGGGAGCGAGGATCCACCACGACTACCAGCGCGGAGGATTGCCTCCTTACCCGGCTGGCGAGGGTGAGCAGTACGTTTCGGGCAACTCCACCAAGCACTGGCTCCTCGTCCACCGCGAGCCACCTCCCGAGCTCACCGAGCACATCAGCAACCTGCGCGGCCTCGAGGACGACGCCATCGTCGAGATCGACGAAAGCGGCGCCGTCACCTGGGTCTGGAACGTCTGGGAGCACATCCATCAGATGGGGTTCGACGACGTGGCCTTGGAGGCTATCCGGACGATCAAGGTCACGACCTTTGGCGGCACGCAGGGCAACCCGGTGGCCGAGACCGACTGGCAGCACCTGAACGCGGTCTCGGTGCTCGGTCCGAACCGCTGGTACGACGCGGGCGACGAGCGCTTCCACCCCGAGAACCTCCTCTGGGACGGCCGCAGCTCGAACATCATCGGGATCATCGCGCGCCACGACGACTCGCAGGGCCGGTGGCAGAGCGGCGACATCGTCTGGAGGACGGGGCCCGACTACCGCTACGGCAAGGAGAACAGGGTCGGACAGATCATCGGCCAGCACACCGCTCACATGATCCCCAAGGGCCTGCCTGGCGAGGGCAACATCCTGGTGTTCGACAACGGTGGGCTCGCCGGCTTCGGCTCGCTCCTGCCCGGAACGCCCGCGTTCTGGCCCGTCGCATTCCGCAACTACTCTCGCGCCGTCGAGTACAACCCCATCTCCTACGAGAAGGTTTGGGAGTACTCGAACGAGACCGACAACCGTGCGACCGGAGGCGATCGCCGCTTTTTCAGTTGGTTCATCAGCTCGGTGCAGCGCCTGCCCAACGGCAACACGCTCATCACCGAGGGGCACGACGGGCGCATCTTCGAGGTGACCCGGCAAGGCGAGATCGTCTGGGAGTACTTCCAGCCGTTCGGATACGTCTACCGCGCCTATCGGTACCCGGAGTCCTATCTCCCGCCGGTCGAGGCGAGGAGCTGCGGGGCACCTTGACCGACCTCCAGCGTGGATGACTTGCAGCGGCAGGCCCGTTCCCAGGGGCCTGCCGCTGCGCTTTTCTCCGCGGCGAGCCAGGTCGCCGAGCCGACCGTCGACGGGCACCCGGCGGAGCTCGTCGGATCCGCGATGTCGGTCGACAGGCTGCGCACCGGGGCGATCTTGACCAGCGACACGCTCGGCGCCACGGCGCTAGCTCTCAGCGTCGACGGCGCCCCCGGCGGCGAGGTCGAGGTCGAGGGTGGTGCTGGTGCGCGCGGCGAAGCGCGAGGCGCGTGGGCCTGCGCGCGCCCCGCGGTTCTTGGTAGCGCTCGCCCGGCAAGCCAACCAGAGGCGAGCGCGGTGAGGTCGTCGTCGGACCTGCGGCTCGCCGAGCGCGCCGCCAATTCCTCGGCGGCGAGCTCGGGAACGCCGTCGGCCTCGCGCAAGAGCGCCTCCACCTCGTAGATGGCCTTGAACCCCTTGGGGTAGGCCCCGTCGCTCACAAGCGCGATGAGATCGCCCGCCTGCACGCCAACGAGGGGCAGCCTGTCAAAGACCAGCGCCGGCCCAAGGCCGACGCAGGGCCGCACCGCCTTGCCCGCGGGGCTGCGCCCTCGCTCGCCTATTCCAGCCCGTTGGCGCACGGGAGAATCATCCCCGTGCGCCCACCGAAGCTGCGGGCAGGCGAGCCTTCCCTGGGGCCCCCTTCATTCGCCCATCGCTACTGGCAATGCGGCCGGAAAGCGTACTTCAGGGACTGGTTGCTCCTGTCGAAGTAGCTGATGTGCACCCCGACGAGGCTGGCGGCGATCGAGGCGTAGTGGCCGACGATGCCCGCCTCATCGAGCGTGGCCGTGGTCCACGAGCCGCCCTTGGGCTTGTAGGCGTACTTCAGGTCCCCGTAGGTGCTGTAGAAATAGGCGATGTGGACGCCGCCGTTCGCGTCGACGGCGAGCGAACCATAAGCACCCATCAATTCGCCCGCGACGCCGTCGACGACGACGGAGCTTGCCCAAATGCCGCTGGGCGTCCTGTAGATGTACTGCAGGTTGTGGTCGCCGAACTCGTCGTAGAAGGAGATGTGCAGGCCGCCATCGCCGTCGACGGCAATCGAGGGGTACGCGCCGTCCGCCGTGTCCGAGAGCGTCACGGTCGTCCAGGCGAGCCCCCGCGGCTTGTAGGCGTAGTTGAGCGCCCCCCGCCAGCTCTCGTCGTAGTAGGCGACATGGAGCCCACCCGCCGCGTCGGTCGCGATGGCGGAGTGACGGCCAACCGACCCTTGCGTCTCGATGCTCTCGAGCTGCCAGGTCGAGCTGCCGGCCGGCTTGTAGGCGTACTCGAGGTCGAAGTAGTTGTCTTCGTAGTAGGAGATGTGCACGCCGTCGGCGTTGGTGACGATGGAGGTCTGCCCGTCGTGGCCCCGCGAGTGGATTTGGGTCGCGGTCCAGGTGGTGCCGGTCGCCGACTTGGTGGCGTACTTCAGGCCGCTCAAGTTCCTCAGGTAGCTGATGTGGACGCGGCCGCTCGAGTCCACGGCGATGTCGGTGTACTGCCCGACGTCCCAGGTGCTGTCGGAGTCGGCGGTCTCGATGGACCAGGAGCCGCCCGCCGGCTTGTTCGCGTACTTCAGGCGGTTCCAGGCGTTGTCGTAATAGCTCACGTGGACCTCGCCGTCCGGCTCGGCGGCGATGGAGCTGTATTCGCCGGCATAGCCGCTGTCGTCCACCGTCGCGAGCCTCCATGCGCCCGGCGTGCAGGCGCTGCCGGTGGCCCGGCCCGGGGTCGGTATCAGCGCGATGGAGAAGTCGGCGGCGTTGTCGTCGGTGTCGGTGCAGACCGCGTCGCGCGTCAGGCTCGCGCCGGTCGGCGGGGGCGGGGCCGGATTGCCCTCGCCGGCGAAGACGTCGCTCGCGCTGAAGGTGCCGTAACCGACCGCGTCGAGCACGGTCGAGCCCTGGCGCAGTTGCACGCTGTCGGGTCCGTTCTGGTAGTCGACCGCGTTGTCGAGCAGGTTGGCGCTCGCGGCGAGGGGGCCGTCGGCGCGGGCCACCAGGTAGTAGCCGTGGCCCGGGATCTGGCCGGTCAGCGCGATGGTGTTGTAGTCGGCGCCGCCGTTGCCGTTGATCCCGACGAGCGAGAGCCCCTCGAGCGAGATGCCGGGCGAGCCGTAGAGCTCGACGAAAGCGCCGGTGTCGGGCGAGCCGGCGGTGTCGACGCGGATCTCGGAGATCACCAGCACCGCCGCCCCGCAGGCGGTCGGGCTCCCGCAGGCGCCCTCGGCACAGGCCGAGAAGCTGCCCCACGCGAGACAACCGTTCGCGTCGGCCACGCAGGTGCGGATGCGCCCGCCGGTGCACTCGGTCGCCCCCGCGGACGGGCAGGTGTCGTCGCAGACCCCGCAGCTCGTCGAGTTGGCGCAGAAGCCGTCGGCACAGGGGGTCGAGGCCGACCAGATCCGGCAGCCGTTCGCATCCTCCCCGCAGGTGCGGAGCCGCCCGCTGGTGCACTCGGTCGCGTTGAGCGTGCACTGGTGGTTGCAGACCCCGCAGCTCGTCGAGGTGGCGCAGAAGCCGTCGGCGCAGGCCGCCCAGCTCGACCAGTCGAGACAGCCGTTCGTATCCGCCACGCAGGTGCGGCGCTGGCCGTTGCTGCAGGCGCTCGCGCCCAAGGTGCACTGGTCGTTGCAGGTCCCGCAGCTCGTCGCCGAGGCGCAGAACCCGTCGGCGCAGGCCGACCAGCTCGACCAGTCGAGGCAGCCGTTCGCATCCGCCACGCAGGTGCGGAGCTGGCCGTTGCTGCAGGAGCTCGCGCCCAAGGTGCACTGGTCGTTGCAGGTCCCGCAGCTCGTCGCCGACGCGCAGAAGCCTTCGGCGCAGGCCGACCAGCCCGACCAGGCGAGGCAGCCGTTCGTATCCGAGGCGCAGGTGCGGAGCTGGCCGTTGGCGCACTCATTGGCGCCCGCCGCGCACTGGTGGTTGCAGCCGCCGCAGCTCGTCGGGTTCGCGCAAGTGCCCTGGGCACAAGCCGACCAGCTCGACCAAGTGAGACAGCCGTTCGTATCCGCCACGCAGGTGCGGAGCTGGCCGTCGCTGCACTCGCTGGCGCCTCCCGCGCACTGGTCGGTGCAGCCCCCGCAGCTCGTCGCGCTCTCGCAAGAGCCCTGGGCACAGGCCGACCAGCTCGACCAAGCGAGACAGCCGTTCGTATCCGCCACGCAGGTGCGGAGCTGGCCGTTGCTGCACTCGCTGGCGCCCGCCGGGCACTGGTCGCTGCAGCCGCCGCAGCTCGTCGCGTTCGCGCAAGAGCCCTGGGAACAGGCCGACCAACTCGACCAGGCGAGGCAGCCGTTCGCACCCGCCACACAGGTGCGGAGCTGGCCGTTGACGCACTCACTGCTGCCCGCCGCGCACTGGTCGGTGCAGCCGCCGCAGCTCGTCGCGTTCTCGCAGACGCCGCCGGGACAGCCGATCCATTGGCCCCAGCGCGTGCAACCCTCGACCCCCTCGCAGGAGCGGAGCTGGCCGTTGGCGCATTGGGTCACGCCCAGGCTCGCGCAGTCGTTGGCGCACGACAGGCATTGGCTCGCATCGGCGCAGGCGTCGCTCGGGCAGCGCGCCCAGCCACTCCAATCGGCCACCGAGCCCTGCTCGACGCAGGTGCGCAGGTTGCCGGCGACGCACTCCGAGGCGCCGGCGGCGCAGAGGGACTCACAGCCGTTCTCGTCGATCTCGCCGTCGCAATCATTGTCGACGCCGTCGCAGATCTCTTCGCTCGGGGTGCACTTCGCTGGCTCGTCGCCGCTGCAGGATGCGAAGAGGGCCGTGCTCGCGAGGGCGAGCAGGATGGGGAGCCGCTTGGCGATGCTCATCGTCTGTTCCTCTCCTCTTCCGGCGGATGGTGGTCGGAGCGTGCGTGCACACTCCGGCCGTTTGGTTTTGACGCAGTTCTTGGTAACTGGCAAGGCAGTCATCCACAAAGTTGGGGGACGCTTAGAGGCGATCGCCGGGTGGCTCTCCTCGCCACGCCGCCGGGGGAAGCGCCGCGGGCGCTGTCTCGAGCTCGGCGGCGACTGCGATGGCGCGGCCTGCCGGGATGGAGCTCGGAGCTCCTCAAAGGAGGAAGGTTGGAGCTCCAGCTCCGACATGCCCCGCAGGCCGCCAGGCGAGGTGGTGCTCGAGGTCCATCTCGCCTCGCCTCCTTCAACAAGGATGACGCGGTTCTCGTCTTCGGTCGGATGCGGCTTGGCGGGAGCTCGGGCCGACGGGCCCCTCGTCGGTGTCTGCGCCGGTCGCGGCGGAGTTTGTGGAAGGCGGGAATCGACGGCGCCTTCACCGCTTCGCCGATCCGGCCCCCCGCCGCCCCAATCCCCACTCTACCCGCTCTGGCGCAGCCCCACCCTCCTTCTGTTCAATACAAACCACACCAACCTTAAGGACAGTCCGCCTCTTGTGCTCTGCTCGGTTTTGAGGATTGATTGGGGCCTCACATCCACAAAGGAGGGGGCCGATGGCCGCCATTACGTCCTTCAACTCCACCACGTCCGCCCGTATCCGCTGCGCCGAGCACATCCTCGGCACCCCTTCGAGCCTCGCGTACTACGAGGATCTCGGAGGCGTCTCCGAGGAGCTGCAGTCGGTCATCGACTACGGCAAGCTCGCCAGGGACTTCAACTCCGCCCAGGGGCTCGCCGGCGCCTTCTCCAAGGTGAGCACCGCGGACATCGTCACGCTGTTCGCCAAGATTCGAGACGACTACTCGGTCATCATGGGCGCGGTTCAGGCCGGCCGCCTCGAGCTCGCCAAGAAGAACGCCTCGGCCGAGACCATCGGCGCGCTCGACGCCATCCTCGCCAACAGCAGCGAGGTGACGATGACCACCCTCAAGCGCGACGGGGTCAAGAAGCGCAAGCGCCGCGCCTCCAACTCCCAGGAAGCCATCCGCAACGAGATCGAGAAGGACGCCATCGCGCTGCTCGGCCTCACCGACGCCCACGAGGTCCTCGGGCGCCGCAAGGTGACCAAGGAGCGCCTCGAGGCTCTGCTCGCCGACGCGCAGCAGCTCTCGGGCAAGCTGTCGACCCGCGCCTCGAAGTCGAAGGACAAGGTCGTGGCGACCAAGGAGGAGCGCGAGGCGGTCAAGCAGCAGAGCGAGGTGTGGGCAGCCTGCTACCGGATCCTCGCCGCCGTCGGCGCGCGCGATCCGAGCGTCCAGTCGATCCTCAAGGAGGCCACCGCTCGCAAGTAGCGAGGCTGCGGCCACCGTCGCTGCCTGGGGCGATGGCCGCCGACCATCGCGGCCGGGCGTCTTCCGAGCCCCGCCCCGCAGCTTCGAGAAATCGGGCCACGTCGAGAAAGCCGCTCCGGGTCAACCGGAGCGGCTTCTTCCTTTCATGAGCGCTCCTCGGCGGGCTGAAGGGCTCCCGTCACCGTCATCAACTTTGAATCCACCGTCGCGAAGCCCTTGGCCCGGCCCCACGAGCCGCGTCCCCACCGTCGCGAAGCCCTTGGCCCGGCCCCACGAGCCGCGTCCCCAGCGTCGCGAAGCCCTTAGCCCGGCCTCACGAGCCGCATCCCCACCGTCGTGAAGGCCTTGGCCCGGTCTCACGAGCCCCGTCCCCACCGTCGCGAAGCCCTTGGCCCGGCCTCACGGGCCACGTCCCCATCGTCGCGAAGCCCTTGGCCCGGCCTCGCGAGCCACGTCCCCACCGTCGCGAAGCCCTTGGCCCGGCCTCGCGAATCCACGTCCCCACCGTCGCGAAGCCCTTAGCCCGGCCTCACGAGCCGCGTCCCCACCGTCGTGAAGGCCTTGGCCCGGCCTCACGAGCCCCGTCCCCACCGTCGTGAAGCCCTTGGCCCGGCCTCACGAGCCCCGTCCCCACCGTCGTGAAGCTCTTGGCCCGCCCTCGCGAGCCGCGTTCCCACCGTCGCGAAGCCCTTGGCCGGCCTCGCGAGCCGCGTCCCCACCGTCGCGAAGCCCTTGGCCGGCCTCACGAGCCGCGTCCCCACCGTCGCGAAGCCCTTGGCCCGGCCTCACGAGCCACGTCCCCACCGTCGCGAAGCCCTTAGCCCGGCCTCACGAGCCGCGTCCCCACTGTCGCGAAGGCCTTGGCCCCCCGATCCACCTCCCCCATTTGGGGCATACCGCCTTCAGTGCGCCGTTGCCGGGCTCTATGGATGGCGGCGGCAGGGTCGCTGGACCAACCGGGCCTGTCAGAACGATTCCGACCGCGAACAGGGCTCCGCAAAGCGAGCCGGAGCCCTCCTCGTTCCGGCGGCGACCCCGCCGCGACGCGCACCGTCCCGAGGCAACCGAGCACCGCCGGCGCTCGTTGTTGGGCCTGCGGCCTTCTCCTTAGCTTTGCCCCATGCGCCGTTGAGCCCGGCAGCGCCCGGTGTCCACAGGGGAGCCTTCCATGAGCTACGCGATCGCCCGAGAGCCCATCGCCGAGGTGCTTCCCGAGCTCTGCGACCTGTTCCACCTCGTCTACCCTCAGGCGGGCCATCGGCTGCCGCAGCTTCGGCGCAAGTACCTCGACAACCCCGCCGGCCCGGCGCTCGTCTGGACCGCGCGCCGCCGCGGCACGCGCGAGCTGTGCGGCAGCAACGTCGCCATGCCCTGGTCCTTGCGCGTCGGGGGCGAGAGGCGCGGCTGCACTCAGATTGGCGACCTGATGGTCCACCCGCAGCACCGGCGCCAAGGTCTGTCGCTGGCGCTGTTCGGCAAAGGGTTCGAGGACCTGCGCGAGCTCGAGCTCGAGCTGACCTTCGCCTTCGTGCGCACCGGCGGCGCCTCGCACGGCGGCGCGCTCAAGTTCGGCGCCCACCTCATCGACGATATGCGCGCGCTCAAGCGCCTCGTGCTGCCGTCGTACCTCTCGCAGAGGTTTCTCCGGAAGCCGGCGCGCACATCGAAGCTCGACGGCCGCTGGATGCGCGGCTTCGAGCGCAAGGCGCGGCGCTTCCCGGACTACGCGCTGCTGAAGGTCGAGCGGGTCGAGGCCGACGTCGAGGGCTTGTTCCTCAAGCATCACGACGGCGAGAGCGTCTGCTCGTTTCGCAGCGCCGAGTACCTCAACTGGCGCCACGGCGGATCGGACGAGCGCAAAGCGCTGCTCGCGCTGCGCCGCGACGGCCGGCTCGAGGGCTACGCGGCGCTCACGCTCGACGGGCACAGCGCGAACCTGGTCGACTACTACCCATGGCAGCCGACCGAGGCGCGCGAGGCGCTCTTCGCGCACCTGCTGGCGTGGCTGTCGCGGGGCGGGGTGATGCTGCTGCAGACCGTGGCGCCGACCGCGCTGCGCCGCTCGCTGCGCGGCAAGAGGCTCTGGGACCGCGGCCCGGCCTGGTCGCTGGTCGGCATCGACCTGAAGGGCACGAAGCGGCCCGAGGGCTTCTGGCACCGCAGGAATTGGCTGCTGACCCCAGGCGACTGCGACGTGGGGCATTTCTAGGCGTGGCGCCGCCGACTCTGGTCGAGCGTTCGATCGGGATGGACTCGTGACGGCTGGGCGCAGGCGAGGCGCCTCTCGCCCGACGCTCTCTTCCGAGCGCGCGCGCGCCGCTGCAGAGTCGCGGTGCGGCCGCCGCGCGCGACGACCCGCCGATGCCCCTTCAGGTCCGCCCGTCGGCGCCTCGGTCCAAATGATTCGATACTGTCGCGGACTGAAGAGGTGTCGCAGAATCCTTCGAGCGAGCGCCCCTCGGCTCCGCCTCCCTCGTTCCTCGGAAGGCTGCGCTCGGGGTGACGAGCGGAAGCCACGAAGTTTCGCGACACCCAGGTTGGATAAGACCCCCGGATGCCCTTCCCCGACATCGCCCGCACGATCCGCGAACGCCCAACGCACGCCGCCCTGGCGGCCGCGGTCGCGATGCTGCTCGGCTACGCGCTGTGGCTCTTCACCTATGCCGAAGACGACGCCTTCATCATCTACCGCTACGCGCTCAACGCGGTTGGCGGGCACGGCTTCGTCTTCAACCCCGGCGAGCGGACCGAGGGCTACTCCTGCCCGCTCTACACCTTCCTGACCGCGGTGCTGATGGGCGCGCCCGGCGACGTGCACTTCCGCGCGAAGCTGCTCGGGCTCACCTTCGCCGTCGCCACGCTCTGGGCGACCAGCCGGCTGGTCAGCTTGCTCGACCTTCCGCCGTGGGCACGCGCGGCCGTCCTCGTGCTCGTCGGCGCCAATGGCAACTTCGCCCTCGCCGCGCTCAACGGGATGGAGACGAGCCTGCAGGTGCTCCTCGTGACGATGGCGGCCTGGAGCTTCGTTCGCGAAGAGAAACAGGGCGCAGGTTGGACCTCGGCGCTCTGGTTTCTCGCCGCAGGGCTCAACCGCGCCGAAGGCGGCTACGCCTGCGCCTGCGCCTTCCTCATCGCCGCCCGGGCCGCGTGGCGCGAGAGAAGCCGAGCGCGTCGCCTGACCTGGGCCCTCGTCTTCGCCGCGCCCATGGCCGCCTTCTTCGCGTGGCGCTGGTGGTACTACGGCGACCTGCTGCCGAACACGGTCTACGCGAAGTCGGTCCCCTTCGGCCTCGCCCTGGCCGAAGCCCCGACCTACCTGCTGCGGACGATCTTCCCGACGGCCGATCGCACCGCGATGGCGCCCGCGGTCATCCTCTGGGCGCTGGCACTGCGCGGCGCAATTTCCGGCCGCCTCGGCGGCGCGGCACGGCTGCTGGGCCTGCTCGTCGCGGCGCGCGTCGCGATCGTCCTTCGCTCCGGCGGCGACTGGATGTCGGGCTGGCGCTTCATGGTCGAGGCGCTCGTCCCATGGTCGATCCTCACCCTCACAGGGCTCGTCGAGTTCATCGCCTGGGCACGAGAGCGTCTGCAGAGCCCGCGGGGGCACCTCGTCACGACTGGCTTCGCCGCTCTCGTCGTCGCGCTGCCGCTGCTCGCCGCGCCGACCTTCTCTGGGGTCCATGACGCGACCTCGTGGTGGCGCGTCGGTTGGGCGACCGACACGCGGGGCCTGTCGCACGCGGAGTGGATGAAGAACTGCCTCGCCGTCGCCGCGCACGTGAATGAGCACGTGCCCGCGGGCGCGACGATCGCGTTCGGCGAGATGGGGATGATTCCCTTCCTCTCGCCACAGCTCCGCTACCTCGACACCTACGGGCTCAACGACCGGCAGATCGCCCGCCTCGAGACGGATGCCAGGACCCGGCTCGGTGTCACCGACGCCTGCGACGATCCGGAGAGCGACGTCGGCCGGCATCTGCTGCAACGGCGGCCCGAGCTCATCGCCTCCGTCGTGCCGGCCGACGCCCCGGCACCACGCCCGCTCAGCGACCGCTACCTGCCGTTCAGCCGGCTGCGCCTTCCGTTCGCCGACGGCGGCCCGCCGCGATACCTGCAGCTCTGGAAGCTCGAGGACGAGGCCGTCGGCCACTGATTCCGGGTCGGCCGCGCCCTCGCATCTCAGCCCGGGCGCATTGCGATGCGCCCCTACCGGCCCCTCAGCAACTCCACGAGCCGGCGCGCGGTCTCAGGGTCCTCGAGCAGCGCGAGGCAGCGTCGCCGGAGCTGCTCGTGCGAGGCGATCTTCTCGCCGGTCAGCTCCTCGACGTGGTGGGCGACGCGCACCAGCTCGGCGGTCGGCGGCAGCTTGCCGAAGCGGCGCCCGCGCTTGTCGCCCTCCTGCCACCAGGCGGCGCGCTCGGGCAGGCTGCGGCCTCCCTTCGGCAACAGCGCCCGCCACGACAGGGGCGCGCGCGCCCCGGCGTGCAACGGCCGGCCGTCTCGCGTCGACGCGGCGTCGACGGGCAGCCACCTCGGCCCCTGATCCGACGGCAAGAGCGCGATGGCCCAGAGGTGATCGGGCGCGGTCACCTCGCCGCGATCGAAGGTCCACCCGGTGCAAATCGCCGCGGGCACGCCGGCCCGACGCAGCAGCTCGCAGGCGAGGACGTTCAGCTCGTAGCAGACCCCGGCGCCGAGGTGCTCGGAGTCACGGCCCGCGTGCAACATCGCGAGGTGCCGGTTCACGTGCCCACGGCTGATGCGCTCGAGCCAGCGGCCTATCGACGGGTCTTCGAGGTAGCTCGGATCGTAGCGGTAGCGCTCGCGGATGAAGGCCCGGATCTCCTGGACCCTGGCCGCCGGCGAGGCGACGAGCCGGCAGCGCTCGACGAGATCGAGCGCCTCGACCGGCAGGTCCTCGTCCGGCGCGGTGGGCTCGAGCAGGCCCTCGGGCGCCGCGACCTCGACCTGCGCGTCCTCGCCGGGCTGCCAAGGCGCTTCGTCGAGGGTGATTTCGTAGGAGACCTCGGTCTGGTCGGGAGCGACGACGAGCGGCCGGCCGTCACGGCCGGTCACGAGCCTCGCGTGCGGCCCGATCTCGAGATGCTCGAGCCGGCCGTACATCGGCAGCGGCAGGGTCGACTGCCCCGCAGGAATCCGGCCGTGGAAGGCGACGCGCTGCTTGCCGGCGCGGCCTTCCATCGGGAACGCGGCGGCGTCGCCGGTCGGCAACCAGCGCTGGGTGCGCCGATCGAACCGCTCGCAGATCAGCTTGGGGCCGTACTGGTAGGGCAACGGTAACCGCGACGGCGCAAAGGCGACCCCGAAGCTCGGCTTCTCGGCCCGGCCCTCGAGGAAGCCCTCGGCCCCGGCCTGTGGCCCGATGCTCGTCTGCGGCCGCATCCACGCCGACTGCCACTGCGAAGTGCGCCGCGAGCGCTCGGGCTCCGGCTCCGGCCTCTCGCGTTCGGGCTGCGGGCGCTCGGTCCACGGGCGCCTCTCCTCCACTTCGCGCCCCGGGAGCGGCTCCGCGGGCTGGGCGCGCGCAGGCTTCCGGTCCTGGGCTCCCTCGTCACCTCCGAACAGCCAGCGCTTCAACGAGTCGAGCGCGCCCCGCTCCTTCGCCGGCGTCCTCACCGGCTCCTTCGCAGGCGCTTCGCGCGGCCGGGGAACGACGGGAGCGGGCGCCGGCAGCTTGCGCGCCGCGGCCCGCCGCGGCGAGTCGGGCGCAACCTCCGCCCTCTCCGGCTCCGAGATCGAAGGCGCCTTCTGGAAGCCGCGTTCATCGAGCAGCCGCTGCATGCGCTCGCGCGAGTCGCAACGCAGCAGCTCCGCGAGGACGCGCCGCAGCTCCGGCTCCTGCGCCCGCGGCGAGAGCCAGACGCGGCAGAGCTCGGCGGCGACGGCCTCGCGCGAACGCAGCTCGGCCTGCGTCACCACCAGCCGTCCGCCTTCCGCGTCGACCACGGCCTCGGCCTCGACGGTCACGCTCCTGCCCGCGATCTCGCCGACGACCAGCAGGCTCTCGACGACTCGAACCTCGAGCCGCGGCGGGTCGGGACGCCAGTCGGGGAACGGCCCGCGCAGCGTCGCGCGCAGGCGCGGCAACAGGGGCCACAGGTCCTCGATCGCCGCCCGCAGATCGCCGGCGGCATCGGCGTGCCGCTCGGTGAGGTCCTCGTTCAGCCAGCGCGGAATCCGCGGTGTCCAGAGGCCGCTCAGGTCGGCGACGCCGGCGGACCGCAGCGCGCGCAGCGCGCCCTCGGGGTCTTCGGCAGGCAGGAGGACGAGGAAGAGCGGCGCGCCGGCGTCGCTCGCCGCCCGCGCGAGCTCGCGAGGCTCGGGCAGCACCACGCTCGAATCGGGCAGCACGCGCACCGAGTCCTGTCCGCTCGCGTCCTCGACGGTGATCGCGAAGCGCTTCTCTTCTGCCAGCTCGGGGCTCGTGCCGAGGACGGCCAGACAGCGCGGCAGGCAGTCGAGGAGCTGCGGCTCGGCTTGGATGAGCGCCCCCTCGCCGTCGCGCTCGAGGTCGCGGGCGATCTCTTGGAGGAAACCGAGTGCCTCCGCTGGTCCGACGCGCGCGGGGATGCCGAGCGCCGCGGCGAGCCTCGGATGGCGCCGCACGCCGCTCGCCCAGGTGCCGCGGCGGCCCGCGAAGAGCTCCCGCACCTCTTCGCCGACGAGCTCGCGGGCTGGGCGCACCGCGCCGGTGTCGTCGGCGATGCGCAGGCGCGTTTCGAGGGCCGCCCGCACCTCGAGCGGCTGGAGCCGCCCCTCACGCAGGCCCAGCTCGAGCCAGTCGAGGGCTTCGGGCGGCGCGCTCTCGAGCTGCAGCACGTGCGCGGCGACCACTTCGAGAGGAAGCTGGGCCATGCGCTTGAACGGCAGCCAGCGGCTCACCTGCTCCGGCACGGTGTGGAAGAGCTCCGGGTGAGGGACGAAATCAGGCCGCTCGCCGACGAGGACCTCGAGCTCGGGCTCCGGCCAGAAGAGCTCCGCGGGCGCCCTGCGCACGCCGCGGCCGTCGGGGATCCAGGCGGTGCGCTCGAGCTTGAGCTCGTGGCGCAGCGCCGGCGTCTCGGCGACGCGGACCGCGAGATAGCGCGCGAGCGCGAGCGAGGCCTCGGGCCCGGGCCGCAAGCCCTCTCCGCCGCGCATCAGCCTGGCGAGCGACTCCGGCTCGAGCTCGGGCTCGGCGCCGAGCGCGTGGATGAAGGCGCGCAGGCCCGCGCCGCGGTAGCGGCTCGCGACCCGGCGCGGGGGCTCGGCGCAGCAGGCCGCGATCATCTCCCAGCGATCGTCCGAGGGCGCGAGCAGGTCGCGCGGCCGCAGGAAGCTGCCGTCGTCGGCCTGGACCTTGAGGCGGCGGTGGAGCTTGAGCCGACGCGGCAGGGCCTGCATCTCCTCGCCCTCGCGCACCGCGAGCCGGGCGAGGAAGCCGATGATCTCGTCCGAGAGCGCGACGTCGCCCGCGGCGATGGCCTCCTCGTGCCGTGAGAGCAGGTGCTCGCCCAGGGTCGCCAGGCGCTTCTCCTCCACGTCGAAGACTCGAGCGAGCCAGGCCGCGAGCCGTTCGGGCACTTCGGCCGCGGGGTTCCAGTCGATGCCGAGATCGGGCAGGCCTGAATCGAAAAGCAGCTCGGGCGCCGAGCGGCCGAAGCCACCGGCGCTGGCGATGACGCAGGCGCGGCCGAGGACTCCGCGGGCCTGGTCGTCCCGCTCGATCTCCGGGGCGCGAGTGAGCAGCCACCGGTAGACGAGCTCGCGACGCTCCGGGGACGCGAGCAGCGGATGGCCGCGCAGCGCGCGGGGCTCGGGCGCGGCCTCGGCGAGCGCCTGCGCTATCCGCCGCGCCGGGAGCCTGGGCGCGAAGTTCGGGGAGAGCGGCGCGGCCTGCGCGGCCCAGGCCGGATCGGCGAGGGCGTCGAAAAGCGGCAAGCCGCGGCAGAGCTCGATCTCCTCGGCCGTCGCCGCGAAGAGCCGGCCGGCGACGAGCCTGGCGCCGGGGTCGACGGAGAGCGGCAGGCCGAGCGCGCGCTCGACGCCCTCGCCGGCGACGACCGCGAGCAGGCGGGCGACGCGCGAGACCTCGGCGAGGAACGGGGCCTGCGCGGCGAGCGGCTCGCCGGGCCGCGCATCGGCCCGGATCCGGGCCTCGAGCAGATCGACGGGAGCTCGGAAGGCCATCCACTCCGCGAGCGCCTTGGCGTCGGCCTCGGCCGACTTGTCGAGCAGCTCGCCGCCGCCGGCGATCGCCTCCTGCCAACCCTCGCCCAGCGCGTCGGCGAGCTGGCTGCCGCGCACGACCTCGGTCGAGGCGACGATGCGCCCGGCGCGGGTCGGCCACATCGGCAGCCGGGCGAGCCGCGATCCGAGCGAGGCGTCGAGCTGGGCGCGCATCGCGACGAGCGCGCGCCGGGCGTGGGACTTCGCCTCCGACGCGTCGAGCGCGGGGTCGGACTCCATCGCCTCGACGAGGTCCCGCGCGGTCGCGGGGCGGACGCCGATGAGCTCGAGAAGCGAGCCGAAGTCGCGCTCGTCCTCGTCGCAGAGCACCGGGCGGGAGCCGCCGGCGAGCGCGTCGCGCAGCGCGCCGAAGGCCCGGCCGCAGCAGTCGGGCTCGGCGTCCCAGCCGCCGACGCGGTGCAAGCGGCCGTCGACGCCGCGGAAGATGGGAGCGCGCGCGAGCTGGGCCAGGCGAGAGAGCGCGACCTCGTGCGAGGCCTCGCGAAGAGCCGTGAGCAGCCGCTCGCGCAAGGCGGGCTCCGATGGGTCGAGCGCGACGCCCGAAGCGAGGTCCGACAGCAGCGTGAGGTAGCCCGGCGTCTGCACGCGGGCCGCCAGCCCGAGCGCCTGAGCGAGGGTCCAGGCCGAGTCTTCGCGGCCGGTTTCAATCTCCGGGAAGGCGCCCCAGGCTTCGTAGAGCGCGCGCAGCCCAGGCTCCTCGGGCGCTCGCCGCAGCTCCGTGAGCGGACGAGGAGCTCCCTTCGCGTCGAGCCAGCACGACGCGAGCGCCAGACGCTCGCGGGTGTCGGCGGCGAGGTCCCGATGGCGGGCGAGGTAGGCATAGGCGCCGTGGAGGTCGGCGAACACCGCGGGATCGAGCGCCCCATCGCCGAGCAGCGAACGCGCCACCGCGTCGGCGCCGACCGCCGGGACCCCGAGGCTGCGGACGTAGCCGAGGGCGGCGATCTCGTCGTCGAGCCAAGGCGCCTGCGGCGCGAGCGCGACCACGTCGTCGTCGGCGGCGAGCAACGCGCGCTGCTCGCCGACGAGCGGGCGAAGCTCGCCCGCCGCGTCCGGGAAGATGCAGGCCGCAGCAAGCTCGTCGCACAGCCGCCGGGGAAGGTCGGTGTGAATCTGATCGAGCACGCGGTGGAGCCGCAGCACGTCGTCGTTGGACAGCTCGACGCGGCCCGCACGCAGGTCGGCGAGGAGCGCGCCGAGGTCATAGACGCGGGCGCCCAGTCGCTGCAGCCACGCGCGATGCGCGGACTCGAGGACAGGGGCGAGCAAGGCGGGGCGACGGCCGGCGATAGAGCGCATGAAGCCGCCGAACGGGCCCTCGGGGCAGAGAGAGGCGACCGCGTCGTGCTCCCCGCGCAGACAGCACAGCCTGCCCTCTTCGTCGGGGAAGACCGGCCGCAGGCCGAGCCCGCCGGTCAGCTCGATCGGCTGTCGCGCGAGGTAGCCGAAGAGCGAGCCGGCCCGCTCGCGCGACGAGAGGAGGTTCTCGGCGATGCCGGCGTCCTCGAGATCGCCGACCAGGTCGGCTGCGCCGAGTCGCCCGATCCCGAGCCGTGCCCAGAGGCTGTCGAGCCGCGGGTTTGCCGGCAGATCGAGGCCGGGCGCGAGCAGGCAGCGCGCGTCGCCGTAGACCAGGCGCAGCTCTGCGTCGGCGCGGGCGAGCGCCGAGGGACTGCGCAGCCTTCCCGCCTGGTCC
>DHSB01000024.1:17717-18264 GCA_002408385.1 Myxococcales bacterium UBA5297
GAAGACCTCGCGCGCTCCCGACTCGAGCCAGCGCAGGGCGGCCGAGCCCTCTTCGAGCAAAGCGGCCTCGCGCGCGAGCAGCGCCGCGAGATCCGCCGGTCCGAAGGCGCGCGCGCCGACCGCCAGCGCCGCGCGGCGGCGACGCTCGTCGACGACGGCGAGCGCGTGGCACCCCGGCAGAAGCTCGACCTCGCGGAGCGCACCGCTCAGCGACGGGCGCCACGGGACCGCGGCCTCGCTTGGCGAAAGGAGCCGGCCTGAAGCGGCGCGCAGGAAGCGCAGCCCGCGCGCGTGGCCGACGAACCTCTCGAGCACCGCGGCGTAGGCGGGATGGCCGAGCTCGGCGGGCAGCGGCAGCACGTCGAAGAAGGCATCGAGCCGCTCGGGATGGGACGCAGCGAGGCGCGCCGCGAGCCGCGCGAGGAGCACGCCGGCCTGGCCGATTGCCCAGCGGTTCCACTCCGATTCGAGGTCGAGCCGCTCGCGATCGATCGGCAGATCGAAGTGGGCGTGCAGCAAGAAGCGCAGGCCCGAGCGCTCACCGGTC
>DHSB01000024.1:18406-67528 GCA_002408385.1 Myxococcales bacterium UBA5297
AGGCCCGAGCGCTCACCGGTCGGCAGGTAGCTGAAGACGGTCGGCGCGTCGGCCTCGAGCGGCACCGGGCTGCCGCCCGCGCCGAGCGCGAGGGCGACGAGGACCGGCGTCTCGCTCGCGCGGCTCGCCTCGCGCGCGCCGGGCCACGCGAAGCGATCGGACTCGACGAGATAGCGCTCGGCCGCACCCGACTCCTCGTGGACGAGCCGCACCACTCCAGGCTCTTCGCAGGGCTCGGCGCGCAGGGTGCGGGCGTTGCCGCCGCGGGCGACGGCGAGGCGCTTCAGGTTGCCCAGCGTCAACAAGGTGCGCGCGGGGAGCGCGAGCGCGCGCCGGTGGAGCTCGGCTGGCGAGCGGAGTGAATCGGCGGGATCGCGCAGCGGCAGGACGAGCAGCGTGCCGCCCGTCGGATGCTCCGGCGGCCGCGCCGCGAGCCGGCGGGGAATCGAGACGTCGGCGATCTCGAAGCGGAACGGCTCCGAGTAGACCTGGGGGCGCTCGCAGACCTCGTAGACGGACTTGAAGCCGACGCCGAAGAAGCCGATCTGGCCCTTCTGCTTGGTGGTCTGGCCGATGGAGAGGACGCCGACGACGTCGCGGGCGTCGAAGGGCGTCCCGTCGTGCCAGACGGCGACGGCGCGCTCGCCCACCTCGACGCGCCAGCTCGATGCCCGCGCGTCCTCGGCGTTCTGCAGCAGCTCGACGAGGAAGTGCCCGGGATCGGTGTAGACGCGCCGGGAGAGCAGCTCCTCGGCGTTCGCCTGCGAGATGGACTTGGGGGCAGCTTCGAGGATGGCGAGGACGCGCGCGGCGAAGTCTTCGAGCCGGCTGCGCCACCGCGGCAGGTTGCCGGCGGATTCTGCGAGGCGCTCGAGCTCGGCCAGCCGCGCGCCGCGCAGCCTGAGCAGGAGAGGATCGGGGAGGCGCGCGACGTCCCCGGTGGTCACGGCCTCGGCGCAGGCGCGCTCGGCCTCCTGCGAGAGCGCGCGCTGGGTTTCGGGCGCGGCGTTCTTGAGCCAGCGGTCCATCAGGCAGACGGCAGCGAGCCGCTCGAGGGGCAGCGAGCGCACCGCGCCGGCGACGGCCTCGACGACCGCGCCGAGCGATTCGGGCGCGACCGTGGCGCGATCGAGGCCCCGCAGGACGCGATGCACGCCGGTGTCGGGCAGCGACTCGAAGAGCGCGCGCAACGCCTGGGCGATGCCGCGGTCGGCGGCGGCGCTCGAAGCGGCCAGGCGCCTGACCAGGTAGGCGAGCGGCTCGTGATCGCGCAGGGTGCCGAGCCCGGCGAGCAGCTCAGGGAGCTGCGCGCGCGCCTCGAGCGCCTCGTCGATGGCGAGGAGCTGGTCGGCGAAGGGCAGCGTGGCGAGGGCGGGCTTCATGGAAGCGTGGGAGCAGACGGCCGGTGGGCGCTCGGGAGCAACGCCAGGAGACTCGCGGCGACAGCCAGCCGCTCATCCCCATGGAGAGAACGGCAATGCGAAAGGGGCGATTCTCAGCGTGCGCGCGCGGCGCTCGAGGAACCGCGCGAGCGCGCTCGCACTACCCGCCGGCCCCCGCGACCCCTGCTATCGCCACCATTTCGTCAGCCATCAGCACCAAGAGGTAATAGCCGAAGGTCACGAGGAGCGGCAGCTCGGGCTCGGCCAAGCCTTCGGGAGTCAGGGTGACGTCAGCCTCGGTCTTCGACTTGGACGAATGCTCGAGCCGCAGGAGTACGGTCCCGTCCTCGCTTGCCCACTCGAAGCCCGTGCTCCACATCGAGACGCCGCGCCAGGAGAAGCGGCGGCCGCCGGCAAGCTCGAGACCGCCGCCCCAGTCGTGCCACTTCGGCGTGAAGACGCCGAGCTCCTCAGCGGTGCCCGCGCGCCAGAGGGTCATGCGCACCTTGAAGACACCGGTGCGCTTGAAGCTCAGGCGCCCCTGCGCCGTGTCCGCGGTCGCGAGCGAGCCGGACGCCTTCTCGAAGCGCAACCCTGCGAGCAGCGTGTCGTCGGAGCGCAGCGCGAAGGTGCGCTTGGCGGCCTGCACCTTGCGCCACTGCCAGGTCTTGGCCGGAGCGTCGGAGAAGGGCTCGAGGGCCAGTTGGCTGTACTCGGGAGCCTGCATCAAGAGGCCTCGTGAGGGGTGTGTGGACGGCTACTCGCCGCCGTCGGGCATCGGGGCAGCACCGCCGATGCTGCCGTCCGGGAGCTGCGGACCCGCGTCCACCGCGGCATCGGGAGTCGCGGCGTCGGGGGCCGAAGCGTCGGGCGCCGAAGCATCCGGCCCGGCGTCGACCGAGGCGTCCTCGGGCATCACCGCGACCCCCTCGGTGACCGCGACCGGGCCGCAGGCGGTCAGACCGGCGACGGCGGCGGCCGCCCCCAGCGCGAGGAATCGGCTGCGGACGGGATACTGCGGCGCGCTCGCCGCCTTCGCTCGACGGAATTCTCGCTTCATCGCTCCCTCACGTTCGTCCGGCCCGGGAAAAGGGGTTGGGCTCGCTCGGCTACTCGCCGCCGTCGGGCATCACCGGGTCGCCGTCGAGCACCTCTCCGGCATCGAAGGAGTCCACTGGCAGGCCGCTGTCGGCCGGCTCGGCTCCCGCGTCCACCGAGGCATCCATCGGCGGCGGAAGCGGGACGCCGCCGGTCGTCTCCCCGCCGAAGATCTCGTCGAGGCCGCAGCCTCCGAGGCTCGCGATTGCGACCGCGGCCCCGAGGGCCAGGAACTGACGGCGGCGCGGGTAGGCAGGCTCACCGGGTTGGGACTTCCCACGAAAGGCACGTTTGGCCATCGCTTCCTCGTCTCTTCGGTCCGGCCAGCGCACCGGCGACAGGGCTTGTGCGCGACTACTCCTCCTCCTCGTCGTCGAGGAAGGGCATCGCGGGGTCGCCGCCGACCACGTCCTCGAAGTTACACCAAGGGCGTGGCTCGTCGTCGGGCAGCTCCGGGCGTGCGACCGGTGGGCTGTCGATTTGCAGCGGAAGCGCGCCCTCGCGGGTCTCCACGCCGTCGAGCATTTGGTCGATGTCGCGAGCCAGGAGCGCGGCCGCGTCGCCGCGGCCGGCGAGCTGACGCCGCCCAGGGTAGTCGGGCTCGGCAGGTCGGGGCTTCGCACGAAAGGCACGTTTGGCCATCGCTTCCTCGTCGTCTTCCGCGAAAAACAGCGCTCGAAGAGTAGCACTCTCGGAAGCCCGGGCGCGACGGGCGCTCAGGGGTTGAAGGAGAGCCCGCCCTCGGTGGCCCGGACGACCGCGTCGATCATCTTCACCGCGGCCGCCGTGGCCTCGACGTCGTGGACCCGCACCACGTCGGCGCCGTTCATCACTGCCGCCGCGTGCACCGCCAGCGAACCGGCCAGCCTGTCCTGCGGCTCCTTGCCGGTGATCGTGCCGATGAAGCGCTTGCGCGAGGCGCCCACGAGCAGCGGCAGGCCGAGCGACTTGAGCTGCCGCAGGTTGCGCAACAGGAAGAGGTTGTGGCCGCCGGTCTTGCCGAAGCCGATGCCCGGGTCGATGAGGAGCCGCTCGCGCGCGACCCCGCAGCGCTCGGCAAGCCCGATGGAAGCCTGCAGGTACTCGATGACCTCTCCCACGAGGTCGAGGTAGCGCGGCTGCTGCTGCATCGTTCGCGGCATGCCTTGGACGTGCATCGCGCAGGCGGCTGCGTCGCAGCGGGCGATGGTGGGAGCCATCTCGGGGTCGAAGCGGAAGCCGGAGATGTCGTTGACCAGGGTCGCGCCCGCGTCGAGGGCGGCCTGTGCAACCGAGGCCTTGGTCGTGTCTATCGAGATGGGCACGTCGGTGCGCTGGGCGAGCCGCTCGATGACCGGCACGACCCGCTCTATCTCCTGCTCGGCCGGGACCTGCTCAGCCCCCGGCCTGGTCGACTCGCCGCCGATATCGAGCAGGTCCGCGCCCTCGGCGGCGAGCCTCTCGCCGTGCGCGACCGCGCTGTCGGTGGAGAAGAAGCGGCCGCCGTCCGAGAAGGAATCGGGCGTGACGTTGACGATGCCCATCACGTAGGTGCGGCTGCCCCACTCGAAGCGCCGGCGCCCGATCTGCGTGGGCAGAGCCGTTGCCTCGTCGAGCGCCCGCAGCAACGC
Organism: Myxococcales bacterium UBA5297; assembly: GCA_002408385.1. Taxonomy (GTDB): domain Bacteria; phylum Myxococcota; class Myxococcia; order Myxococcales; family UBA5297; genus UBA10939. Next base: position 22,497 of record DHSB01000024.1, read on the forward strand.
GCGCCCGAGCTCGCCGGCGCCGCTCGCCTCGAGGCGCGCCGCGAGCGCGCGAGCCTGAGCGCGGGTCCCCGAGAGGAGGAGCGTTCCGGGCGCCCGCCCGGCGTCGCCCTCGACGAGGCTGAGCCCGCCGGCCTGCTGCTTCGCGGCGGCGAGCCCATCGCGGGCCACGCCGGTCAGGAGCGCCGCCCAAGCCTGCGCGCCGGCCTCCGACGGGTCGGGGGCGAGGCCGAGTCGCCTCAGGTGCAGGCGGAAGAGATCGGCGGGCTCGTTCGAGAGGACGCGTACGGTCGGCATGGCGGGCGGTGGCTCCGGGCACGGGGGAAAGAGCGCAAGGTAGCGCGTTCGCGCGGCGGCAGACCAGACCGCAGCAGAAAAGGCGAAAGGCGCACGCTTTGAAGACCGTGCGCCTTTCTTCACCTGGAGCTTCGAGCCGCTGGGGCTAGCCGGCCGCTTTGTTCGGCTCGGCCTCGGGCAGCGTGCCCAGCCCCTCGAGCGCGTCGAGGATCTTCTTCTTTTCCTTCTTCTCCTTCGGCTCACCGCTGGCCGCCGTGGGAGGGGCCGGCTTCTGGCGCTTGATCTCGCCGCCGCTCACCAGCACCTGGATGTCGTCGCCGTCGAGGGTCTCGTACTCGAGCAGCGCCTGGGAGATGCGGTCGAGCACGTCGCGGTGCTCGGTGAGCAACCCCTTGGCCTGCTCGTACTGCTCCATGACGATGGCCCGGACCTCGGCGTCGATCTGGATGGCGGTGTCGGCGCTGTAGTCCTGCGAGCGGTTGATCTCACGGCCCAGGAAGATCTGCTCTTCCTTCTTGCCGAAGGCAAGCGGCCCCAGCTTCTCGCTCATGCCCCACTCGCAGACCATCTTGCGGGCCATGTCGGTGGCCTGCTCGATGTCGTTGGAGGCCCCGCTGGTCATCTCGTCGAACACGAGCTGCTCGGCGATGCGGCCGCCCAGGGCGATGGCGATGCGCTTGCGGGCGAAGTCGCGGCTGGCGTTGTAGCGGTCCTCGGCCGGAAGCTGCTGCATGACGCCCAGGGCCGGGCCGCGCGGGATGATCGAGACCTTGTGCACCGGGTCGGTGCCCGGCAGCAGCTTGGCGACCAGCGCGTGGCCGGCCTCGTGGACGGCTGTCGTGCGCTTCTCCTTCTCGGAGATGATCATGCTCTTGCGCTCGACGCCCATCAGGACCTTGTCCTTGGCCTCCTCGAAGTCGGCGCTCTCCAGGCGCTCCTTGTTGCGGCGCGCGGCGAGCAGGGCGGCCTCGTTGACCAGGTTCTCGAGGTCGGCGCCGGAGAAGCCGGGGCTGCCGCGGGCGACCACCTCGAGGTCGACCTCGGGGGCCAGCGGGGTGCGCTTGGTGTGCACCCGCAGGATGCCCAGGCGGCCCTTGACGTCGGGGCGAGGGACGACGATGCGCCGGTCGAAGCGGCCCGGCCGCAACAGCGCCGGGTCGAGCACGTCGGGCCGGTTGGTGGCCGCGACGAGGATGACCCCGTCGTTGGCCTCAAAGCCGTCCATCTCCACGAGGAGCTGGTTGAGGGTCTGTTCGCGCTCGTCGTGACCGCCGCCCAGGCCGGCGCCGCGGTGGCGGCCGACCGCGTCGATCTCGTCGATGAAGATGATGCAGGGGGCGTTCTTCTTGCCCTGCTCGAACAGGTCGCGCACGCGGCTGGCGCCCACGCCGACGAACATCTCCACGAAGTCCGAGCCGGAGATGCTGAAGAACGGCACGCCCGCCTCGCCGGCGATGGCGCGGGCCATCAGGGTCTTGCCAGTACCCGGCGAGCCCATCAACAGCACGCCCTTGGGGATGCGGCCGCCCAGCTTCTGGAACTTCTTCGGGTCCTTGAGGAAGGAGATGATCTCCTCGAGCTCCTCCTTGGCCTCGTCGATACCGGCGACGTCGGCGAAGGTGACCTTGTTGTGGTGCTCGGAGAGCAGCTTGGCCTTCGACTTGCCGAAGCTCATCGCCTTGCCGCCGCCCGACTGGAGCTGGCGCATGAAGAAGATGAAGAAGACAAACAGGAAGATGAACGGCACGCCCTGCACGAGGACGGTCACCCACATGCTGTTCTGCTCGTCCTTCTCGTAGCGGACCTGGACCTCGTTCTTGGTCATCCGGTCGACGAGCCCCGAGTCCATCACCGCGGGGCCGCGGGTCTTGAACTCGGTGTTGTCCTTATACTTGCCCTCGTAGTCGAGGCCCTTGACCACGACCGAGGAGACCTCGCGCTTCTCGACCTTGGCGAGAAACTCGCTGAAGTCGATCTCGCGGGCATCGGTGTTCGAGCGCTGGACGAACTGATACAGGCTCACAAAGAGCACGATCAGCATCACCCACAGCAAGATGCTCTTGTAGTTCGCGCGCATTCTTTCCCTTCTGTCCGAAGCCCGCTGGAGGAGAAGAGGCTTCGTCCCCTGAGGCGCTTATCCGGCCTGCTTCCGCACCCCTGTGGGCCTCCCGAGCACGCCCAAGGCAAGAGGCGGAACACTAGCAGCAACGCGTTGGCCTCTCAACTTATTTTGGCCCTTGGACACTGTCGAAAAGCCCCTTCGGAGCCTGATCTTCCGCAGCGCGTTCGACCGCTGTCGAGGCGCTGTCACCCGTACGTAACAAGCGCGCATCGTCCGTGCTGCCCGAGGCCTCGACGTGCACCTCCCAGCCGACTTCGGACCGCTCGCCATGCTCGGCCTCCTGCGACTCGCGCAGGCCGATGATCCACAGGACCTTGCCCGCAGAATCGGCGAGCAGCCGCAGCCCGTCACGCGCCTCGCGCGGCAGCTTCTGGTCGATGAGCCAGGCCTTGAGCTTCTTCTCGTGCCCGCCGCGCGGCCGGAACCTGTCCCCGGGGGCGCGGGCGCGCAGCCTGAGCGGCAGCGCGAGGCGCGCAGGATCGAGCCTCATCGCGCCCGGGGCGGGCTTGCCGGTCCCTGTGAAGGCCCGAACCTCGACCCGGCAGCCCTCGAGCGCATAGACCCCAGGGCCGGGAATCGGCAGCTCGCACCTCGGTGCCAAGCCGGCCGGCGGGCCCGCGCGCAGCGCGAAGCGGCCGTAGCGCACGATGAATTCGACCCTGCCCGGCAGTGCGAGGCTCGAGGGCCCGCGCGCCGCGAGCGCGGCGCTCATCCGCCGTAGGTGGCCGGCGTCGAGCCTGCTTCCCGACCGCCTCGCCGCGAGGCGCAGCACCCGGGCCCGCAGGCTCTCGGGCAGGCGCGCCAGCGCACCGGTCTCGCCGCCGCACAGCTCGCCCGGGCGGCTCTCGAGTATCCGAGCCGCGTGCCGGCGCGCGAGGCGCGAGAGCAGCCGCTCGTCCTCGGCCGCGATCGCGGCGCAGCGCGCCACGGCGGCGATCGAGGAGGGCCCGAGCGCGTCGACGAGCGCCGGCAAGACCTGGGCGCGCACGCGGTTGCGGGCGAACTCCGGGGAGGCGTTGGTCGGGTCCTCGCGCCCGCGCACCCGCCGTGAGCGCAGGTAGTCGCGCACCTCGACGCGCGAGACCTGAAGCAGCGGACGCACGACCTGCCCGCGGCGCGCGAGGACTCCGCGCAGGCCGCGGGTGCCCGTCCCGCGCGCGAGCCGCAGCAGCACCGTCTCGGCCTGGTCCTCGAGCGTGTGGCCGGTCGCGATGGCCTCACAGCCGCGCTCGCGGGCGATCTGGCCGAGCGCCCGATAGCGAGCCCTGCGGGCGGCCGCCTCGAGCCCGCCGGCCCCGCGCACCTGGACCTCGCGCCGAGTGCAGACCAGGCCGAGCGCCCGCGCGAGCCGCTCGACATAGAGCGCGTCGCGCGCCGAGCCCGGTCGCAGCCGATGGTCGACCGTCGCCACCTCGAGCCGCAGGTCGAGCCGCTCGCTCAGCTCGCAGAGCCCGAGCATCAGGGCGACCGAGTCTGCGCCCCCGGAGACCGCGACGAGGATCCGGGCGCCCGGCAGGCCGAGCTCAAGGCATGCTTCGCGCAACCGGGCTATCAGAGGAGGGGTTCGAGACATCTATCCGCCTGGAGACACAACACTTTTTGAGACAAGCACGCGACCCCGGGTCAGCCGCGACCCGGGGCGTTGAAGCGCTTGGCGCCGGCCTCTATGATAGCCGGCGAAAACAGCGTCCCGGGGCAGTGGAGGGCGGTTTCGAGGCGCCCGCGGCGTACAGTGGAAATGAAAAGTTGCGTTCTGTGTTAACAAATGCGAAAACCGGCTTGTATAGACAGCGGGGCCGAAACGACGGTCCCCGCGAGTCGGTAAAGGTTCAAAGGCGGGTGCGCCCGCCAGTCGTTGGGCCCAGGGGTCCCCCCCCTCCCCCTCTGGGTCCACGGGGTCGCCGAGGCAACTCGGCGGCCCCTTTTTTTTTGCCCTCTGGCCTTCCCGGGCTCAAGGTCTGTCGACGCGAGTGGCTTCGGGCGACACCGTCCGTCCGAGCCCCGAGTCGCGGGCACCTTCGGCTTCGGCCTCGCAAGCTCGGCCTGGCGCTCGGGGCGAGCCCTATCGAACCGAGGTCCCAGAGGGCCCTTCGCGACGCCCCTTCAGGCGCCCGTGCGGCACGTCTCGAGGATCTTCTCCCAGAGCGTGTCGAGTTGGATGGCCTCGACCGAGGAGACGCCGATCGCGTCGCCCGCCTCCAGCCCGAGCGCCTTCTCGACCTCGCGGGTGCGCGGGATGCGCCGGTGCTTGGGCAGCTTGTCGATCTTGGTCGCGGCCACGATGACCCGCCGGCCGGCCGAGCGCACCCAGCCGATGACCTGGAGGTCGTCCTCGGTCGGCCCCACGTTCGCGTCGACGATACAGACCACCGCGCACAGCCTCTCGCGCTGCTCGACGTAGGTCTCGATCATCTTCTGCCACTCGCGCCGCTCGGTCTTGCTCACCTTGGCATAGCCGTAGCCGGGCAGGTCACACAGCCGAAGCTGCGCCCGGCGGCCCGCGCCGAGATCGAGCGCGACCTCGAAGAAGTTCAGGAGCCGCGTGCGGCCGGGCGTATTCGAGACGCGCACGAGCTTTCGGCGCTCGCAAAGCGCGTTGATCATCGAACTCTTGCCGACGTTCGAGCGGCCGACGAAGGCGACCTCGGGCAGACGGCTCGTCGGCCATCCTTCGGGCGCAGTCGCGCTGGTGACGAACTCTGCGGAGTGGACTCTCATGCTGGGGCACCTGGCAAAAAATGAGGGCCGGCACCATACCTCGAAGCCGGCCCGGCCGGAGGCCGAACAGCACGCTCTTGCGTCCTGGCCCTCTCTCGGCCTACCCGGTCAGCCGGCGGCGGCGCAGCCGTAGCGAGTTGAGCACCACGCTGACGCTCGAGAAGGCCATCGCCCCGGCGGCGATCATCGGCGAGAGCAGCCCGGCGGCGGCCAGCGGGATGGCGACGACGTTGTAGCCGAAGGCCCAGAACAGGTTCTGTTTGATGGTCCTGAGCCCCTCGCGCGACAGGCCGATCGCGTCGGCGACGAGCGTAGGGTCGGGCCGCATCAAAGCGAGCGGCGCGGCCTCGAGCGCGACGTCGGCCCCGCCGCCCACGGCGATGCCCACGTCCGCGGCGGCGAGGGCGGGCGCGTCGTTCACCCCGTCGCCAACCATGGCGACGACATGGCCCGCCTGCCTGCGCTCGAAGACCGCGTCGGCCTTCTTCTCGGGCAGCACCCCGGCGTGCACGAAGCGCGGCTCGATCCCCAGCCGCTCGCCGATGGCGCGGGCGGTGTTCTCGTGGTCGCCGGTCAGCAGGTGGACCTCTATCCCCAGCCTCTGCAGGCGCTCGACCGCGCGCGCCGAGCTCTCGCGCGGCGCGTCGAGCAGGCCAATCGCGCCAGCAGGCGTGCGGTCGACCGCGACGAGCACCGGGGTCTGCCCGGCGCGCGTCAGCTCATCGACGACGGGCTCGAACAGTTCAGGCTCAACGCCCTGCTCTCGCAGCAGCCCGAGCGTGCCGGCGACCACCTCGCGGCCGTCGACCCGTCCGGCGACCCCGCGCCCGGGGAAGGTCCGAAAGCCTTCGGGGGCGGGCCAGGCGAGCTCACGCTCGCGGGCGCTGGCGACGATGCCCCGGCCCAGCGGGTGTTGAGACTCGGCCTCGACCGAGGCGGCGAGCCGCACGAGCTCGTCCTCGGCAAGAGCGCCGAGTGAGCGCACCTCGACGACCCTGGGCTCGCCGGCCGTCAGGGTTCCGGTCTTGTCGAAGAGCACGCAGCTCACGCCCGCGGCCCGCTCGAGGCTCGCCGCATCGCGCACGAGGATGCCCTGACGCGCCGCGCGGCCAGTCGCCACCATGATCGCCGTCGGGGTCGCCAGGCCCATCGCGCACGGGCAGGCGATGACCAGCACCGCGACGGCAGTGAAGAGCGTCTCTACCGCCGAGCCTGTCGCGAGCCACCAGCCGAGGCCGGTCGCCGCGGCGACGACGAGCACCGCGGGCACGAAGACGCCCGCGACCTTGTCGGCCAGCCGCTGGATCGGCGCCTTGGAGCCCTGGGCCTCCTCGACGAGCCGCACGATGCGCGACAGGACGGTGCCCGCGCCTGTCTCGGTCGCCCGCACCCGAAGCGAGCCGTCGCGGTTGACCGTGCCGCCGACAACCGCGTCGCCGGCCCGCTTGTGGACCGGCATCGACTCGCCGGTGAGCATCGCTTCGTCCACGGCGCTCTCGCCCTCGACGATCTCGCCGTCGACCGGCACCTGGTCGCCGGCGCGCACGAGCAGCAGGTCGCCGCGGCGCACCTCGTCGATGGGGACCTCGGCCGGCCGGCCGTCGACGAGCTTGAGCGCCGAGCTCGGGCGCAGCGCCGCGAGCTTCTCGATGGCTTCGGAGGCGCTGCCGCGCGCGCGGGCCTCGAGCAGGCGGCCCAGGAGGATGAGGACGACGATGGTGACCGCGACCTCGAAGTAGAGCGCGCCCCCGGTCAGCAGCGCGGGGAGGCTGAAGGCCCACGCCGCCCCGCTGCCGAGCGCGACGAGGGTGTCCATCGTCGCCGCCCGCTTCTTCAGGTTCTTGAAGGCGGTGCTGAAGAAGGTCGCCCCGGCCCCGAAGACGACCAGGCTGGCGAGCACGAGCTGGAGCCAGCCGAGCAGGCCGTGGCCCAGATGCGCCATGCCGAGCACGAAGACCGGGGTGCCGAGGGCGGCGGCGACGAAGAACCGGCGCTTTGCCCGGGCGAGCTCGGCGGCCCGCTGGGCGGCAACGTCGGCGTTGAGGCTCGCGGTGTAGCCAGCGTCCTTGACCGCACGCTCGACCACCGACGGGTCGAACCCTTCGGCCGGCACGACCCGGGCGACCCCGCGGGCGAAGTTGACCGAGACGGCGGCGACGCCCGGCGTGAGCTTGATAGCGTGCTCGATGCGCCCGGCGCAGGCCGCGCACGACATCCCGCCCAGCGAGAAGAGGTAGGCCTTGGCGCCCTGATCGACCGAGGCCTCCGGAGCGGCCTCGGCGGGCCGCTCCTCGACCGCGGGCGCCGCAGGGGCTTCGGCCTCCGCCGGGCCGTCGACCGCGGCGAGGTAGCGCCCGGCGCCGGAGACCGCGGCGACCAACGCCTCGGCGCCGACCGACGGGTCGTGCTGCACCCGCGCGATCCCGCCCTCGAGCTGGATCTCGACCGAGCTGACGCCCGGGACCTGCTCGAGCGCCTTGTGGACCCGGCCCACGCAGTGTCCGCAGGTCATCCCCGTTATCCGCATCGTCGTCGTCATCGCCAATAGGAGCCCTTACGGCGACCAAACGTTGCGGGGGCGTTACTACTCGCTTCGGCCAACCTGGTCGCCAAGCCTGCCGAACCGCTTCGCGAAGTACTCCTCGAACGCCGGGTCGCTCCAGTCCCGTGGGCCCACGAACTTGGCCTTCAGGCGCCCGTCGGGTCCGATGAGGTACGTCTCGGGGAACTTGCTGGTGCCGAAGGCCTGGGCCCACTTCGCCTCGTCGTCGTGCAACACGCGAAAACCGGGCCTCTCATCCTTGAAGAACGCGTCGACAGGCTCCCAGCTCTCGTCGACCGAGACCGCCAGCATCTGGAAGTCCTCGCCCGCGAGCGCCTTGGCCAACCGCTCCATCGAGGGCATCTCGACCCGGCACGGCTCGCACCAGGTCGCCCAGAAGTTGAGCAAGACCCACCTGCCCTCGAAGTCGGCGAGGCGAACGCGATTGCCTTGCCGGTCGGCGAGAGCGAACGGCGGCGCAGGCCGGTCGAGCGGCTGGACCGTGAGCGGATCGTGCGGCAGGGCCCGCGAGTGGCGGGAGATCTCGTAGGCCTTGACGGCTGCGGCGACCGCGAGCGCCACGACGATCGCCGCAGGGACGAGCGGGAGGCTTCTACGACGCTTGGGGCTCAGCTTGTCGGTTATCAGCCTGCCTCCCGACGTCACCCGTGGGCGCTCTTGGACACGGGCGACATACCACTGATCCGGGCGAGCTTTCGCGCCGAATGTTCGCCCGCCACCCGGGCCAGCATCGCAGCGTACGTTCGGAAGAAGAGCTTGGCCGCCTGGACGCAGTGCTTCCTGGACTACCAGCCTCGAGATTCGTTGCGCGGCAGCACGATTCCGGAGGGCCGGCCTTCGTGCCGGCCGCCGGGATCGCCCGCTTTTCTGCCCGATTTGTCGACGGGCGCATTGCTGTGCGCCCCTATCAACCTGCGACCGATCGCTTGGGCTCCGGGCGATGCCCGGGTTGGCAACCACGAGGGCGCTCGCCCTCCGGGCCCCCCGACCCCGGCGACGACCACGGCGACCCGCGGCCCGCGACGCCCACGCTCCGAAAGCTCGTCCGCCCGGCGGCCAAGGCCGCCGAAGTCCGGTTCACGCAACGCGTCGTGAATGTTGCCTGTTGGGCGTTCGCACGCCAGAATCGCGCGCATGGAAGGCTTAGCCGGCGATCTGGGGACGATGCCCGTCGCGGATCTTCTCCTCTATCTCGGTAACCGGGGACTCACGGGGACGCTCGTCTGCGAGCGGGGCACGATCAAGAAGAGCATCATCGTCAAGAACGGCGAGGTGGTGAACGCGGCCTCCAACGACCCGCGCGAGTACCTCGGCCAGTTCCTGATCAACTTCGGCCACATCTCCGAAGACCAGCTCACCAAGGCCTTCCACACCCAGGCCGAGACCAAGGTCTTCCTTGGCAAGGTCCTGGTGATGGTCGGGCTGGTCACCGAGGAGACGCTCAAGGCGGTACTGACCATCAAGGTGCGCGAGACGACCTTGAGCCTGTGCCGCTGGAAGGACGGCGCGTTTCGCTTCGCGCGCGGCGTGCTGCCGCCGAACCAGGAGGGGGTCGACGTCGCGGTGCCGCTGGTCGACATCCACCGAGAGGCCGAGTTCCGCGAGACGGTATGGGAGGCGCTCCTGCAGGTCTTCCCGACCAGCACGCTCGCGCTGCAGGTCGACGAGGCCAAGGCGCCGACGGGCCTCGCGCCCAACTCGCTCGACGGACAGCTCTTCGAGCTGATGCGCGAAGGGCACTCCATCGAGGAGATCTGCCTGCGGCTGCACGCCACCGACTTCCACCTCTACCAGCGGCTCTACGCGCTCTACCGCCAGGGGATAATCGCCCCGACCGAGCCGCTGCTGAAGGTCGACAGCGTGGAGATCGCCAGCGACACCGTCGGCGAAGAGGTCAGCGTCGTCGAGATTCTCCAGCACGCGCGCGCCTTCCTGGCCGCCAAGAGCTTCGCGGACGCCGAGGCGCTCGCCGCAAGAGCGGTCGAGATGAAAACGACGCCCGAGGCCGTCGCCATCCTCAAGGAGGCGGAGGCCGGGCTGCTCGACCAGCTCCGGCGCGAGCTGCTGGCGACGCCCCACATCCCGCGCATGAGCTCGCCCGACCTGAAGCTCAAGCAGCTCGACCTGACGCCACAGGAGAAGTACCTGATGTCGCGCATCGACGGCACCCGTGACATCCGGGCGATCATCCGCGTCTCTCCGGTGCGCGAGCTCGACGCGCTGAAGTACTTCAAGCGCTTCATCGAGAGCGGCTACGTGTCGCTCGGCTGAAAGCCCCTCTCCCCGATCAACGCGCCCACCAAGAGACTCCGCGCGCCGCAGGCGCACCCCCGGGGGCGAGGAAGAGAGCACCGCCGTGGCCGACAAGCAGCGCTTCGAGCTGTTCGCCCGGCTGCTCGTCTCGCGCTTCGAGGCCGCGCCGCGCATCTACGACATCGCCGGCGGCCGCGGCCTGCTCAACGAAGCCCTCACGCGGCTCGGCCGCACCGTGACGACCTTCGACCAGCGGCACAAGCACGTCGAGGTGCGCTATGCGCTGCGCCCCTTCACCCTCGACGAGCCCTGCGAGTGCGATCTGGTCGTGGGCATGCACCCCGACGGCGCGACGCGCCTAATCATCGAGTACGCCGCCCGGCACTCGCTACCGTTCGCCGTGGTGCCGTGTTGCTCGGACAACGGCCTGCCCTACAAGCCCTGGATGCGCCACCTGGCCGGTCTCGCGCGTAGCCTCCGGTTCGCGCGGGTCGAGGAAGCGCTGCTGCCGATGCAGGGCAGGGCCCGGGTCTTGATAGGCGAGCCGCCCGCAGGTCCCCCTCTCGACGCAGAGCGGTAGCAGCCCATCGACCCCCGCTCCGGGCAGGACTGAGAAGAGGCGTCGGAAAGCCCTTCTTGGCCTCGCTTCGGTGCGGTTGATTTTGCGCGCAAGAGGTCGCCGAAGCGCGGCGGCCCGCCTCGGGCTGCAGGAGAGCTCGCGACACCTCTTGAGACGGCGGCCGGGCGCCGTGGGCACCTGCCCTACCGCCGCGCCACCTGCTTCTCGAGATCGGCGAGGGTCAGCTCGGCGGCGACCGGGCGGCCGTGGGGACAGCGCGTGTTGAAGTCGATCGCGTCGAGCGCGTCGAGCAGCGCCCTGCTCTCCTCGGCCGACAGCACCTGATGGGCGCGCACAGCGGCGTGACAGGCCATCGTGGCGAGCACCCCGTCCATCGCCTGCTCGAAGGCCCGGCCACGCTCGACCTGCAGCAGCTCGCCCGCCAGATCGGTGAGCAGCTTGCGGTAGTCGCAGCCGAGCAGCGGCGCGGGGACCGCCTTGAGCGCGAACGCGGTGCCCCCGAAGGGCTCGGCCTCGAAGCCTATCGCCCGCACCTCTTCGAGGTGGTCGGCGAGGATGCGGGCCTCGGCCACCGGCAGCTCGACCGACGCGGGGAACAAAAACGCCTGGCCGGCCGCCTTGCGCTGGCGGAAGGCCTCGCGAAGCTGGTGGAACTTGAGCCGCTCGTGGGCGGCGTGCTGGTCGATGAGCACCAGCCTGGGCCCAGGGGCCTCGCAGACGAGGTAGGTCGCGGCGAACTGGCCGATGACCCGGAGCGAGCTGAAGAAGCCCTTCGGCGGCCGCGCGGGATCGACCTCCGGCGGCGGCGCACTCTCGACGACGCTCCAGCCCGAGTCCGCCGATTCGGAGCCGGCCGCCGGGGCCGGCGAGGTGCGCGCGAAGAAGGCCGGGGCAAAGCCAGGGCGCGGCGAGAACGGCAGCGGCGCGGGGGCGGGCGCCGGGTACGGCGGGCTCTGCTCGGACGCAGCAGGTGAGGCGTCCCGCCGTTGGAGCCAGGGCGAGGTGCGCAGCGCCTCCTGCACCGCGCGGTAGACCATGCCGAAGACCCGGTGGGAGTCGACGAAGCGCACCTCGAGCTTCTGCGGGTGCACGTTGACGTCAACCTCCTCGAGCGGAACCTCGAGGAAGAGCACCGCGACCGGCTGGCGCCCCGGCATGGTCAGGTCGGCGAAGGCGCGCTGGATGGTCGCGTTCAGGCCGCGATCACGCACGAAGCGGCCGTTGACGAAGGTGTAGAGGCCGCGCGAGGTCGCCAGCGTGTAGTCCGGCGAGGCGATCTGCCCGCTCACGCGCACCTCCCCGCGGCCGTAGTCGACCGGCACGAGGTGCTTGAAGACCTCGGGGCCCAGCGCGGCGGCGATGCGCTCGCGCAGGTCCTTCTGCCCCGCGGGAACCGAGAAGCTCTGGCGACCGCCGCTCGCGAGCGCGAAGCCGACGTCGGGGCGCGCCAGCGCGAGGCGGACCAGCGCCTCGGAGGCGTGAGCCGACTCGGTCCCCGGGCGCTTGAGGAACTTGCGGCGAGCCGGCGTGTTGAAGAACAGGTCCTCGACGAGGATGCGCGTGCCGGCCGGGGCGCCGACCTGCTCGACGCCGACGAGCCGGCCGCCGTCGACGACCACGCGGCACCCCACCTCCGAGCCCGGCTCGCGGGTGGTCAGCGTGAAGCGCGAGACCGAGGCGATGGCCGGCAGCGCCTCGCCGCGAAAGCCGAGAGTGCCGATGCGCTTGAGGCCCTCGGCGTCGGCCAGCTTGCTCGTCGCGTGGCGCTCGAGGCAGGCCCGGGCGTCCTCGGGCGTCATGCCGCAGCCGTCGTCCTCGACCTGGAGCTGGCGGGTGCCGCCCTCGAGCAGCTCGACGCGGATGGAGCTCGCGCCCGCGTCGAGCGAGTTCTCGCACAGCTCCTTGACCACCGAGGCGGGCCGCTCGACGACCTCGCCAGCAGCGATCTGGTTGACCAGGTTCTCCGAGAGCAGGTGGACCTTGCCCATGACCTCACGCCCAGCCAGCCCCCGCGGATACCCGATTACTTCTGCGCCTTGCGCTGCTTGTCCTTGGGCACCACGCAGGTGCCGCTCGCGCGGCAGACGACGATGGGCTTCTCGAGCAGATCGGCGGCCGAGTCGCTGCCGGGCACCGGGGCGATGACCTTGCGGGCCTCGAAGCGCATCTTGCGCGAGGTGTTGCCCACCTGGACGATCTCGCCCTCGGCCTCGATGAACTCGCCCGCGTAGACCGGGGCGAGGAACTCGACCGAGTCGTAGGCGCGAAAGAGCCCCTCGTCGCCGTCGTGCTTGATGAGCAGCTCGGTCGCGACGTCGCCAAAGAGGTTGAGCATCCGCGCCCCGTCGACCAGGTTGCCGCCGTAGTGGGCGTCGTGGAAGCTCATGCGCATGCGGATCAGGGACTTGACGGTCATGGTTCGCCTCGCTTGCGGTGAGGGGTCGAAAAAGCCGGGCCAATCTACGCGGGGCGCCACGGGGCGGCAACCGGACTTTGCCCCGCGCACGACACTCGCGAGGGGCCGCCGGGGGCGGAGCGGGCGCTGGAGAGGCGGTGTCGGCCCGTCGACACACTGCTCGAGGGCACAGACTCGGCTGTTACACCTTCGCGCGCACCGGGATAGGTCGGCAGGCATCCAAACAAGCCAAGGAGGCAGGGATGCCCGAGACAGCACAGCAGCAAGAGGCCGAGTCGTCGCAGGTGCCGCAGGAGGCCGTCGAGGCCATCGCCCACGAGATCGAGAGAATCGAGCGCGCCAGCGTGCTCGACCTGTACGCGAGAGTCGGCAAGACGATCCTCGAGCGTGGACACGAGGGCAGCTTCGAGCTGTGGAACGGAAGGAATGCGGGCGACGCCTCGATGCGCGTCTCCGAGGCGCTCGCGCAGAGGTCGGCCGACTGGAGCGAGTGGAAGCTTTACCGCGCGGTCCGCACCTATGAGCAGCAGGTCTCGCTGGGCGGCTTCGAACGGTGGCCAAGCCTGAAGGCGAGCCATTTCCACGCGGTCCAGGGCTTGGCCTACAGCAAGCAGCGCGAGCTGCTCGACACCGCCCAGGCCCAGCGCCTGAGCGTGCGCGACCTTCAGAAGGTCGCCAATGAAGCGCGCGGGGTGCCCACGGCGCCTCCGGCTGCGCCGAGCCCGTCGAAGGAGGCCTCGCGCGTGCTGCGCCGGTTCGACAAGCTGCTCGAGGAGCGCGACGAGCTCGTCGTCGACCTCTCCGAAGCCGGGGTGCCCGAGGAGTGGGTCGCGCGCTTCGGCGGTCTCCTCGAGACGCTCCGTGCCGAGGTCGAGACGCTGAGCACCGGGGTGCAGGAGGCGAAGTAGCGCCCGCTTTCGAGCCGGCCTGGTCCCTGTGCGCCAGGCCGACTTGGGCCGAGAACCTTGCGGCGTCGTAGAGATGGATTCGGCCGCCGCGCGCTCGCTCGCCAGAACCTTTCGACGTCGTCTGCGACCGTAGACAGCACCGATCGCCCCCTTCGACGCCGTTTACGAGCGTAGACGGCGCCGATCGTCGCTTTCGACGCCGTTTACGAGCGTAGACGGCACCGATCGCCCCTTCCGACGCCGTTTACGAGCGCAGACGGCACCGATCGCCCCTTTCGACGCCGTTTACGAGTGTAGACGGCACCGATCGCCCCTTCCGACGCCGTTTACGACTGTAGACCGCACCGATCGCCCCTTCGCGAGCCCACGCTCCGGCTGCCGGCGAGATGCCGGGCGATCCCCACACTCACCCCCGCGCTCGCGAGAACCTTGCCGCTTCGTAGAGATGGATTGGGCCGCCACGCGCCGGCTGCCGGCAAGACGCCTGGCGATCCCCACACCCCTGCCCCCGCGCTCGCGAGGGCCTTGACGAAGTCTTAGGTAGATTTGGCCCCAACCACCCGGTCGCCCGCCTCCCCTCCATGCGGGCGAACCAGCGCAACCCCGGCCCGACAACCTCAGGCTCGTCCGCTTCTCGACGGCCGACGCCGACAACCGAAGCGACCGTTGCAGAATTCTGGTTTTCGGGCGAGGCTGCCGCCGCACCTCGCACGCGACTCACCTCATCAGGATCTCGCCACCATGCTCGGAATGCTCGCGCGGCTGTTCGTCATCGTCCTTGCCTCGGTCTTGCTCGCCGCGGCCTACAACATCTTCCTGCTCCCCTTCCATCTGCTCAGCGGCGGGGTCACCGGCATCGCGATGATCATCGCGGTCCTCACCAAGCTGAACACGGGCTGGCTCATCTTCGCCCTCAACGTCCCGGTCTTCCTGCTCGGCTTCTTCAAGCTGGGCAAGCGCTTTGTCCTGAAGAGCGCGTTCTCGGTCGCGCTCACCTCGCTGGCGATGCAGTGGATTCCCCAACAGCCGGTCACCGACGACCCGATCCTCGCGTCGGTGTTCGGCGGAGTGCTGGTGGGCATCGCGATCGGCGTCATCTTCCGCTCCGGAGGCTCGACCGGAGGCTTCGACATCATCGGGATGGTGCTCACGCAGAAGAAGGAGTTCCCGCTCGGCGAGCTCATCTTCTTCATGAACGTGCTGGTGGTCAGCGTCGCCGGCTTCCTCTTCACCTGGGAGCAGGCGCTCTACACGCTGGTGACCATGTTCGCGACCAGCAAGGTCATCGACGTCGTCCACACCCGCCACGTCAAGCTGACCCTGATGATCGTGACCAAGCGCGGCGAGCTGCTGCGCAAGCGGCTCGTCGAGGCGTTCTACCGCGGCGCGACGATGCTCGACGTCGAGGGGGCCTACTCGCGCAGGAAGCGCAAGATGCTGGTGATGGTCATCACCCGGGTCGAGCTCGAGGACGTCAAGCGGCTCATCCTCAAGGTTGACCCGGCCGCCTTTGTCAACGTCACCGAGACGATCGAGATCATGGGCCGCTTCCACAAGGAGGCCGCCCGCAAACGAAACCCCGAGCTGCACGAAAAGCTGCCGGCTGAGGTGGAGGTCGACGAGGCCGTCGCTTCGGCGCAAACCGCGAAATAGCCCCGCGACTCGAGCCCCTGGCGACCAGCTCGGCCGACGCCCGCCGCCGCTTCTCTGCCGCCGACCAGCGCTCGCGACGCTCACACCGCGAGCAGCCGGCCGAGCCACGGGGTCGCGCTCTTGTGAAGCGCGCCCTCGGGACAGATCTCGGCGCAGCAGTAGCAGCGGATGCACGTGTCGAGCGCGGGCTGCGG
This sequence comes from Myxococcales bacterium UBA5297, assembly GCA_002408385.1. GTDB lineage: Bacteria > Myxococcota > Myxococcia > Myxococcales > UBA5297 > UBA10939. The sequence goes on from DHSB01000024.1 coordinate 38,198, forward strand.
CCTGGGCTTCTCGCCCACCATCGAGATGGCCTTCACGGGACAGATCTGAGCGCATTTGCGGCAGGAGATACACCGCGACGGCTCGAGCTCGGGGCGCTCGACGAGCCGGTTGCGCACCCAGGTCGAGCGCGCGAGGCGCTGTCCGAGGCCGGTGCGCCCGGTGGCCCCGGCCGGCGGGGCAAAGCCGGTCCCGGCCCAGCGCTCGACGAGCTCTCCGACGGTGGCTATCCGCGACAGCTCGCCCTCGCCGAGCCCGCGCCCGGCCGCCTCCTTCACGATGAGCAGCCGCTCGGGGTCGAGCCCGACGAGCGCGCAGGCGAGCCTGTCGAGCGCGACCGCGTCCTCGGAGGCGAGCAACGCCCCGAGCTTGCGCGGGGTCCCGCTGCGACCCGGGCCCTCGCCCTCCATCCCGAGGACCCCGTCGCACAGGTGCAGGATTCGCCGGGGGCCCGAGAAGTGCCGGCGCGCGCCCGCGTAGAGATCGACCACCATCGAGGCGAACGCCCGGGCATCCGGCGAGCGCGCGTGCCAGCGCGCCTTCTCAGTCCCGGGGACGAGGCCGAAGAGGTTCTTCATCGCCACGGTCATGTAGGTCAGCGAGTGTGTCTTGAGCTTGGGGAGGTTGATGAGAACGTCGGCCTCGAGGATGGCTTGCGAGACCTGGAAGCGGCGAAAGGCGACGCCCTCGGGGCTCTCGAGCTCGGCGACCGGGGCCAGGTCCGGGACCTCGATCCCCAGCTCGTCGATCACCGCCTGGATCCCGCACTTGCGCAGCGCGGTCGAAGGCTTGGCCATGGCCGGGTTGTCGCCGACCATCGGCCGGGCGCCGAGACGCTTCACCTCGCGCGCGACCGCGCGGACGACCTCCGGGTGCGTGCTTATCGCCAGCTCGGGCGCCGACGGGGTCAGCATGTTCACCTTGAGGAAGACGCGATCGCCTCCGCGGACGAACCGGCCGAGCCCGCCGAGGGACTCGAAGAGGTTGCGCACCGCGGCCTCGACGGCTTCGGGGGCATACTCCGCACACGCTTGAAGGGCGACGACAGGGGCCATGGTGCTCTTTCTCCGGGTGAGGTCCGCTCGCCGGGCCGGAAGGTAACCTATCGACCGCGGACTCGCGACGAGCTGTCGACCGCAACGTTGTGTCACCGGCCGAACGCCCCGCCGACGCGCGCGCTTCCGGGTTCGAGGACATGGCCATCGGATCCGAGGTGGCGCCCTGGTCTCTGCGCCGGCGCATGCGCCCGCGGGCAAGCGGCGCGGTCCGCGACGCCCCGCCCGACAGCCCGCAAGGTCTCCGGGTGGCTTTGCTCTCGCCCGGCCGCAGGCTACGTTTTCGGTCGTGAGAGCTTCGCGCCGCCGACTGCATGCGTTCGCCCTGTCGCTGGCCTTGCACGCGGCGCTCGCCCTCCTCCTCGTCCTCCTTCCAGAGCCCGGCCCGCGCCGCGTGCAGCCGCCGGCGGCTCCGGACACCGCGGTCGAGGTCGAGCTCGTCGACGAAGCGCCCCCCCTGCCGCGGGCCACCTTGGAGCAGGCGCGCGAGGCGCGCGCGGCTAAGCCCGCCGCGCGCCCGAAGAGCCGGGTTCATCGCGCGCGCCCGAAGGCATCCCCCGCTCTTCCGCCCGCCGCCGGCGCGGCCGAAGCGGCGGGTGTGACAGCCGCCGGCGGGGCGGACGACGGGGCCGAATCCGGCGGTGGCGGCTCTTCGGCGCGCTCCGACCTGCCAATCCGTGCGCTCGAGGATCCTGCGGCCTTCGCGCCGGGCTCCCGCATCGCCGCGGGCTACGACTTCGGCTCGCTCGAAGGGCTTGGCGCCGGCACGACCCTGCGTCGAGGCGACCCGGCCGAAGACCCCGCGGTGCGGCGCAGGCGCGAGGCGCAGGTCGTCGGCGAGCGCGTCGAGCGGCTGCTCGCCGATGCACAGGCGCTCGGCCGCGTCGAGCGAGGCGCGGTCAACAGCTATTTCGGCGGGCTCCAGGGCGCGCTCGCCGCGCAGACGGCCTCGCCCACGCCCTGGGGCGACACGAGCAAGAACGCGCTCGCGCAGGTTTTCGAGGGCTACCAGGCCCGCCTCGGCCTCTACGGCCGCACCGGCAGCCCCTACCTGCCCTCCGACCAGGCCGGCGTCCCGCAACGAGTTGGAGCAGCCGGCGGCAAGATCGACGAGAGCCTCCAGACCCTGCGCGACTTCACCGACGGGCTGTTCTCGGGCATCGTCGCCATCGTCGAAATCCGCCAGGACGGCCAGGGCGGCCTGCTCGACGCGAGGCTCGTCGTGCCCTCCGGCGAGCGCGCATTCGACGACTTCGTGCTGCGCTCGGTACCCCAGGCGCTCGCCTCGCTGCCACCGCCCGCCGAACGCGGCGGCGGCGTCGGCCCCGCGGGCATCCACTCGCTGTGGGCCTTCGAGGGCCGCATCAAGTACTCGACCTCGCTGCGCGGTGAGACCGACCGCGAGACGGCGACCAACGCCCTCTACCTCGTGCTCGGCGGCTCGTTCGAGGAGACCTCCGGCGAGCTCTTCGTCAATCGGCTCGACAAGCCGCGCTACGTCTGCAGCCCGCGCCTGCTCGCGGTCTACTGAGGCGCGGGGACGCTCGCCTCCGGGCCTGTCGGCGCGCCGAGCCGCGCGAAGGGCCTCTCCACTGACCTGTCGCGCGCGCGGCTCAGCGCCGCCCAGGGCGACGATCGCGCCGACGAGCGCGAGGAACCTGGCCCACTGCGCGTCCCAGACATCGCCCTGAACGCCGAGGACGACCTCACCGGCGACCAGCCGCCTCCCCCACCACTCGATGAGCTCCCAGAACGCACCTACCGCCAGCGCCACGCTGCCGACGAGGAAGGCGAGCCAGCCTCCGGGCCTGCGGGGCGTCGCGCGCAGTGGCACCTCTCGGGCGATGAAGGCGGGGAAGAGCCCGAGGGCGAGGTGCCCGACGCGGTTGCACTGGTTGCGCGACAGCTCGAAGGTCTCCTTGCCCAGTTGCCACGCGGCGCCTCGGCGTAGGTCCAGTAGCCTCACGTGCACCAGAAGCAGGAAATGGACGAAGACGCCGGCAAGGACGAGCCGGGTCGGCGCACGCGCCGTCTTCGTGGCAGCAGAAGCCATCCAAGTCCCACCGGGCCCGCTCGTCTCTACGGTTCGGGTGTCGGCGGGCCTGGACCTCGCCGACGGCCACTTCGCCGGCGAGTCGGAGGCGAAGGATCTCGCCGCCACCGCCGACATCCCGCTGGCCGCCAAGCTCGTCGCCAAGGGTGTCGTCGTCATCGACCCGCGCGGCACGCTCTACGACGAGGGGTCGATGGGCGAGGGGCTGTCGGTGCGCAACCGCATGCACGAGCTGCGCGAGGCCGGGGGCGCGATACCAGCGGGCCGAGAGCCTTCCCGGCCGCGGTTCCCAGCGCTTCGCGGGCGCGCTCGGTCGCGCCCTGGCCTCCTCGCCGGTCACCTCGAGCCGAGTCGAGGGTCCTCGACTTCGGCCTGGCACGCTCGGCCTATGGGCGGACCGGTTTTCGCACGAAGGGGTCTTCGACACCTCTTCACTGCAGGGCTGCCGGGAGCGGCGCTTCGAGCTGCAGCGGCCTGCCGGTGCGCGGATGCTCGAGCGCGAGGCGCCAGGCGTGGAGCTGGTAGCCGAGGTCGCCGGGCAGCGCGTCGGCGCGTGGGATTCCGCCCGGGCCGTAGAGCGGATCGCCGACGAGCGGATGGCCGGCGAAGGCGAGGTGAACGCGGATCTGGTGCGGGCGGCCGGTAGCGATGCGCACCTCGGCGAGTGAACCGTCGGCGCGCAGCTTCACTCGGCGCACCTCGCTTCGCGCGGGCTTTCCCGCGGGGGTCGCCGCGTTCAACGAGCCGAGCGCCGGGTGGGCGATCCGTCCGATGGGCGCCTCGACCACGAAGGGCTCCGCGGGCAGCTCGCCGCTGGCGAGCGCGCGGTAGACCTTCTCGACGCGGTGAGCGCGCCAAGCGGCCTGCAGCCGCGAGCGCGCCTGCGCGGTGCGCCCGAAGAGCACCAGCCCCGAGGTGCCGCGGCCGAGCCGGTGCATCGGCGCCGCCTGCGGATCGCGCGCGCGGACGAGGGCGAGCAGCGTGTGCCGCAGGAACAGTCCGCCCGCTGGCATGGTCGGCAGGCCAGAGGGCTTGGAGACGACCAGCAGGTCGTCGTCCTCGTAGAGGGTTTCGAAATGCAGCGGCACCTCGGGCTCGGTCCACGGCGGCCGACGCCAGCAGAGGAGCTGGCCCGGGCGCAACGCCTGCTCGCCGGTGGCGAGTTCGCCGTCGACCAGGACCTCGCCGCGCGCGATCCGCTCGGACCACGCCTGCTCGCTCGCGTGGCGGTAGCGGGCGGCAAGGTAGGCGAGCACGGTGAGCCCGCGGGCCTCCCCTCCGAGCTGCTCGCGGTATTCCCAGCCGGTGTTGGTCATGGTGGCTGCCTTACCAGAGATCGACAGCCCGGGCTTCGCGCGGAACCCAAGCTATCGGCGGCAGGTTGGTAGAGGACGCATAGCAATGCGCCCGTCGAGGAGTCGGGCAGATGCGCGGGCGATCCCGGCGGCCGACACGAAGGCCGGGCGTCCGAAACCGTGCTACCGCGCACCGACTCTCGCGGCTGGTAGTACAGGAGGCCGAGCCGAGCGGATGAAGCCGAGCGGCCAGAGCGAGACGTCCTCGGAGGCGCAGCGCCCCGTCGCGACCGGCGCTCGTGCGCTTGACCGTCTGCGGGGCGGCTTCCAAAAAAGGACCGCATTCGCCCGCCGTACCGAAGCGAGCGGGCGGCCAGCCGTCGCCTGCCCTGTCGTCCTCGAACCCTGTCGGCCCGCATGCCGTCCGCCCGCTCGGCTTTCGCCCCAGAGGTGCGCGCCTTCCAGCGCCGGGATTCGCCGCTCCTCGCTAGACGTTTTCCCCAGCGTCGTCCCCAACCGTTGAGCATTGAAATCGCGGGCGCGCGCGTGTACCTATGCCGCCGGTTTGGACGCTCGGAGTCCCGGGCCGTTGCCGAACGTAAAGGAGAGTTGATGGCGAAAGTGAACCGGGTTTGGTCGATCGCAGATGCGTTGGAAACCTTCGGGGTTCCCAACTGGAGCGCTGGCTACTTCGGAATCAACGAGAAGGGCCACGTCATCGTCCATCCCCAGGGGCCGACCGGCCCTTCGGCCGACCTCAAAGAGCTCGTCGACGAGGTGAGCCGCCGCGGCATCGACCTGCCGCTGCTGCTGCGTTTCACCGGCATCCTCAAGCAGCGCATCGACGCGCTTCACGAGGCCTTCCACCGCGCCATCCAGGAGACGGGCTACCGCGGTGGGTACCGCGGCGTCTTCCCGATCAAGGTGAACCAGCACCGCTGGGTGATCGAGGAGATCGTCAACATCGGCCGCCAGCACCACTACGGCCTCGAGGCCGGCAGCAAGCCCGAGCTGCTCGCGGTGATGGCGCTGCTCGAGGACGACGAGGCCCTCATCATCTGCAACGGCTACAAGGACGAGGAGTACGTCGAGACCGCGCTGCTGGCCGGCAAGCTGGGCCGCAAGGTCATCCTCGTGGTCGAGAAGATGAGCGAGCTCAAGCTCATCGCCCAGGTCGCAAAGCGCATGCAGGTGCGCCCGCGTATCGGCGTGCGCGTCAAGCTGTCGAGCAAGGGCGCAGGCCGCTGGGAGGGCTCGGGCGGCGACCGCTCGAAGTTCGGACTCTTCGCCAGCGAGCTGATGGAGGCGCTCGCCTTCCTGCGCGAGAACGAGCTGCTCGACTGCATGGAGCTGATGCACTTTCACATCGGCAGCCAGATCTCGAACATCCGCAATATCAAGAACGGTCTGCGCGAGGCGAGCCGCTTCTTCGTCGAGCTGTGCAAGGCGGGAGCGCCGCTCAAGTACATCGACGTCGGCGGCGGCGTGGGCGTCGACTACGACGGCTCTCAGACCAACTTCGCCTCCTCGGTCAACTACACGCTGCAGGAGTACGCCAACGACGTCGTCTACGCGGTCTACCAGCAGTGCGAGGCCGAAGGGGTGCCGCACCCGACCATCGTCAGCGAGTCGGGCCGCGCGGTGGCCGCCCACCACGCGGTGCTGGTGGTCAAGGTGCTCGGCACCTCCGAGTTCGACGTGAAGAAGGTCCCGGAGAGCGTGCCGGACGAGGCGCCCTCGGTGCTCAAGAACCTGGTCGCCACCTACAAGGACGTGACCCGCAAGAACCTGATCGAGTCGTACCACGACGCCATCGAGTACAAGGAGGAGTGCCTGACGCTCTTCTCCCTGGGCCACCTGACCCTCGATGAGCGCGTGGCCGCCGAGAACGTCTACTGGTCGCTGTGCCAGAAGATCCTGCGGATCTCGCGCGAGCTCGACGAGATACCCGAGGAGCTGCATCCGCTCGAGCGCTCGCTGTCAGACACCTATTTCTGCAACTTCTCGGTGTTCCAGTCGATGCCCGACTCCTGGGCGATAGACATGCTCTTCCCGATCATGCCGATCCACCGGCTCAACGAGGAGCCCACCCGCAAGGCGGTCCTCGGGGACGTCACCTGCGACTCGGACGGCAAGATCGACCACTTCATCGACAAGCGCGACGTCAAGGACGTGCTCGACCTGCACTCGATGAACGGCGAGCCGTACTACATCGGCATGTTCCTGGTCGGCGCCTACCAGGAGATCCTCGGCGACCTGCACAACCTGTTCGGCGACACGAACACGGTGCAGGTCACCATCTCGGACACCGGCTATCTTATCGACCACGTCGTGCCCGGGGACACCGTGGCCGAGGTGCTCCACTACGTGATGTACAGCCGCGAGGACCTGGTGGCCCGCCTGCGCCGCTCGGCCGAGGTGGCCCTGCGCGCCGGGAAGCTGACGCTCGAGGAGTCGCGCCACCTGCTGCGAGCCTACGAGGAGGGGCTGAGCGGGTACACGTATCTGGAGGGGGAGTAGCCGGGGAGCTGGGAGTGACCGTCCCGGCTTCCCGGCCCTTGACTCCCAACTCAAGACTCCCAACTCGTCATGACCGAGGTGACGGAAAAGCTGGAGCGCCTTCGACAAGCGCAGGTCGTGCTCTGCTCTGCTTGTCTGCTCGGGTGCCGCAGCCGCTATGACGGGACCGACAAGCTCGATCCGCGCGTCCTGCGGCTGCTTGGCGACCGCCCCGTCGTGCCGATTTGCCCCGAGACCGCAGGCGGGCTGCCTATCCCGCGGCCGCCTGCCGACTTCGTGGGCGGCGACGGCCAGGCGGTGCTCGACGCTCAGGCGCGCGTGGTCTCCCGCGAGGGCACCGAGGTGACCGAGGCCTACCTTCGCGGCGCCAATCTTGCGCTGCAGGCCGCCAGGCTGTATGGCGCTACCGTGGCGCTCCTCAAGGAAAGCAGCCCTTCCTGCGGCACGCATCGGGTACACATCGAGGGCCTCAAGGTGCCAGGGATGGGCGTCGCCGCCGCCGCGTTGGCGCGGGCAGGCCTGGTCGTCCTCTCCGACGAAGAGCTGCCCGCCGACCTGCCTTGAGCCCGACCGAGGACCAGACGTGAACCCGACCACGGCCGCTCGCACGACCAGCACCAGGAAGCACACCCCGCAGCCGACCCGGCACGTCTACGACGTGCTCGTCCTGGGGGCCCAGCTCTCCGGCGTCCTCGCCGGCGCGCTGCTGGCCAAGCGCGGCTACCGGGTCCTGCACGTCGACCCGCACGGCTTGGGCGAGTGCTACGTCGACAAGGGCTACCAGCTCCCGTTCGCCCCGGGCCTGGTGCCCTCGCTCAAGCTGATGCCGATGGCCGAAAAGGCCCTCGCCGAGCTCGGCCTCAACGTCAGCCTCTCGCGCATCCTCGATGCCGGAGGGGGCGAGCTGCAGCTCATCTTCCCGCGCCACCGCGTCGACTTCGGCGCCTCCGCCGAGCAGCGCGCCCGCGAGGTGGGCCGGGAGTTTCCGGCCGACGCCGAGCGCATCCTCGCCGCCATCGAGGCGGCCGCGGCGCGGGCTGAGGCGACCGATCCCTTCTTCCAGACGGTGCTGCCGCTGCCGCCCGACGGGTTCTTCGAGCGCTGGGCGGTCAAGAAGGCCGCGCGCGCCTGTCCGGCGATCAACGACGAGGCCGACGGGTTCGAGCCGCTCGCGGGCACGCCCTTCGGCGACGCGCTGCGAGGGCTCGCCCGGTTCCTCACCTACCTGGACGATGACGAGGCGGGCCCTCTGGCGCGCAGCAGGCCGCTCGCCCAGACGCTCAGGGGCGCGCACCGCTTCCCCGGCGGCGGCCACGGCCTCTACCAGGCGCTGCGCAACCGGCTGACCGAGCTGGGCGGCGACGCGGTGGGCGACGCGAGCGAGCCGGCGAGCGTCGAGGAGCTGGTCTTCGAGGGCTCGCGCTTCTCAGGCCTCAAGCTCGCCGCGAACCGGAACGTCTTTCGCGCCAGCCACCTCATCGCCGCGATGGACGTCGACGCGCTCGCCCCGCTCATCCCGCCCAAGATCAAGCGCAAGGGGTTCGCCGGGCTCTTCGAGTCGGTGCGCACGCGGCGCTTCCTCTTCGCGGTCAACCTCATCGTCCGCGCCGAGGGCCTGCCGCTCGGGCTCAAGGAGCTCGCCCTGCTCTCACCCGGCGACGAGGAGCTGGGGCCTGTCCTGCTCGAGGTGCTCCCGGCGCGCAAAGCCGACAAGCCGGTCGCCGAGGAGCGCGTACTCTGCGCGGCCGCTTTCGCGAGCGGCGCCGACCGCGATGCGGGCGAGGCGCGACTGCGCGAGCTGGGCGTGAGGCTCGAGGCGGCGCTGCTCGAGATTGCGCCCTTCCTCGAGCCCTGCGTCATCGGCCGCTCGCTGCCGATGCTCGACGCGAAGGGGGCCCGCGGCAGCCGCCTCGCGCCCCACCCGCTGGTCGAGATCGCCGACCGCGCCTTCCTCGGCGTCACGGGCCTGCCCCACCGCACCCGGTGCAAGAACCTCTTCCTCGCGAGCCGCGAGGTGATTCCGGGCCTGGGAATCGAGGGCGAGCTGATCGCCGGCGAGCGGGCCGCCTCGCTCGTGCAGGCGCTGTTGCACAAGCACGACCCGCTCAAATAGAAAAGCCCCGCCGGGCCAAGACCCGGCAGGGCTCGATGAAGAGCGGCGCGGACGGCTCGGGGCTCAGGCCTCGAAGCCGTCGCGGAACTGCAGGCGGTAGCTCGAGTCGAGCGAGTAGAGCGTCTGGGCCCGGTCCTCGGCGGAGAGGCTGCGCTCGGCCTGCTCGCCGAAGAACTTGATGATCGCCTCGGCGAGCCTCTCGGACTTGACCGCGTTCGCGTCGAGCTGCTGCTGGGCGTCCTTGAGGCCGAGCGTGTTGACGACCAGATCGGTGAGCTGCTTGCGCACCAAGTCGGTGGTGAGCGACCGGCCGAACTCGGTGAGCTTGTTGGCGGCCCAGTTGGTGACCGTCTTCGACAGCAGGGTCGAGGCGGCGACCTTGGCGGCGACCTTGCCGATGATGCCCTGAGCGCCGTCGATGAGCTTGTTGATGAACAGCCCCGCGGTCCCGCCGGTGAAGTAGGTCACCGCGGCCTGGATGGCGAGCACGGCGACCTGCTTTCCCACGTCCTTGAGGATGTCGCCGAACTTGCGGCCGGTCGCGATGCCCTCGACCACGGTGGTGGCGATCTTCACCACCTTGCCCAGCGTCCCGCCGATGAGGTCGCCGGCGAGTTTGACCGGGTTGATCTTGTTGAAGATTTTGCCGAGCAAGCTCATGGTTCCCTCCGGGGAGAGCTTTGGGGCGACAGGCGACGTCTGTTTCGATTATCGACCGCGTTGACCGGGAGTTGCCTACCCTGGGCTGTCCTCGGCGCGGCCGCCGGAGCCCACGCCGGAGGCGTCCAGCGGCGCGGCGCCCTCGACGGCCGCGTGGCGACAGGGCATTGCTTTCCGCGAGCAGGAAGGATGCTCCTGCCGCTTGCGTTTTCTCGGTCCTCTGCTAGGTTACGCGCTCTTTTTTTACCGGGGGGCCAGGCACGCAAGAGCGCGTGCCCTGGCTGCAGTCAGGAGCAGGAGTCATGTCCTTCAAGTGCGAAGTCTGCGGCAAGGGCGCCCTTGTCGGCAACAACATCAGCCACGCGAACAACAAGTCCAAGAAGCGCTCGCTGCCCAACCTGCAGAGCGTGCGTGCCAACGTGAACGGCTCCATCAAGCGCGTTCGCGTCTGCATGCGCTGCCTGAAGGCCGGCAAAGTCATGAAGGCTGCGTAAAGACCGCAGCGCTCGGGTCGCCAAACATCGATGAGCCTGCCCGCTCTGCAGGAGTGAGCAGGCTCATTGTGTTCCCGTGCGCCGAGCTCATCGCAGCCTGGGCGGCGGCTGTCGGCCCCGCGCGGCCGCGCCTTCTCTCTTCGCTACCAGCTCAGGACGAGCTTTCCGAAGCTGGCGTTCGCCTCGATGAGGCGGTGCGCTTCGGCGATCTCGGCCATCGGCAGGACCCTGTCGACGATCGGGCGCAGTGCGCCCTGCTCGAACTGGGGCAGGATCTGGCGCTCGAACTCGAGCGCGAGCGCGGCCCTCTCCTCCAGAGAGCGCGAGCGCAGGACCGTGCCGCGCAGCGTCAGGCGCTTGGCGAGCAGGAGCCCGAGAGAGAGGCTCGCGCTGCTGCCGGCGACCAGGCCGACCACGATCTGCCGCCCGAGCGGCGCCATCGCGCGGAGGTTCTCCTCGAGGTAGGCGCCTCCGACCAGGTCGAGCACGACGTCGGCGCCCGGCCCCCCGGTCCTTCGCTTCACCTCGTCGGCAAACAGCGGCTTGTCGAGGACGAGCCCCACGTCGAGCCCGAGCCCGCGCGCCCGCGCGATCTTCGCCTCGGAGCGCGCCGTGCCCACGGTGCGCGCGTTGACCAGCCGCGCGAGCTGCACGGCCGCGGTGCCGACGCCGCTGCCGACGGCGTGGACGAGCAGCCAGTTGCCCGGCTCGAGCGCCCCCTGCAGCAGCGCCGCGTCGAATGCGGTGAGGAAGGCTTCGGGGATCGCCGCCGCCTCGGCGAAGCCGAGCCCCCGCGGCACGGGCAGCGCGATGCGCTCGTGGATGACCAGCCTCTCGGCGCAGGCACCTCCGCCGACGACGCCCATCACCCGGTCTCCCGGCCGAAAGCGCGACACGGCGCGCCCGCAGGCCTCGACCTCGCCCGCGAACTCAAGGCCCAAGATGTCTTGGGGCGCATCGGCCGGCGCGGGATAGCGCCCGCGCCTTTGAAGCACGTCGGCGCGGTTGACACCCGCGGCCTTCACCCGGACGAGCAGCTCGCCGTCGCGCGGCTCAGGATCGGCTACTTCGCGCTGCTCGAGGACTTCGACTCCCCCGGGCTCGCGAACGATGACGGCTCGCATTCGTGTCCTCCTCTGCGCCGAAAGCGCGGCGGCGCGTTGCGCCACCCGCCCATCAGCACGTATCGCCGAAACTCCCGGACGAAGGCGTCGGCGCGCAGGCCGACAGCCGCTTCGAAGGCCTGCTCGAAGCCTCTGCCCGCGTGCATCTCGGCGAGGACGCCGCGGACCGCGCCGTCGCCGTAGCGGCGCACCAGGAAGGCGAAGGCGTGGTGGCCGGCCGAGTAGACCGCGTCGCTCTCCTCGCGAAAGAGGCGCTCGGGCGCGTCTATCGGGTCTTCGGCGGGCGGACCGGCGAGCAGCCGCGCCAGGCCAGCCCAGGAGGCGCGCCGATAGCCCTGGTTGGCGGTCACCGAGGCCATCCCCTCGCGAAACCAGACCGGGATGCCCTTGCGCTGCCACTCGTCCCCAGGCGAGGCGGCCTGGTACATCACGCAGTGCGTCAGCTCGTGCAGCAGCAGCTCGTTGACCTGCGCCTGCGTCGGACCGCCCTCGAACCAGGTCGACGGCGACTGCACGAACACCACCTCGCGCCGCGCCCAGGCGCGCAGCCAGTCAAACCCCGGGCGATTGACCGCGCGCTCAAGGCTCTCGTGCGTCGGCAGCACCTGGACCTCGACCGGGGCGCGCAGGGTGCCCCATCTCGCGAGCCGGGGCGCGCCAACAATCAGCGCGCGCCGCACCATCTCGCCGCCAGCGCGATCGGCCGACTCGTAGACCAAGAGGAAGGTGCCCGCGCTCGTCACCACCGCTTCGGCCGTGCCGAGCCGTGGCCTGCGGTGGGCGCACCCGCTCGCCACCACGGCAGCCGCCGCGAGGCCGAAGAGCAGCCTGCCCCAGCCTCCGAGGCGCGGGCGAGGCTCGCTCATCGGCGCTCCAGCCGCCACGCAATCCCGCTCCAAGCACCGAGGCGCTGAGCGCCAGGCGAGAGCCGAGCCGCCGACGGCCGGCGCGGTCCTCGAGGCCCGAACATCGCCCGGGCGCGCGCAGGCAGGGTCGAGGGCCCCTCGACTGCGCCCGCCTCGTCGCGCGGGCGGCTTCGCTCCGCGGGAGCTGGGGGCGGGCCGAGCTTTGGCAGAGGCCGCGACGCCGCTGGAGCCGAGGCGCTGGCGCCCAGGGCGCCACCGCGCTCGCCGCGCTCGCCGCGAGCCATCAACCGCCCGCTATGCAAGCTCGAGCACCTTGTCGACCAGCCGGTCGATTCCGCGAGCGACGGGGGAGATCGAGGGCCCGAGCATGTAAGCGGGGGTCGAGACGATCTTGTTCTGCTCGTCAACCGCGACCTCCTCGACCGAGCACTCGACGTGCTGCGCGCCCATCGCCTCGAGCGCCGCCGCGGTCGCCGGGTCGTTGCCGATGGTCAGCCGGGGCCGCCGGCCGCCAAGCACGCGAGCGGCCAGCACCGGCGCGATGCAGATGAAGCCCATCGGCTTGCCCGCTTGGTGCATCTCGCGAATCAGGCGCTCGACCTCGGGCTCGACGCTCATCTCCTGTCCCTCAACCGCGAAGGTGCTCAGGTTCTTCGCCGCCCCCAAGCCGCCGGGAAAGACGAGCGCGTCGAGCTCGGCCGCGCTGACGTTCGCCAGGTTCGAGATCTTGCCCCGCGCGATGCGCGCGGCCTCGGCGAGCACCCGCCGTGACTCGCCGGGCACCGGCTCGCCCTTCGAGTGGTCGACCACCTGCCTCTGTGCGATGTCCGGGGCCATCGCGCGCACCTGCGCCCCCGCGCGATCGAGCGCGAGCAGCGTCAGGGTTGCCTCGTGGATCTCAGCTCCGTCGAGAACACCGCATCCCGAGAGCACCACACCCACCTTCTTGCCTGTTGCGGCCATGTCGCAGGTCTCCTCCTCGCTCGAAGATCGAGACCCGAGTGATAGCAGAGCCGCTCGCGCCCGTGCCAGCGCCGGGACTGCTCGCCGGCAAGAGGTCGGGCCGGCAACAGGCGCGCGCCCGCTGGCAAAACCGGCGGGCGCACTTCTTCGTTCGGGCGCAAAGGCTTGCGGCGGCAGGTGCGCCCTTCTCCTCAGCTAGGGCGCCGGGCAGCCTATCGGGTAGTTGACCTCGATGTGCGAGCCGGAGCCGGGGACCGCGCTCTTGTCGAAGACGATGGCGTTGGCGGCCGGTTCGTAGGTCCAGCTCCCTGGGCCGCCGGAGACGATCGCCCCGTTGACCCGCACGCTGATCTGCGCGGGGTCTTCCGGCACGGCCGACAGCGGGAAGATCGACTGCGCGCCGAAGGCGTTCGAGCCGAGCCGCTCGAGGCTCGCGCCCCAGTCCGGCGTGCAGATCGACTCGATCTGGCCGCCGGTGCGGGTGGCCAGGTCCATGTAGCGCCGGCCGGGCGCGGTCCCCATCGTGCAGGTGGTCAGGTCGAGCGGGCTGACGATGACCGAAACCGCGAGCTTCGAGGGGTCGGGCTTCAGCGACTGCAGGAAGGTCAGGTAGAAGTCGACGCTCGCAGGCGACTGGTCGTCCTCGTCGGAGACGTAGATGAGGACGAGCTTCGCGTCGGGCCGCAGGAAGCCGCCGTTGCCGTCGTTGGGCAGCACCGTGCGCGGGTCGTCGGCGTGGTCGACCAGCGGGGGCGACAGCGCGCGGTAGCTCGCCTCGAGGCCCTGCTCGAGCCAGTGGCAGACGCCGACGTTGGTGTTCGCCGCCCAGGCGGCCTCGGGGGCCGGGGTCGTCGGGGAGATCACTCGGGGCCGGGTGCCGTCGACCGGGAAGAGGCGCCCGGCCTCGCCGCCCTCGGCACCTCCAGGACAGGCCGTCCAGCCGCCGGTCGAAGGCTCGATGCCGGTGGTGGTCACCGCGATTCGGTAGTCGACGCTCTGCGCGGTGGCGTCCTGGAGAAAGGCCGAGAGGTTCGCGCCGACCGCCGCCTGCTTGTCGGCCATCGACCCGGAGTTGTCGAGCACGAAGAGAACGTCGACCCGCTCCTGCAGCGACTGGCTGAAGCTGTCGGTGCGATAGGGATCGACCACGCCGGCGCCGTGGGCCGAGACGAGGTGCAGCGTCGCCCCGTCGTCGACGAACAGCGGCATTGAGTCGAGCCCGTCGTCCTGCGGCGCGTAGCGCAACTGCAGCGCCAGCGACTCTCCGGCCGCCAGGGTGAGCGGCAACGAGGGCGGATTCGGCAGGGTGATCTCCGAGCTCGTCCCCGGTCCGCGGACGAGGTTGACGATGGAGACCGAGCCCGAGCACCCGTTGCTCACGACCGTCGAGCGGGTCGGGTTCGGGCAGGAGACGAAGACCGTGCCGAAGTCGAGGTCGCGGGGCTGGATGGACAGACAGCCCCGGTCCGCGCTGCCGGAGACCGGATAGGTGCGGTAGGGGTTGCTCGAGTCGGAGACGTAGAGCTCGAGCGTGCCGACGAAGCTGCCGGGCGCCTGGGGAGCGAACTCGATCTCGACGTCGTAGGCCTTGCCCGCCGGGAGCATGAAGCCGGGGCTCGCCCCTTCGATGGAGAAGGCCGAAGCGCTGTTGAGGCTCAACCCCAGGTTCGAGAAGTAGCAGCCGTCCTGCCCCAGGTTGGCCAGCTTGAATGCAAGCCTGCCGCGGGTGCCCACGTCGAGAGTGCCGAAGTCGATGCGCGGCGGGGTCACCGCGAAGTCGCACGGGGCGAGCGCACGCGCGCTGCCGTCGATGGGGACATCGCCGGGAGGCTGGGAGAGCGGACGGTGCTTGTCGTCGCTCGCCTCGACCTGCAGCGCGGCCCGATACCTGCCGGGCTGGGCCGGGCTGAAGGTGACCGCGACCTCGACGACCTGCCCTTGCTCGAGCAGGAAGGGCGCCGGGCGCAGGCTCGCCGCGGTGAACTGCGGATCACCGGCCAGCCCGAGCGCCTCGATCCACACGTCGCTGCCGCACCCGGTGTTGGCGAGAAACAAGGTCTCGCGCGAGGTCATGCCGCTGGCGACCTCGCCAAAGTCGATGGCCGCGGGGGCGATCTCGAGACAACCGATGCCGCCGCCGCCGCCCAGGCGCACCTCGCTCCAGCAGGAGCGGCCCTCGCCCTCGCCATGGACGCGCAGCACCGCGGTGCGCGGGCCCTTGCTCGAGGGCATGAAGAAGACGGTCAGGGCGAGCGCCTTGCCCGGCTGCAGGGTGCGCTGCATGCCCTCGACGAAGCCCTCGAAGCGAAAGTCCGGCGAGCCTCCGGAGGCGAGGAAGACCTCGGAGACGGTGAGCGGCGCATTACCGTTGTTGAGCACCTCGACCGTCTGCGAGAGCTCGCGTCCGACCTCGACGGTGCCGAAATCGATCGCCCCGGGCAGCGTGGCGACGCAGGTGGCGATGCCCGTGCCGCGCATCGGCAGCCCGATCTCCGCGCAGCCCGGGCACGGGGTCAGGTAGAGCGTGGCCTCGGCATTGCCGAGGTGGCTCGGGTGGAAGGCGATTGGAATCGGGCGGCGCTCGGCCGGATCGACCGTCAGCGGGCCGCCCGCACCGGGTGCGCTGCTCGAGAAGGCAGGCGCGTCGATCCCCTCGACGCGCAGCAGCGCTTCGGCGGGCAGGCTCGTGTCGTTGCTCAGCTCGATTTCGAGGATTCTCGAGTCGCCGATGACCACCTCGCCGAAGTCGAGCTCGGGTGCGCCGACCGAGACCAGGGCGAGGACACCCTTGCCTTTCATCGGCAAGTCGAGCAGGCCGCCCTCGGCCTCGCAGCGCACCGTCAGAACCGCCTCGAATTCACCCTCGACCTGCGGAGAGAAGAGGACGAGCACTTCGCGCTGCGCCCCCGGCTCGAGCGAGAGGCCGTGTGCTGGAAAGCCTTCGATAAAGAAGGGCGCGGGCGCCTGCAGGGCCTCGACGCGCACGCTCGTGCGCCCCGCATTGCGCAGGCGTAGGCTCTTGCTCGCGGTCCGTCCGAGCGCGACCAGGCCGAATTCGAAGGAGGTGTCCGACAGCTCGACAGCGCTCAGCGATGGCGACAGCCCGGGGCCGCCACAGCCTCCCGCCGCCCAAGCGACCTGCAGGCACACCACCGCCCACAACCCTCTCCCCAGCACGCCCATCCACCCCTCCCGACGCCCCGTTGCCCGCCTGCCCTGCGCGCGGCCAACCGCCTGGATGTTCATCGATGGGTTATGCATCCCGCAGTAGGCGAGCAACCGAACCCGCAAGCCCATGAAATGCCGAGCGATGGCGAGTGCAAGCGCTCCCCCGCCGAAGGTGACCGGCCGCCCATTTCCGCGTTATCTTCTGTACCCTTCGGCGACCCCCATCATCGAGGTGCGACCTTGGAGCGAAACACCGCCGCGCTAATCATCGACGACGACCGCGCCATCCAGCGCCTGCTTGCCGACGCCCTGGCCGCCGAGGGCTTCTCGGTGATGGTCGAAAAGGATGGCGAGTGGGCCCTGAAGACCTTCGCGAAGAAGAAGGTCGACGTGGTCATCCTCGACCTGCTGCTGCCCGCGCTGCACGGCTTCGAGGTCGCCCGGCGCATGCGCATCCTGCCCAAGGGACGCCAGGTTCCCCTCGTCTTCATCTCCGGCGTCTACAAGTCGGCCGCGCACCGCGACGATGCGCGCGCGAGGTATGGAGCGGTCGAGTTTCTCGACAAGCCGATTCACCTGGGCAAGCTGCGCGCGGCACTCAAGAGCGCGCTGGGCGACAAGTATCCGCGCAAGGAGCTCGAGGCGGAGCGGCGCGCCGAGGTCGACGCCCGCCCGGACGAGAGCTTTGCGGACGAGGGCGCGCACGCCGAGGCGGCCGCCGTCGAAGCGGCCGCCCGCAAGAGTGCGGTGCAGACGATCAAGGGCGACCTCGCGACCCGCCCCTTCCCCGAGCTGCTCGCCGAGCTGTATCGATGGCGGGCCGCCGGCGCCCTGCTGCTCAGGCGCGACAAGGTCAAGAAGATCGTCTTCTTCCGCGACGGTCGTCCCTTCTCCATCAAGTCCAACCTGCTCTCCGAGTGCCTCGGCAAGCTGATGGTTCGCGAGAAGATGATCTCCGAGGCCGAGTGCGAGGAGAGCCTGAAGCGCATGAAGTCCTCGGGGCGCCAGCAGGGGACGGTGCTCGTCGAGATGGGCTGCATCAACCCGCACAACCTCAACTACGCCCTCTCCTTACAGCTCCAGACCAAGCTCTTCGACGTCTTCTCCTGGTCGAACGGCGAGTACCAGCTCAACCCGCGCGCCGAAATCCCGCCCGAGTCGAACACGCTCGACATGACGACCGCCCAGGTCATCTACGAGGGAATCAAGCACGGCTACGGCGACGAGCGGGTACGCGCCGGGCTCGGCGACATCGGCTCGCTCTACGTGCACCCGGCCGCAGACCCGCTGTTGAGGTTCCAGGAGGTCGGGCTCGACGAGGAGGAGACGATGCTGCTCAAGGCGATGGACGGGCGCAAGACGGTCACGACCCTGATGGCGCTCGAGCTGCTTTCGCCCGAGGCGACCTCCAGGTTCGTCTACGCCATGCGCTGCGCTCAGATGATCGAGCTCAAGCCCGAGCGCGCGTCGACCGTGGCGCCAGCCGAGGGCCTTGGGGTTTTTGAAGAGGAGGAGCAGACCGCGCAGACCGCGCTGCCCGAGGACGAGGCGGCCTGGACGGCGCCGCCCCCGCTGCCCCCGGCGCTGCCGAAGCCGCCCCCGCCTCCGCCGCTCGAGCTTCCAGAAGCCAGGCCCTCGGAGGGCATGCGCAGTGCCGCTTCGCTGCTGCCCGAGCTCTCCGGGGTGTTCGGCGCGAGCCTGTCGGCCAAGGAGCGCGAGGTCCGCGAGCGGCTGGCGGCGACCGCCGCCGCGATGAAGAAGAAGGACTACTTCGAGATCCTCGGCGTCGCGCCCAACGCGTCCCGGGCCGACATCAAGCACGCCTACTTCGCGCTGGCCAAGGAGTACCACCCGGACAAGCACTTCGGCTCCTACTCGGCCGAGGTGCGCAACCTCGCCGCCCAAATCTTCGACCTCATCTCCACCGCGCACGACACGCTCGCCGACGACGACGAGCGCGAGCGCTACGTGGGCGAGGTCGCCGCGGGGGTTCGCAAGGACGTCTCGGACGAGGTCTCGAAGATCCTCGCCGCCGAGGGCAAATTCCAAAAAGGCGAAGAGCTCTTCCGCAAGAAGCAGTACCGCGACGCCTTCCAAGCCTTCCAGGAGGCGGTCGCTCTCTATGGCGAAGAGGGCGAGTTCCACGCCTATCTCGGATGGAGCCTCTTCCAGACCGAGCCCCGCGGCCGGGACGCCACCGAGCGGGCCATCGAGCACATCGAGAGTGGCATCCGGCTCAACCCCCGGCTCGACAAGAGCTACCTGTTCCTCGGCTACATCTACAAAGCGCTCGGTCGGCCCGACCGCGCCGAGAAGCAGTTCGAGAAGGCGATGCAGTGCAACCCGGACTGCATCGAGGCGCTGCGCGAGCTGCGGCTGCTCGGACGAGGCAAGCCGTAGCCTGGCACGCGCCCGCCGCGCTCCCCGAAAGAGCTGCGAGCGAGTCGCTCGACGCAACAGACCGGCCAGGGCCTTCGTCGCCCGCCGCTGCGGGCCCGCGCCCGGAAAAGAGGCCAGACCGGTGGCGACTTCGGGCTTGCCCTATTCGAGCGCGGCCAGCGGCCGCATCATGCGCTGGATGAACGGCAGGTCGGAGGCGAGGTCCTCCTTGCCGCGCTCGAGGATCTTGATGACCGAGTTGACACTCGGCGTCAGCTCCAGGGGAGAAGGCGGGCTCTTGAAGGCCTTGTAGAGGTGTGCGTACTCGGCGCTGCGCTGGACCTGGTTGAGGACGATCGTCTGCATCGCGAGCCAGGCCGGCGTCGTCAGCTTCGGGGCAAAGCAGTCCATCGCCAGGACAAACGCGTTGCGGGTGCCCACCAGGCCCTTGTGCACGGCGGTCCACGCTGCCTTGGCGGGTACGTTCTCCACCAGGCAGCCGTCGGCGAGCCGGAACAGGTCGCGCTTGGCGAACAGCGTGGCGAGCACCTCATGCATCCGGTCGTCGTCCCGCACGATGTCGTAGTGGATGACGCCCGGCAGAGCCGACGAGAAACCGATGGCGTCGACCGCGTCGAGCTCCCGCGTGCCCTCGTCGAGCCCAAAACAGACCGGGTCGAAGCGCTCGGAGATCTGGAACAGCTCGATCAGCGCCGTGGCCACCGCCGGAATCTTGCGCCCGAGGGTCAGCGGGTTGACCAGCCGCACGTCGCTGAGCAGGCCCTCGTAGTACTCGAGCGGACGGGGCAAGACGCCGGCGCGAATCCCCGAAGCGACCGCGATGAGCGGCACGGTGGTGTTGCAGATGGGGAAGCGCGCGTCGTCGTCGGCCTCGAAGAACTTGCCGATGGAGGCCCGAAGATACAGCCGCAGCGCTGCCGGCAGACCATAGCGGCTCTCCATCGACAGCACGCGAAACAGCTTTCCCCATGAGAGCGAGCGCACGACGTTGAGGATGTCGGCCGTCTCCCACCTCGCCTTCCGAGCGCGGAACAGCCCGAGGATGGCCCCCATGCTCGTGCCGGCGATGAGGCTGGGCCGCAGACCGCACTCCTCGAGCAGCTTGAACGCCCCGAGGTAGACGTAGCCCGAGCCGCCCCCACCTCCGGCAGCGACGACAAGACACTTGGTGCGCACCTCGCGATCCAGCGTGTCGCGTGGGAGTTGGGCGCCGTGGCGCGCGTACAGCAGCTCCTGGGTGCGCAGGGCCCTCTCACGCAGGATGGTTGCGACCGGCCGCAGCTTCTCGGGCGAGGGCGACCCGTTTGGCTTGTCCTTCAGCCCGGCAACCTCGAGCAGCTTGAGCGTCTCGTCGCGCAGCCCCTCGACCGCCTCTTCGACGTCGACCTCGCCTCCCGGCCCCTGGACCCGGTAGAGGCGCGAGAGCGACAGCGCCGTGCGGACGGCGAGCTCGCCCCGCGCGTCGAGCAGCTCCGGCTCCTTGAGCAGGGCCCTGACCAGGTTGACCTCGCGCTGCTCGAGCGACTTGAGGATCGGCACCCGGCTCTTGTCGTCGATCGCGGACATTTGCAGCTTCTCGTCAGGCCTGCCTGTCCCTCTCCGACGGGCAATCCTCAATGGATTCGCGATTCTAGAGTCGGCCCCCGCCTCCGGCAACCGGTTTGACGCACCTCGTCAAGCCACGAGCTCGCCCGCGGTTCGGACACGGGCCAAGGAAGGCCCGCGCGGAAGCGCACCCAGAGATGAAGCGGCCGGCCCCGCGAGGAGCGGGGCCGGCCAGAGTCTCTCACCTGTGCCGCGTCGGGAGGCAGGCCTCAGTCGAGGCTGGGCCGGATCTCCTCGATCTCGTAGGCCTCGATGATGTCGCCCTGCTTGATGTCCGTGTAGTTCTCGATGGACATGCCGCACTCGAAGCCGCTGGCGACCTCGCGCACATCGTCCTTGAAGCGGCGCAACGACCCGATCTTGCCCTGGTAGATCTGCTTGCTGTCGCGAATCAGGCGCACCAGCGCCGAGCGGGCGATCTTGCCGTCGACCACCGCGCAGCCGGCGATCGTGCCGAGCTTGGGCACGCTGAAGAGGTTGCGCACCTCGGCGCGGCCCATCGTGCGTTCGCGGCGGGTCGGCTCGAGCAGCCCCTCCATCGCCTTGCGCACCTCGTCGACCGCCTCGTAGATGATGGTGTAGCTGCGGATGTCGACGCCCTGCTGCGCGGCCACCTCGGCCGCCTTGGGCTCGGGGCGCACGTTGAAGCCGATGATGATGCCGTTGGAGGCCGAGGCGAGCATCACGTCGGTCTCGTTCGGGCCGCCGACGCCGGCGTGGATGATCGAGACCGTCACCTTGGCGCCCGACAGCTTCTGCAGCGACTCGGAGACCGCCTCGACCGAGCCCTGGACGTCGGCCTTGACGACCAGCTTGAGCTCCTTGACCTCGCCGTGCTGTGCCTTGGCGAACAGGTCCTCGAGGCGCACCTTGGCGGTCTTGGACAGGTCCTTCTCGCGCTCCTTCAACTGGCGGTGGGTGGCGATCTCCTTGGCCGCCGCCTCGGTCTCGACGACGTAGAAGTCGTCGCCCGCGGTCGGCACGCCCGACAGTCCGAGCACCTCGGCCGGGAAGCCGGGGAGCACCGTGTCGACCTTCTCGCCGCGGTCGTTGAGCATCGCGCGCACCTTGCCGTGCTGGGTGCCGGTGACGAGCGCGTCGCCGGCCTTGAGCGTGCCCTCGGAGACGATGACCGTGGCCACCGGGCCGCGGCCCTTCTCGATCTTGGCCTCGACCACCGTGCCCCTCGCGGGCCGGCTGGGGTTCGACTTCAGATCGAGCACCTCGGACTGCAGGAGGATCATCTCGAGCAGGTTGTCCAGGCCGACCTTGGTCTTGGCCGAGACCGGCACCATGATGGTGTCGCCGCCCAGCGACTCGTCGACCAGGCCGAACTCCATGAGCTGGTTCTTGACGTGCTGCGGGTTGGCCGCCGGCTTGTCGATCTTGTTGATGGCGACGAGGATCGGCACCTCGGCGGCCTTGGCGTGGTTGACGGCCTCGCGGGTCTGGGGCATCACCCCGTCGTCGGCGGCGACCACGATGACCACCAGGTCGGTCACCTTCGCCCCGCGGGCGCGCATTGCGGTGAACGCCTCGTGGCCCGGGGTGTCGAGGAAGGTGACCGGCTTGCCGCCTTCGGTGTCAACCGAGTAGGCGCCGATGTGCTGGGTGATGCCGCCCGCCTCGCCCTGGGCGACGCGCGCGTGGCGAATCGCGTCGAGCAGCGAGGTCTTGCCGTGGTCGACGTGGCCCATGATGGTGACCACCGGCGGCCGGGTCTCGAGCTCCTCGGGGGGGCTCTCGGCCTCGGAGATGTAGTTTTCGAGCTCGAAGCCCTTCTTCTCGACCCGCCAGCCATAGTCGGAGGCGAGCACCGCCGCGGTCTCCACGTCGAGCGGGGTGTTGATGGTCGCCATGGTGCCCGAGGACATCAGCTTGCGGATGAGCTCGGTCGCCTTGACGCCCAGCGTCTTGGAGAGATCGGCGACGGTGATCGCCGCTTCGATCTTGATGACCTTCTTCTCTTCGGCCATTTGAGTAATCTGGGTCTTGGCGCCCTTCTTGGTCGGCTTCCTCTTCTTGCCGGCCCTGATGGGCAGCGCGGGCCTGCCTCGGGCAAGGTCCACCAGCTCCTGCTTGGAGACGCTCGTGCGCGCGTCCTGGCGCGCGCCGGTCTTCTTCTTCGCGTGGTCCTTGGTGACGTCGAGAAACTCGCGACGGCCCAGGAAGTCGGTGCCGACCTTGAACTCGCGCACCTCGCCGATGGCCCGCTGGCCGGGGGCGGCCGGGATGCGCTTGTGGGCATCGGAAGGCGGAGTGACGCGGCGCACGGGGATGAGCGGCCGGCTGATGACGACGGCCTGAGTGGCGGTCGGCCGCAGGGTCCTCGGGTCGACCGAGGGAGGCTGGGGACGCACGGAGGCGGGTTTGGGCATCGACGCCTCGGCGGCCGCGGCCGCAGCCGGTGCCGGAAGGACTTGAACGGGCTGGGCCGCGCCAGCCTGCCCCACAGGCTCAGAGGCGGCCACCGCCGCGACGGGCTGGGCGGCCGCGGGGGCCTCGGCCTGCACCTCGGCCGCTCCGGGCTTGAGCGGGACGAGCTCCTCGGTCACCAGCGCCCGCTGCGCCACGACCTCTTCGACCGGCGCCACCTCGGGCTCGGCGACCTCGGGCGCTTCGACCTGGGCGGCCGGCGCTTCCGCGCTCGCGGGCAACACCTGCGGGGGGGCCGCCTCGACCTTCCTTCGCCGGACTACGAAGCCGACCGCCTGAACGGGCGCCGGCGCGGGCTTGGGCTTGCGCTTCTGGAGTATCTTCTCAATCGCCACGACGGCCTGGTCCTCGTCCATCGACGAAGAATGGCTCTTGACGTCGAAATCGAGAGCCTGGAGCTCGGAGACCAGCTCCTTGTTGTCCATCTCGATGCCTTGCGACTTGAGCTCTTTTGCGATTTCGTGTACGCGCTTCTTTGCCATTCAACCTACCTCGCGGCGTGTTCGGATAACGCCGCGTAGCTTCTAAATCTTTCCGGTACCGCGGTCAACCGAGTTGCCCCCGGCCGGGCTGTTTTCTTTGTCAAGCCGCCGACGCACCAAGTAGCTGCTGAACCTGCTCGAGCAGCGAGGCCTCGGCCGTCGACGCTCCTCGGAACGCCTTGCCGAAGGCCCTGCGGGAGAGCGCTTTGCGAGCGCAGGAGACGCCGCAGAGATAGGCCCCGCGGCCCGGCTGACGGCGGGCCGGGTCGAGGACGACTCGCCCGTCGCGCAGGGCAAGGCGCACGAGGGCCCCTTGGGGGCTTCGGGCGCCACAGCCGATGCAGGTACGGGTCGGGGACATCGTCGAAATCACTCCTTGGGGACTCCTCGTCCGGAAAGTGGCCCTTGGCCTCTTCCCAGCGAAACGGGCACAAAGGCGGGCAGCGTGGCCCGCCTTTGCGCCCCCTGCTACTTTTCCTCTGCGGCCGCCGGGGGCGCGGCCGGCTCGCGGGCGCGCTCGGCGTTGAGCTCCTCGCGCAGCCTCGCTTCCTCGGTTAGGTAACTCTCGGCCGCGGCCTTGATCTGGCGGGCCTTCTTGATGCCGATGCCCGTGTTGTCGCCCATCTTCATCACGTCCTGCTCGGAGACGAGGTCCTCGACGGTGCGGTAGTTGCCCATCGCAAGCTGCTCGATGGTCTTCTCGCCGACCCCGCGCACCCGCAGCAGGCGCTCGGTCTGGCTCAGCTCGTCGGGATGGCGGCGGGCCTCGGCGATGCGGGCCGCCTCGCGCTCGGCCTCCATGCGCGTGAGCGTCTCGGCGTCCTTGAGCATCTGGGCCCGGGCCGCCGCCTGCATCTCGGCGATCTTCGCCGGGTCGATGCCCGGGATCTGGGCGAGCACCTCGGGGGCCGCCTCGGCGACGTCGCGCGCCTGGCGAAAGCCGTGGGCGTACATCGTCTCGATGAGCAGGTCGTTGACCCCGGGCAAGGACCCGAGCGACTGAGCGGCAAACTCGCGCATCTCCTTGACGCGGCTCTCGCTGTTGATGTCGAGCTTCCAGCCGGTGAGCTGGGCGGCGAGCCGCACGTTCTGGCCGCGGCGACCGATGGCGAGCGAGAGCTGGTCGTCGGGGACGATGATCTCCATCGCGTGGTTCGCCTCGTCGATGAGCACGCGGCTCACCTCCGCGGGGGCGAGTGCCGAGCAGACAAAGCGGGCCGGGTCCTCGTCCCAGGGGACGATGTCGATCTTCTCGCCCCGCAGCTCCTGGACGACCGCCTGCACGCGGCTGCCCTTCATGCCGACGCAGGCGCCCACCGGATCGACGTCCGGGTCGCGCGAGCTGACGGCGATCTTCGCCCGCCCGCCCGGCTCGCGGGCGGCCGCCTCGATGACCACCACCCCCTCGGCGATCTCCGGCACCTCGACCTCGAACAGCTTGGTGAGCAGGTGGACCGAGGTGCGCGACAGGATGATCTGCGGGCCCTTCGACTCGCGCAGCACGTCGAGGACGTAGGCCTGGACGCGGTCGCCGGCGCGGTAGCTTTCGCGGGGAACCTGCTCGCGCACCGGGAGCACCGCCTCGGCGCGGCCGAGGTCGACGATGATGTTGCCGTGCTCGAAGCGCCGGGCGATCCCGGTGACAATCTCGCCCTTGCGGTCGCGGTACTCATTGAAGACGATCTCGCGCTCGGCGTCGCGGGTGCGCTGGATGATGACCTGTTTGGCGGTCTGCGCGGCGATACGCCCGAAGCCTCGGCGGAAGGTCTTCAGCTTGAGGATGTCGCCGTACTGCTCGTCCTGGGCCTTGGCGGCCTCGGCGTCCTCGTCGCGGTAGAAGATCTGGAAGACGAGCTCATCGCCCGGCTCGACGTCAAGCCCCTTGGCGCTCGCCTCGGCGACCGTGATCTCGTTGATCAGTTGGAGCGGGTCGGTGATCTCCTGGACCACCGTGATGGCCTGGAAGAGCTCGACGACCCCCTTCTCGTCGTCATAGCGGGCCTCGAGGGCGCGCTCGAGACCGAAGGTCTTCTTGGCCGCCTGGAGGATGGCCTGTTCGAGCGTCTGCACGAGGACCGAGCGCTCGAGGCCCTTGTCCTTGGCGACCTGGTCGATGACGAGATTGAGGTTGACGGTCTGCGGCTGCATGTCCGCTCCTTCCTGCTATTGCGTGGCGACGGGCGGGGCCGCGTCGCGATTTTCGGGCACGGCGGACACCCGATCCGCCGCTATGTCGTAATCAAAACGGTCCAGGCGCGCCGCTCACTCCCAGTCGGCCTGGAGGTTGGCCTTGGCGATGTCCTTTCTCGAGATTTTGAAGCGCCCAGCCCCCTCGACCTCGACCTCCGCCTGGTCCCCGTCGAGGTCGAAGCCGACCAGCACTCCGGGGAAGCTCTTGCGCGGCGGGTCGAACATCGGGCCGAACGTCTTGATGCGCACCTTGCTCCCGACAAACCGCGCGAAGTGCTCGGGCTTGGTCAGCGGACGATCGATCCCCGGGCTCGAGACCTCGAGCGCGTACTCGTGGGGGACGACGTCCTCGACCTCAATCGCCGTCTCGACCGCGTGGCTGGCCCGCTGGCAGTCGTCGATGCCCACGCCCTCGCCCGGCTTGGCGTTCGGCTTGTCGATGTACAACCGAAGCACCCAGCGCCCGCCCTCGCGCGCATACTCCACGTCGATGAGCTCGAGGCCCTCCTGACGAAGAATCGGCTCGGCAATCTGCCAGGCTCTGTCCTTGACTTGGTCTTTCACGGAGTCGGTCGCCGAAAAAAGAGAAAAGCGGGCAACTGCGCGCCCACTCTTCGCACTCACTGCACGAAAAATGTGGCCGTTTGCTACCACATTCGCCCACAAGACACAAGGCAGGCAGGCGGGCGAACGGCGCTCCCCCAGCCCAGCCTGGCCGCCAGCGCTCAAGGCGGGCCGCGAAGCGCGTGAAGAGCTCTTGGCCTTGCCCCCGGGCGGCCGCTAGCCTGGGCGCCACCGGAGACTCGCCCATGTTCCTCGCCGCCGCCGTCCAGATGACCTCGCGCGCCGACAAGCAGGCAAACCTTTGCAAGGCCCTTGGCCTGGTCGAGCAGGCCGCTGCCCGGGGCGCCTCCTTCGTCGCCCTGCCTGAAAGCTTCCTCTTCATGGGCCCCGAACGCGACCGGGCGCAGACGGCCGAACCGCTCGACGGGCCCTCGCTCGCGCAGGTGGCGAAGAAGGCCCGAGAGCTCGGGATCTACCTTCTCGCCGGCTCGATCAGCGAAGCCGGGGCGCCGGACGGGCGCCTGTACAATTCTTCGGTGCTCTTCGGCCCGGACGGCTCTCGGCTCGCCGTCTACCGCAAGCTGCACCTGTTCGACGTCGACCTCCCGGACGGCGCCCGCTACCGCGAGTCCGAGACCATCGCCCCGGGCTGTGAGGTCGTGGTCGCCGAAACCGCCCTCGCGACCGTCGGCCTGTCGATCTGCTACGACCTGCGCTTTCCCGAGCTCTATCGGGCGCTGTCGGCCCGCGGCGCGCTGCTGCTGTGCGTGCCGGCGGCCTTCACCCTGCACACCGGAAAGGACCACTGGGAGGTGCTGCTTCGGGCCCGGGCCATCGAGAACCTGAGCTTCGTGCTCGCCCCTGCTCAGTTCGGCGAGCACTCGGAGCGCCGCGTGACCTATGGCCACGCGCTCGTCATCGACCCCTGGGGAACCGTCCTTGCCCAGGCGGCCGACGGCGAGGGGCTCGCCCTCGCCGCGGTCGACCTGGAGCGCCTCGCGCGCCTTCGCCGTGAGCTGCCCGCGCTCGATCACCGCCGGCTCTGAACCGCGCGAGCGCCTGCCACCCGCTCAGCTCGACCGCGAGCCCCCGCCCACGACCGGCCGCGAGGTCCGGTGCGTGGCCGCCCCCATCGACGCCGCTCTGACCTCGGCTGCTGCATTGACACCTTTCGCCGCTGCTTGCTAGCGTCGCGCCAACTCCGTTCATCCGTTTGGCCAGGGCTCGTCGACTCGAGCCGAGGAGGAAGTACCGTGGCGATTTGGGACCGCTTCAAGCGCGCGATGCGATCGTTTGCCGGATGGTTCGTCTCCTCGGTCGAGGACCCCGAGCTGATCCTCGAGCAGAACGTTCGCGACCTGAACGACCAGGTCCCAAAGATGAACGAGTCCATCGCAATGGTGCGGGCGAACGTGACGCTGCTCGAAAAGGAAAACGCCAAATACAAGGCCGAGGTCGCGGATCTGACCTCCAAGGTCAAGGCCGCCATCCAGGCCGGCCGCGACGACCTCGCCGCCAGCTACGCCACACAGTTGCAGGCCGAGAAGGCCGCGCTCGCGCGCAACGAGGGCCAGCTCACCACGGCCCGCGCCGCCTACGACAAGGCGTTGACGGTCAAGAAGGTCTTCCTAAAGGAGAAGGAGCGGAAGACTCAGGAGGCGATGACCGCCATCCGCGACGCGCGGCGCGCCAAGTGGCAGGCGAAGGTCGCCGACTCGCTCGAGTCCTTCGAGGTCGCCGGCATCGACGCGACGCACGACGAGATGGTGCGCAAGGTCGAGGAGCAGACCGCGGTCAATGAGGCGCGCATGCAGATGGCGCTCGAGTCGGTCGACCACCAGCGGCTCGACATCGAGGAAGAGGCCGAGAAGATCCGCGCCCAGGAGCTGGTCAAGCAGTTCAAGATGGACATGGGCCTCGTCGAGACCCCCGCCGAGCCGGTCGCCGAGATCGCGGCCGAGGGTCAGAAGACCATCGGCAAGAAGGTCGAGATCAAGGGCTAGACGAGGCGCTCTGCTGCAATCCGACTCGAGGCGTGGACCGGCCAACCCCGAGCGAGGCCCCAGGGCCCCTCGACCCGCTCGCCGTGACCGGGCTCAAGCTTGACTCAGCACCGAGCGTTTTGGCCCTGAACCGGCGCGCGGGCGGCGAGTGATCTCATGTGGAAGGTCGGCATCGGCGGCAAGATCCTCTTCGTCGCGATGGGCCTGGCCATCCTCGCCTACACGGCCGATCGCTACCTCGCGCACGGGCGGCTGCTGCGCGCGGTCTCCGGAGAGCCGGCCGTTCGGGTTGAGCTCTCCCTGCTCGACTTCCCCGCGGGCGCGGCGGCCGCGGTGGGCGATCTCGCCTCGGTCCCCTCGCGCCCGGTGCGCGTCGCTGCGGGCCCGCGCGGCTCCACGGCGACCCTGCTGCTCGCCTCCGGCGGTCCCGGCTTTCGCAAGGAGGCCCTCGCCAGTCGCTCGTTCGGCGTCGACCTCGAGCTGACGCTGCTGCAGGAGGAGGGCGCGCTGCTCGAAGCGCTGCGCCGCGGCGGCGACAACGGCGGCGCCGACGCCATCGTGCTCAGCGTCGACCGGCTCGCGCTGCTCCCCGACGAGGTGCGCGAGGCGCGTCCCCGAGCCGTCCTGCTCCTCTCGCGCCCGCGCGGCTACGAGGTCCTCGTCGCGGCCGCCGGAATCGATCAGGTCCCCGCGCTCAAGGGAAAGAGGGTGGCCGCGCCGGAGTCCTCCGGAGCGCTCTACTTTTTGACCTGGCGCCTCGCGCAGGCGCTGCTCAGCCCCTCCTCGGTCGAGCTGGTGCTGGCCGCCTCCTCCGCCGAGGCCGCGCGGCTGCTTCGCGAGTCGAAGGTCGACGCCGCGGTCGGGCTCGCTCCCGATTTTGCCGGGCCCGTGCGCGAGCTCAACGCAGCGATCGTCGCCTCTACCGCCGACGCGCCGCACCTGCTCGCCCAAGTCCTCGTCTTCCGCGGCGACTTCCTCGCGCGCTATCCGGACGCCCCGCGGCGGCTGGTCCGCGCCATCCTCGAGCAGGCCGAGCTGCTCGCCGTCGACCCGACCGAGGGCGCGCGGGCGCTCGCCCGGCACGAAAAGCTCGTCGCCGAGGCGCTCAACCCTTTCACCGCGCTCAAGCTCGACCCGCCGGCGACGCTCGCCGAGAACCTGGCCTTCTTCGGGATCCGCGGCGACACGCCGGTGCGCTTTGCCGACCTCTTTGCGAGCGCCAGGAAGGTCTGGCGCAAGCTCGGCAAGCCCATCGGCTCCATCGAGGAGCCGCTCCCCGTCTCGCTCGATCCCCTCGAGCACGCGAGCTTGAACCCGCCGGCTGTGCCGGCGAAGCCGCCTG
>DHSB01000024.1:67666-69503 GCA_002408385.1 Myxococcales bacterium UBA5297
GGGCCGGGGGAGGCCGCCTGCGCGCCCGCCGGAGCCGCCGGAGCCGCCCAGGCCGGTCCAGATCGAACCCGAGCCGCCTTCGCCCGCGTCGGCCGACGCCGCCGCCGGCGCGGAAGCACCCGCGCCGCCCGCGCCCGAGGAAGCCACCCTCCCGGAGCCCGGCGGGGCCGAGGGGGCGATAGGCGAGCCGCCCGCCGCGGACGCCGCTCTCTGAATGAGGTGTCGAAGGAGCGTCAGAGCGATGGCCGGCCCGCCCACGCGTTGGCCGAGCTTGCGCGGCCGAGATGGTTTTCGCGACGCCTCTTGAGCACGCGAAAAGAGAGCCGCGCGTTTCTGCTATCTTCGGCCCCTTCTTCGGGCGGAGGGCCCATGGCCGACAGCGACGGCTACGTTAAGACAGCGTTCCTCTCCCAATACAACTTGATAGCCCTGGGCGGCGCGGTCCTGTTCTCCGCGGTGTCGATGGATCCCCTGGCGCTGCTCGTGGCGGCCGGCGCCGAGCTCGTCTACCTCGGCGTCGTCCCCAGCCTGCCGGGCTTCAAGCGCATGGTGCGCCGGCGCCGGGCGCTGGAGCGCCGGGCCTCCGAGCAGCAGACGGTCGACCGCATGCTCGAGGAGCTCTCGCCCAACCAGCGCGACTACTACCACGCGCTGCGCGACCTTCGGGACAAGACCCTCGAGAACTACCGGCGCCTGCCCGGCGGCGCGCTGCTCGCCGAGAGCTCGACCGAACGCATCGACGCGCTGCTCGTCTCGTTCGTCCGGCTGCTCTCCACGCTGAACAACTACCGCCACTACCTCAACAACATGGACCGCAAACCTCTCGAGAAGGAGCTCGCCGAGCTGCGCGTGGAGATGAGCGGGGGCGAGGGCGGCAGCGCCGAGCTGCAGGGGATCAAGAAGCGGCGCATCGAGATCCTCGAGAAGCGCCTCGAGAAGTTCGACCGGGCGGCCGAGAGCCGCGAGATCATCAGCCACCAGCTCGCGAGCATCGAGGACTTCATGCGGCTGCTGCACGAGCAGTCGATAACCCAGCGCGACCCGGAGACGGTCGAGGCCCAGCTCGAGCACCTCTCGATGGAGATCCAGGCGACCGACGAGACCGTGCGCGAGATGGAGAAGCTCATCACCTTCACCGACGAGCTCGGCTCGGTGGCGCCGCCGATGGAGAGGCAGCGGGTGCGCTGAAAGATCCGTCGAGAAGTCCTTTTCAGCCTCGCGGCAGCCCTTCTTCTTCGGGCGCGCACGCAGGCCGGCGCCACGGCGGCGGTCGCCGCCTCGCGAGGTACGCCGCGCAGAGATTTCCCGACCACTGCTCGAGGGCCCGGCGCTCGAGGGCGCGGGCGGCCTCTTCGCCGGCCAGGCCGGGGCTCTCTCTCTCGACGAAGCTGGAGCCAAGCGCGGCCTCTTCCTTCGGAAAACCGCCCAACATTCCGCCGCTTGCAAGCCTCAAGGCCCCGCGATACGGTCCGGCCCCTCATGCGCGAAAAGCCGAACTACCTCAAGGAAGCCGCCGCGCACCCTTGGAACCGCGCCGCCCTGCTCGCGGCCGCCGTGGCCTCGGTCGTCGGGCTCTGGCAGGGCCCCCCCTGGGTTCTCGTCGCCTGCCTCGCGGCCGAGGCGCTCTACCTGCTCATCGTCCCGCTCCTGCCGGCCTTCCGGCGTGCCTGCGACCGGGAGGTCGAGAAGAAGCGCGCCAGGCGCCGCGCCGTCGAGCTCGAGCAGATCGCCGCGCGGCTCTCGCCGAACGCCAAGAGCCGCCTCGACGGCATCGTCCGCGCCCGGGAGAAGATCCTCGACTCGCTGCGCTCGCTCGCCGAGGCCCGCTCGCTCGAGC
>DHSB01000024.1:69623-70214 GCA_002408385.1 Myxococcales bacterium UBA5297
CGCCGAGGCCCGCTCGCTCGAGCAGCAATGGACCGGACGGCTCGACGCGCTCGTGGCCTCCGCCCTGCGCATCCTCGTCGCGGTCGACGCGTCGCGCGCCGACGAGCGCGATCGGCGCTTTCACCAGTCGGAGGTGAAGCAGCTTCGGGCCGAGGTCGCCGGACTGCCCGAAGTGAGCGCCGCGCGGGCGGCCAAGGCCCAGCGCCTCGAGCTGGCGGAGAAGCGGCTGGCCGCCTTCGCGAAGCTGCAGGACGGGCGGGAGGCGGCCATCGCGCAACTCGAGACCGTCGAAGACATACTGCAGGACCTGCTCGCCCAAGGCCTCGCCGGACGTGACGCGGGCGCCTTCGCCGGGCGCATCGACGCGCTGGCCGCCCAGATAGCGGCCGCGGGCGAGTCGGTCGCCGAGTTGGACCGTCACGCCGAGACCGAGGCCGAGCTGGCCGCGCTCAAGACCAGCGGCTGACGCCCGACGCCCTCCATCAGGAACGACCCATCGTGAAGACCAAGTCCCGTCCCCTGCTCTTTGCCGCCGCAGCGGTGGTCCTCGCCGCGCTGCTGCTCTTCTTCTTCCTCGGCCGCGGCCCCGGC
>DHSB01000024.1:70346-70931 GCA_002408385.1 Myxococcales bacterium UBA5297
CCTCGGGCCCCGCCGATCCGCTGGAGCGCTTCTCGGCCCGCTGCGGCGGCGTCGTGGTCGTGCCCGAGCTTGGCCGACTTGGCGAACGGCTGGCTCTGCTGCCCAAGCTCAAGCTCGCCCAGCTCGCAGCCACGCTCGGCGGCTACCCGGACGCCGAGCGCTTCATCGGCGAGCTGACCCGCGCGGCCGGCGTCGACCTGCGCTCGCGTGACTCGCTCCTCGGCGCCGGCATCGACCCCGCGGGCTCACTCGTCCTCTTCGCGCCGGAGGGCGGAGGCCCGGTCGCCGCCGTGCCCGTCGCCGACCGCGAGAAGCTCGAGGCCTTCCTCGAAAAGCACGCCAAGACGCGGCTCGCCGCGCAGCAGCGCGCCACGCGGAGCGCCGGCGGGCATTCGCTGACGACCTGGTCTGCCGAAGGCGCCGCCGCCCCGTCACTCGCCTTTGCCTTTGTCGACCGCGCTCTTTTCGTCGGCGCCAACGCCGCCGGGCTGGCGACGCTCGAGTCCGTGCTGCAGCAGCGCGCCGAAGGCTCGCTCGCCAGGGACGAGCGCTTCGCCGCGACGAGAGCCCGGCTCGGTGCGAACG
>DHSB01000024.1:71087-93838 GCA_002408385.1 Myxococcales bacterium UBA5297
TCGCCTGCCCCGGCTCGAAAAACGCCCAGCTCCTCGACCTGCCCTATGGCGCCGGCGCCTCCCTCTCGCTCTCGGCCAAGGAGGCGAGCGTATCGCTCGACGTCCCGCTCGACGACGCGCTCGCCAAGCGGCTCGCCTCTCTTGGCACCCCCGCCGGCGCCGAGCTGCTCGCGCACGCCGATCCGGCCTCGTTCCTCATCGCCCGGATCGGCCTCGATCCCTCGGCGCTCGCGCCGCTCGCCGGGACGCTCGTCCCGAAGGCCTTCCAGCGCGCGCTGCGCCAGGCCCAGGTCGCTCCCGCCGACGTGCTCGCCAGCCTCAAGCCCGGCACGCTCGTGACGATGAGCCTCGCGCCGACCGCGAACCTCGGCACGACCCTTGTCCTCGACCTGACCCGGACCAACCCCTTCCACTACCTGCACCTGCAGGCCGTCGGGCGCGCCCAGGAGCCCGAGAAGGCCCGCGGCCTGCTCGAGAAGACCCTCGCCGTCGCGCCGCGCTACGGGGCGACCATCGTCGAGGGCGAGAGCGCCGGGGCCAAGACCTGGACCTTCAATTACCACCTCGGCGAAGGCGCCCGCATCGCGCTGAAGGACGACCTCGCGCTCGTCACCGGCGGCCAGGGCCAGCTCGAGGAGCTGCTCGCGCGCATCGCCGAGAAGACCCCGGCGACCCTGAAGATCGACCCCGGGGCCAAGACCTCGCTCGAGAGCGACGGCCTCGCGCTCTTCGTCGACGTCGCGCGGCTGAGCGCCTCGGTGCGCAAGCTGCCGGACTCGGCCTACGGCATCGGCGGCTTCGCCATCAAGGCCGCCGTCGGCCGCTGGCTCGACGCCATCGAGGAGATCGGCTCGCTGCGCCTCTCGGCCCGCGTCGCCGAGCGCACCCTGCGCGCCGAGCTCGTCCTGAGCCTCGAGCCCGCGCCTGAGCCCCAGGCCGCGAGCCGTACCCCATGAGCCCTTCGGCCCGCACCGCCCGGGCAAGCCGCGGGTCGGTCGAGGCGCGCCGCGACGCGCCCGAACAAGAGCCGAGCGCCAACTCGGCCGACACGAAGGCCGGCCCTCCGTGCACCCGGCCTGCGCCTCCTCACCCACTCTCGACTCTCGACTCTCGACTCTTCGACCGTCGACCAGCCCCATGATCGCCCTCCAACACGTCTTCAAGAGCTACACCGACGCCGAAGGCGAGCCGCGCACCGTGCTCGCCGGCGCCGATCTATTCGTCGAGGGGGGCGAGCTGGTCGCCATCGTCGGCCCTTCGGGCTGCGGCAAGACCACCCTGCTCAACGTCCTCGGGGGCCTCGACGTAGGCTACGAGGGCGAGGTCGAGGTCGCGGGGCACAAGCTCAAGCAGATGAAGGACGCCGAGCTGGCCGCCTTTCGCAACCACACCATCGGCTTCGTCTTCCAGTCCTTCAACCTGCTCGCGCCGCTCACCGCGCTCGAGAACGTGATGCTGCCCTGCTACTTCGGCCCCTCGGGCGAGTCGCGCGCCAATAGGCTCGAGCGCGCCCGCGGGGCGCTCGCTCGCGTCGGCCTCGCCGACAAGGCCAAGCAGCGGCCTCCCGAGCTCTCGGGTGGCGAGCGGCAGCGGGTCGCCATCGCGCGGGCGCTGTTCGGCAAGCCCCGCCTGATCCTGTGCGACGAGCCGACCGGCAACCTCGACGCCAAGACCGGCGCGGAGGTCATCGGCCTGTTCGTCGACCTGGTGCGCGAGCAGAAGCTCACGATGGTCGTGGTCACGCACGAGGACCGGGTCTCGCAGGCCGCGCGGCGCGTGCTGCGCCTGCGCGACGGGCGGCTGGTCGAGGGGCTCGCGGAGATGGGAGCGGCGTCATGACCCCGGGCAAGCTGGTCCAGCTCGTCGCCATCAACCTGCGGCGCGACAAGAAGGGCGCGCTCTTCTCGGCCTTCGGCGTCGCCGCCGGCATCGGCGCGCTCGTCTTCTTCATCGCCCTCGGCGGCGCGGTGCGCAGCCTGGTGCGCGAGCGCATCTTCCCGGTCGACTCCCGGGCGGTCGAGGTCATCCCCCCGGCCCTGTCGCTCGGCAGCATCCTCGGCGGGGGCGCGCTCGACGAAGCGACGGTCGGCCGGCTCGCCGCGCTCGAGGGCGTCGAGCGGGTCTATCGCAAGATGGAGCTGCGCGTGCCGGCGATGGGCGGCCCGACCGACGGCCTCGTCCAGAGCTTTCGCATCCCGCGCAACATCTGGCTCGCGATCATCGCCGTGGGCGTCGAGGCCGACTTCGTCGGCGACGACCTCGCCAAGGACCTCGAGTTCGTCGACCCCGCCGACGGCAAGCCCATCCCCGCCCTGGCGGCGCGCCGGCTGCTCGAGCTCTACAACCGCAGCTTCGCCAAATCCCAGGGCCTGACGCCCATCGGCGAGAGGCTGCTGCTGACCGCCGCGGGGGTCGAGCTCATCAGCGTGCGCCTGGGGCGCAGCATGAAGGGCAACACCGGCCTGCTCGAGAAGCGCGTCGGCCTGTCGTTCGCCGGCCTGTCGGACCGCGCGCCGCTGCACGGCGTACTCATCCCGCTCGAGACCGCGCGGCGCATCAACCGCGAGTACGGGATGGACGCCGAGCGCTACTCGGCGCTCACCCTCGTCGCCAAGAGCCCGGACCACGTCCCGGCGCTCGTCCAGAAGGTGCGGCAGATGGGCTTTGCCATCGACGACAGCGAGAAGAAGCTCTCGGAGAGCGTCGGCGCGGCCGTGGCGGTGACCACCGGCGCGATGGCGCTGCTCTCGGTGCTCATCTGCCTGCTCGCCGCGGTCAACATCGCCCACGCGCTCTCCTCCTCCATCCGCACCCGCTCGCGCGAGATCGGCGTGTTGCGCGCGGTGGGGGCGACCCGTCTCGACATCTCGGGCCTGGTGCTCGGCGAGGCGCTGGTCATCGGGCTCATCGGCGGCGCCGCCGGGACGTTCGGTGCCGGGCTGCTCGCCTCGGGGCTCGACGCGATCGCCCGCACCCGCGTGCCGGACTTCCCGTTCAAGCCGGAGAGCTTCTTCCACTTCTCGCCCGGCCTGCTCGCCGGTGCGGTCGCGCTGGGCGTGGTCGCCTCGCTGCTCGGAGCGCTGGTGCCGGCCCTGTCGGCCTCGCGCACCGACCCGGCCCGGGTGCTTGCGGGATGAGCCCGCGCGCGAACAAGCCTCCTCTTCCCTTCACCCCGTCGCGCGGCGAAAAAGCCTGCCGGAGCCGAGGATGACCACCGCCTCCGACACCTCGGCCCTCCCGGCCCGACAGCGGCCCTCTGTTGGCCTGCTGCTCGCCAACGCCGCGTCGCTCGCGCTCGTGGTCTGGATAGGCGTGGACCACACCTCTCTCGGGCTCGAGGTGAGAGGCGCGCGGGTCGTCGCGCTCAGCGCGATGCCGCTGTGGCCGCTCTACGCGTTGTCGGTCGCGGCCGCCGCCGGCCTGGGCGTCTTCGTGGTGATCGAGCTGCTCCGCAGGCGTCCGCCGGACAGCCGCTCCTATCGCCTGCTCCCCATCGCCGCGGTCGTCTTCTTCGCGATGCACTTCCTGGTGCTGCCACCGGCGCTCCCGCCGATGCCCTCGGACTGGCTCGCGGCTTCGCAGCTCCTTGCCCTGGAGAGCTCGGCGGTCATCACCGAGGACGGCCTGCTGCCCAGGGACCCCGAAGCGCTCGCGAAGCAGCTCTCGCAGATGCCCCCTCCCTACCTGCGCGACGGCAAGCCGATGACGGCCTGGCCGCTCGTCGTCCGCTCGGACTGCGACGGCCCAATTTCTGCGCTGCCGGCCGCCCTCGAGCCGGCGACGCTCATCGCCTGCGTCTCGGCCGACCGCCGCACCGCCTGGGTCAGCATCGCCGGAACGGGCGGCCGGCACACCGGTCCCGCGACGCTGGTCATGGCCGACGGCGCGCCCTTCTCGGTGAAGGTGCAGGCCATGCGGCGCGAGGAGCTGCCCGCGCTGCCGTTCGAGCTGAACGCCCAAGCCTCGGAAGAGGAGCCCGAAGCGGCCCTTCCCGAGGA
Organism: Myxococcales bacterium UBA5297; assembly: GCA_002408385.1. GTDB lineage: Bacteria > Myxococcota > Myxococcia > Myxococcales > UBA5297 > UBA10939. The sequence goes on from DHSB01000024.1 coordinate 75,086, forward strand.
GTAGGGGCGCCCCGGCAGTTGCCTCTCGAAAGCAGGCTGTGCAGCCTCTCGAACGCCCTCGTCCCCCCAACTTCCCCAAGACGAAAGTGAGTCAAAGATGAAAGTCGCCCCCAAGCGCGTCGTGTCGCTCGAGTACTCGCTTCACCTCGGTGACCACCAGGTCATCGACAGCAGCGAAGGCGAGCCGCTCAGCTACCTGCACGGCACCGCGCAGATCATCCCCGGGCTCGAGCGCCAGCTCGAAGGCATGGAGCCGGGCGAGTCGAAGCAGGTGACCATCGCGCCGGCCGACGGCTACGGCGAGCGCGATCCCTCGAACGTCCAGGAGGTGCCGCGCACCGCCTTCGGCGACCGCGAGCTGCACGAGGGCGACGAGCTGGTCGCCATCGACGACGAGCAGAACGAGGTCCCGGTGCGCATCGAGAAGCTCGTCGGCGACAAGGTGATGGTCGACTTCAACCACCCGCTCGCCGGCAAGACGCTGCACTTCGAGGTGACCATCCGCGACGTGCGCGAGGCGAGCGACGAGGAGATCGCCCACGGACACGCGCACGACGGGCACCACCACCACTGAATCGGCGGCTAGCAGCGGCCCGGAGCTCTTCCTTCGGGCCATCCGGCCACTCGATGAGTCGAGGGTCGGTACCCATCCCGCCATCCGGCCACTCATCGAGTGAAGGGTCGGGGCCCCACCCGCCGTTTCGCCACTCGATGAGTGAGGATTTGGCGCCCGCGCGACCTTTTCGCCACTCGATGAGTGAGGATTTGGCGCCCGCGCGACCTTTTCGCCACTCGATGAGTCAGAATCCGTCGCCTGCGCGACCTTTTCGCCACTCGATGAGTCGAAAAACGGCGGCCAGGCCGCCTCCTGCCACTCGATGAGTCAAAAGCCGTCGCCTGCGCGACCTTTTCGCCACTCGATGAGTCGAAGGTCGGCGCCCACCCCGTCTCCCCGCCACTCGATGAGTCGAGGGTCGGCGCCCCCCCCGCCTCCCCGCCACTCGATGAGTGGAAGGTCGGCGCCCGCCCCGCCTCCTCGCCACTCGATGAGTGAAAGGCGGCTGCCGCCGCAAAGGAGCCTTCGGCTGGCGCCGGCCCGCCAGCACGAAGGCTGGCGCTCCGAAGGATTTTGCGACACCTCTTCAGTACCGGATGCCGGTAACCACCAGCTCGACCGGTCCCTTGGGCCTGTGGACGGTTACCTCGTCGCCCTCGGCCTTGCCGAGGAGCGCCTTGGCCAGCGGCGCCTCGACGCTGATGAGCCCGGCCTTCACGTCGAGCTCGTCGGGCCCGACGATGCGGTAGGTCGACTCGTTTCCGTCCTCGTCCTCGACCGTCACCCAGGCGCCGAAGAAGACGCGATCGGTCCTCTCCTTGCCCGGCTCGACGACGGTGAGCGACTCGAGCCGCTTGGACAAGAAGCGCAGGCGCCGGTCGATCTCCCGGAGCTTCTTCTTGCCGTAGATGTACTCGGCGTTCTCCGAGCGATCGCCCTGCGCGGCGGCGGCCGAGACCTCGGCGGTGATCTTCGGGCGATCGACCTTCCAGAGCCGGTCGATTTCGTCCTGGATGCGCTTGAAGCCCTCGGGGGTGATGTAGCGCCCGCCGCGCCGTCGGGGCGCCTCTTCCTCGACCCGCCCGTCGAGCGGATCGGCCGGGTTGTCTTCCTTGGTAAACGCCTTGGACATCGCTTCACCCTGCGCCGGGCCGGCTGCTGAGACTGACCGGCGGCACCGCTGTCGAATTCCGAGGGCATCAACGCCCGATTCGGCCCGACCCTCGTCCATTTCCCAAGGGTCGCGCGGGCCGAACGGTCGGGCTAGCCGAAGAGCCAGGAGAAGAGCTTCACGAGCGCGCCCTCGAGCGGATCGTCGTCGCCGTAGGCGACGTCGGTAGAGATCCGCACACGCTGGTTGCCTCTCCTGAAGAGACTGGAGCTGGAACCGTAGGTGTCCCAGTTGCTGTCGAGCGGGCTACGGGTCGAGGGCTTCACGTCGAGAGGCGTCGCGCCCGCGGGGGCGCAACTGCCGCAGTAGAGGTGATTGCCTAGGTCGAACACCTGGCCGCGCCGCAGGGGGCGATGGCAGGTCTCGCATTCGACGCGCCCCCCTGACCCGCTCGCCGCGGAGCGCGCCTGGGAGCCGGCCTCCTCGAGCAGCGCGGCGAGGCCGAGGTTGGTGGCGACCACCTGCAGCTCGCCGCGATCGAGGTAGACCCCGGAGCAGCGCAGGCAGACGTCGAGGCTCACACCGCGCAGGTTGCCCACGCGCAGGACGTCGCCGCACTCGGGGCACAGCGGCGCGGGCGAGCCGCACTTGACGCACTCGTGATGCCTGGGCCCGAGCTCCTGGCCGCAGGACTTGCACTGCGCCGCGCCCCGTCGCGCGCTCTCGGCGAGGCTGCGCACGGCCTGGCCGCCGGCCACCGGCTCGAGCTCGCCGCCGTCGAACCAGAAGCCGCCGCACTTCGGGCAGGCGTCGAGCTCGAGCTTGCGGGCCTCGACGAGGTTCATCTCGCTTCTGCAGGACGGGCATCTGCGCATGGCTGCGTCTCCCCTTGCTGTTGGCAACCGACGAACGGCTCGGGCGTGAGGAGGCGCCTCGGGACGGCAGAGGCGCCCGGGGGCGGAGAAATGAATCCCGGCCGTTTGGCGCCCTCCGCGACGCGCCGGAGCGAGAGCTTCGCTCCGTGCGCCCTAGCGAAGCTTGCCCGCCTCCTCCAACGACATCAGCACGCGCTCGGGCGTGAGCGGCAGGCGCCGGAACCGATACCCGACCGCCTCGCTCACCGCGTTGGCCACCGCCGCGGCCGCGGGGATCAAGGACGGCTCGCCGATGCCCTTGGCGCCGAACGGACCGGCCGAATGCGGCTGCTCGATGAGCACGATGTCGACCTCGGGCACGTCGAGCGTGGTCGGGATGAGGTAGTCGGTGAAGCTCGGGTTGAGGCAGCGGCCCTGATCGAGCTTGAGGTCCTCCATCAGCGCGTAGCCGACGCCCTGGACGACGCCGCCCTCGATCTGGCCTTCGATGAGCGTGCGATTGATGACCTGGCCGACGTCGTGGGCCGCGGTGACGCGCACGACGCGGGTGCGGCCGCTGCGCAGATCGACCTCGACCTCGGCGACCTGCATCGCGAAGCAGTAGGAGCTGTAGGCGTCGCCGTTGCCCCTGGCGTTGTCCCAAGTCTTGCGCGGCGGCGCGTACCAGCCCTGGGCGCTCAGGTTGACCTTCTTCACGGCGAAGGCCGTGTTGGCGAGCTCCTTGAGGCTCCCGAGCCGGGTGCCGTCGCGCTTGAGGACCTGCCCCTCGCGCAGCTCGATCTCGTCGGCGGGCACGCCGTACAGCTCGCAGGCCGCCTCGAGGATGCGCCCCTTGAGCTGGCGGGCCGCGTCGATGACCGCGTTGCCGCTCATCACCGTGGTGCGCGAGGCGACCGTCGGGCCGCTGTCGGTGACGAAGTCGGTGCTCGAGGGGGTGACGCGCACGTGCTCGAGCGCGACCCCGAGCGTCTCCGCGGCACACTGGGCGGCGACGGTGAAGGCGCCCTGCCCGAGCTCGGTGCCGCCGATGGAGACGAGCACCGAGCCGTCGGGCCGCAGGTGCACGAGCGCGCCCGAGCCCTCGAGGAACTGGCCGCCGGCGTGCAGCCCGCCGCCGTACATGCAGGCGCCGATGCCGATGCCCTTCTTCAGCCAGCGCGAGGTCTGGTTGAACGCCTCGAATTCGCGGCGCTTCTGCTCGTAGCCGCTGCGGGCGAGGGCGGCCTCGAAGGTCTCGATCCCCGGGACGCTCTCGGTCAGCTTCTGGCAGGTGGTCGTCTCGTCGCCGGGACCGAGGATGTTGCGGCGGCGGATCTCGGCGGGCGAGAGGCCGAGCCGGGCGGCCAGCTCGTCCATCTGCGCTTCCATCGCGAAGGTCGTCTGCGGGGTGCCGAAGCCGCGGTAGGCGCCGCCGAAGAGGTTGTTCGTGTAGACGACGTAAGTGTCGACGCGCGCGGTCGGCGTGCGGTAGGGGCCGAAGGCGGTCGAGTTGGAGCGCTCGGAGACGATGGCCGAGAGGCCGGTGTAGCCGCCCGCGTCGCAGTCGATGCGCACCTGCGCGGCGGTGATGCGGCCCTCCCCGTCGGCGCCGATCTTGTTGGTCACCTTCATCCGGTGCCGCTTGGTCGACCAGGCGAGATCCTGGGCGCGGTCGTAGACGAACTTCACCGGGCGCCCCGTCCTCATCGCGAGTACCGCGGCGCACGCAGAGGGCTCGCTCGGATAGTCCTCCTTGCCGCCGAAGCCACCGCCGGTGGTCGCCTGGATCACCCGGACGCGCGCGTAGTCGACGCCGAGGACGCGGGCGACCGCCTTCTGGATGTAGAAGGGCGCCTGCGCCGAGGCGTGGATGGTCACCCCGCCGTCGGGCTCGGGGATGGCGATGCAGCCGTTCGGCTCGAGGTAGGCGTGCTCCTGGTAGTTGACCTCGTAGACGTCCTCGACGATCGCCGCGGCGGCGGCGAAGCCCTGCTCCACGTCGCCGCGGATGACCTGCTTCTTGGTCATCACGTTGCCGTTCTCGTGGATCTTGACCGCCCCGGGGGCGAGCGCCTCGTCGGTGTGGGTGATGACCGGCAGCGGCCGGTACTCGACCTTGATGGCGCGGACCGCGGCCTCGGCGTGCTCGGCGGTGTCGGCGGCGACGAGCGCGATGCGGTCGGACATCTGGCGCACCTTGCCGCTGGCGAGCAGGGGCTGGTCGGCTATCTGCACGCCTATCTGGTTCTCGCCGGGCACGTCCTTGCCGGTGACGACCGCGAAGACCCCGGGCATCGACTCGGCGGCGCGGGTGTCTATCGAGAGCAGCTCGGCGTGCGCGTGGGCCGAGGTGAGGGCCTTGAGGTGGAGCATCCCGACCAGCTCGAGGTCGTCGACGTAGCGGGCGCGTCCGGTGACCTTCTCGAGCGCGTCGACGCGCCGGGCGCGGGTTCCGATGTTGCGAAGGGTCTCGCCCATGGCTTTCTCCGGAGTGCCTTAGGATTGCTTGCCCAGCTCGGCGACCGCGACCTGCACGGCCTCGACGATCTTCGCGTAGCCGGTGCAGCGGCACAGGTTGCCGGCGAGCGCTTCCTTGATCTCCTGGACGCTCGCCTGGGGCCGCGTGTCGCAAAGGTGCGCGCCGGTGACGACGACGCCCGGGGTACAGAAGCCGCACTGCACCCCGCCAGCGGCGACGAGCGCCTTCTGGAACGGGTGCATGCCGTCGGGGTGGCCACGGCCGACGCCCTCGACGGTGACGATCTCCTTGCCCTGGACCTGCTTGGCGAAGAGCAGGCAGCTATTGACCGGCCGGCCGTCGAGCAGCACGGTGCAGGCGCCGCACTCGCCCTCGCCGCAGCCCTCCTTGGTGCCGGTGTAGCCGAGGCGCCGCAGGGCGTCGACGAGCCGGATGGCCGAGGGCATCGGGGCCGAGCGCACGGCGCCGTTGATCTTGAGGGTGATCTCTTCGAGGTTCACGTCCGCCTCCGTGCTAGGCCGCCTTGCGCACCGACTCGAGCGCGCCGCGAAGCGCGTCCTCGGTGGCGTTGATGACCAGCAGCTCCTTGTAGCGGCGCGAGCCGCGCACGTCGTCGATGGGCTTGATGTCGCCGAGCACCGCCTCGCGCACGCCGGCGATGAGCCTCTCGTCCAGCCTCTGGCCGCTCAGGTAGCTCTCGACCCGCCGGGCGCGCAGCGGCACCGGCGCGCAGCAGCCGTAGGCGACCCGCGCCTCGCGCACGGTCTCGCCGTCGAGCCGCAGGCAGAGCGCGGCGCTGGCGATGGAGATGACGTTGGCGTTGCGGCTGCCGAACTTGGCGAAGAACTGGAAGGCGCCCGGGCGCTTGGGGACCTGGAAGCCGACGATCATCTCGTCGGGCGCCGCCCGGGTGCGCCCCGGGCCCTCGAAGAAGTCCTCGATGGGCATCGAGCGGCCCCCGCGCTTGCTCTGCAGGGTGACCGTGGCGCCGAAGGTGATGAGCGGGGGCACGTTGTCGGCGGCCGGGGAGGCGTTGCCGACGTTGCCGCCGAGGGTGCCGCGGTTGCGGATCTGGGGGCTCGCGAAGTCGCGGGCGGCGCGCGCGCCGGCGGGGAACTCGCGGGAGTAGACCGGGTGGGTGATCAGGTCGGCGACCCGGGTCAAGGCGCCCAGCTCGACCCGGTCGGCCTGCTCGCGCACGTAGGCGAGGTCCGAGAGGTCGGCGATGGAGACGAGGGTGCGCGCGGCGAGCCGGCCGGCCCTCAGGCGCAGCATCAGATCGGTGCCCCCGGCGAGCGGGCGCGCCTGGGCGCCGTCGCGGGCGAGCAGCTCGAGCGCGTGCTCGAGGTTCTCAGCGCGAACAATGTCGATAGCCATCCGAGTCGCCCCTTGCGCAGGAAGAGGTTCTTGTACCGCGGAGCCGCCGCGCATTCCAAGCGCGGATCGCCCGTTGGGGGCCGACTCGCTGAGGACGGCGCGGCCGTCGGGCGGTCAAGGCTGAGGCGTGGCGGGGCGGGCGGCCGGTGCCGGGGAGGCGGGCGTCGGCGGAACGGGATCCGCGGTGGCCGCCGAGGCCGCCTTCGGCTCGGGCATGCGAGGGAGCAGGCCTTCGAATGACTTCATGTTCTGCAGCGGGAGGGGCGCGGCCTCGAAGCGGGCGGGGAAGACCGACTTTCCGTTCCCGCCCATGGCGACGACCTCGAAGCCGTCGCCCTTGGGGCTTTGGACCCGCGCGAGCCGCATCGCGGGCACCTGCTCGCTCTGCCACACCTGGAACAGGCCCTCCTCGGACCGGATGGCGATGTGCTTGCACTGCAGCGTGCCCGCGAGCGTCTTGAGCGACACCTGGCGCAGATCCGGGCCTGGCCCCGGGCCCGCCCCCGAGCAGCGACGGGTCTCGGGGGCTCCCTTCAGGTCCATCGAAAAGATGGCGGCGCCCGTCTTCAGGTACGCGTCGATGGCGACCGGCCCGCCGCCGCGGGCCCGCAAGGCGGTCCGTCCAGTCTTGTCGAGCCAGAACTCGATCCAGGGCGCTCCCCCCTTCTCCGCCTCGAGCACGACGATGCGAAAGGTCGCGGTGTAGTCGGGCTTGCCGTCGATCAACCGGGCGTACTCGACCCAGTCGCCGGCCTTGCCGTCCTCCTGACTTGCGGCCAGCAGCGAGGAGAAGTCGGTCGGGGTAGGCGAACAGGTCGAGGCGACCGGAGCGGAGGCGGCCGCGAGAAGCGAGACCGCCGCGAACGCTGAAAGAGGGTTCATCGGGCGTACTCCTCGGTGATGACGACCGGCCGTCCGACCCCGTCTCGAGCCAGCACGGGCCTGCCGGTAGGGAGCGCGTCGGTGACGACCGCCGAAAGGAAGAAGCGCCGCTCGGATTCGGCGCAAGCCAAGTAGATGACCCCGGGGCGCGCGCGCTCGTCGAGGCTTACCGCGGGGCCGGAGAGATCGGCGCGGACCGCGACCTGGTAGGGACGTGCCCGCGCGAAGGAGCGAAAGCCGCTCGTCCGGCCGCCCAGCGCCAGGGCATAGCGCTGCGGCTCGAGCCGGCAGGGCGCGCTCTCGTGCCGCAGCTCGTCGGCGAGCGCCCTCATCGCCGCCACCGCGCGCTCCGGCGGGTTGGGTCCTCCAGCCGGCGGGCGCTCGATGAGCGGGCCACGGGCCAGGGTCACGCCGAGCAGGCACAGGGGGACCAGGTGGACCGGCAGTGGCATCTTCGAGCCGGCGACCGTCGCGCCGGCGAGCCAAACGGAGTAGGCGGTAAGCACCAGCAACAGCCCCACGGCGCAGGCGACGCAGCCCGCGTCCGGAGCAAACAGGTCGCGGGAGGAGAGCAGCCAGAGGCTATGGCGCACCCCGCCGGAGCTCGCGGCGAGCACCGCGGCGACCACCGCGCCGTAGAAGAGAAATCGAAGCCAACGCGCCATGGAGGCCGGCGAGGCTACGGGATCGGCAGGCCGAGCACCAGATAGTAGCCGCGCACGTAGGCGTCGTAGGCCTTGATGGCCTCGGGCAGGAAGGTGACGACCGCCGCCGTACCCCCGACGAGCAGCGAGGCGGTGATGATCGAGTACTCGCTGATCGCCTGGCCCGACTCGTCGCCGAGCAACCGAAGCAGTGGGCGCAGGCTCTCTCGAAGCCTCTTCATGGCTGTTCCTCGCTGCCGTAGTGGGCGGTGACCGCCGCGCCCTTCGGCTCGAACGAATAGGGCGTGATGGCGAAGCGCACCCTCTGGCCGCCGCGGGTGTAGACCGCCTGGGCGCCCTTCTTGCCCAGCGCGCTCGACTCGAGCCCCTGCCAGCCCTTGCGGATCATCTCGCGGTCGATGTGGGCGGCCACCTCGCGCACGCTCAGCAGCGGCTCATGGTAGTTGACCACCTCGGCCCCGCCCTGCCCGTGGTCGGAAACCCGGGTCATGCCCACCGCGCTGTTCGAGAACGGGATGTCGTCCTCGGGCGTCAGGCTGCCATACGTCTCGCCGGACATGGGAATGACCGACGGGAAGACCTCGGTCGTCAGCTTGCGCGGCGAGATGACGACAACCGCCTGCGCCTTGCCTCCAGCGACAATCCCGGTGACCGTGGCCCCGCCGTCGGAAGTGCGGATCACCTTGTGGGGCACGCCCTGCGCCGCGAAGAAGTCGACGTAGAAGTCGCGCACCCGCAGCGCCGGATCCTTCGTGGAAAAATGCGACAGGCGCACCGGCAGGCCGTTGACCGCGAGCGCGTCGCCGAGCGGGAACTCGAGGGTGTTCGGATAACCGGGCAGCTCGTTCTCAGCGTAGTAGGGAGCCGGGACCATCTGCGCGACGGCCGTCGGCTCGGCCGAGGAGCCCAGCCCCAGGCCCGCCGCCACGAGCGTCACGCCCATCAGAGAGGCGCCTATCCATCGAATCATCGAGCTCATGACCCTTGCTTCCTCGCCCGCGTCCCGGAGGCGCTCGCACGCCGCCGTCTCGCGTCAGTAGTCGCACTTGTGGGAGCCGAACTCCTGCCGCAGCTCCTTAGGGCAGCCCATGTAGTAGGGGCCCAGCCGCTGATAGACCTGGTGGTAAGTGCTGCTCGCGGCCTCGTGCGTGTCCTTGAAGGTGTTCGTGTAGTGGATGTAGAGCGGCGAATGACCGGGGATCTTCGCGACGTCGAGGCGGTGATCCGATTTCAGGCCCCGGGAGTGATCGAGCGGAAGTGAGGCAACTGTCGTCGACAGCGGCGAGTGGACGCCAATTCTGCCAAGCAGCTCGCCAGCCTTGGCGGTAAAGCCTCCGGTCAGCTCGTTTACCGCCTCCGCCAGTCCCGCGAAGGTCATCTTCGAGACCTGCCGGCAGTACTCGCTGGCACTACCGACGTTCGCACAGGTGCCGGTGAGCCGGTCCTCGGTGACCCGCTTGCCATCTTTGAGGTCCCAGGCGTCGACGATGAGCGACTGGCGGCTGCGGATGGTGAAGTCGTCGCCGTCGAGCATCTTCTGCGTGAACCAGACCGGCATCGTCTGAGCGAGCAGCGTGTTCTTGAGTTTCAGATCGAGGGTGCCCTCGGCCTTGCCCTTCTCGTTGAACCCGACCCATCCGAAGACGACATTCGCGGCCTCGTCGAAGAAGTCGAGGTTGGCGACGGTGAAGACCCCGGGGCTCGTGTTCTGCATCGAGGCCTGCGAGCGGTTGAAGGTGACGCTCAGGGTCATCGGGTTGAAGGCCTTGTAGTTGGAGACCAGCCGTGGGGTCGAGCCGTCGAGGTCATCGCCCCAACGCTCGACCACCTCGTCGAGCACCTTGCCGCGCGCGTTTTCGAAGAGCGCGTCGTGCTTGGGCTGCACTGGCTTCTCGGCCTTCCAGTCCGACAGCTTGAAGGCGGTCATCTCCCAGACCAGATAGCGCGAGGCTTCCTGCAGCTTCAGCCTCGCGAAGGACATCTCGTAGAAGAACAGTGCGTAGAGCAGGGTCGGCACCAGGACGAGCACGCAGAGGGAGAACTCGACGGTGGCCGCCCCCTCCTCTGTCCGACCCGGCCAAATAGCGCTCTTGGGCTTCATTTGTGTCCTCGGTCGCTAGTGCGTCACCACGTGGGTGGCGAGGTCGGTGAGAGTGCCGTCCGAAAGCCCTACCTGGGAGAAGATCTGGCCGATCGCCGGGCCCACCGGCGACAGCTTCGGCTTCCAGAAGGGATTGAACAGGTTCGGCGGCTCGGCCCAGAAGCCCGGCCGGTGGTAGTAGACCTGGGACCGGCTGTAGGCGTTGAGCCCGGCGAGCAGTTGGATGTCGAGCCCCGGCTTCGGCTCGAAGGTGACGGCCCCGTTCTCGGCGTAGTCGCCCCAGGTCATCTTCCCCGAGCTGTCGAAGCCGAAGGCGAGATCGGCCGGCAGCCGCGCGTTCTGCGGCTCCTTGTTCGCGAAGGACCAGAAATACGGCTGGTTGAACTTGGTCGAGTCTTTGTTCTCGGCGCGGAAGGAGATGTACCGGCCGACGCCATACCACTCGTGGCGGCCGTCTTCGTTCTCACAGCTTATCCCCTTCGTCCACGCGTACTTGGGGCAGCCCGACATCAGCGAGAACTCCCGGTGCCGGTCGTTCTCGTCGTCCTTGAGGCGGCAGTGGAAGCTCTTGTTCTCGTCATCGCTGTCGCGCCAGGCCTGAATGCCGACGATGCGCGCGCCGCCGCCGGAGATGAGCGACAGGCCGGTCGCCTTGACGCGCTCGGCCGCGGCCAGCGCCCCGCCCTGGGTCATCTGAGTCGCGCCGTAGGCCCCGTGATTGAAGATGTTCTGGTTGTTGCCTCCGGAGGGGTCGCTCTGCCCGCCGCCACCCGAGTTGGTGGCCATCTCCTCGAGCTTCTTGCAGGTCCGTTCGGCCTGTCCGCAGATGCCGTCGCAGGCGGACGGATCATCCGCGTGGTCGTTCTGACACTCCGAGCAGTCCTCGCTCTGCTCCTGGCACCTCTCGGTTTGGTCCTCGAAGGCCGAGTCGCCGCTGCCGCCAAAGCCGACCCCGACGCCGTTCTGGGTGAAGCGCCGCGGATCCATCACCCCGACCAATCGAGTCGAGCCCGCGAACTCGAAGCCGATGAACTTGAGCACCGTGGCGACAAACCCCTCGCTGTCGCTCCAGCCGCGGTTGGTCTCGAAGGTGACGCCGTTGGCGAAGCCGTTCTGCCCGGTCCCCAGCCTCGTCGCGTTGGCGATCTCGGCCATCAGGCGCTCGGCCTTCTGCACGCCCGAGTGGTCGTTGTAGGACTGGCCGTCGTATTCGGTGCCGCCGTCGGGGATGTCCTCGGAGTAGTCGTCGAAGATTTTCGGATAGCTCGCGAACGGACCGAACTCCCCGTTGAACAGGGACATCGCGCCTTTGTAGATGTTGCCGGTCGTGCCGGTATTGACGTTGCCGCCGGCCGTCTCGTTGAGGAGCTTCTCCTGGAAAGTCCCGGCGAGGTTTCCGGTGAGCACCAGGCCCACCGCATGCCGGACGCCCTTCTGCGCGTAGTACATGCCGTTGTTGTTGAGCCAGCTCACGGCCTTGACGAAACCGGCGGTCGCCCTGTCGAGAAAGTCGATCGCCTGCCAGGTCCCGTTCAGCACCGCAAATAACCCGACGGAGATCCCCTCGCATAAGAGGTGTATCGCCAGGAAGACCCCGAAGCAGACCACACAGGCCGGAAAGGGCATGCATTTTTCGCAGGCCTTCTCCACCACGCAGGCGACCGCCGCCACCGACTGGACGAGGTCGGCGAGCATCCAGAGCAGGGTCTGGATTCCGGTCAGGAACGAGGAGATTGAGGTCGCCGCCATCATCGAGACGTACTGGGAGACCGTGGCGCGGTTGACCCAGGCGATGAAGTTGAGCGAGCGGGCGACGACCGCCGCGGTCGAATAGGCCGCGTTGTCCGAGGCGTTCTGGAGTTGGATCCGCTCGTGGATCGTGTGCCCGAGTTGAATGGTGACCATCACCGAGAGCGCGAGGATGAGCATGCTCACCGCCCCCAGGACCAACGCCTGGCCAGCCTCGTCTTCGCGCAGGGTCTTGCGCATCTGCGTCAACATGGCGCCCTGCTCCTAGCAACCGTCGTTGTTCCGACCAGCCCAAAGCTCGCTCGAGTCCTCGGGATGATGCAGGAACGGATTGGACTGCATGCGGATGGTGTAGGTGGTGGTCATCGGGACAAAGTAGCGCCCCGCGTTCGCCGCGAGCCTCAGCAGGTACATCTTCTGGTTGTTGAGGCCGGTGTAGCGGCAAGTCTCCGAAAAGTCGCCGTTCTTCCAGCGGTTGAGCATCAACTTGCTTTGCTTGACCATCGCGTGCCCCGGCTCCCAGCCCGCGAGGTTGACCCCGGTGTGCGAGGCCCACCACGACTCGAACAGCAGCCAGTTCGCGAAAGGAATCCGCAGCTCGTAGAGGTAGCGCACCCGCACCGTGAGTTGGGTCTTCTCGCGATTGGCCGGGTCGTCGAACTCGATCTCCTTCTTGCCGCTGAAGGCGCCCTCTTTCGGGTTGAGGACATCGACCGTGACGATCTCCGGGAGCCCCAGCGCCCCGAGCACGCCGTTGGCCACCGCGAGGTTCAGGCCGGCCTGGGCGAGCCGGGGAATCGTGTCGACCGCGCGGGTGGTCGGCAGCAGGCTGAACATCGCCGCGGTCTTCATCTTGTCGCGGTCCATGTTCCAGACCGCGCCCGAGCGCGCGGCGTTGAAGGCCGCGTATTCGAGCATCAGCCGGGCCTGATGCATCATCGTCGTCTGCAGCGTTCCGAGGATGAAGAACATCATCGTGGGCACGACGATGGCGGTCTCGACCGCCGCCTGCCCGTCCTCGGCCATCAGAAGTCGCAGTCGCCGTCTCATTGCACCACCCGGAGCGAGATCTGCCTGGGGTTCTTGGCTGCCTCGGGGCTGGGGATCCCGTTTTTTCCACCGATGATCATCAGCTTGGTCGAGCCGATCTTCTTGGCCTTGACCGTGAGGATGCCCTGCTCGTCGAGAATCGCGTCGGCGATCGAAGGGTCCATTACGGCCGCCGCGCCTATCGAGCCCTTGTAGCTGGCCGAGCGGCCACGCTTGAGGGTGATCGACCCGGGCAACCGCTGAACGTTCTTGGGCTTTTCGACCTTCTTGCCGGGCTTGGACCGGGCGGGATTCTTGTCGGGCTGGAAGTTCCAGCCCGCCCCAAGAGCGGGCGAGGCGAGGCTCAAACCCGCGAGCGCGACCGCGATCCGAAGCAGCTTTCCCTGTCTCATTCGTTACCCCTGCCGAGCATGATGCTTGCCTGTACCCTACGTCTTGTTCGCCCATCGACTCTATCGGTCGTCTGGCCACCTCGGAGACGCAAGCGGCGCGCCATACAGCCTGTCCGTTCACCTCGCCGGCCGCAAATGCCGGGGGGCCGCGGCAGACCATCATTGCTAGAACCGCCGGCCTCCGCTGCCTCAGCGCCAAGCAGGACTGGCGCTCGCTCCTGGGCCATCAGAGGGCAGCGCTGTTCCAGGCAGGAGCTTGTCCGACCTCGTCCTGTGCCCCCGGCAAAGGAGCTGGACCGCGAGCCGCAAGGCCAAGGCGTAAGACTGCCCCGGGGGCTGCCCAACTGGAGTCGAGCGTCGATTCGGAGCTAGACTCCAACCCGCTCCACCAAAACCTGCCGAACCCCCAGGTCGCCATGCTCCCAAGGCTTCTTCCGCTCGTATTGCTCCTGCTGGCCGCGCCGGCCTCCGCGGCCCAGGTGCGGGTCAAGTCCAAGCACCCGCCCGCGCGCGTCGCGGGCGCCGAGGCCGTCAGCTACAAGGTCGGCGCCGAGCAGGTGCTGCGCGGGGCGACCATCGGCCCGTCTTCGGTGCGCGTTCTGCTGCGCCGGCTCGCGCCCGCGAGCGCCGGGCCCATCGCCGTCAAGCTGATGCGCGACGGGCGTGAAGTCTCGCGGCTGCTCGTCGGCGGCGAGCCCGTCGAGCGCATCGAGGGCGAAGCGGTGCTCGCCTCGGCGCCCGTCGAGAAGCAGTTCGACGTGCCGGCCGGTCCGCACACGCTCTTCGTGGAGGTCGGCCCGGGCGAAGGCGAGGTGCTCGTCGCCTTCGAGGAGCCGCGTCCGTCGGTCCCCGCGTCGCTCGTGAAGCGGACGCCGAAGCGCCGGGCCCCGCCGCCAAAGACGGATCCGGCGAGACAAGCCGTCGCCGCCGCCGGAGCGGAGGAGGCCGCCGCGGGCCCCGAGTCGCCCGAGAACCAGCAGTCCGCAAGCGCGGCCGGCCCGAAGGAGCCCGAGGCCGATGCTGCGGAGCCTCGAGCCGTCGCGTCGGCGACCGACTCCATGCCGGGCGGCCTCGAGCAGCCAGCTCGCGTGGGCGAGCCGGCCAGCCGCGTCCCGCACCTCGAGGCCCAAGCGATGCCGCGGGCCCGAGTCCCGAGGCGGCTCTTCGTCGGCCTGCGTGCCGGGGGCGTGAGCCAGCCGCAGATCGCCGCCTTCGGCCTCGCCGCCGGGCTCTCCGCGCGCTGGGCTCTCCTCGCGCCCTCGACCAAGCCTGCCACCGGCCCGTTTGTCGGGCTCTCGGCCGACTTCCTACGCTACCGGGCCTCCTGGAGCATTCCCCGCTCGGCGCAGCTCCCGGCGCACTCGCACGAGCTGAGCGTGACCGCCCTGCCCGTGCTCGCCGAGGCAAGCTGGTCGTTCGCCCTCGGGCCGGTCGTCCCCTTCGTCGGCGGCTCGCTCGGGCTCACCTTCGCCTCGGTCGGCTCGAACAGCAGCGTCGCGAGCGCCTCGGACTCCGGCGCCCTCTTCTCCGCCGGCCTGCACGCCGGCCTCGAGCTCCCCTTCGGCGCCGACCGGCTCGGCCTCGAGCTGCGCTGGCTGCACGCGAACACCGGGGAGAACCAGGTCGCGAGCGACCTGCAGGTCGGCGGGCTCCTCGCCCAGGCGAGCTGGCGGTTTGGAATCTAGGGAGTCATGAGTTTTGAGTCGGGTTTTGAGGTGTCGGCCCTCGGCGGGGGCGGAGACCGATCCTCCTTCGCCGCCAGCGACTGAAGAGGGCGACGCCAGGGGTTGATCGGCTTGCAGCGTCCGTCCTCGGCGGGCAGCCGGCGCCCTACACGAATTGTTCAACCCGCGTGCCCCCTCGGTCCGCGAGAGCTCCCAACTCCCAACTCATTACTCTACTCACAACTCTCCATGCTCCGCATCGTCATCGGCACCGCTGGCCACATCGACCACGGCAAGACCAGCCTCGTCAGGGCGCTCACCGGTATCGACACCGACCGGCTGCGCGAGGAGCAGCGCCGCGGCATCACCATCGAGCTCGGCTTCGCCCACCTCGCGCTCGGCGCGGGCGCGGTCGCCGGCATCGTCGACGTCCCCGGACACGAGCGCTTCGTCAAGGCCATGGCCGCGGGCGCGGCCGGCATCGACCTCGTCGTGCTCGTCGTCGCCCTCGACGAGGGCGTCATGCCCCAGACCCGCGAGCACCTCGACATCTGCCGCCTGCTCGGCGTGCCCCGCGGCCTCGTCGCCCTCACCAAGGGCGACCTCGCCCAAGAGCTCGGCGCCGAGTGGAGCGAGCTGCTGCGCGCCGACATCGCCGAGGCCTGTCAGGGCACCTTCCTCGAAGGCGCGCCCGTCCTCCAAGTCAGCGCGAAGAGCGGCGATGGGCTCGACGCGCTGCGCCGCGAGCTCGAACGGCTCGCCGCGCAGACGCCCGAACGGCCCACCGACGGCCCGGCCTACCTGCCCATCGACCGCGCCTTCAGCCTCAAGGGCTTCGGCACCGTCGCCACCGGCACCCTGCTGTCCGGCTCGATCGCCGCAGGCGCTGAGCTCGACCTCATCCCCGGCGGCCAGCAGCGGCTGCGGGTGCGCACCGTGCAGGTCCACGGCGCCGAGGTCGAGCGCGCGCTGGCCGGCCAGCGCACCGCCCTCAACCTCCCCGGCGTCGAGGCCGGCCAGCTCTCGCGCGGGATGGTCGCCGTCGGCGCCGGCGCCGTCGCCCCGACTCAAATGATCGACGTCGAGCTCGACCTGCTCGCCGCCGCGCCCCGGCCGCTCAAGGACCGCTCGAAGCTCTTGCTGCACCTGGGCACCGCGCAGGCGCCGGCGACCGTCGCGCTCATCGGCGGGAAGCGGCTCGAGCCCGCAGGCCACGCCTTCGCTCAGCTTCGGCTCGGCGAGCCGGTCGCCGCGCTGCCCGGCCAGCGCTTCATCCTGCGTGGCTTCCACGCCCTGCCCGGCCGCGGCCACACCGTCGCCGGCGGGCGCATCCTCTCCATCCATCCGCGAAAGCGCCGCGGCCGCCGCCCCGAGGCGAGCCGGGGCTTTGGCGAGCTGACCGGGGCCGAGCCCGCCCCGCGCATCGCCTACCTGCTCGAGGAGGCCGGCTATCGCGGCCTGACCGCGCCCGAGCTGTTCGAGCGCACCGCCCTGCCCGAGCGCCAGCTCGCCCGAGCGCTCGAGGTGATGAGCAGCCGCGGTGAGGCCATCCTCTTCGACAAGGAGAAGCGCGCCTACCTGTCGCCGGTCGCGATGGGCTCGCTGGCCCGCCGCGCGCTTCTTGCGGTGCGCGCGCACCACACGGCCGACACCCTCTCGACCGGCCTGTCGCGCGAGGAGCTGCGCCGCCGGCTCGGCGAAAGCCTCGATCTCAGGCTGTACGCGCGCCTGCTCTCGAGCCTGGTCGAGAAGGGCGAGCTTGAGCTCGACGGCGAAGTCGTGCGCGAGAAGGGCCGGCGGGCGGCCTCGAGCGAGAGCGACGGCAAGCTCAAGGACGAGCTCGCCCGCGCCTTGAACGAGGCCGGCCTGACGCCTCCGTACATCGACGATCTGCCCAAGCTGCTCGGCGCTCCGCAGGCGAAGGTGGCCTCGGCCGTCAAGCTGCTCGAGAAACAGGGCACCCTCGTGCGCGTCAACCAGGAGCTCTACTTCGATGCGGCCGCGGTCGCCGGGCTGCGCGAGCGGCTCGTCGGCTTCCTTCGCGAGCACGAGCGGATAACCACCCAGCAGTTCAAGGAGCTCGTCGGGGCGACCCGCAAGTACACCATCCCGCTCGGCGAGTACTTCGACCGCGAGAAGGTGACCCTGCGGGTCGGCGAGGCGCGCATCCTGCGCGGCAGCCTCCGCTGATCGAGGCGCCGCTCCCATTCCCGCTCGGAGGTTCGAGCGACAAGGCCCAGGCTCCCCTCGGGCTTCATCGCCCGCTCGTCGAGCAAGACCGAGGTCGTCGTCGCGCTGCGCCGGTCGGCGAATGTTCCTGGTCGCAGCGCCGTTCCCCAACGGTGTCCGTCCCGCGAGAATTCGGCCCTCGGCCGACCCCGCGCGCGTTAGACTTCGTTGGTCTTCAGGCAGGTGAATCGTGGAGAGCTCCGGCAGCATCCTCGTCGTCGACGACCAGAAAAACATGCGCACCACCACCGCGCTGCTCTTGCGCGACGAGGGCTACGAGGTCGCCGAGGCCGGCTCGGTCGAGGAGGCGGTCGGCCTGCTCGGCGCGCGCACCTTCGACGTGGTGCTCACCGATCTGAAGATGGAGCCGCTCGACGGGCTCGAGCTGCTCAAGCGCGCGGGCACGCTTGCGCCCAACAGCCAGGTCATCGTCATGACCGCCTACGGGACCATCGAGAGCGCGGTCGAGGCGATGCGCCGCGGGGCCTACGACTACGTCACCAAGCCCTTCAAGGAGCCCGAGCTGCTCATCCGCGTCGCCAAGGCCGTCGAGCGCCGGCGCCTGCTGTCACAGGTCTCGCTCTACGCCGAGGACTTCCGACGCCGCTACGGCTTGAAGGCCATCGTCGGGCAGAGCGCGGTGATGCAGCGGCTCGAGTCGCAGCTTGCGCGCGCGGCGAATTCTGACGCGACCGTGCTCATCCAAGGCGAGAGCGGCACGGGCAAGGAGCTGGTCGCCCGCGCCGTCCACGCGCTCTCCAAGCGCTCGGACAAGCCCTTTGTCGCCGTCAACTGCGCGGCGATGACCGAGACGCTGCTCGACAGCGAGCTGTTCGGCCACGCCAAGGGCGCCTTCACCGGCGCGATCAAGGCGCGCCGCGGCCTGTTCGAGGAGGCCGACGGGGGCACGCTGTTCATCGACGAGATCACCGAGACGGCCTTGGGCTTCCAGGCCAAGCTTCTGCGCGCGATTCAGGAGCACGAGATCCGGCGCATCGGCGAGAGCACCTCGGTGAAGATCAACGTGCGCCTGGTCGCCGCCACCAACCAGGACCTGCAGCTCGCGGTGGCCGAGAAGCGCTTCCGCGGCGATCTCTACTATCGGCTCAACGTCGTGCCCCTGCGCGTGCCGCCCTTGCGCGAGCGTGGCGAGGACGTGCCGCTGCTCGCCCAGCACTTCCTGAGCCGCTACAACGAGCGCAGCGGCACTCAGCGCCTCCTGTCGGCCGAGGCCATCGAGCACCTGTGCGGCTGGAGCTGGCCGGGCAACGTGCGCGAGCTCGAGAACGCTATCGAGCGGGCCGCCGCGCTCGCCGAGGCCGACGAGCTCAAGCCGCACGACTTCCCCTTTGGCCTCGAGCCCACGCTGCCCGCCACCTCGGCCCTCGGCACCGCGGCGCTGGCCGCCGGAGCGCCGGTGAGCCTGGCCGACGCCATCGACGCGGCCGAGCGCGCCGCCATCTCCGCCTCCCTCGCGCGCAACCCGGGCGACCTTGCCCAGGTCGCCCGCGAGCTCGCGGTCTCCTCGACGACGCTGTGGCGCAAGATGAAGCGCCACGGGCTGATGCGCTGACAGATTGGTCGAGCCTTCCTCGACTCCCTTCGGTTCCGCTCACCCTGGGCGTGGCTCCCGACGCGCGAGCG
>DHSB01000024.1:94006-94996 GCA_002408385.1 Myxococcales bacterium UBA5297
CCCCCCCCCCCCCCCCCCGCGCTCCTCGGGAGGCTGTCGCTCTGGGTGAGCGGGGGGCGCCGAAGTCAGGGAGATTCCCGAAAGCTCTCAAGCGTTCGAGCTTCTTCCCCAGCGAAAGCTCGGCGGGCCGTCTGTTGGACCGCCGACAGAGCTCTTGCCGGCGACCAGTTCTCGGTGTTGCAGCGCGCGGTGATCGACTACCTCCCGAATCGGACCAACCGAACACATAGAGGAGGCAGTCGATGTCCGCAGCCACCCAGCCAGAAACGCCCCTGACCATCGAGCTGGCGCAGGAGAAGATCGACCGGGTCGCCAACCGCATCTACGCCCTCGAGCGCAACAACCTGATCCGGACCTACGCGGACGCGGGGTGGGCGATTCTCGAGGAGTTCTTTGCGGCGAGCTTCGAGGTGTGGAACTCGCGCGATCCGAGCTTCCCCGCCCTCGCGAGGCTCTCCGAGGCTCTCTCCTCCAAGGGCGCCGAGTGGACCGAGACCAGGCTCTATCGAGCCGTGAGGACGCATGAGCAGGAGGTCGCGTTTGGAGGCTTCGAGAGGTGGCCGTCGCTCACGGTGAGCCACATGCACGCGGTTCAGGGACTGCCCTGGGACAAGCAGCGTGAATTGCTCGACACCGCTCAGGCGCAGCGCCAGCAGGTGCGCGAGCTACAGCGGGCAGTATCGACAGCGCGCGGAATCGCGCCCCGCTCAGCCACCTACACAGCGGTCGTCGAAGCGTCGGCCGTCCTTCGTAGACTCGATCGAGTGCTCGACCTACGTCAGGAGCTGGCATCTGACTTGGGCCTGGCAGGCGTCTCCGAGCAGTCGGTCGCTCACCTCTGCGAAATGCTCGAGCAGCTTCACGTCAAGGTCGATTCCGTGAGCACGGAGCTTCAGCAGCTCGCCAAGGATCCAGCGAACGAAGAGCGGCCGTAGACCTTGTGGCCAGCCCCGCTCCCGGCCAACTCGCGACCGTCGCAAGTTACCTTTC
>DHSB01000024.1:95118-99978 GCA_002408385.1 Myxococcales bacterium UBA5297
GCGACCGTCGCAAGTTACCTTTCTGCCGCGGCCCCCCTCCCAGCCAACTTGCGACCGTCGCAAGTTACCTTTCTGCCGCGGCCCCGCTCCCGGCTAACTTGCGACCGTCGCAAGTTACCTTTCTGCCGCGGCCCCGCTCCCAGCTAACTTGCGACCGTCGCAAGTTACCTTTCTGCCGCGGCCCCGCTCCCGGCCAACTTGCGACAGTCGCAAGCTACCTTTCTGCCGCGGCACCGCTCCCGGCCAACTTGCGACCGTCGCAAGTCACGTTTCTGCTGCGACCCCACCTTGGCACCTGTCACGCCACCCGCCGCCCCGTCTCCCGATCGTCGTACCCGCCGAGCCCGCGCAGCGCCTCTCGAAACTCCGCGCTTCTCAGCAATTCGAGCACCGGCGCGACGCGCGGGTCCTCGAGCAGATCGACCGGCACGACGAGGTCGTATCGCTCCTCGCCGACAGGGACAAAGTCGAGCTCGAGCGCTCGCGCAGCGGCGAGCACACCGAGCCCGGCGTCGGCGACCCCGCTCTTCACCGCCACCGCTACGGCCGCGTGCGTAAACTCCTCGTGCCGCCAGCCGCGGATGCGCTGCGGCGCGATTCCCCGCTTCGCCAGCTCGTGTTCGAGCAGCACCCGCGTCCCCGAACCGCGCTGGCGGTTGACGAAGACCACGTCTTCACGCGCGAGGTCCTCGAGCGAGCGCAGGCCTTTCGGATTGCCTCGGGCGACGAGCAGGCCCTGAGCGCGGTGCGCGAGCGTGAAGACCGCCACCCGCGCCTGGGGAATGTGCCGCGCGAGGTCCGGCAGGTTGTACTCGCCGCTCTCGGGATCGAGCAGGTGCGTGCCCGCAAGGTGCGCCTCGCCGGCGGCGACCGCGAGCAGGCCGCCCAGCGACCCGACCGACGCCGACGAGAGCCGCGCCCCAGGGTGCTTGGCCGACAACAGGTCGCCGAGCAGATCGAGCGCGGGATCGTGGCTACCGACACAGAGCACCGTCCGCTCAACCTGGGCCTGCGGCACGAGCAGCTCGATCTCGACCTCGCTGCCCGCGTCGAACCCCTCACGCCGCTCGGGGATGCGCATCAGACCGCGCGCCCGCGACAGCGAGGTGATCGCCCCTGCGCCCCTGCCGAGCGGGACCGCCACCAGCGACTCGCGCACCTGGCCGAGCGTCACTCGCACGAGCTCTTCGTGCCCCAGCCGCGAAGGCACCTTGCGCAGCAGCCTCGCGCGAACCCGGACCCGCTCTGGCGCGCCGGCGCCTAGCAGCCGCGCGAGCAGCGGGCGCACGAAGAGGTCGGCGACCACGCTCGCCGAGACCGGATAGCCGGGGACGCCGATCACCGGCTTGCCGTCGGCGACCGCCAGCGCACACGGCTTGCCGGGCATGATGTTGACGCCGTGGACGAGCAGCTCGCCGACCCGATCGAGCACCCGCGCGGTGAAGTCGCCGCGGCCCGCCGAGGAGCCGGCGATGACCAGCGCCACGTCGCACTCGGCGACGATGCGCTGCACGGCCTGCTCGAGCGCCTGCTCGTCGTCCGGACAGATGGGATAGCGGCGCGCAAGACCGCCCTCCTCCTGCACCACCGCGGCAAGCATGCGCGAGTTGGTGTCGACGATGGCGCCGGGCTCGCGCGGCGCCCCCGGCTCGACCACCTCGTCGCCGGTCGGCAGGATGCCGACGAGCGGCCGACGCACGACCGTCAGCTCCAGGTTGCCGCAGCCGAGCAGCGCGCTCAAATCGAACGGGCGCAGGCGGTGGCCACGCGGGAAGATGAGCTCGCCCTTGACCACGTCCTCGCCGACGAGCCGCACGTGCTGGCGCGGCGCGGCGGCCTTGAGGATCTCGACCTCGTCGGGACCGGACTCGTGGACCTCCTCGATCATCACCACCGCGTCGAAGCGCTCGGGCAGCGGATCGCCGGTGTCGACGACCTCGTAGCCCTCGCCGCGCCGCAGCCGCAACGGGTGCGCCTCGCTCGCCGCGCGGGTCGCCTCGGCGCTCACCGCGATGCCGTCCATCGCCGCGGCGTGGAAGTGGGGCGCCGACTCCCGCGCGAAGACCGGCGCCGCGGTCACCCGGCCCAGCGCGTCCTCAGTCGCGACGCTCTCCGCCGGCAGTCTGCCGATCAGCCGCGCGAGCAGCCGCTCCTGCGCTTCGACGAGCGGGGTCGTGTGCAGATATCCGCGGGTCTTCACCCCCGCGCCACAGCATCCGTCTTCCATGGCTGTCTTTCCTTTTTTCTGCGTCGCTGGCTTGCGGGCTTGTTGTGCCTTTGGGAGTATAGCCTGCGAGGCGCGGTCCGCGGTCGGCCCCGAGCGTGGGCCGAGTCGGCCGCGGGGCTAGCGGCGCTCCCCCGCGCGCCTGTGCGCCCACCGTCCGGAGCGCGACCTCCCGACGACCGCCTCATCAAAAGAGCCGCACCTCGACCTCCTCGCCGGCGGCGAGCCCCTCGGAGTCGAGCCCGATGGGCACGAGCCCGTCGGCCATCGAGGCGGTCGAGATCGCGCCCGAGCCCTTCAGAAGTGGCTCGGCGATCCCGTCGCGCAAGGCGACCCGCACCCAGTCCTCGCGGCCCGGCTTCGAGGCGACCGGCCGCGCGAGGCGGGCGCGCACGCGCGCGGGGAACGGGTCGAGCGCTCCGGACTCGCCACCGAGCCGGCGCAGCATTGGGTCGATGAACAGCCGCACGATCACCAGCGACGAGACCGGATGTCCCGGCAGGCCGATGAGCGGCATCGAGCCCGCGGCGGCGAGGATGGTCGGCTTGCCCGGCGCCACTGCGATGCCGTGCGCGAGCACGCCGGGCGGGCCGAAGCGGGCGAGCACCTCGGCGGTCGAGTCGCGCGCGCCCTGCGAGGAGCCGCCGGAGACGAGCAGCGCGTCGAGCCCGGGCAGGGCCCCATCGATCAGATCGTAGAGCACCTGCGGCTCATCGCCGCAGCGCCCGAGCGGCACGGGGAGCGCGCCGGCCTCGCGTACCTGCGCGGCGATGGCCGTCGCGTTCGCGTCGCGCACCTGCCCGGGGCCGGGAAGCGCGCCGGGCGCGACGAGCTCGTCGCCGGTCGACAGGATGCCGACGCGCGGGCGCGCCACGACCTCGACCTGCTCGATGCCGACCGCGGCGAGCGCGAGCAATTCCTGGGGCCGAAGCCTGCGCCCGCCGGTTATCAACCGCGCGCCGGGCGCGAGGTCGTCGCCGGCCGCGAGCACGTTCTCGCCCGGGGCGACCGCCCGCGCCACCTCGAGCTGGCCGGCGCCCACCTCGCGGCAGTACTCGACCATCACCACCGCGTCGGCGCCCTCGGGAAGAGCGCCGCCGGTGGAGACCTCCATCGCCGAGGCCTCGGGCAGCGGCCCTGGTGCGGGCCGCCCCATCGCGATCCGGCCGGCGAGCGCGAGGTAGGCCGGCGCCGACTCGCCGGCGCCGAAGGTGTCGGCGGCGCGCACCGCGTAGCCGTCCATCTGCGAGCGGCCAAAGGCAGGCAGCGGCTCGGGCGCGAGCAGCTCGCGGGCGATGACCCGCCCGAGCGCCTCTTGCAGCCCCAGCGGTTCGGTCCTATCGATCCGGCCGAAGAGGGCGAGCAGCTCGCGGGCCCTGTCGGGCGTGACGGCTTCGAGAAAGCGCGGCATGGGCGCACGGTATTGCCAGAGCCCGAAAGGCCCGTCAACGCGGCGCGCCCCGCCTTGAGCGCGGCGGATTCTTGCGGCGTTGTCGGTCGTTTGGTACGGTTTTCGCCATTGCGTTTTGGAGGATGCATGCGCCGACTGCTCAGCGGCATGGCGTTCCTTGCCAGCCACCTGGTCGCCTTCACCGTTTTCGCGTCGTCGGGCGATTTTCAGCTCTATCAGCTCGGAAATCCGTCCGTCGTGCCCGAGGCGAACGAGAACTTCCGGATCTTCGCAAACCAGCTCGGCGCTGCGGTCTCCTCGTTCAACCTCTCGCCTCCGGAGACCTTGGGGCACTCGGCCTTCAACTTCGCCTTCGAGTACTCGGCGGTCAGCGTGGACACCAGCGCCGCGGTCTGGCCGCGCGAAGGCGCCGCGCAGGGCCGCAAGCCGCCGGTCGACCTGCTGCTGATCCCCGCGCTGCACGTGCGCAAGGGCCTGCCGTTCTCCTTTGAGGTCGGCACGCGCGTCTCGTACCTGCAGTTCAGCCGCATGACCGCCGCGACCGTGGAGCTGAAGTGGGCGCTCAACGAGGGCTTCTTCTACTTCCCTGACCTCGGGGTGCGCGGCTTCGCGACCCGGATGCTGGGCACCCGCGACTTCGGCCTGACCACCGCCGGGTTCGACATCGGCCTTGGCAAGCAGTTCGCCCTCGGCGGCATGCTCACCCTGACGCCATACGCGGGCTGGAACCCGCTGTTCGTGGACATGACCTCGCGGATCATCGACTTCGCCCCCGCCCGCACCCTCGAGCAGGCGCAGACCCAGCCGCTCGCCGACACCGACGCCTTCACCCACGTCGCGCTCCTCTCCAACCGCAGCAACCGCTTCTATTTCGGCCTGCGCTTGATCGGCTATGTCGTCGAGGTCGGCGCCGAGGTCTCGTACACGAAGACCTATGGCGACCGGGAAGTGCTCGCGTTCTCGGGCAAGCTCGGGCTCGATTTCTAGGCGACGGTCGAGGGTCGACAGCTCCGCGGGTTCGGCCAAGCGCTGGTAGGGGCGCATGGCGATGCGCCCGTTCCGAGATCGAGCGCACGCTCGGCCTTGACTGTCCCGCCGACGCTGCGCTCGCCAGGGGGAAGGTGGGCGCTTCGCGTTTCGCTTCTCGGCTCCCGATCTGCGCACTCGGGCACGAAGGCCGGCGCTCCGGTCTCCGCGTCCGTCTTTCGCGGCCGAAGGCACGATG
>DHSB01000024.1:100200-117065 GCA_002408385.1 Myxococcales bacterium UBA5297
CGAAGGCACGATGGCCGGCGCTCGTTCGCTCATCCTCGCCGAAGTCTTCGGCTGGCCCCAGGACGAGGTGCGCTGGCGCGCCGGAGGCCTTGCAAGACGCTTTCAGAAGGGGAGCTTATGCGCCCTTGTCTGGACCGCGGGGGCTCACAACGCACATTTGCCTATGCGTGCGCTCGCCTGCTCGGCAGCCCGATTAGTCACCTTTATGTTGCGAAGGAGCCGGCGAGGGAATGCGGCGCCCTTCCTGCGCGGCCGTTCACACGGCCCGGCGATATCGCGGGCAATTCGTGATTCGCGCAGTCAACATAAGTGTCACTCTGGGGCTTGAGTATTACAGCGAACTTGCTAAAACCGCTGCGTCTCAAGCGCGGGGGCCCATCGACATATTCACAAGTCATCATCACAGGCTTGCGGCCCGGCGAACCGAAGTCTCTTCAACTACGGAGGAGCGGCTGATGAATCTTCAGCAGGTGGTGCCCGAGGCGGCCGCCCGTTGCGGGCGCGATCCGAGCCGAGTCATGGACGTGGTGCGAGAGGTCCAGGCCCGTCTCGGTCGCGTCTCCGACGAGGCCATCGACCTGATCGCCCGCGAGCTCGCGGTCCCGCCCGTCGACGTCAAGGGCGTGGTCACCTTCTATGCTTTCCTTTCCCGCAAGCAGAAAGGGCGCACGGTCATCCGGCTCTCCGAGTGCGTCGGCTGCCTCGGCGCCGAGGGCCACGCGAGCGCCGAGGAGTTGCAGCGGCAGCTCGGCATCAAGTTCGGCGAGACGACCCCCGACGGCGCGATCTCCCTCGAGCACACCGCCTGTATCGGCATGTGCGATCAGGGCCCGGCCGCGCTGGTCGATGAGCAGCCCATCGCCAGGCTGACCCCCGAGCGCGTCAAGGACCTCGTCGCCGCGGTGCGCGAGCAGAAGCTGGCCGAGGCGGGCTTCGCGGTCGCCGACAACGTCCACAAGAAGGGCGAGGTCGTCTTCGCCGAGATGGAGCCGGGCGCGGGCCTCAAGCACGCCCTGGCGCTCGACCCGGCCGGCGTCATCGGCGAGGTGAAGGCCTCGCGCCTGCGCGGCCGCGGCGGCGCCGGTTTCCCGGCCGGCACGAAGTGGGAGTTCTGCGCCCGCGCCGCCGGCGAGCGCAAGGTCGTCCTCTGCAACGCCGACGAGGGCGAGCCGGGCACCTTCAAGGACCGCGAGATCCTCAAGCACGTCCCGGCCCACGTCTTCGAGGGGATGGCCATCGCCGGCTACGCCATCGGCGCCAAGGAGGGCATCCTCTACCTGCGCGGCGAGTACGCCTACATGCTGCCCGCGCTCGAGAAGACGCTCGACGAGATGCGCGAGAAGGGCGTGCTCGGCAAGGGCCTGGGAGGCGGCAAGCACGACTTCGACATCCGGGTCCAACTCGGCGCGGGCGCCTATGTCTGCGGCGAGGAGTCGGCGCTCATCAGTAGCTGCGAAGGCGGGCGCGGCGTGCCCAAGGACAGGCCGCCGTTCCCGGTCGAGCGCGGCTACCTCGGCCTGCCGACGGTGGTCAACAACGTCGAGACCTTCGCCACGGTCGCCCGCATCCTCGAAAAGGGCGCCGGCTGGTTCGCCAGCTTCGGCACCCGCGACTCGACCGGCACCAAGCTCTTCAGCGTCTCGGGCGACTGCGCGAAGCCGGGCATCTACGAGCTGCCCTACGGGCTGACCGTGCGCGAGCTGATGGCGCTGGTCGGCGGCGAGGGGGCCCAGGCGGTGCTCGTCGGCGGCCCCTCGGGCAGCTTCGTCAAGCCCGAGGACTTCGACCGCAAGATAGGCTACGAGGCGCTGGCCACCGGCGGCTCGGTGATGGTCTTCGGCCCGCGGCGCGACCTGCTCGAGGTGGTCAGCGGCTTCATGCGCTTCTTCGTCGACGAGTCGTGCGGCCACTGCGTGCCGTGCCGGGTCGGCAACGTGCTGATCAAGGAGCGGCTCGACAAGATCCGCGCCGGCCACGGGGTCGCCGAGGACCTGGGCTACCTCGAAGAGCTGTGCGCCACGGTCAAGCGGATGAGCCGCTGCGGGCTGGGCCAGACCTCGCCCAACCCGGTGGTCACCACGCTCGCGAGCTTCCGCGGGCTCTACGAGAGGAGGCTGACCGAGTCGAACGGCTTGCAGCCGGACTTCGACCTGAACGCCGCGCTCCAGGCCGCGGTCAAGGCCCAGGGCCGCGCGCCCGTCTTCCACGAGGACTGAAGCGCTCGTCTCCACCCGACGAGCCCGGACAGCTTCCCAAAAGAAATCGGAGACCCGTGATGAGCGAGACCATCACCTTCACCATCGACGGCAAGAAGATCCCGGCCAAGAAAGGCCAGACGATCATAAGGGCAGCCGAGGAGGCGGGCGTCTACATTCCGCGGCTGTGCTGGTTGAAGGACCTGATCCCCGGAGGCGCCTGCCGGGTCTGCACGGTCCTGGTCAACGGGCGGCCCCAGGCCGCCTGCACCCAGCCGGCGGCCGGGGGCATCGTCGTGCAGAACGAGACCGAGGAGCTGTTCCGCTGGCGCAAGAACATCGTCGCGATGCTCTTTGTCGAGGGCAACCACTACTGCATGTTCTGCGAGAAGAGCGGAAATTGTGAGCTGCAGGCGGTGGCCTACCGCTTCGGGATCACCGCGCCCAAGTACCCCCACCAGTTCCCGCAGCGCGCGGTCGACGCGAGCCACCCCGACGTCCTCATCGACCACAACCGCTGCATCCTTTGCTGGCGCTGCGCGCGCACCGCGCGGGTCAAGGACGGCAAGCCCATCTTCGGCGTGGTCAACCGCGGCATCGACTCGCAGCTTGCCGTCGGCCCCGAGCAGCTCGGCGAGACCGAGCTGAAGGCGACCGACAAGGCCGTCGAGGCCTGCCCGGTCGGCGCGCTGATGAAGAAGAGGGTCGGGTACGCGGTGCCCGTGGGCAAGCGGCTCTACGACCACGAGCCCATCGGTTCGGACATCGAAAAGGCCGGCAATCCGGCCTGAACGGCAAGGGGAGCAAAGCCATGGCGAAACCCAAGATTGCCACCACCTCTCTCGCCGGCTGCTTCGGCTGCCACATGTCGGTGCTCGACATCGACGACCGCATCCTGCAGCTCGTCGAGCTGGTCGACTTCGACAAGTCGCCGGTCGACGACATCAAGAAGTTCTCCGCCCACTGCGCGGTCGGCCTCATCGAGGGCGGCTGCTGCAATCAGGAGAACGTCAAGGTCTTGCGGGATTTTCGCAAGAACTGCGACGTGCTCGTCTCGGTCGGCGACTGCGCGATCATGGGCGGCATCCCCGCGATGCGCAACGGGATCCCTCTGCAGGAGTGCCTGCAGGAGGCCTACCTCAAGGGCCCGACCGTCCACAACCCGAGCGGCCAGATCCCCAACGACCCGGAGCTGCCGCTCATCCTCGACCGCGTCTACCCGGCCCACGAGGTGGTCAAGATCGACTACCACCTGCCCGGTTGCCCGCCGCCGGCCGACGCGATTTGGGAGGCGCTGGTCGCGCTCTTGACCGACAAGCCGATCAAGCTGCCCTACCCGCTTCTCAAGTACGACTGAGGCGCGAAGCGAGTCCAGGCCGTCAAGGATTCGGGCCCGCCGCGCACGCCTCTAGTCGCGCCGCGGCGGGCTCTTCTTAAGGATCGAGGAGAGCTTCGATGGAGACCACAGGTTCCAAGCTGAAAAGAGTGGTGATCGAGCCGGTGACCCGCGTCGAGGGCCACGGGAAGGTCACCCTGCACCTCGACGAGGAGGGCAAGCTGCACGACGCGCGCTTGCACATCGTCGAGTTCCGCGGTTTCGAGCGCTTCATCCAGGGCCGGCCGTACTGGGAGGTCCCGGTGCTCGTGCAGCGCCTGTGCGGCATCTGCCCGGTGAGCCATCACCTGGCGGCCGCCAAGGCGATGGACATGATCGTCGGCGCCGAGAAGCTGACCCCCACCGGCGAGAAGATGCGCCGGCTGATGCACTACGGGCAGACGCTGCAGAGCCACGCGCTGCACTTCTTCCACCTGGTCTCGCCGGACCTGCTGTTCGGGTTCGACGCCGACCCGGCGGTCCGCAACGTCATCGGCGTGGCGATGAAGCACAAGGACCTGGCCGTCCAGGGCGTGATGATGCGCAAGTACGGCCAGGAGATCATCAAGGCGACCGCGGGCAAGAAGATCCACGGCACTGGCGCCATCCCCGGCGGCATCAACAAGAGCTTGAGCCTCGAGGAGCGCGACGGCTTCCTCAAGGGCCTGGGCCAGATCAAGGAGTGGGCCGAGGGCGCGCTCGCCCTGGCCCGGAAGTACACCGAGGACCACCTCAAGGAGCTCGCGGGCTTCGGGTCCTTCGACTCGAACCACCTGTCGATCGTCCGCGAGGACGGCGCGATGGACCTGTACGACGGCAACCTTCGCGCCATCGACTCCGAGGGCAAGAAGATCTTCGACCAGGTCGCGCCCGTCGACTACCTCAAGCACATCAAGGAAGAGGTGCGGTCCTGGTCGTACATGAAGTTCCCCTTCATCGAGAGCCTGGGGACCGAGAAGGGCTGGTACCGCGTCGGCCCGCTCGCGCGCGTCAACACCTGCGACTTTATCGACACGCCGGTCGCCGAGAAGGAGCGCAAGGAGCTGTTGCAGCTCACCAACGGCAAGCCCAACAACATCACGATGGCCTACCACTGGGCCCGCATGATCGAGCTGGTTCACTCTCTCGAGAAGATCGCAGAGCTGCTCAACGACAAGGACCTGCAGGGGAGCGACCTGGTCGTCCAGGGCGAACGGCGCCACGAGGGCGTGGGCATCCTCGAAGCCCCGCGCGGCACGCTTTTCCACCACTACCGCGTCAACGATGACGACCAGATCGAGATGGCCAACCTCATCGTCTCGACGACCAGCAACAACGAGCCGATGAACCGCGCCGTCACCAGCGTCGCCAAGCAGTACTTCGACGGCCGCGCGGTGACCGAGGGGATGCTCAACCGCATCGAGGTCGCCATCCGCGCCTACGATCCGTGCCTGTCCTGCGCGACACACGCGCTCGGCCGCATGCCGCTGACCGTGGCGGTCTACGACCACCAAGGCAAGCTTCTGGACCGCGTGGTTCGGGAGGGTGAGTGAGCCGCAGGGTCCTCGTCTTCGGAATCGGCAACCCCGGCCGTCGCGACGACGGCTTGGGCCCGGCCCTCGCCGAAGCGCTCGAGGCCCGGCAGCTCGCCGGCGTCACCATCGACGCCGACTACCAGCTCACCATCGAGGACTCGGTCTCGGTGGCCGAACACGACCTCGTCGTCTTCGCGGACGCCGACGCGGTTGGCCCCGAGCCCTACTCGCTCAAGCCCATCGGGCCGGCTGCCGGCGGCGTCGGCTTCTCCACCCACGGCGCCGAGCCGGGCGGCGTCATCGCGCTCGCCCAGCAGGTCTTCGACAAGAAGACCGAGGCCTACCTCTTCGGCATCCGCGGCTACGAGTTCGAGCTGTCCGTGGAGATGACCGAGAAGGCGAAGGCGAACCTCGAGAAGGCGCTCGCGTTCCTTGAGCCGCTGCTGCGCGGTGAGGGATCGTTCGCAGAGGCGGCGGCCAGCTTCTGCGCTTGAGGGTGACCGGCTGGCCCAGACTGGGGGCGAACGGACGGACGGCGGGCCGACAGCAAAGAACGGACGGCTGCGAGGAAGGATGGACAGCTTAGCGGAAGAACTGACGGCGGAACTCCAGCTCCGCCATCCCTGCACGACGGTCCGCTCTCG
Source organism: Myxococcales bacterium UBA5297 (assembly GCA_002408385.1). GTDB lineage: Bacteria > Myxococcota > Myxococcia > Myxococcales > UBA5297 > UBA10939. Next base: position 105,929 of record DHSB01000024.1, read on the forward strand.
TGAGTGCTCATTCCGAGGCCGGTGCGAGGCCTGGGACGATCGCCCGCGCTGACTCCGTCCCATCGCCTCTTCGCCTGACGACTCGATGGCCGGCACAGCCCTCCCTTCGTGTTTCTGTGACCCCTTCGTCTCCGCCTTCCACGTCCCCGAGCGCGATTCCCTCGCCTCCCGTGCCGGTTCTCCGATAAGCACCACGCCATGCCGCGCCGCCTCGCCATCGCAGTCCAGGGAGTCGTCCAAGGGGTCGGCTTCCGCCCGTTCATCTACCGGATCGCGCTCGAGCACCGGCTCGCCGGCTGGGTTCGGAATCGCACCGACGGCGTGCGCATCGAGGTCCAGGGACCAAAGCCCTCGCTCGACGGCTTCCTCCACGACCTGAGGACGAAGCTGCCGCCACAGGCCTCGATAGAGCAGCTCCAAATCGAAGAGATCGTCGTCGATCCGGCCGACGAGTTCGTGATCCTCTCGAGCGACGCCGAGGCCGCGCCGCGCCCCTCCCTGCCCGCTGACGGCAACGTCTGCGCCGACTGCCGCGCCGAGATCTCCACCCCGAGCGAGCAACGCTTTCGCTATCCGTTCACCAACTGCACCAATTGCGGCCCGCGCTACTCGATCATCGAGGCTCTGCCCTACGACCGGCCGCGCACCTCGATGAAGGGCTTCCCGCTCTGCGCCGTGTGCGAGTCCGAGTACCGCAATCCGCTCGACCGCCGCTTCCACGCGCAGCCCGTCGCCTGCCCGCGCTGCGGACCACAGGTCGAGCTTCTCTCCCGCGACGGCACCTGCCGCGCGCGGGGCGAGGAGGCGATGCGGGCGGCGGCGCGAACGGTGCTCGACGGCGAGGTGCTCGCGCTCAAGGGGCTCGGCGGCTACCAGCTCTTGGTCGACGCGGCGAACGCCTCCGCGGTCGAGCTGCTGCGCCAGCGCAAGCACCGCGAGGCGAAGCCTTTCGCGGTGATGTTCCCGAGCCTCGAGTCTCTGCAGACCTGCTGCCTCGTGAGCGACGCAGAGCGAAAGCTCCTCGAATCGCCGCAGGCGCCCATCGTGCTCGTGCGCAAGCGCTGCGACGGCGCGCTGCTCGCCGGTCCGGTTGCGCCGGACAATCCTCGGCTCGGCGTCATGCTGCCGTACACGCCGCTGCACCTCGTCCTCATGGCCGAGCTGTCGCGGCCGGTCGTCTGCACCAGCGGCAACCTCTCCGACGAGCCGATGTGCATCGACAACGCGGAAGCGCTCGCGAGGCTCGGCCCTATCGCCGACCACTTCCTCGTTCACGACCGGCCCATCGTGCGGCCCATCGACGACTCGGTGACACGCATCGGCGCGCGCGGGGTCGAGTTGCTCCGGCGCGCCCGCGGCTACGCACCTCTGCCCATTCGGCTCGGGGAGAAGCTGCCGACCGTCGTCGCCCTCGGCGGCCACCTGAAGTGCACTGCGGCGCTTTCGCTCCACGATCAAGCCATCGTCAGCCAACACCTCGGCGACCTCGACAGCGCAGAGGGCGCCGCGTTGCTCGAGCGCACCGCGCGCGATCTGCTGCGCTTCTTCGACGTCAAGCCCGCCGCGGTCGCCTGCGACCAGCATCCCAACTACACCTCGACCCGCATCGCCGAGAGGCTCGCCTCGGAGTGGGGCGTTCGGCTCATCCGCGTGCAGCATCACCACGCGCACGCAGCATCGGTCGCCGCCGAGCACAGCCTTCGCGGCGAGCTCCTCGGCCTCTGCTGGGACGGCACCGGCTGGGGACCCGACGGCACGATCTGGGGCGGCGAGGCGCTCGCTCTCAGCGGCTCGGACTACCGACGCGTCGCGCGTCTGCGCCCCTTCCCTCTTCCCGGAGGCGATCTGGCCGCGAAGGAGCCGCGTCGGGCCGCGCTCGGACTGCTCTTGGCGCTCTCGCCCTCGCTCGCCCGCGATCGCGCCGGCGCGTGGTTTACAGCGGGCGAAGCCCGGGCGCTGATCGGCATGCTCGAGCGCGGTTTCAACACCCCGCTCACCAGCAGCGCGGGCCGCCTCTTCGACGCCGTCTCTGCTATCGCCGGAATCCGCGACCGCAACAGCTTCGAGGGCCAGGCCGCGATGGAGCTCGAATTCGCGGCCGAGGGCATCGAGGCCGAGCCCTATCCCCTGCCTCTCATCGACGAAGGCGAAATCCTCACCGCCGACTGGCGACCGATGCTCGAGGCGCTGCTCGCGGAGGTGGAGAGTGGCGTGCCGGCTGGCATCATCGGCGCGCGGTTTCACGAGACGCTCGCGCGCCTCGTCGTCTCCATCGCACGTCGGGCGGCAGTCTCGAGAGTCGCCCTCGCCGGCGGGTGTTTCCAGAACGAGCGCCTGGCGGGCAGCGCGATGAAGGGGCTCGCGGCGGCGGGGTTCACGGTTTTCGCACCTCGCCTGCTGCCGGCGAACGACGGGGCGCTGTCGCTGGGGCAGATCCTCGTCGCCGGGCGGACCCTGCGAGCCTGAGCCGTAGAGCGCATTTCAGGAACCGATCGCGGGGAGCATCCGGCCACCGCCCCACCTCACTCCGCCCAACCCGGCGCGTGTGCCTCGTCGCCGAAACCCCGGCAGAAGAGACCGACCGCGGAGCTCCAGCATCGCCAAAGGGGCGGCGAGCCCTTCCTCCGTTCAAAGCTCGGGCGCTTGATCTCCAAGTCGCTTGCGTGTGACCGCGCGGGCCCCCAGCGGGCACGAGGGGGCAGGCAGTAACGTTCAGTTCGAGGAGGCCGGCGCTCGTCCGTGAGGGCGCGGCCGCCTGCCGAGATGTGCCGGGAAGAGAATTCGCGCCTTGGATCCCGCCCCCAAGTTGGAGATGCGCGCTCGGACCAGTCCGAGCAGCTTCCGGCGAATCTCAAAGGAGGCACTCATGTTCCCGACGACCGGACAGGAGGCTGGCACCACCAGGGTCACCACCCCCACGGACCGCGAGATCCGAATCGAGCGCGTCTTCGACGCCCCACGCGACCGCGTCTGGCGGGCGTATTCCGATCCCACGCTGCTCACGCAGTGGTGGGGACGCGGCAACCGGGTCGACATCGAGCGGTTCGAGCTGAAGCGCGGCGGCCACTGGCGCTTCGTCGAGCACAGCCTCGAAGGCGTCGACGGGTTCGAGGGCCGCTTTGCCGAGGTGGTGCCGCAGGAGCGCATCACCCAAACCTTTGAGTGGGACGGCATGCCCGGCTACCCGTCGTTCGCAACGGCGACGTTCGAGCAGCTCGGGCCGAACCAGACGAAGGTCGTGACCACCTCGCGCTTCTACACCACCGAGATGCGCGACGGCATGCTCGGCTCGGGCATGGAGCAGGGGCTCAACCAGAGCTACGCCGCGCTCGACAAGCTGCTCACCACCCTCCACTGACACCTTGCGCGCCCCCGGCCGCGGGGCGCCGCAGCGCGATGCGCACTGCCGGGCGCCCCGTGTTCCTGCGAAGCTCCTCGAAGCAGAACTCCAGCGTCGAGTCGGTCTAACGGGGGCCTCGCGGACGATTGCGGCCCGCCCTCTCCCCTCTTCTTGCGCAGGCGCGGGAAGAGGGGGCTTCACAGGGTCGCGCGCGCTGCCGCTGCGGCAATTCGCTGTTCGCTCATCGGACACAGCCGCGCAAGGCCCCGGTGCGAAGCTCGGGATGACCGGCTCGACTCTCCTCGGGTCTCATCCGGCCCGGGTCTCGCTCGACTCCCCGTCGCTCAGCACACTCGCGCTCAGCCGCTCGGCGAGCTTCTGGAGCTCCGCGGCGGTCGCCGTGAGCCGTCCGTTCGCCTCGGCGTTCGCCTCGACCAGGCGCGCGAGGCCTCGCGCCGATTCCGAGAGCTGCTCAACCGCGAGCGCTTGCTCGCCGCTGCCCGAGCTGGCGCCTTCCATCAGCGCATCGACGCGCCCGAGCCTGCTCGAGCAACGCGGTCAGGGCCCCGCGAACGTGCGCGAAGTCCTGCTGGAACTGCCCGGTGCGCTCGCGCACCTGGAGCACCTTGGCGACCGTCGCCTTCAGGTCCTCGACCACCGTCCGGACCACCTTGCGCACGACCTGTGTGCGCTCGCGCGAGGTGTTGGCCAGCTTGAGGATCTCCGAGGCGACCACACGGAAGCCCAGCCCCTCCTCGCCCGCGCGCACCGCCTCGAGCGAGGCGTTGAGGGCCAGCAGATTGCTGCTCGCGGCGATCTCCTCCATCGTCTCCACGAACTCGCGGATGCTCGCGACCGACACCTCGAGCCGCTCGATGCTCAGGCTCGACTCGCCGACCGCCGTCAGGACCTCTTCGACCCGAAGGTCGCTCTTGTCGACGAGCCGCTGAATCTGGGCGGCCTCCGCCCGCGCCTCGCCCACCGCGACCGCCGAGCCGGTGGCCATCTCCGAGACCTCCCGGGCCGCGCCCGCCAACTGCTCGATGCCACTGGCCATCCCCCTCGTCTCGGCGTTGCTGCGCGCGGCCTCGGCCGACAGCCCGCCGGTCACCGTCGACAGCTCGCCGACCGCTCGCGCGAGCAGTCGTGACGCGTCCCCGGTCTCTTGCCGCGAGGCGTCGAGCTCTCGCAGGGAGCGTTCGGTGCGCCGAAGCCGACGGAAGCTCTTGAGCTCGGAGAGCGCGAGCATCTCGCTGACCACGATGCTGTACGCAGACGTCATCACCAACCCCGCCGTCAGGATGAGCCTCTCGATTCCGGTAAACGCCGAGTCGAACAGCAGCTCCATGGCCACGTGTGCAACCGAGGCGAGCAGCAAGTAGAGCGCTCTCTGCAGCCGCGACAACGGCAGCAACGACTGGCCAACCACGACGGTTATCAAATAGGCGAGCGCATGAAGCGCGTTGACCCGATAACCGAGCGCATAGAAGCCCCAGTCCGCAAGGCAGGTGAAGAGGGCGATGGACGAGAAGCCAAGCCACGGCGCAAGCACCTCGTTGCGGCGAATCAGCGCCCGTCCGGCAAATGCCGCGACAGGCGCGAGAAACAAGGGCGCACGGACGAGCGCGATATCGAGTGCCTCGCCGCGCGGAGCGCTGAAGAGCCCCTTCAAGGCAAGCAGAGTGTCAAAGCCCAGCGCGATGGTGAGCACGCCCGCGACCTGCACCGCGGTCAGAAGGCTCAGCCTCGAGCGCCAAACGCGATCGAGCAGGTAGCGCGCGTAGGCAGCACGCTCCTCGTTCTCCGCGGGCACCTCTTGGCGTCGCTCTTTCGCCTTGGCTTCGATGGCTGACATCTCGGACCCGTACAGACCGCAGAAGGCTGCCCTTGCCTGCAGCCGTGTTCCCGAACAGGTAAACGAGCTTGAGACTAGCGGTCTGCCTTGCTGGCGGGCAATCGGCTTTTGCCGATTTCGTAAACGGGTCGGACCTTGGCTCGGCCCGTGCACAAACCCGCCCTCCTTCGCGAACGCCCCTCCCGGCGCACCCGCGAAGGCTTGAAGCCAAGGATGCAGGTTCTCTCGCTTTTCCAGAACATTTGAGAACCGGCCACCCGGCACAGGTGGAAAGACGGCAACGCATCGGTCTCGGGCTCTGCGTCGGGCAGTACGCAGCGCGAAGCGAGGGCGGGAGGCGTGTGCCGTGGGGAAGGAGTAGTCGATGACGCAGCGTGGCATCCGCCCGAAGACTCGCGAACGCGCGACGCGCCAGGCTCGCGCACCTCAACCTGATCGAGGGCCGCGCCCAGTCGACTGAGACCAGAGACCGGGCGCCGTCTCCCTAGTCAGACCGCAGCCCGCCTTCCGAAGAAACGAAAGGCAACCGCCTGGCCCCGAACACGGCCGGGACGCGAGGAGTGTACGCATGCAACGCGAAGAGTTGGGGCTCGAGACCGCCGGCAAGGCCATCGCAGTGGTGGGCCTCGCCGCGATCCTTCCGGATGCGCACGACGCCGCGACGTTCTGGGAAAACGTCAAGGCCGGCCGCGACAGCATCGGCGAGGTGCCGCCGGAGCGCTGGGACCCGCGCGATTACTACGATCCGGACCCGTCGACGCCCGACAAGACCTACTCGAAGATTGGCGCCTTCGTCCGCGGCTTTCGCTTCGAGAGCACGCGCTTTCGCATCCCTCCCGCGGTCGCCGCGGCGATGGATGTGACGCAGCAGTGGACCCTCTGCTGCGCGCGCGACGCGCTCGCCGATGCCGGCCACCCCGGCGCCGGGAAGATCGACCCCGAGCGCACCGCGGTCGTCCTCGGCAACGCGCTCGGCGGCGAGCTGCACGAATTGACGACCTTCCGCGTGCTGCTGCCCAAGGTCTGGCGCGAGCTCGAGTCGCTTCCCGAGCTCGGGGCGCTTGCCGAATCCGCGCGCCGCTCCCTGCTGGAGTGCCTCACGGCCCGGGTCCGCGCGAAGCTGCCCCCCATCACCGAGGACGCGATGCCCGGCGAGCTGGGCAACGTCATCGCCGGGCGCGTCGCCAACGCGCTCGACCTGCGCGGCCCCAACTTCACCACCGACGCGGCCTGCGCCTCGTCGCTCGCGGCCCTCGACGCGGCCGTCGGCCTGCTGCTGCAGGGAAGGGTCGACACCGTGGTCACCGGCGGCGTCGACCGCACGATGGCCCCGACGACCTTCGTGAAGTTCTCCAAGATTGGCGCGCTGTCGGCCGACGGCAGCCGGCCCTTCGACGCCAACGCCAACGGCTTCGTCATGGGCGAGGGCGCGGTCGCGCTCGTGCTGCGACGGCTCGCCGACGCCGAACGCGACGGCCAGCGGGTCTACGCGGTGATCCGCGGCGTGGGCGCCTCGAGCGACGGCAAGGGCAAGGGGATCACCGCCCCCAATCCGCGCGGCCAGCTCCTGGCTATTCAGCGTGCCTGGCAAGAGGCCGGGCTCGCGCCTCGCACCGTCGGGCTCATCGAAGCCCACGGCACCTCGACGAAGGTCGGCGACGCGACCGAGGCCGAGTGCCTGGTCAAGGCTCTCGGCGAGACTGGCCTGCCGCCTCGCAGCGTGGCGCTCGGCTCGGTCAAGTCGCAGATAGGCCACCTCAAGAGCGCCGCCGGCGCCGCGGGCCTGCTCAAGACCGTGCTCGCGCTGCACCACAAGGTGCTGCCGCCGACGATCAACGTTCGGCAGCTCAACCCGGCCATCGATCCGGAACGCTCTCCTCTCTTCGTCAATCTGGCAGCTCAGCCCTGGGAGCGCCCGATCTCTTCTCCCCGCCGCGCCGCCGTCTCTTCCTTCGGCTTCGGCGGCACCAACTACCACGTCGTCCTCGAGGAGCACCTCCCCGAGCTCCTCACCCGCGGCCGGGTCGCCGCGCGCGAAGCCACCCGCTTCTCCGTCGCTCCGCCGTCCGAGCTCTCTGCAGGCTCGAACCCGCGGCCTTCGCGCGCCGCGCTCTACCTCGGGGCGAGCTCACCCGCTGAGCTGAAGGCGAAGCTCGCGCGTGCCCTCGCCGGCGCCAAGAGCGGCGTCGTGCCGGCGCCCGAAGCGCCACGACCGGCCGATCTAGCCGCGCCCGAGCGCCTTGTCATCGACTTCGAGGACTCGAGCTCGCTGATTGCGAAAGCCGAGAAGGCGCTCGAGGCCCTCGCCGCCGAAGACCCGAAGGTCTGGCGCGTGCTCCAGGCCCGCGGAGTCTTCCGTGGCTCCGGCCCGGCGCCCAAGGTCGCCTTCCTCTTCCCAGGCCAGGGCTCGCAGTACCTCGGGATGTTGCGCGGGCTGCGCGACGCGCATCCGGTCGTGCGCCGCACCTTCGAGGAGGCGGACGCGGCGATGGAGGGCAAGATCCCGCGCCGCCTCAGCGATTACGTCTTCGCCGAAGGTGAAGAGGCGGACGCTGCGCTGCGCGACACGCAGGTCTGCCAACCCGCGATGCTCACCGCAGACATCGCGCTGATGCGGCTGCTGAGCGAGAGCGGCATCGAGCCCGACCTGGTGATGGGCCACAGCCTCGGAGAGTACGCCGCGCTCGTCGCCTGCGGCGCGATGCCTTTCGCCGACGCGCTGCTCGCGGTCTCCGCTCGCGCCAAGGAGATGGCGAGCGTCAGCATCGCGGACAACGGGAAGATGGCCTCCATCTTCGCGCCCGAGGAACAGGTGCGGCAGGTGCTCGGCGAGGTCGGAGGCTACGTCGTCGCCGCCAACATCAACTCGCGTAAGCAGACCGTCATCGGCGGGGCGACCCGCGCGGTCGAAGAGGCGGTCGCCCGATTCGAGAAGCTCGGCGTGCGCGCGGTCTTCCTGCCCGTCAGCCATGCCTTCCATACCGAGATCGTCGCGCCGGCAAGCCAGCCTCTGCGGCGCGTCCTCGAGCGGCTGCGCCTGCAGGCGCCGAGCATTCCCATCATCAGCAACGTCACCGGCGAGCTCTATCCCTCGACCGGCGGCGAGCTGCGCGCGCAGATGCTCGACCTGTTGGCGCGGCAGATCGCCTCGCCCGTCCAGTTCGTAAAGGGCCTCGAGACCGCCTGGAGCCTCGGCGCGCGCGTCTTCGTCGAGGTCGGTCCCAAGCGCGTCCTCGCGTCTTTCGTCGACGACGTGCTCGGTGACCGCGGCGCCGTCGCCGTCTCCACCAACCAGCCGAAGAAGGGCGAATTCGAATCGTTCGCCGAGGCGCTCTGTGGCCTGTGGGCCTCCGGTCTCGGCAGGAAGGGCTCCATGCAGACTCCCACGATGCCCGAGGCCGGCGCGAAGCTCGATTCGCAGGCTGCCGCGTTCACGACGCGGTCCTCCGAGACGCCGAGCGAGGCCGGACACCTCGCGCTCGGCAAGCTCTTCGCCGGCTTCCTCGAGGAGGGGCTGAAGACCTATCGGCACCATTTCGACGGCGAGGCCCCAGGCATGCCGGCGCCGCAGGCGTTGCCCGAGGCGAAGGGGCAAGGGGGCTCGGTCGTCGTCACCGGAGCCTCCGTCGGCCTTCCCGGCCGGGCGCGGCGCATCTTCGAGGACGACAACTTCGAGCGCGTCCTGCGCGGCGACTGCCTCATCGAATCCATCGAGCCTCGGATGCGGGAACGGATGGCGGGCAAACAGGTCGTCCGCCTGGTGAAAGGCAGCGACGGCAGCGCGCGCTTCGACACCATCTCCGACACCGCCGAGGTCATCAAGCTGGCCGGATTGCCGGGCAGCCTCGATCTCGTCGAGGAGTTCGGCATCGACAAGCAGCGCGTCGAAGCCTTCGACGTGACCACGCAGCTCGCCGTGGCGGCCGCCCTCCTCGCGCTGCGCGACGCGGGAATCCCGCTGGTGCGCCGCTACCGCAAGACGACCAAGGGGAGCTGGCTGCCCGATCGCTGGACCCTTCCCGAATCGCTCGCCGACGAGACCGGCATCATCTTCGCCTCCGCCTTCCCCGGCTACGACGCGCTCGTCGGCGAGGTCTCCCGTTTCCACGAGGATCGCGCCCGTCGCGAGCGCCTCGCCGAGCTCTCCGCGCTCCGCTCGGCGCTGCCCACGAACGAGGCTGCGGCTATCGATCGCCGGATCGCCGAGATCGAAGCCGAGATCGCGCGCTCGCCCTACCATTTCGACCGCAAGTTCCTCTGGCACGTGCTCTCGATGGGCCACGCCCAGGTCGGCGAGCTGCTCGGTGCACGCGGCCCGAACACGCAGGTGAACGCGGCCTGCGCCTCCACAGCCCAGGCCGTCGGCCTCGCCAGCGATTGGATTCGCAGCGGACGCTGCCGGCGCGTGGTCGTCGTCTCCGCCGATGACGTGACCAGCGACAACCTGCTCGAGTGGATAGGCACCGGCTTCCTCGCCTCTGGTGCGGCGACGACCGAATCCGAGGTCTCGAAGGCCGCCCTTCCCTTCGACCGTCGCCGCCACGGCCTGATAGTGGGGATGGGCGCCTGCGGGCTGGTGCTCGAGGCCGAGGACGCGGTCCGGGAAAGAGGCATGAGCGGCATCGTCGAGCTGCTCGGGGTCGAGGTCTCGAACAGCGCCTTCCACGGCTCGCGCCTCGACGTGGACCACATCCCCGAGGTGATGGAGCGGCTGGTCGCAAAGGTCGAGCGCGAGCGCGGGCTGCGCCGCGACGAGATCGCCGGCCAGACCGTCTTCGTCTCGCACGAGACCTACACGCCGGCCCGCGGCGGCAGCGCCGCGGCCGAGATCCATTCGCTGCGCCAGGTCTTCGGCGCGCGAGCCTCACAGCTCGTCATCGCCAACACCAAGGGCATGACCGGCCATCCGATGGGCGCCGGCGTCGAGGAGGCGATGACCGTCAAGATGCTCGAGAGCGGCATCATCCCGCCGGTGCCGAACCTCGAGGAGCCGGACCCGGATCTCGGCGATCTGCGCCTGTCCCTGGGCGGCCGCTATCCGGTCCGGTTCGGCTTGAGGCTCGCCGCAGGCTTCGGGTCACAGGTGGCGATCAGCCTGTTCCAGAAGGTCGAAGCGCCTCGCCGGGCAGATGAGGCGAGGTATCGGCGCTGGCTCGAGGAGCAGTCGGGGCGGCCCGGAGCGACGACAGAGATTGCGAAGCGCACCCTGCGCGTGCGCGACTACGGTCCACCCCAGCGGCCGGCCGCGAAGTCGACCTGGACCATGGGCACCGGTCCGACGATGCGCGCGGAGGTTGGCGTTGGGCGCAACGAAGCTTCGACTGACGGGCCGACCAAGGGAGAGAACAAGGGATGGAGCGTCGGAGCTCCAGCTCCGTCAGCCGTCGCTGAGACCCTTCGCGCTCATGGGGCGGCAGCCTCGCCGCTGATTGGCATCGATCGAGCGAATCGGACGCAGGGCAGGACGGCTGCGACAGCCCAGTCCGATACCTCGGCGATGGGCGGAGCGGGAGCTCCGCCGGTCCATCCTCCTCTCCCTTTGCCGTTGAGCGACCGGGACCCGCTGTCTTCCCCCTCGTCAAACGACGACGTCGCTGACCGGCTGCTCGCCATCGTCGCCGAGAAGACCGGCTATCCGCGCGAAATGCTCGAGCTCGACCTCGACCTGGAGGCGGACCTCGGCATCGACACCGTCAAGCAGGCGGAGATCTTCTCCGAGCTCCGCGCGGCCTTCGACATTCCCCGCCGCGACGACTTCCGGCTGCGCGATTACCCCACCCTCGCTCACCTCATCGAGCTGGTCAGCGCGACGTCGGGAGGGGCGCAGGGAGATGCGCCCGGCGCCGTTCCGGCAACCACGTCCGATGCCTCGGCGATGGGCGGAGCTGGAGCTCCGCCGGTCCATCCTCCTCTCCCTTCGCCGTTGAGCGACCGGGACCCGC
>DHSB01000024.1:117275-117409 GCA_002408385.1 Myxococcales bacterium UBA5297
GGCTACCCGCGCGACATGCTCGACCTCGACCTCGACCTGGAGGCGGACCTCGGCATCGACACGGTCAAGCAGGCGGAGATCTTCTCCGAGCTCCGCGCGGCCTTCGACATCCCCCGCCGCGACGACTTCCGGCT
>DHSB01000024.1:117800-117933 GCA_002408385.1 Myxococcales bacterium UBA5297
GGCTACCCGCGCGACATGCTCGAGCTCGACCTCGACCTGGAGGCGGAGCTCGGCATCGACACGGTCAAGCAGGCGGAGATCTTCTCCGAGCTCCGCGCGGCCTTCGACACTCCCCGCCGCGACGACTTCCGGC
>DHSB01000024.1:118149-142009 GCA_002408385.1 Myxococcales bacterium UBA5297
CAGGGAGATGCGCCGGGCACCGATCCGGCGAGCGTGTCTGATGCCTCGGCCGTTGGCGGAGCTGGAGCTCCGCCGCTCCATCCGCTCGTAGGCGACAAGGTCGAAGGCACTCCGATCATCCGTCGCGTCCCGGTCCCGGTGCTCCGCCCGGCGCTGGACTTGTGCAAGCCGACGGGGGTTGTCCTGGGCTCCGGCTCGCGCGTCCTCGTCGTTCCCGACGAGGGAGGCGTCGCCTCGCGACTCCGCGAGCTGCTCGAGAAGCGCGGCGTCGAGGTGCTGACCCTCGGAGACGAGCCGGTCGACAGGCAGGTCCGCGCTCTGCAGGCCGCAGCCCCTGTCTCCGGCGTCTTTCATCTCCCCGCGCTCGACGTGGAAGCCGATCTGGTGGCCGCCGGATCCGAAGAGGTGGACGCCATCTTCGAGAGGCGCCTCCGCGCGCTCTTCCGCCTCTGCCAGGAGCTCCCCACGCTCGGCACTTCGGGAACGTTCTTGGTCGCCGGAACCCGCCTCGGCGGTCTGTGCGGCTACGGCGCCGAGCCCGCGACCGCTCCGGCCGGCGGCGCGGTGTCCGGCTTCGTGAAGGCCTTTGCCCGAGAGCGCGCTGAAGGGACCGCGAAGGCCGTCGACTTCGCCGCCGACGCGAGCCCGGAGCAGATCGCCGAGGCCCTGGTAAACGAAACGCTGCGCGATCCCGAAGCGGTCGAGGTCGGGTATTCCCTCGGTGCCCGCCACTCGGTCGGCCTCACGGTCCAGGGCAGCGACGATCCGAGCGTCGCGCCCCTGACCAAGGACTCGGTCGTCCTCGTCACCGGCGCGGCAGGCGGAATCACCCGCGAGATCGTCCGCGACCTCGCCCGCGCGAGCGGCGCCACCTTCTACCTCTGCGGCCGCACCAAGCTCCCTGACGCCTCCAACGCGGACCTCTCCCTTTTCGAGAGCGATCCGGCCAGCCTTCGGCGCGAGCTCTCGGCGCGGCTCGAGTCCGACGGCGTGCGCGCGACGCCGGCTCAGGTCTCGCGCCTGCTCGCCAATCTGGAGCGCGACTCGGCGCTCCTGAAGCTGCTCGCAGAGGTCGGCGAGTGGGGCACGGTCCACTACCGCGCGGCCGACGTCCTCGACGAGAAGGCCATCGCCTCGGTCGTCGAGGAGATCCGCGCGAGCCACGGCCGCATCGACCTCCTGATCCACGCCGCGGGCATCGAGCGCAGCCGCCTGCTCCAGAACAAAGACGCCGAAGAGTTCGACCGGGTCTTCGACGTCAAGGTTCTGGGCATCCTCAACGTGCTGCGCGCGGCCGAGGGCCTGCCGGTCGACTCCCTCGTCCTCTTCTCTTCGGTCGCCGGCCGCTTCGGCAACCTCGGGCAGACCGACTACAGCGCCGCCAACGACCTCCTCTGCAAGCTGTCGCTCGCGCTGCCGCGCTTCAGGCCAGAGACCCGCGCCTTGGCCATCGACTGGACAGCCTGGGACGGCGCCGGGATGGCGACCCGCGGCAGCGTCTCGCAGGTGATGCGCCGCGTCGGCATCGAGATGCTCCCGCTGGCGCAGGGCGTCCCGGTCGTGCGCCACGAGCTCGAAGCGGGGACACGCGGCGAGATCGTCGTCGGCAAGGCGCTCGGCGTGCTGATGAACCCGCGCGACGCCGACGGCGGCCTCGATCTCGAACGGATGGCCTCACGCCTCGCCCAAGAGAAGCTGCCGATGCTCGGCCGGGTCCTGCGCCTCGACCTGCACGAAGGCCTCATCGTCGAGACGACGCTCGACCCCGCCGCCGAGCCGTTCCTTCGCGATCACGCGATCGACGGTGTGCCCGTGCTGCCGGGTGTGATGGGGATAGAGGGCTTTGCCGAGCTGGGGCGCGTGCTGCTGCCCGACTACCGCGTCGCCGGCTTCGACGACGTGCGGTTCGAAGCGCCGATGAAGTACTACCGCAGCGCGCCGCGGCCCGGCCTGTTCCGCGGGCTCCTCGTCCGCGAGGGCGACGACGAGGTCTCGTTGCGCGTCACGCTCTGCTCTTCCCGAACCCTGCAGAACGGCCAGACGCAGGAGCTGCGCCACTTCAGCGGCACCGTGCGCCTGACCCGCGCGCAAGCCGAACCGCGCCTCGAGGGTGCCGCCGAGGCGCGTGAGGGCCGTCCGGTCAGCGCCGCCGACATCTACCGGGTCTTCTTCCACGGTCCGGCCTACCAAGTGCTCGACGAGGTCCGGATTCACGACGAGGGCGCGAGCGGCAGCTTCCGGGCGGACCTCCCGGCATCGCTCGCGAACAGCGACTACTCACTCGTCTTCTCGCCGAGGCTGCTTGAGCTTTGCCTGCAGACCGCCGGGGTCTACGAGCTGGGCAGCACCGGCCGGATGGCGCTGCCGGCGGCGATTGAGCGGATAGTGGCGCACGCCGTGCCCGCCGAATCGGCGTCGCTGAGGGCCGAGGTGAGGCCGCACCAGGACGCGAGTGGCCTGAGCTTCGATGCCCGGGTCTGCGACGGCGAGGGCCGCGTCTACCTCGAGGTCGCCGGCTACCGGACCTCCGCGCTTCCGGACGGACTGCCGGAGGAGCTCGTCCGGCCGCTGCGCGCCGCGGTGACCGAAGGCCGAGCGTGAGCAAAACGATCCTCTGGTGGAACCTGTTGCGGTCGGACGATCCTCGATTCGTCGAGGAGGCAGCACGGCGAGGGATCGCCGACCTTCGTGTCGGCCAACCTCGGTTCGGCTCCGCCGCCCCCGAGCCTTGCCCTGCTGGCCGCGCCGCCCGGGACCGGACCGAAGGCCTTCTCTCGGAGAGGGAGCGGCGGGTCTTCGACGCCCTCCGCACTCCCAAGCGACGTCAGGAGTGGCTGCTCGGGAGGATGGTGACCAAGGACCTCGTCCGCGCCCTGCTCGGGACCAAGGGCGAGGCTCCTCTCCCCGCGGCGCTCACGGTCGCCGCGGCGGAGGACGGCTCGCCGTACGTCGCGCTCGAAGGCGCGGGGCCGTTACCCGTGACCGTCTCGCTCAGCCATCGCGCCGGGCTGGCCCTCTGCGCGCTCGTCGAAGCGCCGGGCGCGCCGCTCGGAGCCGACCTCGAGCTCTGCGAGCCACGCCCGGCCGGATTTGCCGCTGACTTCTTCACGCGGGCCGAGGTCGACTCCCTCCCCGAGGCTCCCGAGCAGGCGCGCTGGCGGTCGGTCGCCGAGATCTGGTCCCTGAAGGAGTCCGCGCTCAAAGCCGTGCGGCTCGGGCTGGGTGCGGACACCCGCTCGGTACAGGTGGGAGCCCGCGGTGCACCGGAGGCTGGCTGGAGCCAAGCCGAGCTCGAGTTGCAGCTCCCCAGTGCACCGCGACGGGCACGCGGCCTCGCGCGTTGGCACGGAGCCCACGTCCTCACGCTCGCGTGGCTGGGCGATGGACGCGCGGTCGCCAAGTCAATCAGCGAGTGAATCTCCAGAGAAGGCAGGTGTCCGGCAGGACTCGAAATCTTCTCTCTGGCGCTCTCCCGCCTCGCCCTTGCTGCGGCGCCTGCAGCCCGAGTAAGGGGCGGAGATATGCCGGGCGGTCGTCAACTTCCAGGGTCCGCTGTTCTTCTGCGTCATCGCCCGCTGCCACGGCGGCGCCTACGTCGTCTTCTCCAAGCAGCTCAACCCGAACATGAAGGTGCTGGCGCTGCGCGGATCGTACGCGTCGGTCATCGGTGGCGCGCCGGCCGCGGCGCTCGTCTTCCCCGAGGAAGCGCGAACGCGGACGGTGAAGGATGCGCGCGTCGTCGAGATGGAGCGGCGGCTGCGGGCAGAGGGCCACGGTCCGCCGCTACAGCAGGAGTAGCAGGACCTCTTCGGCCGGGTGCACGCGGAGAAGGTGCGGGAGATCGCCAAGAGGCTCGACTCCATCCACTCGGTCGACCGGGCGCAGCGGGTGGGCTCGCTCGATGGGATCATCGAGCCGGGCGCGCTACGGCCGGGGTCGATCGCGGCGATCGAGGCGGCACGGCCACGGAGCGCGTCCTCAGTTCTAAACGAGAGCCCGGTGAAGATGCTCGGCTGAGCCTCGCGCCTCACGGGTCCACATCTTCGACTGCTCTCGCGAAGCTCCGCCGGCGTCGCTCCCACCTGGAACCAGCGGGGAGAGGCCTATCCCTTGCGCGCTGGAGCGTTGTCCCTGCCCTTGCCGGAGGGCTTGCCAGTCGTGCTCGGAAAGCCGGCCCGGGTGCCCCCGCGACTCGTCTTGCCGCCGGCGCCCTGGCGTTGACCTCCTTGCCCTCCACCGCCCCCCTTTCCGCCGCCTCCACCTGCGCCCTTGCTTCCGCCTTTGGCCATACCTCGGCTCCTCTCGATAGCTGTCCGGTAAGCCGAAGGTAGGCGCACTTCTCGCGGCCGGCGATGAGCGGCGAGCCCGCTGGCCCCCCGCGCTCGAGCGGCGCGCGCGGGCTCGACCGCGCGAGACGCGAAGGGCCCTGCCCTCGACGGAGGAGAGCAGAGCCCTTCGTTTCATCCCGATCGCTCGGGCGAGCTTCCGGAAGCCGCGGCGGACCTTCCCGACCGGCCGGTTGAAGTCGAGCAGGCCTCTCGAACCTAGCTGCCGCCCCCGCCCGAGGAGGCCTACTTCTTGCGCTTGTACGCGCGTGAGCAGAGCGGCGGGACCATCTCGTCGGCTTCTTTGTGCCACAGCCAGGTGGCAACCCGGCGCAGGTCCTTGTGGCGCAGGCAGAGCAGAGTCCACAGAAGGTCGCGCGTCTCGGCGGCCCCGCTCCTGGCGTCGGACGGGCGGTTCTTCGCCGCCTGCGGCACGCTCTTCTCGCGCAGGTGGCTGCCGAGCGACTCGGCCTCGGAGAGCATTTCCGGGGTCACGCTGATCTTGCCCCGGAGCTCTGGCGCATGGCGCGCGAAGAGCGCAACGGCATCGATGAGGTCGGTGGCCAGGTCGACCTTCCCGCGCCCCTTCCGCAGCGGATTGAATTCGTCGGCGTCGACGAGCCCGGCACAGATGAGAACCTCGATCTGATCGAAGAGGCGGCGCCGGAGGACCACGCCTCGCTTGTAAGCATCGTCGGCCTTCGACGATTTGCCCGCGGGTGCCACCGTGCGAGCCACGTGTGCGACCGTCTCGCTCAACCGCGGAAGGTCGAGCAGCGACTCGACGTTGACCAGCGGCAGTTCCTTGTGGATGCGCGCGATGATCTCGGGCGAAGAGATCGAGTTGACGCCCCGGCGGACGTTCATCGCCATGACGTCGGTGTTCACGCGGCAGACCCGGATCGAGCCCTTGGGGATGGAGCGCGCTTCCTCCGTGTAGTGCTCCAACTCGAACCTGAAACCGATGCTCGCTTCGACCTTCGGCACCGGCACGACGACCATGCAATCCTGCTTGGAGACTTTGGTTTCGTCAGGCATTTGCCTATTCCCTCCTCCCCCGAGGCGCATGCGCCTCTATGGGCGTGTGCGTGTCTTCCGAGAGGCCACTCGGCCCGGCCCACTCCGGGCGCGCCCCTCGAGAACGCCCGGACAGAAGCAGATCGCGACCTCGTTTGCAAGCTTTGAGGTACTCGCTCTTCCTTCACTGTTCGCTGTTCGACAGAACGCCGGGGGCTTTTCTCTTCGGAGGCCTCCTTGACGCTCCGCGAATGCCTCGCTCCGCGACGTGGAGGAAGCCCCCTTGCCGCGACTACCGATCGCGAGGGCAATCCGAGATTCCCGCGGCCTCCACCCGCGCATCGGGTGCGCCCAGATTGAGACAGGTCTCTTCCGAATCTCCTCCCGAGAGCCTCAGCGAAGACTCGGGCCCTTCGTGCAGCCGAGCGATTCGCCCTCCAGGAAGCGAAAAGCATCACCTCTTGGCCCTCGAATGTCGGGCGCGAGACATCCCCGCCCCGGCGCAGCGAGCCGCACTGTCGGCTCTGAGACATCGCCCGTCGCCCCCGAGGGTTTGGCGATGCGATCTCGGAAGACTCGAGCTCAATCACCCGGTCCGGATGAAGCTCGCCTGAGCGACCGACGCCTCCTCCCGAACGGCGAGAGTCCGCTCGCTTGGCAAATCAACCTTGTCCCAGCCTTTCCGACCTGGGGGCGGGCCCAGAACGTCGCCGCGCCCTCGAGCAAGAACAGCGAAACGAGGCTTCTCCCCACTCGTCGTGCCATGCGCGGACGAAGCCCGAGTCCCCCCTCCTTCTCCGCCGCGGTCCGGCGTCCCGACGCGTTGTCGCCGAGCTCGACGAGAAGAAGGCAACCCTCGGACCGAGAGGCGCCCCCGTCAAAGGCGACCGAGGAGCGGGAAGGGCCCCTGGTTCACGTCGTCGGCAGGAGCGCTTCCTCTCGAGCTGGGGTGAACTGCGGCAAACGCGCCTCTCGCTTAGACTCGCAAGCCGACAACTGACGCACCGGCCTACTCGCATCCCTCACGCCCCGACAGCCATGGCTTCTCAGATCACCATCCGCGGCGCGCGGCTGCACAACCTGAAGAACGTCAGCCTCTCGCTCCCCAAGAACCAGCTCATCGTCCTCACCGGACTGTCCGGGTCGGGTAAGTCCACCCTCGGGTTCGACATCCTCAACAAGGAGGGCCAGCGCCAATACCACGAGCTGCTCGGCTTCGTGTCGCCCTGGCTGTCGAAGCCCCCGGTCGATTCGATCTCCGGGCTCATGCCGTCGGTCAGCGTCGACCAGCACCTCACCAACCGCAGTCCCCGCTCGACCGTCGGGACGAGCACCAACATCTACTCGTGGCTGCGCGTCTTGTTCGCCCGCCTCGGGCGCCGCCCCTGCCCCGCCTGCGGGGAAGAGATAGCGCCTTCCTTCGATGCCTCTCAAACAGCCGACGAATCGGTCACCGAGGAGGAAGAGAGCGCTCCGGAGGAGACGTCTCCCTGCCCGTATTGTGGCGCGCCCGTCGCGCAGCTCGGGATGGCGCACTTCTCCTTCAACAAGGTCGAGGGGGCTTGCTCAGCCTGCACCGGGCTGGGCACCGTCCTTCAGGCGGACCTCTCGCGACTGGTCGACGAGGACAAGAGCATCCCAGAGGGCGCGATCCACGGCCGCGACGGTCGCTGGAGTGACTACTACCTCTCGACCCTGCGGGCCGCCTCGACGCACTACGGGCTCGAGCTCGATCCTTCCCGCGCGATCAGGGACTTCACCCCGGCGCAGCGCGATCTGCTCTTCCACGGCACCGAGAGTCCCCTCTTCCGCCGCCACTTCCCGGACGTCGAGCCACCGGCGACCGTACGCAAGGGACGTTTCGAAGGCCTCGCCACCAACCTTTTGCGCCGCCACGCCGAGCACCTCTGCGAGCACGCCAACGAGCCGCATTACAGCCACAAGCTCGACGAGCTCCTGATCAACCGGGCTTGTCCCGACTGCGCCGGGACGCGCCTGCGCGCCGAGAGCCGGGCCGTCACCGTACAGGGCCGCGACATCGTCGGGCTCTCGCGGGTATCGCTCCTCGATCTCGACGCCTGGCTCGAGGCTCTTCCAGCCTGCCTGACCTCGGACGAGAAGGTCGTCGCCGAGCCGGTGCTCCTCGAGTTGCGCAAAGCGATTGCGCGCGTGGTCGAGGTCGGCGCCGGCTACCTCACGCTCGAACGTGCCTCGCCCACGCTCTCGGCCGGCGAGGCGCAGCGACTGCGTCTGGCCTCCTTGCTCGACTCTGCTCTGAGCGGGGTTCTTTACGTCTTCGACGAGCCGACCATCGGGCTGCACCATCGCGACACGCGCCGTCTTGTCGAGGTGCTGCGCCGCCTGCGCGATCTCGAGAACACCGTGGTGGTCATCGAGCACGACCTCGAGGTCATCGCCGCGGCCGATCACGTGGTCGACTTCGGACCGGGCGCAGGCAAGCACGGCGGAGAGGTGGTCGCCGCGGGAGCTCCGGCGAAGCTCGTCGCCGAGCCCCGCTCGCTCACCGGGGACTTTCTGGCCGGCCGCCGGTCAATCCCCATCCCAACGCCCCGCCGCTCGACCGACGGGGCGGCACTCACCCTTCGCGGCGCCCGGGAGCACAACCTCCAGAATCTGACGGTTCGCGTCCCGCTCGGCGCGCTCGTCGCCGTCACCGGGGTCTCCGGCTCGGGCAAGTCGACGCTGGTCTTCGACGTCCTTGACCGCGCCCTGCGCAAGCGCCTCCACGGCTCGAGCGAGGAGCCCGGCGCGCACGACGCGCTCGACGGGTTCGAGCAGCTCGACAGGGTCATCACCATCGACCAGGCGCACCTCGGGCGCATCCCACGCTCGAACGCGGCGACCTACTGCGACGCGTTCACTCCGATACGCGAAGCGTTCGCCTCGACGCCCGAAGCTCGCCGGCTCGGGCTATCGGCCCGTCACTTCTCGTTCAACGTGCCGGGTGGGCGCTGTGAGCGCTGCGAAGGAGCGGGCGTGCTGAGCGTGAAGATGCAGCTCCTGCCCGACTCGGAGGTGCGCTGCCCGGCCTGCCAAGGGAGGCGCTTTACCCGCGAGACCCTGGCGGTGCGTTACCGCGACCACGACATCTCCCAGGTCCTCGAGCTGACCGTCGACGAAGCGCTGGCGCTCTTTGAAGGCGTTGTGGCGGCGCGAGGGCGCCTGCGGGTGCTCTCCGAGGTCGGTCTCGGCTATCTGCAGCTCGGGCAACCGGCCACCACGCTCTCGGGCGGCGAGGCGCAGCGGGTGAAGCTGGCCAAGGAGCTCGGCCGCCGGGCGACCGGCCGCACGCTCTACCTTCTCGACGAGCCTACGACCGGCCTTCACCTGGACGATACGGCTCGGCTGCTCGGCGTTCTGCAGAGCCTGGTGGAGGCCGGCAACAGCGTGGTCGTCGTCGAGCACAATCTGGAGGTGGTGAAGGTGGCCGACTGGGTCATCGATCTCGGACCCGAAGGCGGGGCTGCGGGCGGCAGGCTCGTCGCGCAGGGAACCCCTGAGCAGATCGCCCGGGTTCCGGAATCCTTCACCGGCCAGGGTGTGAGAGCGCGCCTGAAGCCTGCGCGAAGCTAAGCGCGGCTCGACCTCGCGCGCTGCGGCGCTGCGCTGCGGTTTGACGGCTCGTCTTGCCGCCTTGCAGACCGTGCAGGCCGCAAGCATGACGCGCGCGCGAATCGCCGCTGCGCGAATGGCGCAGGCCTTCTGCCCTGTTTCAGGCGACCGGAACGGGACCGAACGACGCGGAAAAGCGCTGACGAGCCTCCCGGCCGCCAGTCCGCTCGGCTGTCCTCGAGAAGGCCGCCCTGCCTGCCGCGCTACCCGCCGTCAGACGTGTGCGTGCGCTCTCCGCTTGCCGAAGGTGAGGCGGTAGAGCCCAAGCAACAGCAAGCTGCCCGCCACGGCCAGCAGCAGCGACCAGATTGAGAACCCGGTCAGCCCGGTGCCGAAGATGGCCCCGCCGATAAGTCCGCCAATGAAGGCGCCGGCGATGCCCAGGAGCAGGGTGATGATGAAGCCGCCCGGATCCTTACCGGGCATCAGCGCCTTGGCGATGAGGCCTGCGATCAGACCGATGATGATCCACGAGAGCCAACCCATGGCGTCCCCCTTGTTCGATCAAGCTTTGCCGGTCGGTCGGGTAGAGGGAGTGCCCGGCCGGTGGCGCGATCGAGAGAGCGTGCGCCTTTCAGGCCATCGCCGCCAAAGCGGGCGAGGCTCCGCCCCCAAGCCGAGCGGCCGGTCTTGCCGGCGCACGGTATTGCCCGGCTCGAGGAGAAGGCCGCCTTTCGCCGCCGCACCATTGCGAGAGCGCCCCCATCGCCGCGCCGATGTCCTGCCGCAGGTGTCCCTTCCGAGACCTGCCCGACGTGCCCGGCGACGATGCGCCTGTCGGCACCGAGAAGGTTGAGCGTCGGCCCCTTGGTAAGCTCCCAGCCCTCCATCGGCTGCTTTCCGGCGAGCACGAGGTTGTTCGGCCGCTTCTTGCCCTGGAGGAAGCTCTTGACCGCCGCGTCCCGGGCTTCGGGGTTGTCGAGGTTGACTGCGACCAGTGCGAAGCGCTCCGGCTCGTAGTCGTCCTCGATGCGAGCAAGAAGGGGCAGCATCCCCTCGCAGTTGCGCTCGGTGCTCTGCCAGAAGGCGACGAGCACGAGATCTGCCGAGAGGTCGTCGAGCTTGAAGCCCTCCCCTTCCGAGCGCGGGCGCCGGCGCTGCCAACTCGAGCTCGGCTTCCGGCGGCCCGGTCAGCAAGTAGTAGATGGCCCATCGTCACGAAGAGGATGAGCCGCGCGCCGACTGCCCCTTCCGATTCGCATTGAATCACCTGGCGCCTCGAGTTTCCGTCAGGTCCGGAGTCGACCAATAGCCCCGAAGCCTCTGGCGGTGTCGAGACGAGGGCAGGACGAACCTGTTACCTGCGGCCCCAGCGCTCTACGACTTCCCGAGCCAGCCCGGGCCTGTTGCTGATGAGCACGTCCACGCCCGACTTCAGGCAGCGCTCTATCTCGACGGGCTCGTCGACGGTCCAGCTCGCCACGGCGAATCCCCCTTGGTGCCAGCGCGCGACCCTCTCTTGGCCGCAGAGCGAGTGGTGGGGCGCGACGACGGCGAGCCCCGCGGCCCGCGCGGCGAGCTCCCGCGCGCGCGTCCAGCGCTCCTCTCCCCACAGCGCTCCGAGCGGCAGGGCCGGGGCGCCCAGTCGCGCCCGCAACAGGCAGGCCGGATTGAACGAGGTCACGACTATCGGGCGGCCCGGGTAGCGCGAGAGGACTTCGAGGGTGCGCTCGGTCAGGCCGCCGTCTCGCGCCGCGTCGCACTTGAGCTCCACGTCGACCAGCGCCGTCGGCGGCAGCGCCTCGAGGACCTCCGCGAGTGTCGGGACCTTTTCACCGGCAAAGCGCTCGGAGAAGCGGCGTCCGACATCCACCTCGCGCAGGCGAGGGAACGGAGTCGCGCGAACCGAGAGCTTTTCGCCCGAAACCCGCTCGAGCGTCTCGTCGTGGGCAACGACCACCTCGCCGGAGGCACAGAGCTGCACGTCGAGCTCGACGCCGTCGGCGCCCTGGCGGATCGCCTCTCGGAAAGCCGCCAATGTGTTCTCCGGCGCATCGGCGCTCGCTCCGCGGTGGCCGAGCACGAGCGGCCGCCCGACAGGCAAACCGAGGCTCGCCGAGCCACGAAGGCCGGAGCAAGAAGTGTTAGGATGCCGGCTTGGTCTCAAGAGGAGCAGCCGGACGATGCCGAGCTTTGACCTGAGCAGCGGAGACATCACCATCCTGGCCATGGCGCTCGTCCTCGTGGTGATGCCCAGCATGGTGCCGAGGCTGGGCAATCTGCTGGGGCGCGTCTTCGCGGGGAAAAAGCAGTAGGGCGAGCGAGAGTCGGCGGTCGAGAGTCGCCCGGAGCTTTGCCTCTCACTCCCAACTCAAGACTCACAGCTCAAAGCTCATTTGCTCTTGCGCCTGGTTGCGAGCTTGCCGGCGAGCTGGCGCACGCTGGGATGCAGCGCCTGGTCGCCGGCTATCGCGCGCAGGTCTCCGGCGAGCAGGTGCGGCAGGACCTTGAGCGCGACTTCGGGCGGCGTGTAGGGGTTCATCGCCAGGGCTTTGCGCACGCCGGCTCGTGCGCTCCAGCGCGGGGAACGCCACACCTCGAGCAGGGTCTCGGCCTTGGCCGGCCGGCGCGCGACGATGCGCACGACGGTCGCCTCGGTCATCATTGGATTGAGCAACAGCTCGCGGATGACTCGAGCGTCCCCCTCGATGGCCAGCCGCGCGATGCGGTCGGGATTGGCCTGCCGCGCGAGCATCTTCTTGTGCCCGAGGGTCAGGTGCTGCAGCGTCGGGTCCTGATCGCGAGCCGCGTCGGGCTCGATGGCGACTATCGGCGGCTCTTTCGAGAAGAGCGCTGCAACCTCGACCATCTGGAACTCGGCCGCTGCGTCGTAGATGCGGCCGCGATGGGTGTAGGGGAGATCGGCGTCGCTCGCGAGCATCAGCGCGCGCGACAGCGAGGCGAGCGCCTGGCCGACCTTCGGCGAAGTCTTCGCTTCGGCGACGAGCACCTTGAGGGTATGCGCGGCCTCGACAGGCTCGATGCGGGCCAGCGCTCGCGCTGCCGCCGCGTCACCGGCCGCCCCGACCTCTATCGAGGAGAGAAGCGAGACGAGCTGCTCTGCGCGCTCGGATTTCGCCATCGGACCCTCGGCTCCTTCAGTCCTTGTCCGCGGCCGGAGGCGCGAAGCGGACCTTGTCGCCCTTGGCCTGCCGGACGGCGGCGGGCGCAGGCGCGCTCTGCGCTTTCTTCGGCGCCGCGGCCGGTGGCGCGACGACGGGCTGGGCTGCGCCGGCCGCCGCACTCTCGCCGTTGGCTCTTGCCTCCTGCAGCGGGGCCGGCGACGCGGCCGCCTCGGGCTTCTTCGGCGCTCCCGGCTGCTCGCGCATCGCCTTGTCGAACGGCTGAGGCTCGACCCGAATCTGGTGGAACGCGAGATCGTCCGGGTACTCGTAGAAGGCGACGAAGAAGTCGGCGGTCTCGCCGGCCGCTATCGGCGCGGAGGACTGCGCGAGCCGCCGGTTGAGCGACCCGAGCGCGGCGGGACTGATCAGGCCGTAGACGTCCTCGGGCGACGGAAGGGCGCCGGCCGGCGCGGTCGCGTTCCGGGCAACGGCTGAGCCGCTGAGCAGCTCGACTCGAATACCGACCGGCCCGACGGGCGCTACGCCGATGTTTCGCAGCTTGCCGCGCACGTAGAAGATGGTGCGGTCGGCGCTCGTCTCGAACAGACCGTTGGTGACCTCTTCGGGGACGAGGTCGCCCAGGATCCCGGCAGCCTCCATTCCCTGGATCTCTCCGGCCGCGGCGCGGATGGTGCCGTAGAAAGACACGGCGAGCAGGCCGATACCGAGCAGCGCGACCATCGCCGAGCCGAGCAGCGACGAGGCGGTGCTGCGCCTCCTCTCGGTCTTCCCCGTCGGCACTTGGCGCGACCACTTGGCACCGGCGACGGCGCGGGCGGCTGCCGCCGCGGCTTCGCCTGCCTCCGGCGCGCTCAGGGAGCGCATCGGTCGCGACGGCCGCTCAGTCGCCAGAGGAATACTCGGCTGGGCTGCCGCTGGCATTGGGGTCTGCTGTCTGGGAGCCGGGGAACGCGGACCGAAGAGCTCGGCAGCCGCGGCCGCCTTGAGGAACGGGTCGTCTCCGCCCTGGGACGGGTGCGCCGGAGCGTTGAGCTCGAGACCGGAAGGTGACGCCCCCAGGTCGATTTCGCCGAAGGAGGCTCCAGCCAGCGGGCCTCCAGACGGTTCGGACGGCCCCAAGCCGAACGTCCCGGGGCCAGGCCCGCCAACGGCGTTTGCGAAGGGATCGGCCGGAGCTCCGAGGGCTGCTCCGAGGTCGAGCGGAGGAATCGCGGAAGCCGGGGGGGCTGCCGGTCCGGGTTGAGAGCGGCCGAGATCCAAGTTGGCGAAGGGATCGCCTCCGCCCGGGACCGCGACGCGGGGCGAGGCAGCGGCGACCGGCCTTACCTGCGCCGCCTCGTGGAGCGCCGCGAAGGGGTCGACGGGCGCGCTCGGACGCGGGGCGGCCTGCATTGCGGCGAAAGGATCGTTCGCGATCGCGGCCGGCCGCTGTGGCGGCGGCGAGAGCGAGGCGAAGGGGTCGGAGGGGACCGCGGGCCGAGGCGCCGGAGGAGCGGGCTGCATCGCCGCGAAGGGATCGTGCGGGACTGCCGCTCGCGGTGCCTGCGCCGGCGCGGCCGCTCTGAGCGCGGCGAAGGGATCGGCGGCAGGCGCCGCAGGCCTGGCGGTTGTGGCGCTGCCCTGGAGCGCTGCGAAGGGATCGACCGCGAGCCTCGATGGCGGCTCATGCGCATCGAGGGTGGCAAAGGGGTCAGCGGCGGGCCGGGGAGGAGCCTGCGAGGGCGCACCGAGCGAGCCGAAAGGATCGGCAGCGGGCCTTGCGGCAGGCGACTGTGAACCGAGGCTGGCGAAGGGATCGGCGCGCACCGCCTGCGGCGCAGGCGAAGGCGCGGGGGGCATTGGCGCATTGCCGACGCCGATGAGGTCGGGCATCGCGATGTCGAGCACGCCGGCCGGCGGAGTCGGGGCCGCGGGCTGACCAAGATCGAGGTCGGCGAAAGGATCGTCGGAGCGGGCAGCCGGCCTGGCCGCCGCGCCTACGAAGGGATCCACCGCGGGCTGCAACTCGGAGGTCTGGAACGGCGCGAAGGGGTCGACCTTCGACTCGAGCCGCGAGAGTGCGCCGGGAGGCAGGGTTGTAGCCTTGGGAGCCGGCCCCGGTCGCCCGGTGGGAGGGGAACCGGCATTGCCAGCGGGCGGCTTGCCGCCGATAGGCACCGCGTCGGGCGCCGGGGCCGCGTTGTCCTTCCGGACGACGAAGGTGGTCGCACACTTGGTGCAGCGGACCTTGACGCCGCGCGCCGTAACCTTTTCGTCGGCGATCTTGAAGCGCGCCTTGCAGGCGGCGCATTGGACGATCATGGGAGCCCTTGGCCTAGCGGGCATTATGGGCAGGCGCAATCGGCGCGATCAAGCTTCGACTGTGCTTGGCATCACAGTGTCCGGGCCCCGGCGCTCGCGGCGACTGCGCCGCTTCGCTCGCAGCTCGCTGCTCGGGGGACCGTCCCGGCGCTCGTCCCGTTGCAGCGGCCTTCCTTCACGACGAATCGCCCGGAGCCCTGCGCCCAGATCGAGGGTGCCCCGCCGGCCCCGGACCCTTCCGGTGCTCGACTCGAGCCGAAGAGGGCGTGCCTGGGACGAACGCCCGAGCCAGGGTCAGCGGGGGACGTGGTTTCCGAGCGGGCGCGTCAACGAGCTCGGCGGCACGGCCAACCATCGCGCCCCACGAGAGCTGCATGACTCACAACTCAGGACTCACTCGATTCACTCATCGAGCCTCGAGGCGACCGCCGCGCTAGACGTCGAGCTCCTGCACGTCGGAGGCCTTCTCCATGATGAACTTGAAGCGCGCGGTCACGTCGCGGCCGAGCAGATCGTTGATGACCCGGTCGGTCTCCAGCTCGTTGTCGATGGCGACCTTCAGGGCCACCCGCTTCTTCTTGTCCATCGTGGTGGCCTTCAGGTCGTCGGCCGGCATCTCGCCCAGGCCCTTGAACCGCATGATGCTCGGCTTGGCGTTGCCCTTGGCCTTCTCGCCGATGATGCGGTCCCGGTCGGCCTCGTCGAGCGCCCAGTAGGTCTCCTTGCCGATGTCGACGCGAAACAGCGGCGGTTGGCAGATGTAGACGCAGCCGCGGTCGATGAGCGGCTTGAGGTGCCGGTAGAAGAAGGTCAGCAGCAGGGTCGCGATGTGGTGGCCGTCCGAGTCGGCGTCCATCAGCAGGAAGACCCGCCCGTAGCGCAGCCGGCTCGCGTCGAAGTCCTTGCCGATGCCGCAGCCGAGCGCGCTGACGATGTCCTGCAGCTCCTTGTTGTTGGCGACCTTGTCGCCGGAGGCCTGCTCGGCGTTGAGCACCTTGCCGCGCAAGGGAAGGATGGCCTGGGTGCGCCGGTCACGCCCCTGCTTGGCGGTGCCACCTGCCGAGTCGCCCTCGACCAGGAACAGCTCGCTCTCGTGGGGATTGGTCGAAGAGCAGTCGGCCAGCTTGCCCGGCAGGTTGAGCCGGTGCGAGATGGCCGACTTGCGCGTCACCTGCGCGGCCGCGCGCGAGGCCTCGCGGGCCCTGGCCGCGAGCACGATGCGGGCGATGACCGCCTCGGCGATGGTCTTGTTGTCGTTGAGCCACTTCTCGAGCGCCGGCCGCACCACGTTGTCGACCAGGCTGGCGACCTCGGGGTTGTTGAGCTTCGACTTGGTCTGCCCCTGGAACTGCGGGTCGACCACGTAGGCCGAGAGGACCGCGGTGATCCCCTCGCGGATGTCCTCGGCGGTCAGGGTGACGCCCTTGGGCGCGAGGTTGTGGGTCTCGATGTAGTTGCGCACCGCCTTGACGATGCCCGCGCGCAGGCCGTTCTCGTGCGTGCCGCCCCCCGGCGTGGGGATGCCGTTGACGTACGAGCGCACGTGCTCCTCGGTCGCCTCGGTCCAGATGAGCGCGGTCTCGAGCCGCACCCCGTTGTCGCGCGAGTGGTAGAAGCAGGCCGAGCCGGCGGGCACGACCTGCTTGCCGCGCGACTCGACGATGCGGCCGAGGTACTCGCCGATGCCGCCCTGGTGGCAGAAGGTCTCCGCGAGCGCCGGCGAGACGGTCTCGTCGCGATAGACGATGGTCAGGCCCTTGTGCAGGTAGGTGCGCGCCTCGAGCCTCTCGCGCACCTGCGCGGGGTCGAAGGCGAGCTTCTCGCCAAAGATCTCGGGGTCGGGCTCGAAGGTGATCAGGGTGCCCGCGCCCCGGCAGCCGCCCAGGTTCTTGAGCGGCGTGGTCGGCTTGCCGCGCGCGTAGCTCTGCTCATAGCGGGTGCCGCCGCGTTTGATCTGAGCCACGAGCCGCTTGGAGAGCGCGTTGACCACCGACGAGCCGACCCCGTGCAGGCCGCCGGAGTGCAGGTAGCTGTCGTGCTCGAACTTCCCGCCGGCGTGCAGGGTGGTGAGGATGATCTCCAGCGCGGACTTCTTGAACTTGGGCATCACCTCGACGGGGATGCCGCGCCCGTCGTCCTCGACGGTCACCGAGCGCGAGCCCTTGTGCAGGGTGACCGAGATGGTCTTCGCGTAGCCGTTGATCACCTCGTCGACCGAGTTGTCGACGATCTCCCAGAGCAGATGGTGGTAGCCGGTCGAGTCGGTCCCGCCGATGTACATCGCGGGCCGCTTGCGCACCGGCTCGAGGCCCTCGAGGACGGTGATGTCGTTGGCGGTGTAGTTGCTTTTCTTGGCCATGGCTTTCGAGCTCCTTCGCCGAATGCCGAACTTTAGTGACGGTTACCTGCTGGGAAGGCGCGACGCCGGGTCGGAGGGGCGCTCAGGCGCGTTGCTTTCGGCAGCCTCCCCCTCCCTCGCCTGGAGGCTCGGGCTGAGCGGTGTATGCCTGGTCCGTCGCACGCTCAAGTCGCCCTAGCCTTCCTTCTCGGGCAGCGGCACCCAGATCAGTGAGTGCTCGGCGAGCTTGACCCTCTCCTTGCGCGTGAGCTGCCGGCCCTTGCCGCCGCGGGCGAAGACGCCCTGCTTGCCGACCACCACCTCGAAGCGCTTGCCCTTCTCGCTCTCGAGCTTGAGCGAGGCGCTGCGGTCGGCGGTGCACAGGAAGGCGATGACCTTGTCGTCCTCGTCGACCTTGATGACGGTGACGCCCTTGCCCGGGCCGGCGAGCTCGTTGATCTCCTTGGCCCGGACGACGATGACGTTGCTGCGCTCGGTGACCAGGGTGACGAGCTCCTTCGGGCCCACCGGCACCACGCCGACGATGGGGCTCTCGCGCGTGCGCTTGGCGAACAGGCGCCCGGCGCGGGTCGAGACCTCGGTGTGCGGCTCGAGCGAAAAGCGCATGCCGAAGCCCTTCTCGCTGACCGCGAGCATCTTCTCCGGCCTAGGGAGCCGGGCGTCGAGCGAGAGCGCGCCGACGACCCGCTCGCCGTCGTCGAACTTGAAGAGCTTCTGCACCGGGTCGCCGTAGCCGGTCGAGGGCGGGATGTCGTGGAAGCGGGTGACGTAGGCGGCGCCGAAGTTGGTGAAGAAGACCACGTTCGACTTGAGCGAGCCGGCCAAGACCGCCATCACCTCGTCACCCTCGCGCAGGCGGGTCGTGCTCGGGTCCTTCACCTCGCGCAGCCGCTTGACCCAGCCGTCGCGGGTGAGCACGACGTGCGCGTCCTCGTCGGCGATGAAGGTCTCCTCGCTGACCTCGATCTCCTCGACCGGCCCGCCGATGCGGGTGCGGCGCTTGTCGCCGTAGGCCTTGCGGATCTCGGCGAGCTCGTCCTGGACGATGCCCCAGCGCATCTTCGGGTGCTTGAGCAGGTTGGAGAGCCGCTTCTGCTCGGCGCGCTTCTCCTTGAGCTCCTTCTGGACGACGAGGATCTCCAGGCGGGCGAGCTTGTAGAGCTTCATCTCGAGGATGGCCTCGGCCTGCTCGTCGCTCAGCTTGAAGCGCTTGATGAGCTTGCCGGCCGCGTCGGCCTTGCCCTCGGACTTGCGGATGATGCGGAGCATCTCGTCGAGCGCGTCGTAGACCTTCTCGAAGCCCTCGAGGATGTGCAGCCGCTTGCAGATCTCGTCGAGCTCGTGCTCGAGGCGCCGGGTCACCACCTCGAAGCGAAAGTCGAGGAAGTGGCGCAGCATCGCCTTCAGGTCGAGCCGCTGCGGGGTGCCGACCTCGGGGTTGTCGGTCGGGACCAGGCAGGTGAGGTTGACGTTGAAGTTGGTGTGCAGCGGGGTGTGCTTGAAGAGGTAGGCCATGACCACTTCGGGGTCGGCCTCCTTCTTTAGCTCGAGGACGACGCGCACCTCGGCGGTCGACTCGTCGCGCACGTCGAGCAGCGGCGGCAGCTTTCGCTCGCGCACCAGGTCGCCAATCTTCTGCACCAAGGTGGCCTTGTTGACCGTGTAGGGGATGGAGGTGATGACGATGAACTGGCCGCCGCGCTTGGCCTCCTCGAGCTTCCACTCGCCGCGCAGGCGCACCGCGCCCTGGCCGGTCTCGTAGATCTCGCGCAGCTCGGCCTTCGAGTTGAGGATCTGGCCGCCGGTCGGGAAGTCGGGCCCCTTGACCTGCTTGAGCAAGTCCTTGGTCTCGAGCTTGGGGTTCTCGATGAGCGCGCGCAGCGCCTCGCACAGCTCGCCCAGGTTGTGGGGCGGGATGTTGGTCGCCATGCCCACGGCGATGCCGGTCGCCCCGTTCATCAACAGCTGGGGCACGCGCGAGGGGATGACGATGGGCTCGAAGAGCGAGCCGTCGTAGGTCGGCCGATAGCCCACCGTTTTCTTCTTGAGCTCGACGAGCAGCTCGGAGGCCAGCGGCTGCAGGCGGCACTCGGTGTAGCGCATCGCCGCGGCCGAGTCGCCGTCGAGCGAGCCGAAGTTGCCGTGCCCGTCGACCAGCGGGTAGCGCAGGCTGAACTCCTGCGCCATGCGCACCAGGGCCTCGTAGATCGCCGAGTCGCCGTGCGGGTGGTACTGGCCCATCACCGTGCCCACGACCTTGGCCGACTTCTGGAACTTCGCCTCGTGAGTGAGGTGGTGGTCGTGGTACATCCCGAACAGGATGCGCCGCTGGACCGGCTTGAGCCCGTCGCGCACGTCGGGAAGGGCGCGCGAGGTGATGACCGACAGGGCGTAGTTGAGGTAGCGGCGCCTCGCCTCCTCGTGGAGGAAGGCAGGCACCTCGCCTGCGCCGCCGTCGCCGCCGCCTCCGGCCGGCTCGTTCGGGCGCTTCTTCTGCTGCTTGTTGGTCAGGTCAGCCGCAAACATGCTCAGTTGTTCCGCCATGGAAGCCTTGTCTCGTCTCCAAGCCCCTGGTCGATTCGCCAGGGCCAGTGGCCTCGGATCCTTTGAGCGCCTTGCCGTCTTGGAGGGGTATCAACAGGCCGTTCGAGGGCTGGCCGCTGACCTCGGTGGGCCGGCATGCTACAGCCCGCTACAGTGCTCGGCAGTCTACCCCCCGAGCGGGGAAAGGCAAAAATCTCGCGTCGTTTCCCCAGGCTAACAACTGGAAATCCGGCAACTTCGCCCGCGTCGCCCCGGGATGGAGGCAGGCCTTCGGCCTGACCGTCGCGCCGCCGGAGGGCGCAGCGCAGGCCCGTGCCGCGCGGGAAGCCGCGACCGAGGCGCACCTTGGGCTCCTTGCAAGGATGGCGAGGATGGCGGCGAGCGTCTCGGGGCCCTCCGGAACCTGCCACCGCGGCCCGTCGCCGCCCTCGGTCCAGGGCCGGCCGAGAAGGCCCGGAGCCACGGCAAAAACTTCCGCAATACCGCTCGGTTGCAGCCTCGCAGAAATGACTCGGGAAGGCCTCTGTGGGCCCGTAGGATGGCCTGCAGGCAGAGGAGCGGGCTTCGGCCCTATTGAAGGGAGCCTGACGGGTAAAAATCGCTCTACGGGCGGGCCAGGGGCCTTCCCGGGCCGATCGGCCCTCCTCAAAGCCCCGGATCCGGCCTCGGAGGCGCGCGCCGGCAGGAGCGGGGCGCGCAGGACGAGCTGACCGGACACGAACACGACGGCGGTGGTCGTCCTCGCCGGCCCGACCTGCCTGTAGTCGCCAATGCGACTGGCTGGAGGGCGAGACCGGTCCCTGCGTCTCGCTGCTGGTACCGAGCACTCTTACGGGTTCGCCGGCGACCTGCTGCGCGAGGTGGTGACGCAAGCCCCGCGCGCCGACGCCCGGGCGGCCTGCGACCGCCTCGAGGAGATCCTCGCCCAGCGCCTTGGCCCGCGTTCGCCGGATCATGGGGAATCCTTGCATCCGCCAGTGGTTCAAACGGACGGACGAGCCCGCGATCGCCCGCGGTTTGACCGAGGATTTCCGGTGGCTACCTTGGCCTTCGCGGCAAGGAATCGAGCCGCCTGGCTGTTGGAGGGAGCAAGAGGGTCTCACCATGAAGAGCGCATCGATGACCATGCCCGACGCCCCTCGAGTTCGCCGCAGTGGCCGGTTGGGCAACTACCTGAAGACCACCGTGCTGCTCGCGGGCCTGACCGCGCTGTTCCTCGCGGTCGGCCAGCGGCTCGGGGGCACGCAAGGCATGCTCTTCGCCGGCTTCTTCGTCGTGCTGATGAACGGGGTCTCGTTCTGGTTCAGCGACCGCATCGCGCTCGCCATGCACCGGGCCCAGCCCATCGGCCTCGAGACGCTGCCCTGGCTGCACGAGCTGGTCGGGCGGCTTGCCCGCCGCGCAGGCTTGCCGACGCCGCGGCTCTACGTCGTCCCGACCGCGACCCCGAACGCCTTCGCCACCGGGCGCGACCCGAGCCACGCCGCGGTGGCGGTGACCGAGGGCATCCTGCGGGTGCTCGACGAGCGGGAGCTCGAGGGGGTCATCGCCCACGAGCTGGCTCACATCAAGAACCGCGACACGCTCATCAGCACCATCGCCGCGACCCTCGCCGGCATCATCACCCAGGTCGCCCGGATGGTCTTCTGGTTCGGCGGCCTGTTCCTCGGCCGCGACCGGGACGAGGGCGGCGGAGGCGCGCTGGCCAGCCTGGGCATGCTCATCGTCGCCCCCATCGCCGCGATGCTCCTGCAGCTCGCCATCAGCCGTTCGCGCGAGTACGGCGCCGACGCGAGCGGGGCGGCCATCGCGGGCGACCCGCACGCGCTCGCCGACGCGCTGCAGAAGCTCGAGAGGGGCGCGCAGGCCCTGCCGTACGACGAGGCGCCGGCGACCGCCTCGCTCTTCATCGTCAACCCGCTCTCCGGCGGCAGCCTGATGGGCCTCTTCTCGACCCACCCGCCGATGCGCGAGCGCGTGCGCAGGCTGCGGCAGATGGCCCCACGCACGTTCTAGCTTTCGACGAGGGCTCGACAGCTCGAGGCCGGTCGGATTCGTCCGACCGGCTTTTCGTCTTGCGGGAGGGCGCGCGGGCTCTGGCTCGACTTCGATCGGCGGTCTGGCTCTACGATTGCTGGGCAGGACAGCTCGCCAGGCGCGCTTTCGCCGACCTTCCGGCCGACGAGCCCTCGCTCGTAGACGAGCTGCGCGCCCTCCAGGAGGACGGCTCGGCGATCGCGATGGCGCTCATCGTCCGCACCCCCGAGGCCTCGCGCCGGCGCGGCGGGCGCGCTACCTTGCGCTCACCCCCGCCACGTGTAGTGAGCCATCCGTCCGGCAAGGTCTGCGCGCGCCCATCTCGAGCTCGTCGCGAGCTTGTGCGAGCGCCACGGCGCGCTCGAGCTCGCCGAGGAGGTCTACGAGCAGACCGTCTGCGAGCCCGCGCCACGCAACACGTGTCGGATGCCGAAGGGCAGGACAGAGGAACAGGTACGCGACCTGTACCGTGTGGTACCTCAGGAAGAGGTCGTCCGAATGCACCGGGTCCGGACTGGCGACGATCGGCAAGAGCATGCCGCCCACCGGGCCCAATTCAGCCTGGCGCCGGCTGCCGAACCGGACCGTGGCAATCGAGGCGCGCGGGCCCGCGACGAAGGCGGACACGTCATCGAACTGGTCCCAGCTCAAGTCCTCGTCAGACCTCCACCTGACTGGCCCAGAGGTACCCGGTCTCGATGCCGAGCGAGAGGGTCGAGCCGAGGTTGCACTGGAGTCCGACCGAAACGGTCGCCAGCACCATCGCGCCGTCATCCGGTAGGCCGGCGGCGCGAAGATGGAGCCCGGTTCGCAGGTCGGCGTACGCGCCCAGGCCGATGTTGACCGCCATGCCAATTCGCGCGCGGATAGACAACGTCTCAATCGGCGATCAGCGACTCCGAGGCTGCCTCGATCTCCGCCGGTGGACGGCGACCCGCCTCGCGGGCGAGGGCTCCACCTCGACGTACGCCGTCTCCCCTGGCCTCACTTTGACCCGCCTGCGGGCCAAGCCCCTTATCTCGAAGAGGTAGCGGACCCGGCAGGTGCGCGGCGCGAGGTCGTGGAGTTCGAGGGGGGCGACGCCGCGCTCCTGGTCATCCACTTAGACCTTGGCGGGAAAGGTGGAATGGATCCGCAGCCCACCCGTGGCCGGCGCGGCCGGCGCGCACTGGCAGGGCCCGAACTTCTGGCCGGAGGCCTCGTAGACCTGGACCCGCGAGCCTCCCGCTGCACAGGCGCAGGCGACCTGCAACCCGGGCACGCAGCCGGAAACCGGAGCGGCGACCGGCGGAGGTGGCGGGGAGTTCGGCTCGGGCTGGGCCCCGACGGCCGTTGGCAGGGCGGTCAGCGCGATGACGAGGAGGACGGAAAGAACGCGCACGGTGGCTCCTCGTTCGCCGACAGGGGCAGGTAGCTTGAATGACTGTCCCCTGGGAGTGCGTTGACCCATAGGACTGTCAGCGGAGGCGAGGCAAGTCCGGCATTGATTGCGCCGGCGGCATTCTCTGCGCGGTCGAATTCAGCATGACGGCCGCTTCTGCAAAGGCCTAAGGGGCACTGGGTCCGGGCGATTGTTCTTCCTTGGCGCTGCTGCCGCAGTAGCCCCCCGCCCAGAAGTGAGACCCCGCGAGGTTCCGCTGCTTCCCGAGATACTCCCGGTGAAATCCTTATCGCCGACTCTCCCTTCAATCAGAAACCCGCTGGTGTTTTCCACGTCTGTGCTTGGGGGAATGCTCAGGCAAAGGTGCACGTGGTCGCCTATCGCGTGACCCTCCACCAGCTCGACATCCTCCTGCGCGCACAACTGCCGCAGGCTGCGCCCAATGCCCTTTCGCAGCTGCCCGAAGAGTTGCCCTCCTCCTGTACTTCGGCGCGAATACGACGCGATACCTGCAGTACCGTCTTGCGCGGAAGAGGCTCTGCCACTCTCTCCGAACGGTCTCCTTTCACCCGGAGGTGCAGGTCCAGGTGCGGGAGACCGTTGCTCATTCCCCCCGAGGGCGTGCCGGGGCGGAGGAGCCCCTTCGAGTCTCGCCGCTATCGGCGGCGGCTTACCGTTCGAGTCCATTCCCACGGTCGCTGTCATGTCAAACTCGTTGACACTCACCGCTCGGCTAAGGTCTTGTGCCGGCTTGACGCGATCGGTGTTCTCGGCCGGCCCTCCACCGATGGAGCGAGCGCAGGATCCCAGTCGCCACCGCCGGCCAAACCGATCTGGCGGTCGACTTGTCTATTTGATGTTCGGGAGAGAGCGAATTGTCGATTCTTTTTTGACCTGGCAGCCGACCGAGCGTGTATCACGGTCCGGTCCAAGTGTTCCGGCCCTTGGTCTCCCAAATCCCTAGCCGGACGCGAGAGGGGAAACTCCATGAAGCTTAGTAGGGTTATGCTGGCCTCGGTCTTCGTCCTGTCGGCATTTCTTTCTTCCTGCAGCGAGCCGTCGGACTGCATCGAGGGCGAGCAGAACTGCAGCTGCCGGGCGACGGACAACCCCTTCGAGAAGTGTGAGCCGGGTACGACCTGCACGCTTGGCAAGCGGGACGTGTCAACGACTTTGA
>DHSB01000230.1:0-7128 GCA_002408385.1 Myxococcales bacterium UBA5297
GCGAGCGCGACGAGCCCGGCGCAGGCGAGGAGCGAGGCGCCCGCCCACGGCAGCGCCCGGCGGCCGCCGGTGGGCGCGAGCTCGCCTCGGCGCCAACCCCAGAGTGCGCTCGCCCCGAGCAGCCACAGTCCCGGGAAGACGAAGACCGGCCAGCGACGCGGGCTCGAGGCGAGGAGCTGGCTGAGGAGCAGGTAGCCGACGAGGATCCCCGCGAGCGCGGCGAGCTCGAGGAGCGAGCGGTCGCGCTTGCCGGCAGCGAGCTTGGAGAGGGCTTCGGACGGCTGCTGCATCAGCCCTTGAAGACCTGCAGGACGAGCGGCCGGCTCGACTTGCCCGAGGAGGCCTCCTGCCACGCGGACTGGATCTGTGCCTGCTGCGAGGCCTCGAACTTGTCGAACGGCAGCAGGTCGAACAGCTCGTTGCCGGTCAACTCCTTGGCGGCGTTGAGGTTGCCGTACTCGAAATGGTCGCCCGTCCAGCGGTGGAAGACGACGGCCGGCCCGCCCGCGTGCTGCGCGAGGAAGAAGGCGTGGCGCTTCGAGTCCCAGTCCTCGTCGTCGCACTGCGAGACGGCGAGCTTCAGGTCGTCGGCGTTGTCGAACTGGCCGTCTGGCCCGGCACTCGTCACCTCGTAGGAGCCCTCGGCGTGCGAGGTGAGGCGCAGCTCACGGCCCCAGCCGTCGAGACCGTAGGTCTGCAGCGCGTACCTCTCGCCGGGGGTCGGGTTCTTGGTGGGCAGCCCGACCTCGTCCTGGATGTTGGCGAGCGACTCGATGGGCTGGCCGACGTTGATGATCCCGTCGGCGACGATGCCGTGGAGCAGGACCCGGGTCGCGTCGGCGGGGTTGGCGTACTCCTTCTTGGCGACCCCCTCCCACGGCGGGGTCTCCGGCAGGCCGTTGCAGGCCAGGCCCGCGGCGAGGGCGAGCAGGCCGAGCGCCGGGGCCCCCTTCGC
Organism: Myxococcales bacterium UBA5297; assembly: GCA_002408385.1. Classification (GTDB taxonomy): domain Bacteria; phylum Myxococcota; class Myxococcia; order Myxococcales; family UBA5297; genus UBA10939. The sequence goes on from DHSB01000230.1 coordinate 956, forward strand.
CCAACCTTTCCTGCCCGCGCTTCGCGCGAGGTGCGCGAGGCCGAGGGCGCCGAAGAAGAGCAGCGCGCCCATCAGCAGGGTCGACCAGTGGCCTCCGGCGCCCACGGTCGCGGCGAGCGCGTCGGAGGCGGAGCCGTCGAGCAGGCCGGCGACCTCGTCCTTGAGCTTCAGAGCTTCGGCGACGTCGAGCTGGAGCGAGGGCTCGATGGACGGGTAGGCATGCGACCAGAGCTGCCGGGGATAGGCCGAAATGTAGCCGGCGTGGAGGAAGGCCTCTCCGGCCTCCAGGGCGCTCGCGGCGAGCACGTTCATTTAGGACTCCTCTTGCGACCCGGCCCAAGGCTGCGACACCGACGGTGGGTGCGCGCCGGGAGTATCGCCGTCCGTGGAGCGAACGTCGAGAAGTCGGGCCTGCCGCAAGCTGCTTCTTAGCCGACTCGGCAGGCCCGAGGGTGGGGAAGCGGCCTAGAGCGCGGTCCGCTGAAGCTCGCGGCGCACCGTGAGCGAGACGCCCATGATGGCGACCCCGCGGAGGATCAACTCGGCGCCGATGAGCGCGCCGACCAGCCACAGCGAGGTCAGGGGCCAGCCGGCGAAGACGATGACGCCCAAGCCGATGGCGAGCAGGCCGTAGGCGAGGTCGAAGCCCCAGCGCTCGTAGCGGTCGGCGACGGCGGTGATGCCGCGGAAAAGCCCGCTTACCAGGAAGAAGCCGCCGAGAAGCAGGCCGACCGCCGAGAGCCCGGCGACCGGCCGGAAGAGCAGGATGGCGCCGACGACCGTCGCCAGCACCCCGCTGAGCACGTGCCGCGCGAGGTGGCCCGCCTTCCTGTGCAGGAAGCCCTCGACGATCTCGACGATGCCGCCGACGGCGAGCAGCGCGCCGAAGACGAGGATGGTCGCGAGGCTGGTGATCCTCGCGGCGATGAACGCGAGCACGCCGAGCAGCGAGATGGCGAGTCCGAGGACGAAGGGCGCCCCCCACACTGCGCTGCGCGACCGACCAAGCTCAGGGTTTGTCCGGGTGTGCTTTGAGCTGTCCGCCATGGTCTTTCCCTCGCCAAGAGCCCGTCTCCATTGAAGCTAGAGACGCCCGCGTGTCCCGGGCAGTCGCGCGGGCGTCCGGACGAGGACGAGCGGGCGTGCAGACAGGCTCGAGGCGTCGCGAAAGCGCGCTGGCTCACAGCAGGAGCTGTGGGCAGCGCCCTTCGACGCGCTCGTCTGTCGGGGCGATCGGGCGCCTGCCAAGCGCGCGGCGGCGGTGGAGTGAGGGCAGGGGGGCGATTGGTTGTCGCCTGCGGCAGCGGCGGGCGCACCGCGCGTGAAAGCCGAGGCGGCGGACCGGGGTGAGGCGAGTGGGCCGCGTCCGGCTAGGGCTTTCGAAGGGCCGCGTCGACCTCGATCGTCGTGCTTGCCGCCGTCGTCCGGAACCCCGATTCCGCTTGCACCTCGAGGTGAAAGACCCTCGGCCGCTCGGGGCTCTCCAGGCTCAACGTGTAGGACCAGTCGTTCGCCGCCTGGTCTCCGGGCTTGAGCATCCCCAAGCCGGAATCGGATTCGGACGGCGGCTCGACCGAAGCGCGAAAAGAGATCTCGAAGGTGGAGTCGGCAGGCTTCAGCGCCGCCCGCACCGTGAAGCGCTCGCCGGAGCGGACGCGGGCTGGCAGCGGACCGAGAACGATCGCAGGCGGCTCGGGCTCGACATAGAACCGGTCGAGAAACGTGCCGTCCGGCGCTCTCAAAGCGATGGAGTTGGTGCCGCGCGGGGCCAGCAGCGAGAGCACGAACCAGTTGGTCTGCTGGTGCGTGCTGAAGCGTCGCCCCTCTTTCGTGAGGCCCGACTGTCGGAGTACCAGCAGTCCGATCGGCTCCGAGGCCAACACCGCCCCGGACTTGTCGAGCGCGACGGCCGTATGGCCGGTCGGCACGGCGGCCGTTTTATCGGGTCTCCAGGCTTTCGCCTGCTCCTCAGTGAGCGCCCTTCCTCTCGAGCCCTCGAATAGGCCTTTCCTCTCGGCGACGGAGAGCTCGCCTCTCAACGAGCAGTCCGTCGGGGCCGAGAGCACCTCGGAGGTCGGTTCTCGCAGGAGCAAGGGAGCAAGTGGAGGCCTCTTGCCGGAACGAGGAAGGGGGGCAGCCGCCATCGAAGTGCACAGCATCAGCCCAAGCAGCACTTGCATAGAATTGCTCCAGCGAGGCGTCATGGCCCGAGCCGATCCGCTCGGGAGCGAAGGCGAGCATAGCGGGTTTGGCCGCGGCCTCGCCCCGGTGCGCGCAGCCCGGCACCCGGCCGAGGATCGCCGAGCACTCTTCCGCGCGGCCTGTCGTCTCCTCACGCGATGGCTCGCAGTAGCTCAAGCAGGCCAGCCCGCAGGCCGCCTCTCTGCTCGGCCCACGCGAGGTGAAGCCTGACAGCCGCACCTTCGAGCCCACGCTCATCGCCCGGCTCTAGACCACGGGGCGGTCTCCATCCCACTGGGGCTCCCGCTGTCGCCTACAGCGGCCCGACCTGCGGCCACCTCAGCGGAATCCCCTCGCGCTCGAGCAGCGCCTGGAACTGCTCGAGCAGCGCGGGGTCGTTTCTCACCTGGCGCGGCACCACCCGGTTCTTCAGGCAGAAGGCGCTCAACAGGCCGGCCGCCTCGCCGATGTTCCACTCGACCGGGTGCAGGCGGTAGGCGCCGTTGGTGATGTGGGTGACGCCCAGGTTCTTCGAGCCCGGCAACAGGTTGTCGACCCGCACCGGGATGAGCGCGCCCAGCGGGATCTGGAAGGGCCAGCATCCCAGGTCGAGGTAGCCGGCCGAGTTGGAGCGCGGGTGCAGGTCGATGCGATAGCAGCCGATGCCGACCGAGTCGAAGAAGGGCTCGGCCCCGTCGCTGCGCAGCGGGTGGGCGATGTGCTGCTCGAGCACCGTGAACTCGGCCTTGATGCGGCGCGACTCGCGGATGTACGGCTCGGCGAGCCCCTCGGGAGTGCCGATGACGTCGGTGCGCAGCCGCAGCCCCTTGTAGCCGAGCCCGCCGTCGGGCCGCGGCGCTTCGGTCTGCATCCAATAGAGGAGGCTCAGGCTGAGCTGCCGGGCCTCCTCGAAGTGGCGGCTGCGCAAGAACTCGTCGACTCCGAGCATCGGGCCGAGGCAGTAGTCGTTCTGCGGCCAGTTGACCAAGGTCACGTCGCTGGGCACGAAGCCGCTCTCGAAGTTCTGCCGGTCGAGCAGGCGGCGAAAGGCCCAGAGCGAATGCCGGTCTTCGGGCTCCTCGGGGAAGAGCCGCCAGTGCTTGGGCTCGCCGGTCTCGGGGTTGGGCGCGGTCCAGTCGAGCAGCTTGCCCGGCCAGCCCGGAGGCCGGTAGTCGCGCCACAGGGTGTAGGTGGCCGGCTTGTCGATGGTGTGGTCCTCGCCCGGCAAGTAGTCGATGGCGAAGCAGACGGTGATCGCCTGTTGGACGGTCGAGTCGGCCCGCTCGAGCGCGTGCGGCTCGCCGGTCTCGGACTGCGACTCGGCGCCGAGCGCGTGCTCGACCCCCGCCAGCGGCAAGAGCGCCCCCTGGCGCGTCGCGTCGATGAAGTAGGGGGCTTCGATCGAGCGATCGAGGTCGTTCTCGAGATCGCGCATGAGCACCGAGACGATGCGGTCGGCCCGCGAGTGGGCGGCCACCGGGCGATGGCGCAGCCAGACCATCAGCCGGCCGGAGAGGATGTGCGGGGCGAGCATCTCGTTGATGACCGACCGCGCGACCCGCGGGTCGTGACACAGCCGGCTCACCCAGCCGCCGCCGGGGTTCAGGTAGCGCTGGCGCCGGGCCGCCGAGGAGAGCGGCAGGTGGTGGCGGTAGTAGGCGCGCACCCCGTCGCGCAGCGCCCGGTAGCGCGCCGTGCAGCCCAAGCTCTCGATCCACGGGTGCTCGTCGGGAGGCACGGCCTGGTTGGTGAGCTGGCCGCCGAGAACGCTCGTCCTCTCGGTGAGCAGGACGCGGTAGCCCATCCGCGCCGCGGCGTCGGCCGCCGCGCAGCCGCCCAACGAGCCGCCGATGACCGCTACGTCCGCATGGAAGCCGTCCATCGTCTCGCCTCACACCGCCCGGGCCTTTTCGACCAGTCGCTGCGACCGGGCGTGCCCTGACCGAAAAAAGCAGGGCGCCTGGCCGCAGGTCTTGGGTTAGCGCTCGGGTTCGATCTCCCTTGGCGTTCGCGCACCCAAGCCGAGCGGGGCGCGGCTTTCGCGGGTGAGCAGGCTGATGAGGATTTCGTTGTTCTGTCGCGCCCGCTGCCTGAGCCCGCGAATCTCGTTGGAGATGTGCTCGCGAAGCTGCCCGCGCCCGTCCCAGGAGCGGTCGAGGTGGGCGATGAGCTTGCCGGGGTTGAGCCGCTCTATCGGCGGCCCGCTCAGCCCAAGCTCCTCGAGGAAGCCGGCGACCTTCGGGGCATAGGGCAGCGCGACGAAGGGGACCTGCTGCATCGCCGAGAAGATGAGGAAGTGCAGCCGCATGCCGACGCAGAACTCGAAGCGGCCGACGATGGAGAGCAGTTGGCCGGAGGTGTACTCGCCCCGCAGCACCGAGGCGCGCTGCACGCTGCGCATGCGGGCGAGCACCGCGTAGGAGTGCTGCAGGTCGGTGTGTCGTCGCTCCATCGGGACGAAGACCACGTCGGCGTCGAGGCGGTCGACGACGTAGTCGGCCACGTTGGCGAGCAGCTCGTGGTAGCCCTGCTCGTTGAGCTCGGGGGCTGCCGGCCCCCGCTCGCGCACCGACATGCCGACGACGCGCCGGCCGAGCAGCCCCTCGTGCGCGAGCACCTGCTCGGGGACCGGCTCGGGCGTCACCAGCAGGGCGGGATCGGCGGTCACCTTCACCTCGCGCCGCAGGTTGCATTGCTCGAGCAGGTGCTTGGCTATCCGGTCGCGCACGGTGACCGCGCCCGCCGCCTCGAGCGAGGCGCAGACCTCGGCGCGCGCCTCCGCGTCGAGCAGCGGGCCGACCCCGACCGCGTAGACCATCGTGGGCACGCCCAGCTCGTGGGCCAGGTTCAGCTCGCGCAGATAGAGCCGGGCCTCGCCGTTGAAGAGGATGCCGCCACCGCCCAGCACGAACAGGTCGAGCGAGCGCAGCGGCTCGACCATCTCCTCGCGCAGAGCCTGGCGCACCGGCACTGCACGCTCGACCCGGTGCCGCTGCAGCGTGTCTTCGGGGTTTCTGGAGAAGACGGTGAGCTCCACCGGGAGGGAGCGCCGCAGCTCGCCGATGATGCCCGCGAGGATCGCCTCGTCGCCGAGGTTGGTACCGCCGTAGGACCCGGAGATTCCGACGTGGAAGATCCTCGACATGCCCCAAAGCTGTCCGCCCCGAAACGCCGTCACAACGTCCCCAAAGGTGGCGCCAGAGCGGTTGCGCGGGCGCCCGCTCCCTCGCCTTCTCGGCGCGCATCGCTGCGCAGCGAATTGCAGCGGAGCGGGCCGCAGTCCGGGCCGCCTCTTCTTCACGCGCGCACGGAGGCCGCCGAGGCGGCGGTGCTCCCCGCCTCGCGCGCCGCGACGTGGACCTTCGCCCGAGCAGGCGGGCGCTTTCGGTGGGCGAACCTCGGGGCGGCCGCGGCGGTGGTAGGGTGCCAGGCGTCGCTTGCCGGAGGCACCGTGGAAGACCGCTGCGAAATCGAATTCCTCGTCGAGGAGCTGCCCGAGGGCGGCTATCTGGCCCGCTCGCTGGGCGCCTGCATCGTCACCGAGGCCGCCGATCTCGAGGAGCTGCGCACGCAGGTGCGCGAGGCCCTCTGCTGCCACTTCGACGAGGGGTGCGTGCCACAGGCGGCCAAGCTGCGGTTCGTGAAGGTCGTGCGCGAGGAACTGCTCGCCCGATGAAGCGCCCGCGAGACCTGTCGGCCCGCGAGCTGGTTCAGAAGCTCAAGCCGCTCGGCTACCGCGTCACGCGCCAGGTCGGCAGCCACATGCGCCTGACTACCGAGGTGAACGGGCAGCACCACCTGACCATCCCGGCCCACAGCCGGCTGACCATCGGCAAGGTCAACGCGGTGCTTTGGGAGCTGGTGCGCCACTTCAAGCGTCCGCGCGCCGAGCTCGTGGAGCTGATCTTCGACTGACGAGCGGGCCTCCATTCGGCCCCTCTGCCTCGAGTGGCGCTGGAAAATCACCTACCCGGTCACCCCGAGCGTAGGCC
>DHSB01000230.1:7330-18107 GCA_002408385.1 Myxococcales bacterium UBA5297
CCTGCCGAGGGGCTCGGGCTGACCGGTTGTCGGTCGAAGGATTCTTCGACACGTCTTCAGGGCGCGCCGCCTTCACCGCGCCCCGGCGACCGCGGCTTCGCGTCTCGCCGGCACCTCGCTCGGCACCCCGCGCGGAGTCACCGCGGGCGGCTCGCGCTTCCCCGCCCCGCGCCGCTCGAGCGCGCGGGCGAGGGCGAGCTCGATCTCCGCGAGCTCCGCGGCGCCCGCCTCGATCCCCTGCCGCCGAGCCGCCTCGAGCGCTTCGACGGCCTTCGCCGGGTTGCCCGCTTCGAGATGGACCCGGCCGATTCCGAGCCCCGCGGCGGCGAGCCGGGTCGGAGCGACCTCGGTCGCGAGCGCCCGCGCTCGCTCGAAGCTCTCGAGCGCCTGCTCGAAGCGGCGGCTTCGAAGCAGCACCTCTCCTCGCGCGAGCGGCAGCTCGGCCTCGAGCGGCGGTGAGCGGCCGGGATAGGCCCGGGCGATGCTCTGCGCCTGTTCGAGCCGCTCGAGCGCTTCCTGAGCCTGGTCGGCGCCGCGCAGCGCCCTGGCCTGGCCGATGAGCGCCCACGGCGCGCGCCAGCGCTCGCCTACGTTCTGGCCGAAGACCGTGCTCGCCCGCGCGAAGGCCTGCAGCGCCTCGTCGTCCCGGCCGGCCGCGAGCCTGGCCTCGCCGAGGACGAGCAGCCAGCGACCGACCCAGGGGTGGGCGGCGCCGAGCGCGCGCTCGCCGAGCTGGACCGCTTGCGCGGCGTGCTCGACCGCCTTGGCCTTTCCCCGGCCGCCTGCCAGCCGAGCGCGGGCGAGATCGGCGTGGACCTCGGCGAGCGCCGGATCGGCCTCGCCGCCGGCCCGCGCACGGAGCGCCTTCTCGCGCTCGAACGCGCCCGCGGCCCGCTCGTGGTCGCCCTGCAGCAAGGCGAGCTTGCCGACGAGCGACAGGAGGCGCGCTTCGGTGGCCGGATCGCCGCCGGCCGCTTCGAGGAAGGCGAAGGCGTGGCGAGCCAGCCGCGCGGCCTCGGCGGCTCGTCCAGGCTGCAGACCGGTCACGAAGACGAGCTGGCCCCAGGCGCGCGCGGCGAGCGCCGGCAGGCGTGCCGATTCGGTGAGGGTCGTCGCGGCGAGCGCGCTCTCCTCGGCCGTCGCGAAGTCGCCCCCCTCGGCTTGCGCGGCCGCGAGCCCGATGAGCGCGCGTGCCTCGAGCGCTGGATCTCCAGCGTCCGCTGCGAGCGCGTGGCTTTGCTTGGCGAGGGCGAGCGCATCCTCTGCTGCGCCGGTCAGCAGCACCGCTTCGGTCCGGGCGAGCGATTCGAGCACTTCGAGCGGTCCCTCGGCGCTCTCCTCGCGCGCTCCGCCGCACGCAGCTTCAAAGGCGAGCCGGCCGGCGGCCGAGGCGCCGCTCTCGACCGCCGCGCGGTCTGCGGACTCGAGCCGCTCGAGAAGCGCGCGGAGATCGACGAGCTGCCGGCGCAGGCACGGAAGCTGCGGCGCCTCCTCTCCTGCCAGCTCGCAGGCCGCGCGCCTCTGCCCGGACCAGTCGGCGGCAAAGCGGTCGAGCGCGGCTTCGATGGTGCGAAGCGAGCCCGAGGAATAGGGCACGTTCGCGCCGGCGAAGGCCTTGCGCAGTGCTTCGCGCCGCTCGGGGTTCCAGACGTTGGCGATCTCGGCGCCGACGCCCTCGCAGCGCTGGGCGAGGTGACGCGCGAGCTGGATGGAGGCGGCGGCCAGGGCGATGAAGAGCGCGACCGCGGCCGCGGCGAGTCTGCGGCGCCGCCTGCCTTCGAGTGAGCTTCGCGACAGATCGTCGAGCAGCCCCTCGATGAACGGGAAGCGCTCCTCGGGCCGGCGGCTCAGGCCGCGTTGCACGGCGCGCTGAAGCCATCCGGGGACGCTCGAGCCCGCGGGTGGAACGGGCGGGGCGCCCGAGAGCACCGATTCTGCGAGTTGCTCGGCCGACTGCCCGGGGAAGGGGCGTCGGCCGTAGAGCGCCTCCCAGAGCGCGACGCAGAAGCTGAACTGGTCGCTGCGCGCGCTCACGCCCGAGCCTTCGAACTGCTCGGGCGCCATGTACGCGGGAGTCCCGACGAGCGCGGCACTCGATTCGTGTGCGCCGGCTCCCCGGTCTGCGCCAGCGCGCGCGAGCTCACGGACCGCGGGTCGGGCCAGGCCGAAGTCCGAGACCCGGGCGCGCCCGTCGCGGCCGACGAGGACGTTGTCGGGCTTGAAGTCGCGGTGGACGATGCCCGCCGCGTGCGCCGCGGCGAGCCCGCGGCCCGCCTGCAGGTACATCTCGACGATCTCGCGCCAGCCGCGCCGTTCTGCCCTCAGCCAGTCGGTCAGCGTGCCGCCGTCGACCAGCTCCATCGCGACGAAGACCTGGCGGCCGACGGTCCCCACGTCGAAGACCGGCACGACGTTCGGGTGCGAGAGGCTCGCCATCGCCTGCGCCTCACGCAGCAGCCTCGCCTGCGCCTGCTCGAGCGTCTCGGAGCCCAGGCTCTCGGGCCGCAAGACCTTGAGGGCGACCTTGCGGTCGAGCTGGGGATCGAAGGCCTCGTAGACCACGCCCATCCCGCCGGCGCTCACCAGCTCGAGCACGACGTAGCGGCCGAGCTTGGGGAACATCTCCGGTGGATCGAGCTCGTCGTCGTCCGCCACGGCCTCGCCGACCGGCGGGGTGCGGACGCTGCCTCCCGTCGCTTCGGCGGCGAGGGCGCGGCAGATGTCGCAGAGATCGAGGTGGCGGGCGATCTCCTCGGCCCGCTCGCCGTCGAGCAGCCCGCGGCCGAGGTCGAGCAGCTCGTTTTCGTCAGGACAGGGCATGGGCGGTGTTCTCGGGCGAGAGCGTAGCTCGGCTCTGGGGCCGACGGCGCGCCGCCGCAGGGCGGACGGCGAGGGGAGCGCGCGGCTATTGCCCCGCGCCGCGGGTTGAACGGTGCGCGGACGCAGACGAGAATCCCCGCCGACCATGAGCCGGCCCGAGCGCCTCAGTGACCTTTTCCTCGAGCGGATCGGCGAGCGCGCCGCGGACGTGGCGCCGGCGGAGATCGACGCGGCCCTCGAGAAGCTGCTGCGTGCCGTGCGCGCGGCGTGGCCGGGGCTCGAGCCGCTAGAAGCAGGCTTCGTCGAAGCGCTCGCCGTGCGCCTGCCACCGGACGGGCCGCCGCTCGAAGCGCTCGGCCGGCTGTGTGCCGAGGATCTCTGCCTCGCGACCGCCTGCGCTCGAGGCGAGCCGGCGGCGCTCGCGCTCTTCGAGCGGCAGCTCGTCCCCGACGCGCGGGCCGCGCTGCTCGCGCGCAGGCTGTCGCCCGAGACGGTGGAGGACGCGCTGCAGGCGCTGCGACAGAAGCTGTTCGTCGGCGGCGCGGGCCCGGGGAAGATCGCCGACTACTCGGGGCGCGGGCCGCTCGCGACCTGGGTGCGGATGGCGGCGATCCGCACCGCGCTCAACCTGGTGCGCGAGACGCGCCGCGACGTGCCCATCGAGCAGGCCCCGCTCGCGGCGCTGGCGATGCCGGCCGCGCCGCCGGAGCTCGGCTTCGTCAAGGCGCGCTACCGGGGCGACTTCAAGGCCTGCTTCGAGGCGGCCTTCGCCGCGCTCGAGCCGCGCGGGCGCACCTTGCTCAAGCTGCAGCTCATCGACGGGCTGACCACCACGAAGATCGCCCGCATCTACCGGGTCGACGCCTCGACGGTGAGGCGCTGGCTCATCGAGGCCCGCCGCGCGCTGCTCGAGGGCACGCGCAGCGCTCTTGCCCAGCGCTTGAATCTCGATGCGGGCGAGCTCGACAGCCTCGTCGCGGCGCTCGTCACCCAGCTCGACGAGAGCGTCCGACGCATCCTCGCCGAGCACGCGCCGCGTTCCTGACCGGTTCACCCGGCCGGGGCCGCGATTGCTCGTGTGTCGAAAGAGCCCAGATTCAAAGGGCCAGCGCTTGGCTGGGAGGGGGCGTCGGTGAGAACGCTGTCGCACGGCTCGTGGGCGGCTGTCCTGGTAACAGCCTCGGCGCTGTGGCTCGGGTGCGAGATCTATCCGCCGGGGTCGAAGACCGGAGAGGTCGCAAGCGAGGCGAGCACGCTGGTCGGGCTCGCCTGTCCGGTGGGCGGAATGCTGTTCGGCGACTCCTGCGTCGCCGGCGAGGTCCTCGCGCCCCCGGTCTGCGCGGGCGGGCTCTGCCCGGACCTGATGACCGGCTTCTGCGTCGACTGTTTCATCGGCTGTGTCATCGGCAGTGTCTGTCCAGTGCGGCCGCTCTCCGAGGGCTGCCCGCCCGGCTTCGCCGAGTGTTCGCTCAACTTCTGCCGCGACCTGCTCTCCGACCCCTCGAACTGCGGCGCCTGCGGACTCGCCTGCCGGCCCGGCGAGAGCTGCCGGTCGGGCACGTGCCTGGGCCCGCCGTTCGGTTGCCCGCCCGGCTTCGTCGAGTGCCCGCCGTTCGGCCAGTGTCGCAACCTGCGCGTCGACCGAATCAACTGCGGCGCCTGCGGGCTGGCCTGCGGCCTGGACCAGCTCTGCATCGAGGGCGCTTGCCGGCCCGCGCTCGCGGTCAGCCCGGTCGAACGCGGTCCGCTGGTCTGTCCGGTGGGGCTGACCCCCTGCGGCGTCGAGTGCGTCGATCTCGACAGGAGCCACGAGAACTGCGGCGTCTGCGGCGTCCGCTGCGGCTTCGACGAAGCCTGCCTGAATGGCGAGTGCGTCTCCGGTTGTCCGGCGGGGCTCACCCGGTGCCCGTCGGGCTGCGCGGACCTGCTGGTCGACGAGGTGAACTGCGGGGAGTGCGGGCTGACCTGCGCCGCGAACGCCGTCTGCGTCAGCGGCACCTGCCTGTAGCGCGCCGAGGGAACCGGAAGCGCCGGCCTTCGTGCGTTCTCCCGAGCGGTGACCGGTCATCCGGGACGCCAGCGTTCGCGCTGGCGGCCCCGGGATCTCGGGCTGCCGGACAGGAGGCCCCTCGCCTCACGGCCCCGCGGCCGGCTCCACCGAGCGCTTGGTGCCCCTGACCAACTCGATGGTCTGAATGCGCTGCTGCGTCAGCTCCTTCATCCGCACGCCGGTCAGCAGCGTGGCGATGGTCGAGTGGCCGCGCTCGGCCTGCACGTCGAGCTCCTCGGGATTGCGCAGCGTGAGCGTCAGGCTGCCGAGATCCGCCGCCAGCGAGAGCAGCTCCGCCTCTTCCGGGAGCAGCAGGAAGGTGATGGTCTGGAACTCGCGGTCGCCCTCGGGGATGAGGTTCACGTTGGTGGTGCCGGTGATCTTGCCGGTGGCGAGGACCAGCACGTTCTGCATCAGCGTGACCGCCTTGTTCTCGCCGGAGAGCGGGTCGCGGAAGGTGCCGATGACGTCGACGTGGTCGTTGGGGCGCACCCAGCCGCCGACGCTCATCTTCGAGCTGGTGACGTCGAGCGTCAGGCCGCGGCCCTGCTTCACGATCATCGTCGAGAGCCGCTCGGTCGCCTTCGAGGTCTCGAACTGCGACCAGAGGAGCGGGTCCCCGGTCTGGACCGGCACCAGCACCCGCTGGCCGACGACGTACGAGGCGGAGTCGGGTTTGATCACCGAGCTGGTGATGAACTGCTCGGGCACCGGGCGCTGGCTGATCATCTCGTAGGTGACGACCGAGCCCTCGGCGAGGTCCTGGTTGGCGACGATGACCGGGACGAGGTTCCAGCCCTGCTTCACCTCCTTCTCCTTGCGCTTGATGGCGGTGAAGGCGAACGCGCCGGCGAGCACGCCGAGGATGACGGCGACGAGCAGTGGGGTCTTGCCTCTGAGCATGGGAGCCTCCGGGAGCGGGGCCCCGCGAAAGGCGGGGCTCTTGTCCGGAGGACACGAGCTGGCGGCGAAGCGTGCGCGGGGAGGGAGGGCGACCTCGCCTCGGCGGCGATCGGGCGCGGTCCGTCACCGGTTGTGCGGTCGCGCGTCCGCCGGCACGAAAGCCCGCCGGCCGGCCGGTCGTCGCGCGCAGCGGGCTTCGACACCGCTTCACCCTCTCGACTCCGCTCGCGGTAGACGTGGGCACCGACTGCGAGGCCTCGGCCTGCAGCTCTTCTCTCTGGTCGAGGGCGGCCTGCTGCTCGCGCGCGCCTCGGCGCTGCCCGAGAGCGAGGCTCCGGCGCGGGTCGTCGCCCTGGCCGACGACGGCCGGCTCGTCGCGCTCGATACCCGCGGCCAGCTCACCGTCGACGGCCAGTTCCAGCCCGGCTCAAGCCCGCTGGTGCCCGCGCTCGCGTTGCGAGGCACCGACCTGGTCAGCGTGCGCGAGGGCGGCGGCATCGACGTCTTCGGCCTGGAGCCGGGCGGCGCGCTGCTCGAGAAGAGCCTCTCCTCCGCGCCCTTCCGCTATGGCCTGGCGCACGCCTTTCACGGCGGACGGATCTATCTCGCCTCCGGCGACTGGGAGCCGGCGCAGTCCTTCGACCTGGACGCCGAAGACGGCGTTACGCATTTCCAAAGGCACGCTTGTTTGCCATCATTGCCGATGTTAGACTTGCACTGTCTCGCAGCCCGGCTACCTTCCTCGCTATCGTACCCCTTGTCCGCCATTCCGGCGCGGCGCTCGCGCGAGCATTTCGAAGTCTCAGGCAAATAGGAGGGAATCATAAATGACACATCTCAAAGAGCTTTGGGTCGCTGGTCTTTTCATAATCCTTGGATGCGAACCATCCCTAACCTCAACTGGCGAACCAACGCTCGATTCCTCTGCGAACGCTCTTTCGGCTGTATTTGTCTTGCCAGACGGAGACCAGGGGAAAGCTCGCTTCTATAGTGGCCAACCGGGCATCAATCAAGAAATAATCAACATGGACAAGAATGCCCCGCTTTCGATGCCGGAGCGACGAAACTGGGGTTGGCGGAGAATTGAGATTCCGCGTCAAATGCTCCCGCTCGATTCTTTGAGTGTAGAGTTGGATGTGGCGAACGAGAAAGGCGTCAGCTTCTGGGCGCATGCGCCAGGGGGGCTGGACATGGGCTGCATGGAAGAAGGCACGGTCAAGGTCGAGAGTGCCACTCCCAACATGTCTGGAAAGATCGGGCTCACAAGAATACCTGAGGGCGGGTATCGAATCCAGTACAAGTTGGGTGTTTCCTACTTGTGTGGCGAACAGCGATACTCGGGTTCCTATGTGTACGACGCGGTTGCGGTGGAGGCAAATTGAAAGCCACTACTGGATGCGTTATCGCGGTTATTATCGGCGTTGTCGTCCCCCAGAGTGCTCTTGCGCAGTGGAGCGTGGATTGGCTCGATTATCATGTTGTCGGTACTGCACAATGGAGGCTGGAGGGGCCAACTGCGCCTCCGGAGAGGTCTGTATGGCTAGATCCTCTTTCGCCGCCTCATGCGACATTCGGAGTCCAATGGGCGTCAAGCCTGCATAATGCGAGACCGCATATTGGATACTTTATACGGGAAGCGAGTTCCGAAAGGTGCTCGGAAGTTACCGTGCGAATGGATGTCTATTATGAGGCGTACCAGGACGGGGTGGCAGAAGGTCAGGCTTGCGACAGTCGCTATAAGCTCATGGCAGGCACTGTTTTTCGTCAGATTTCGACATGTTTGCCGGGCAACTCGAACTTCTATGCCTCCGCGTGGTGGGATAAGGACTACGTGAATCCGCTTACCATAAGCTTGGCGGATGTATTTGATCCCTTTTTTCCAACCACCGCAGGATGGAAAGGAATCTATGTGGTCGTGACGGTTGCGGACGACTGGGGAAGCTATTCCAAGAGCGGGTGTTATCGCTTTTGGTCGTTAATACGGTAGACGCTTGAAGACTGGATAGATGGTAATTTCGTCCATTGTGGCGGTGTCTGTGATGTCTTGTCATTCATCCGCGGTGTCGCGAAAGGCGGCGGCCTCTTAGGCTTGCAGGTATTTGTGTGCCGCAGGCTGGCTAATCTGGGGACGCCGATGAAAAGCACTATGAGACCGATTTGAAGCGATTCGGCGTCTATGCCGAACTCTACCGCCGAGAAGGGCCGGCGGCGGCTCATCGTCCTCTCCATCGATCCACAGGAGCCGACCCGGCTCGCTCGAGTCCACGATCTGAAGCTCGCCGGGCCGGCCCTCGACCTCGCGCTCTCGGCCGACGGGGCGGTCGTCTATGTCGCCGCGGGCGGCGCCGGCCTGGTCGCCGTCGATCTGCTGCCCGAGCCTGCCGCGCGGCCCGCGGTCGCCCTCGCCGGCTTCGCCTCCGGCGTGGCGATCGACGGCGAGCGGGTCTACGTCGCCGCCTGCTCCAACCTGAGCATCGTCGACGCGCCGACGGGCCAGCTCCTCGGCTCGGTCGATCTGCAGAGCGCCGAGGGCCAGGCGCCCCGGCCGGTCAAGGACGTGATCGCGCAGGGCAATTACGCCTTCGCCGCCGCGGGGCGCTGGGGCGCGCTCGTCGTCGACGTCTCCGATCCGCGGCAGCCCCGCGCGCTGGGCAACCGGACCGTCTCCGACGACCTGCTCTACTACGCGAACGGCCTCGCGCTCTCGCACGGCAACCTCTACATCGCGGCCGGCGACTGGGGCGTCGACCGGATGAAGGTCGAGGACTTCGCGACGCTCGACGGCCTGGCGATGACCCCGCCGCAGGCCTTCGCCCGCTACTGCACGCCCTCCGAGGATCCCGCGCGCCAGCCCGCTCCCGAGTTCCAGACGACGCTGCCGCCGCCGCGGGTGCAGGACCCGCTCGACGTGGTGCCGGTCGGCGACACGCTGCTCGCGATGGGCGACGCCTCGCGGCTCGGCGTCCGCGCCGTCGACGTCTACCGGCTCGCCGAGGACGGCGCGCACGGGCTCGCCGGGCGCTACGAGGAGCCCGCGCTCGTCAGCTCCATCGCCGCTGGGCCCGCCGGCGTCGCGCTCGCGGGGAAGCTCTCGGGGCTCTTCTCGCCGGTCGAGGGCGGTCCGCTGCTCGCGCGCGCCTCGGCGCTTCCCGAGAGCGAGGCTCCGGCGCGGGTCGTCGCCCTGGCCGACGACGGCCGGCTCGTCGCGCTCGATACCCAAGGACAGCTCACCGTCGATGGCCAGCTCCAGCCGGCTCGAACCCGCTGGTGCCCGCGCTCGCGTTGAGGGGCACTGACCTGGTCGGCGTGCGCGAGGCCGGCGGCATCGATGTCTTCGGCCTGGGGCCGGGTGGCGCGCTGCTCGAGAAGAGCCTCTCCTCCGCGCCTTTTCGCTACGGCCTGGCGCACGCCTTCCACGGCGGGCGGCTCTATCTCGCCTCCGGCGACTGGGAGCGGGCGCAGTCCTTCGACCTGGACGCTGAGGACGGCGCGCCCAAGACCCTGGCGACCGCGCTGCTCTCGAACGCCGAGCTGTCGCGGCCTTCGGCCTGGCGGCACGGCGCGCCGCGGCGGCTGCTGCTGCCGTTCGGCGAGCACGTCGCCGAGATCTCCTCGTTCGGCGGCCAGGCCACGGGCCTGCTGCATCCGGTGTCGGTCGAGGGCGAGGCGGTGCGCTTCGCGGTTCCCGCCGGGCCCTACGTCGCCGGCATCGCCGGCGCCGACCGGCTCTGGCTCGTCCAGGGCGACAAGCAGCGCTACCGCACCACCGTCGTCGAGGTGGTCTTCGACGCGCAGGGAGGTTCGAGCGCCCGGTCGCAGGTCTTCCTCGGCGCGGCCGTGGGGGCGGCCCGGTATGGCGAGCGCATCTACGTCGCCGACCGCGAGGTCGGGGTCCGGGTCTTCGAGACTGGCGCGAGCGGGCTCGTCCACCTCGGCTCGGCGTCGCTGGAGGTGGAGCGATGAGGATCGCCGGCCTGGTCATCCTCGCCGCGTGCGGCAGCGGCTGCTGGCTGCCTCCGTACGAAGAGACGCAAGCGCCCGACGAGTCGGAGCGGGCCTCGAGGATCGTCGAGGTTGGCCTCGAGTCGGGCGCCTTCCTCGGTCCGGGCGCTCGCTTCAAGGTCGTGACCGACGGTCAGGGGGTCGTGCGGGCGCAGTTCGGCACGCGCATGACCTCCAAGCTCGCGAGCCCCGACGCGGTCTTCGAGGCCGACGACTTCCCCGAGGGGATCGCCTCGATGGTCCTCTCGATAGACGACCGCTGGGAACGGTTCGAGGTCGAGCGGGTCCACGTCGACAGGACTCCGCCCGAGCTCGTGCGGCTCTCCGGCGCCACCTTGAGGTCGGACGACACGCTCGAGGCGCTGGTGTGGGACGCGGTGATGCTCGACAGGGTCGAGCTCGCGTTCGGCGGCGCCAACAAGGTCGTCACCCTGCCGCGGGAGCAGGCGACGGCCTCGCTCGTCCGGGCGCGGCTGGCGGCCGACGCGCTGCCGGAAGGGTTCGCCGAGGCGACGGTCCGGGTGGTGGACGCCGCGGGCAACGAGACGGTCGAGGCGCTCGACCTGCTCGTCGATCGGACGGCGCCCACGGTGGGCATCGTCGCGCCTGTCGCCGGAGCGCAGGTCTCGGGCGTCTTCGAGGTGCAGGTGCTCGCGGAGGACAACCTCGGCCCGACGACGGTGACGCTGCGCGCCTCCGGCTCGGCGATCGCGGAGGTCTCTGGTCCGGACGGACGGCTTGTCGTCGATGCGGCGCTCTTTCCTACCGGACCATTGACGATCGAGGCGGTGGCGCGCGACGGAGCGGGAAACCTGAGCGAGGCGGCGATGGTGTCGGTGGTGGTGCGCTAGTGGCGTTCGCACAGCCCGGGCATCGCCCGAAGTCTACAGGTCGTCAAAAAACGGCTCACAGGTCGTCAGCAGGAACCTACAGGTCGTCAGAAACGGCTCACAGGTTGTCTGCAGGAACCTACAGGTCGTCAAAAACGGCTCACAGGTCGTC
>DHSB01000230.1:18377-19958 GCA_002408385.1 Myxococcales bacterium UBA5297
TCCAAAACGGCTCACAGGTCGTCTGCAGGAACCTACAGGTCGTCAGAAACGGCTCACAGGTTGTCTGCCGGAACCCACCGGACATCGGATCAAACCCACAGGACTCCGCAGGAACCTTTCCAGGGCCGGAACCCGTCCGTTGCCCGCAAGCGCCGATCCGTCGGGGCCGATTGTCGGGTCCCCGGCGCCAGATGACAGACCGACGTCCTCTCCGCGGTCGGCGCCGCGAGAACCAGGTGAATGCCGGCAGGAGGTTGGCCGAAGGGATATGTTTGCCGGCCAACAAGAGCCCAGAGACCGGCAACCTCGCGCGCTGTTCATCCGCGAGACCGCTCCGGGCCGGGGGCACGAGGCGCACGTCCGTGGACCAGACGACCAGGTTCCGCTGACGTCGAGTGGTCACCCGCGGGTCGAGAAGCCAGGTTTTTTGAGGTGGATTACGACGCGTACTTCGCCGGGATGCAGCGCTGGGCCAAGCTCGGCGAGCTGAGCGAGTACGGCTCGGTCCAGGAGAATGGCCGCGCCTATCCGTTGCTGAGGCTCATCGTGCCGGGGAAGCGGTGGCTGACGGTGACCAGCGGCTTCCATGGCGAGGAGCCGGCCGGTCCGTTGACGCTGCTCGAGCGGCTGGGCGAGGTCGTCGACTACGCGCGGGCCCGCGACGTCGGCCTTCGGGTCTATCCGCTCATCAACCCCTCCGGCTTCGAGGCGGGGACCCGCTACAACGCCAGCGGCGAGCGCCCGAACAACGACATGCTGCGCTACGAAGTCGCCCCCGGGGTCTGGCGCGGCGAGCTGAAGGCGGGCGAGCCGTTCGTGGGCTGGGCGCCGTTCACCGAGGGGCCGAAGGAGACCCGCGCGCTTCGGGCCGACCTGAACCGCTTCGAGCCGCCCGCCGCCGCGCTCGACCTGCACCAGGACCAGGGGATGAAAGGCAGGTACGCGTACGCCTACGTCTTCGGCGACCTCGACGCGTATCGGCCGCTGATGGCGCGGACCGCCGAACGAATGGCCATCGCCGGGCGGACCGTCGTCGACGAAGCCGCGGGGCTGTCGAGCGATGCCGAGGGGTTCGTCGTCTACCACGACGGCAGCGTCACCGACTGGTTCCAGCGCACGGGCGTGCCCTGGACGGCCGTGCTCGAGACGACCTGCGAGACGCCGCTGGAGACCTGCCACGAGGTGAACCTCGTCTGGCTGCGCGGGTTCATCGACCTCGCGGCCCGGCGGTGACGAGCGGCGAGCACGACTCCGGAGGACCTCTCGAGCTCGCTCCTGACGAACGGCCGCCGCGCGGTCGCGCGAGGTGGGGAGGGCCGCCGTCCCGGCGGCCTGCGTGCGCGGATGAAGAAGAGGAGCAGAAGCGAGCCGCGAGCTTCGTCGCGCGGAGAGCACGACTCCGGAGGGCCTCTCGAGCTCGCCCCTGACGAACGGCCGCCGCGTGCCGCGCGAGGTGGGGCGGGCCGCCGTCCCGGTGGCCTGCGTGCGCGGATGTCGAGAAGAGGAGCAGAGGCGAGCCGCGAGCTTCGTCGCGCGGCAAGCACGACTCCGGAGGGCTTCTCGACTTCGCTCGAAGTGAGC
>DHSB01000230.1:20140-43541 GCA_002408385.1 Myxococcales bacterium UBA5297
CAAGCTCGGCCTACGCTCGGGCTGATCGGGGGGCCGGGCGCCCCTACGAACTTGCGAATGATCGCTTCGGTTCCGGGCCGGTCAGGGCGAGATCCGCCGGTGACCTTTTGTTCGCTAGCGGTTAGTCTCGCCCCGCCAGACGCGCCACGGCGAGCAGCCGAGCGCACGCTCTCCGGCTCGACGCCCGACGTAGATCGCACCGACGCATCCAAGGAGCAGTCATGCCTACTCCGCGCATCAAGAAGGCCAGCCCGATTCGACCCCAGGAGGCCCGCGTGCTCGAGCGAGCCCGCGAGGTTTCGAATGCCCGCACTGGAATGGACGCCGAGACGCTGCGGAGCGCCTACGCCGACCACCTCCAGTACACCCAGGGCAAGGACGAGCACACCGCCACCCCGCGTGACCGCTACCAGGCGATCGCCGCCTCGGTGCGCGACCGGCTGGTCAACCGCTGGATCGAGACTCAGCAGGCCTACTACAAGGCGGACGCGAAGCGGGTCTACTACCTGTCGCTCGAGTTCCTGATGGGCCGGGCGCTCGGCAACAACCTGATGAACCTCGGCCTGGTCCAGCCGATGCGCGAGGCGCTCTCGGGCCTGGGCATCGAGCTGAGCGATCTGCTCGAGCAGGAGGTCGACGCGGGCCTGGGCAACGGAGGCCTGGGGCGGCTGGCCGCCTGCTTCCTCGACTCGATGGCCACGATGAGCCTGCCGGCCTACGGCTACGGCATCCGCTACGAGTTCGGCATCTTCGAGCAGGACATCCGCAACGGCTACCAGGTCGAATTGCCCGAGGAGTGGCTGCGCTACGGCAACCCCTGGGAGCTCGAGCGGCCCGAATACCAGGTTCCGGTGCGCTACTTCGGCCGCACCGAGAAGCGCCAGGTCAACGGCAAGCTCAAGAGCTTCTGGGTCGACACGCGCAACGTGCTCGGCATGCCCTATGACACCCCCATCGCCGGCTACTGCAACGACATCGTCAACACGCTGCGACTCTGGCGCGCCCGCGCCTCGCAGGAGCTCGACCTCGCCGACTTCAACGCCGGCGACTACCTCGCGGCGGTCGAGGACAAGAACTCGAGCGAGTCGATCTCCAAGGTCCTCTATCCGAACGACCTGACGGTGATGGGCAAGGAGCTGCGGCTCAAGCAGCAGTACTTCTTCGTCGCCTGCTCCATCGCCGACATCGTGCGCCGCTACCTCAAGACGCACGAGGGCTTCGCCCAGTTCCCAGAGAAGGTCGCCATCCAGCTCAACGACACCCACCCGGCGATCGCCATCGCCGAGCTGATGCGGGTGCTCGTCGACGAGCAGGACCTCGAGTTCGAGGAGGCCTGGGAGATCTGCCGGGCCACCTTCGGCTACACCAACCACACCCTGCTGCCCGAGGCGCTCGAGCGCTGGACGGTCGACCTGTTCGGCCGCGTGCTGCCGCGCCACCTGGAGATCATCTACGACATCAACCACCGCTTCCTCGAGGAGGTGCGCGGGCGCTACCCGGGTGACAACGGCAAGCTGTCGCGGATGTCGATCATCGAGGAAGGGCCGGTCAAGCAGGTGCGCATGGCGCACCTCGCGGTGGTCGGCTCCCACGCGGTCAACGGCGTCGCCGGGCTGCACACCGAGCTGCTCAAGTCCGACCTGTTCCGCGACTTCGACCAGCTGTGGCCGGGCAAGTTCAACAACAAGACCAACGGCGTCACCCCGCGCCGCTGGCTGTTGATGTCCAACCCGCTGCTCGCCGAGGCGATCACCGAGCGCATCGGCGACCGGTGGACGACCGACCTCGACGAGCTGCGCAAGCTCGAGCCGTTCGCCGACGACGCGGCCTTCCGCCAGCGCTTCCGCGAGATCAAGCGCGAGAACAAGCGGCTGCTCGCCGAGATCATCAAGCGCGAGAACGGGATCACCTTGGACCTCGACTCGGTCTTCGACGTCCAGGTCAAGCGCATCCACGAGTACAAGCGCCAGCTGCTCGACGTGCTGCACATCGTCGCGCTCTACAACCGCATCAAGGCCGACCCGTCGGCCGACGTGCTGCCCCGCACCTTCATCTTCGGCGGCAAGGCGGCGCCCGGCTACGCGATGGCCAAGGCGATCATCAAGCTCATCAACGCGGTCGGCGACGTGGTCAACCACGACGTCGACGTGCGCGGGCGCCTGGCGGTGGTCTTCCTCAAGAACTACCGGGTCTCCTACGCCGAGCGCGTCTTCCCCGCAGCCGACCTCTCCGAGCAGATCTCGACCGCCGGCAAGGAGGCCTCGGGCACCGGCAACATGAAGTTCGCCCTCAACGGCGCGCTGACCATCGGCACCCTCGACGGCGCCAACGTCGAGATCCGCGAGGAGGTCGGCGCCGACAACTTCTTCCTCTTCGGCTTGACGGTCGACGAGGTGAAGGCGCTCAAGCGCCGGGGCTACAACCCCTGGGAGTACTACCGCGGCGACCGCGCCCTGAAGGCCGTGCTCGACGCCATCGGCTCGGGCACCTTCTCGCCCGACGAGCCCCGGCTCTTCCAGCCGATCATCGACTCGCTGCTCAACGGCGGCGACCAGTTCATGCTGCTGGCCGACTTCGCCTCCTACGTCGCCTGCCAGGAGGAGGTGAGCCGCGTCTACCGCGACTACGAGCGCTGGACGAAGATGGCCATCCTCAACACCGCGCGGGTCGGCAAGTTCTCCTCCGATCGCACCATCGGCCAGTACGCCGACGAGATCTGGGGCGTCAAGCCGGTCCGGGTCGGCTAGGCGCCGGCGAAGCCACGGCCCGAGCGGGGCGCAGAGCGGGGCGAGGTCTTCCGGGCCTCGCCCCGCCTGCTTTTCTGGCTCCGGGGCGAGAGCAAAGCGGGCGAGCGGGCGGGCGCTCCGGGCCTTGCCGGCACCCAGGCGCGCCGCACTTCTCGTCGCCTCCCGGGCGCGTGCTAGACTGCGCGGTGCTTTGAGTCGCAAAACGCACAAGGGCGCGGTTCGGACAGCCGGGATCCTCCCCGAGGCGGCCAGGGAGCGGCTGTTGCCCCGGCTGCAGAAGGCCGGCTTCCAGTACCGGGACATCTCCCAGGGGCCGCCGGTCGCGGTGGTCGATCTGACGGCCGACGGCGGGCCCGAGGCGCTGCGGACCCTGCGGCTGGCGCACGACGCGAGAGAGCTCGCGGTGCTCGCCATCGTCGGCGACGCCCACGCCGACGCCGAGCGCGGCCTGAAGTCGGGCGCCGACGGGTTCGTCGCCCTCGGCTCGCTCGAGCGCGAGTTCGACCTGCGGCTCGAGGCGGTGCGCCGCCTGGCGGTCACCCGCATAGACCAGGCGCGCCGCGAGCAGGATCTCGCCGTGCTGCTCGATTTGACCGCCCACTACGCGGCCGCCCTCGACGTCGCCACCCTGCTGCACGACGTGACCCGGCAGCTCGCCGAGGAGCTGTCCATCGATCGCTGCGCGCTCGTGCTCATCGACGAGGAGCGCGACCAGGGGCACATCGTCGCCGCCTCCGACGACCGGGCGCTGCACGACGTGCGCATCGAGCTGTCGCGCTACCCCGAGATCCGCGAGGCGCTGCGCACCGGCGAGCCGGTCGTCGTCGACGACGTCGCGAGCCACCCGCTGCTCGGCGAGGTCAAGGAGGCGGTCACCAGCCGGGGCATCTCGGCGCTGGCCGCCATCCCGCTCACCGTGCAGGGCAAGACCCTCGGGGTGCTCCTGCTGCGGGCCAGCCGCGGCAGCTTCAGCCCCGCGGAGATCAACTTCGCCTGGACGGTCGCCCACGCCACCGCCATCGCGCTGCGCAACGCGCGGATGCTCGAGGGGCTGCGCGGGCAGGCCGAGAAGGCCGAGGCCCAGGTCGCCGAGCTGGCCCGCTACGAGGACTTCTTCCAGTACAGCTCCGACGGCATGGTCATCCTCGACGAGTCGGGGGCCATCGTCTCGCTCAACCCGGCCGGCGGCCAGGTCCTCGGCTTGGACCCGGCGCGGGTGCGCGGCCGGATGTTCATCGCCCTGGCGAGCCCGCTCTCCGAAGGCACGCTGCTGGAGATGCTCGTCTGCGTGCGCCACGGCTTGGTCTGCCGCAACGTCGACATCGAGATGAGCGCGGCCGACGACAAGGTGCTGACGCTCTCGGTGTGCGGCTCCTCGGTCAAGGACGGCCGGGTGACCATCCTGTCGTTTCGCGACGTGACGGCCGCGCGCGCCACCGAGCGTGAGCTGCGCAAGACGACCGACTTCATGGAGAAGCTCATCAACTCCTCGGTCGACGCCATCGTCGCCGCCGACTCCGACGGGACGGTCATCCTCTTCAACCGCAGCGCCGAGCAGGTCCTGGGCTACGCGCGCAGTGAGGTGATCGGCCAGCTCGGCCTGCGCGCGCTGTTCCCCGACGGGCTTGCCGAGCAGGTGATGTCGCTGCTGCGCTCGGAGGACCACGGCGGGGCGGGCCGGCTCGAGCCGACCCGCGCCGAGGTGATGGCCAAGGACGGCGAGCGGGTGCCGGTGCTGCTCTCCTCTGCCCTCATCTACGAGGGCGAGCGCGCGGTGGCCTCGGTGAGCGTCTTTAGCGACCTGCGCGAGCGCAACCGGCTGGAGGCCAAGCTCTCCAAGGCCGAGGAGAAGCTCGCCGAGGCCGAGAAGCAGGCGGTCATCGTCGAGCTCGCCGGCACCGCGGCCCACGAGCTGAACCAGCCGCTGACCAGCGTGATGGGCTACGCCGAGCTGCTCAAGCGCCGCCTCAAGGAGGAGGACGCTGCCTGGAGGCCGGTGGACATCATCTATCGCGAGGCCGAGCGGATGGCCGAGATCGTCCGCAAGATCGGCAAGATCACCCGGTATGAGACCAAGGCCTACGTAGGCAACAGCCGCATTTTCGATCTCGACAAGGCGGCTGGCGACGAGGAGTGACGAGACAGCGGGGGAAGGCGCGCGCCCGAGCTGCCGGCGACGCGCTTCGACAGCACGAACGCGCCCGTCGCACAGGGCGCCAGAGGCACGATTCCCAGATGAGCGACCCCGCCGTCATCCAACCGAGCGTCAAGGATCTCGAGGTCCTTCGCGCGCCCGCGCTCGAGGCGCTGCCCGAGGCCGCGGCCCTGCTCGACTCGGGCTTTCGGCTCCTGCAGTCGAACCAGGCCTTCCTCGACCTGGCGCACCCGCCGCGCGCGGGCGCGGCCCTCACCGAGTTGCTGCAGCCGATGGGCCTGTCGCCCGCGACCCCCGCGGACGGCGCGAGCTGCGAATACCTGGCGCGTTCGGCCGACGGCCGGCCCCTGCGGGTGACGCTGCGCCGGGTGGGCGAGCAGATCGGGCTGTTGGCGCGCCCCTTCGCGGTCGGCGACGCCGACCAGCCGCTCGCCGCAGCGATGAGCGCGGTCGAGGTGCAGCGCAAGAAGCAGGACGCGCTGCTGGCGCTCTCGCGCGAGCTGGCCTTGGCCGCCTCCGAGGACGAGCTGGTGGCGAGCATCTCGCGCTGCATCCGCTGCCTGTTCCCCGGGCGCCACTTCTGCGTGCGCATCATCGATCCGCGCACCTGCCGACTCACCTCGCTCTACGCCGAGGGGCGCATGCTCGAAGGGGCTCGCGAGAGGCTCGCGCTGAGGCGGTCGGCGGCCGACAAGGCCCACGTCGACCCTCGCACCCTGCTGCCCGGCCGGGTCGTGCTCACCGAGGAGGAGCCGCTCGTCTTCGCCGGCTCCATCAGCGGATTTGCCACCCCGCTGTCGGCGACCGGCCAGTTCTTCGGCCTGGTCAACCTCGAGTACCCGCAGGGGCTCGCGGCCGATCTCGCGCGCGACGAGAAGCTGCTCATCCAACTCGTCAACCAGGCGGCCATCGGGGTGCGCAACGCCAAGCTCATCGAAGAGCTCACCTTCATGAAGAAGTACTTCGAGCAGCTCATCGAGAACGCCAACGCGCTCATCCTCGCGGTCGACCGCAAGAACGAGGTCATCGTCTTCAACCGCGCCCTCGCGCAGCTCACCGGCTACGCGCGGGCCGAGGTGATAGGCAAGAAGGTCTCGAGCCTGGTCCCCGAGGCCGCGCGCGCCGAGCTCGGCAAGATGTTCGAGCTCACCCTGGCCGGTCAGCCGGCGACCAACGCCGAGGCGGTGCTGCGGGCCAAGGGCGGCCACGAGGTCAGGGTCGCGGTGTCGACCTCGACCGTGCTCACCGCGGCGGGCGAGGTCGAGGGCGTCATCGCCATCGGCCAGGACCTGAGCCGCCAGCGCGAGCTCGAGCGGCGCATCATCCAGGCCGAGAAGCTCGCCTCGCTCGGCCAGCTCGCCGCCGGCGTCGTCCACGAGATCAACAACCCGCTGACCACCATCACCATGTACGCCGAGGCGCTCTTGCAGCTCGCCCCGCTGCGCGGGACCGAGGCGGCCGACGTCGAGAAGCTGGAGCGCATCCACGAGTCGGCCGAGCGCATCGTGAGGTTCGCCCGCGACCTGACCTCGTACGCCAAGCCCGCCGAGGAGAAGCCCGAGACGATCGAGCTGAACTCCGTGCTCGACCAGGCGGCGCGCTACTGCGAGCACGCCTTCAAGCAGGCCGGCGCGTCGCTCGCGCGCATCTACGGGGACGCGCTGCCCACCATCCGCGGCGTCCGGGCCAACCTCGTGCAGGTGTTCGTCAACCTGCTCACCAACGCCTGCCACGCCCTTCCGCGCGGCGGCCAGGTGTCGGTCGTCACCCGCGAGCTGAGCGACGGGGTCGAGATCGAGGTGAGCGACACCGGCGCGGGGATCGAGGCGGCCCACTCTGCCCGTATCTTCGAGCCGTTCTTCACGACCAAGCCCGAGGGCCATGGCACCGGGCTCGGGCTGACGATCGTCCAGGGGATCATCGAAAAGCACGGCGGCACGGTGCGCGTCTCGAGCGCCATGGGCAAAGGGACCACCTTCACCGTCTGGCTGCCGACCAGCGGCAGGTAGGCGCGAGAGTCGAGAGCGCGGCTTTCCCGGAACCGCCAGGCCGGGGGCGCAGGTCTCCTGCCGACCACTCAAGAGTCGGCGCGAGATCTTCGGCGCCGTCAGCGCGCGAGGCCGAAGAGGCCCTTCGCCTCCGCTCGCGCGTCGGAGCCCCATCTGCGCAAGGTCACAGTCGGCAGAAAGAGCGACGAAGAGCTCGGGGTGACCGCGGCGGGCCCTCGACTTGCGGCCTCGCAAGCTCGGCCTACACTCAGGGCTCACCGGGGGGCGGCCGCCCGTCGGCGCCCCTGTTGGTTCAAGGTCACGGCCGGCCAAGGGACCGGTGACGAGCTCTGGGGGGGGAGCGGGACGGTCTCTCGACCGATCTTCAGACCGCTTCGCCGGTCTTCGCCTCGCGGGCGCTCGCCCGCGCCAACCAGCCGCGCTTCCAGCCCTTGACGATCAGGAAGAAGCTCAGCAGCGCCGCCTCGGCCGCGACCAACCCGGGCAGCACGTCGGAGAAGCCGGCCGCGTCGCGCATCCAAAGCTGCCAGCCGGCCAGCAGGATGGCGCCCGACATCCACGCGGTAAACGGGTTGTGCTCCTTGCGCAGCGAGCGCCTCCAGTCGAAGCGGTGCGACAGCGGCAGGTCGGTCGCCGGCTTCAGGCGCGGCAGCCAGCGCGGGACCTTCCGATAGAACGCCTCGAAGCGCTCCGGGAACCGCTCGCGGAGGAACTGCTCTTCGGCGCGGATGATGAAGTGGTACTGGCCGAAGAAGAAGACGAGGGCGAGGCAGGCGGCCCCCAGGCTCTGCGTCATGAGAAGAAGCCCGACGACGATGAGCAGGTTGCCCACGTAGAGCGGATTGCGCACCCGGGCGTAGGGCCCGGTGGTGTTCAGCGTGCTCGCCTCGAGCGTATTGCCCTGGCCGCTGGTGCCCTCGGGGACCTGCCCGAGCACCCAGGCGCGCAGCGCCTGTCCGGCTATCGCGAGCAGCAGGCCCGCCATGTTGAGCGCGAGCAGCAGCTCGAGCCGCCCGCTCGCCAAGTGGTCTCGCTGGAACCAGAGCAGCGCCAGGATGGCCGCGATGACCGGCACTGGGGTGATGCTGCGCCAACGGAAAAGAAGGCGGCCAACCTGGAGCGTCGTCGTCATTGGCCTCCCACTTTAGCATTTCCGACAGTTCGCCGGCTTGCCAAGTGAACGGCCGTCGCCGGGCCGATACCGGTCGCGAGACGCAAAGGGCCCGAGCCGCGACAGGCCCGGGCCCTTTGTCCGCAAGCTCGAGCCGAAGCCTACGGGCAGGAGAAGACGCAGGTGTGGTCGACGCAGGCCCAGCGCCCCGGACCGGCGCTGCAGGGCGGAGGGGTGAGGCCCGCGGGGCAGTCCCAGTCCCACTCGCAGGCGCCCACCTTCGTGCAGCGCATCAGTATCGCGTCGCACATCGGGCAGGTGTCGCGGCAGTAGGTGCCCTGCGGGCATTGCGGCTGCGGAGCTTGCGGCCAGCCGCAGCCGAGCCCTTCGGGGCGCAGGCAGGCGCCGCGGTGCAGCACCTCGACCCCGGCGCAGGCGGCCTGGCACGCGTTGCGGTAGGTCGCGAAGTTGACCCCGCAGACCGGGTCGACCGTCGCCGGGCAGGTGCAGCAGGGGCCGCAGGTGCCGCCCATCGGGCACCCCTCGAGGTTGACGCCGCTCGGGTGCACGCACTCGCCCGGCTGGCACGCGGGAGCAGCGGTGACCGGGCAGTCGGCGCAGCAGCCTTCGGCGCAGAACTGCATTCCGAGCCTGCAGTCCAGGGTCTGGAAGCACGTCGGACCGCTCGAGCACCCGCAGCTCTCGTCAGCCCGGCCGTCGCAGTTGTCGTCGAGCCCGTTGCCGCAGACCTCGCGGGCTCCGGGGAAGACCCGCGGGTCGCGATCGTCGCAGTCGCAATAGCCGACGGCGTTCGGGCAGCCGCCAAAGCTGCAGTCGGCGACGAAGCCGTCGTTGTCGGCGTCGACGCACTTGGGCGCCTGCTCGCACCAGCCCGGGCAGGGACAGGTGAAGCAGGGCGCTACGACGCACTCGGCGCCCCTCGGGCACTGCGAGCTCTCGTGGCATCCCGGCACGCACATCCTCGGCTCGAGGCAGCCCGCGGAGAGCTCGCAGACCATGCCGTCCGGGCAGTCGGAGTCGGCGAGGCAGTCCCAAGGATTCGGCAGGCAGACTCCCGGGGCGCAAGGACAGACCCCGCAGGGCACGGGCACACAGGACTCGCCCGGCGCACACTCGGCGTCGCCGCGGCAGCCGGCCACGCAGGCGCCGGGGGTGTTCGGAGCGCAGCTCTCGCAGATCATCCCCGGGCCGCACTGCTCGTCACCAAAGCAGGCCGGCGCCGGCTCGCAAGAGCCGGGGCACGGGCAGCCGTCGCAGTCGGGCTGCAGGCACCTCTCGAGCTCGCCGCATTGGTCGTCGGAGTGGCAGCCGCGCACGCACCCGCTCGGCCCCGAGCAGTCGTAACCCGTCGGCTCGCAGACCCTGCCCGCGCCGCACTCGGCGTCGCCGCGGCAGCCTTGATCGACCGGCTTGCAGCGCGGGTTGTTGCAGGGGCAGGCGTTGCAGAGCTCGACGCCGCAGTACTCGCCCTGGCGGCACTCGGCATCCGAGCGGCAGCCGTGCACGCAGGCGCGCTCGCAGGACTCGGTCCAGCCGCAGACCGTGCCCTGCGGGCAGTCGGAGTCGGCCCCGCAGCTCTCGGTCGCCGGAGAGCAGGTGCCGTTCTCGCAGCCGCAGCCCAGGCACGGCAGCGGCGGGGTGCACTCGAAGCCAGGCCCGCAGTCTTCGTTCGACCTGCAGGCGCCCGGCAGGCACTTGCGCTCGCAGCTGAAGTCCACCCCGCAGATCGAGCCGCGCGGGCAGTCGCTGCTCGAGCCGCACGCCTCGGTCGGCTGGCACCTCCCGGCGCACGGGCAGTCCTCGCAGGTCGGGCACTCGCCCCAGACGCAGGCCTCGTCCTCGGCGCAGCCCGCGTCGTCGCGGCAGCCGGGGATGCAGCGCGCCCCCTCGGGGCTCGGCTCGCAGACCGAGCCGCGCGGGCACTCGGCGTCGGCGCTGCAGGCGGGGGCGGTGATGCAGGTGCCGGGGCAGGGGCAGGTCAGGCAGGCGGGTTGGGAGCAGAGTTGGCCGGGGGCGCACTCGCTGCTGCCATGGCAGCCCGGCACGCAGGCGCGCTCGCTCGTGCAGTCGCCCACCGGCTCGCAGACCTCGCCGACCGGGCAGTCGCGGTCGGCCGAGCAGGCCGGCGGCTCGCAGGTCCACGCGCACAGGCCGGAGCGGCACTCGAAGCCGCCTTCGCACTCTCCGCGCCCGAGCGGCTGGCAGTCGCAGTCGGCCGACTCGAGGCAGGCCCCGGGGCGCTCTTCCCAGAGGACCGGGAGCAGCATTGCCTTGCACTCGCCGGCCTTACAGACGGCCTTCTGCGGCGCGCAGCGGTCGTGGCTCGGCTGCGGGCAGTCCGAGTCGAGCGTGCAGGCCGAATCGAGCCCTGCGTCCTGCTCTCCCGGCGGGCGCTCGGAGACTGGCTCGAGGCAACCCGCGAGAGCCAACAGCGCAGCCAGCGTGACGGTGATCGTCCGGTGCATCGCTCAACCTCCAATCGACGGGGCAAGGGGGCGGGGGGGCAGCCGAGCAATCGACATGCCGCCGGGGGCTGCGTCGAATCCGCAATGGTGTCAGGCAGTTCTCGGATGCCGGCGAGCCCCGGCCGCGATCTTCGCTCCGTGTCGTCCTCGGAAATCCGAGGCGTGGGCAAGGCCCCCGCGCCTGTCGCTCGGGGCCCTGGTCCGACGCGCGGTGGCAGGCTCGCCACCGCGCAGCGGCGGAGTATTATCGCCCGCCTTCAGCAGCGCCCGCCACGGGCCGTCGCGCCCGGCTCGAGAAGACCCCCGAGGAGTCGAAGATGGACCAGACGGTCACCACGCAAGTCCAGCACGAGCCCGACGAGAAGCGCGACCGCGCCGCGGTCGCCGAGCTCGCCGAGGCCCGCGGCCAGATCCTGCGCGAGATAGAGAAGCGCATCGTCGGCCAGCGCGAGGTGATCGACCACCTGCTCATCAGCCTCTTCTCGCGCGGCCACTGCCTGTTCGTCGGCGTGCCCGGCCTGGCCAAGACGCTGCTCATCGCCACGCTGGCCGAGGTGCTCAACCTCTCGTTCAACCGCATCCAGTTCACCCCGGACCTGATGCCCTCGGACATCACCGGCACCGACGTGCTCGAGGAGGACCGCTCGACCGGCAAGCGCGCCTTTCGCTTCGTGCGCGGGCCGCTGTTCGCGAACATCATCCTCGCCGACGAGATCAACCGCACCCCGCCCAAGACGCAGGCCGCGCTGCTGCAGGCGATGCAGGAGCAGAAGGTGACCGCCGGCGGCAGCACCTATCCGCTCGAGCCTCCCTTCCTCGTCTTCGCCACGCAGAACCCCATCGAGCAGGAGGGCACCTATCCGCTGCCCGAGGCCCAGCTCGACCGCTTCATGTTCCTCGTCGACGTCGGCTATCCCTCCGCCGAGGAAGAGGTGCAGATCGTCAAGGCGACCACCGTCGGGCAGCGCCCGGCGCTCACCAAGGTGCTCTCGCCCGAGCGCATCGGCGCGCTGCAGGACCTGGTGCTGCGCGTGCCGGCGAGCGACTCGGTGGTGCGCTACGCGGTCGAGCTGGTGCGCCGCTCGCGTCCGAAGGCCGAGGGCGCGCCCGAGTTCGTCAACCAGTTCCTGTCGTGGGGCGCCGGCCCGCGCGCGAGCCAGTACCTGGTGCTCGGGGCCAAGGCCCGCGCCATCCTCGACGGGCGCTTCGCCGCCACCGTCGACGACGTGCGAGCGCTCGCCCGCCCGGTGTTGCAGCACCGCGTCCTCACCAACTTCCACGCCGAGGCCGAGGGCATCAGCTCCTCGGCCATCATCGAGAAGCTGCTCGAGCTGGCCCGTTAGAGAGCGCGCCGGCCGAGCGTCTCCGAGCCCGTCGGTGGCCCGCGACTTCGCCCGGGGGCGAGCGCCAGCCGCCCGCTGAATGCCCGAAGCGTCGCGCCCGTCATCGAGCCGAGTGCAACCGATACCGCCGGAAGGAGCCACCCCGTGAGAGCCAGCAAGATGCGAACGACAGACAGCAGCAGAATCCGGTTGGCGGCGAGCCTCGCCGCCGTGCTCGCCCTCTCTCTCGGCACCTCTTCGGCCGAGGCGGCAGGCCGGCGCAAGGAGCCCACCGTCATCGTCTCCGCCGGCCCGGTGCGGGTCCTCGACGAGGGGCGCGACGAGCTGCGGGCCCGGCTCGCGAAGGTCGACGCCATCCTCGCCGAAGGGCTGCGGCGCACCCGCCAGGCGCAGCCGCGAGACCTGATGCTACAGGCGCGCGAGTCGGTGACCCTGGCGCGTCGCATGCTCGGCTTCGTCGCGGTGAAGAGCCAGCGCGCGCCGGTCGACTTCGAGCGCGAGGAGGGCGCCCGCCCCGGCGATCCGCGCGCCGACGCCGCGTACTCGAGAGACCTGATCGTCGTCGACGTCGGCGCCCTGCGCCGCGAGCTGTCGCTCGCCGAGCGCGCGCTGTTGCAGGTCGAGGGGATGCGCCGGGGCGAGAGGCTCATCGGCGGCGCCCTGGATGAGCTGCGGGTCGCGATGCGCATCGTCGCCTCGCTGTTCGGCCCCCCGATGGCGCCGCCGCCGCCCCCGCCACAGGCGACGCCGAACCAGCCGTGGCCGATGGGCGCCGCGCCCTTCCAAGCGCTGCTCGACTCGATCGCCAGTGAGGCCTGGGCGAGGGAGCGGCTGGGCATCGTGGAGATGGCCGCGCGCGACAACTACTTCGTCGTCGCGCAGGTCCTGCAGATCCTCGAGCGGTTCGACTTTTCGAACCAGAAGCTGAAGGCCGTGCGCGCGGTGAAGGACCGCATCCTCGACCAGCAGAACAACTACCTGCTCTACGGCGCGTTCTCCTTCTCCTCGGAGAAGGAGGAGCTCGGCCGCCTGCTCGCCTCGCGGGAGAGCCCGCTGCCGCAGCCGATGGCGACGGGGGACTTCGAGCGCTTCGTCGAGCGCGCGACCTCCGGTCGCTCGGTCGAGGGATGGCTCCAGGTGGTCGAGCGTGAGGCGCCCCAAAACTGGTTCGTCGTCGAGCAGGTGGCGCGGCTTCTCGGCCGCTTCCCGACGCCGGACACGCGGATGCGCGTCCTGACCGTGGTCAAGCCGCGCATCCTCGACCCGCAGAGCTACAAGCGGCTCGAGTCGCTCTTCCCGAACCCTGCGTACAGGCGTCAGCTCGCGGAGCTGTTCCGGTAGCGGCGAAGGTCGTCAGGAAAAGCAGTCGCGCGGGGCTCGATCGGATTGCGGTCGGGCCCCGCTGGCTTTGGTGCCGAGTTGACCAGCCTCTGCGTGCGACCGAGGGGCGAGGCGGTCGGCGGGCGCATGCAGTCACCGGAAGGGCGCAGAAGCGGGCGGTGATCCAGGCCCGAGAGGACCCCCGGGCGGGCAGAGCACGCAGTGATCCAGTCAGGCGAGGCCGATTCGCGGGCGAAACACGCGGTGATCCGATCAGGAAAGACCAGCTCGCGGGCAAGGCACGCGGTGATCCGGTCAGGGAAGAACCTGTTCGCGAGCGAAGCGCGCGGTGATCCGGTCGGGAAATGCCGTTCGCGAGCGAAGCGCGCGGTGATCCGGTCGGAAAACGCCTAGTCGCGAGCGAAGCACGCGGTGGTCCGGGCGCGAAAGCCCCGCCGACAAGCCGAACACGCGGGATCTCGCCATCTGGCTTGCGCGAAGGAGCCGAGTCGGAGGGCGAGGGCCGACCTGAGCCGCGGGCTCCCGGCTGGACGCTAGGTCCCGGTCGACAGGGCATCGGGGGCTGCGGAGTCGTCGAGCCGCGGGCGCTTTCGCCTCAACCTGCGTGCCTCTTCGTCGAGCCCGGCCAGCGTGAGCAGCGCGGTGGCCAGGGCCGCGTAGCGCGACAGCGCGCGCTTGAGATCCTCGCGGGCTTTGTCGCTGGCGATCTTGAAGCCTTCGGCCTCTCGGTACTCCACGGTCACGTGCTCGAGCGTCCGGCCGAGGCGATATCGGCCTGCAGCGCGCGCACCGTGTTCTGGATGTCGATGACGGCATGCGGCGACTCGGGCAGCCCGCGCTCGGCGAATGCCTTGAGGAAATGGCGCCCGAGTTGATGGACGCCCAGGGCGCTCCTCGGCAGCCGGCCAGTCAGCCCGAACGGCGCGCCTGCGCGCTTTCCGTTTGTCGCCTCCAACAGCCGCCGGATGAGCTTGAGGTTGCCGTAGCTGGCCACGGCGAGCTCGTCGCGCCGTTGCCGCGGCTCGCCGAGGTCGGCGCTTTCGCTGGCGTTGCCGTCCGAGACCGCGACGAGCCTGTCGAGCTTGGAGCGGGCGAGCGTGCCCGTGCGGTCGAGCAGCAGGAGCGACGCGTCCGACGCGCCCTCGCCGAGCAGCGCGTCGAGCCTCTCGGCAAGTCGCGGTTTGAACTGCCGGACACCGGAGTCGACCGCCTCGAAGTCCGCCTCCAGATCTCGCACCCTTTTCGATAACCCGCGCACGCGCGCCCTCCCCTTGCGATGAGGTGAACCGACGGTGGCATTGTCGCCGCCGCGGCGGCGGGCTGTCACCGGGCATCCCGGCCCAAGGGAGAAGCGTGGAGGTGAGGGGTGGCCCGGCACGAGCCGCCTGCGCTACGGATGCTGCTCGCGCCTGCGACCGAACCAGCCGTGCTTCGCGGGCCGCTCGCGCTGGCGCCTCTCCTCCTGCTCGAGCGCGCGCAGGCGCATCGCCCGCGCGATGTCCTCGCGGGAGACCGTCCCGACGAGCCCCTCCTCGGAGACGACCGGGACGAAGGGGAGCGCCCCCTCGCCCATCACCCGGACGGCCTTGGCGGCGTCGTCGCCGGGCGAGAGCGTCGGGGTCGGGCGCATCGCCTCGCGCGCGGTGAGCAGGGCGCGCCGCTCGCGCGGGATGCGCTCGACCTCGGCGAGGGAGAAGACGCCGACCACCTTCTGCTGCTCGTCGAGGACCACCAGCGAGTCCCGCCGCTCGGAGGCCATCAGCGTCGCGGCGTCCGCGACGCTGCGCTCCGCGGGCACGGTCGGCACCTCGCGCGACATCACGTCGCCGACGTGCACCTTGGCGAGCACCTCGTGGAGGACCACGTCCTGGGCCTCGGCCTGGGCCCCGACGTAGACGAAGAGCGCGACGAGCAGCACGAAGATGTTGAGCGACAGCAGGCCCCAGAGCCCGAGCAGGACCGCGAAGCCCTTGCCGACGGTGGCCGCGACCCGCGTCGCTTTGAGCTTGCCCAGCGGGCCGGTCAGCATCGCCCGCAGGATGCGCCCGCCGTCCATCGGGAAGGCGGGCAGCAGGTTGAAAGCCCCGAGAAAGACGTTGAGGAAGCCCAGGTAGAAGAGGCCAAAGCGCGCATTGAACGAGCCGACCTCGCCGAGCAACGCGTAGATGCCCAGGCACAGCCCGCCGATGAGCAGGCTGGTCAGTGGGCCGACGAAGGCCATCATCGCCTCGCGCTTCGGGCCGTCGGGCATCTTGGTGAGCTGCGAGACCCCGCCGAGCATCAGCAGGGTGATCTCGCGGACCTCGCCGCCTTTGCGGATGGCGTAGAGCGAGTGGGCGAGCTCGTGCACCAGCACCGCGGCGAAGAGCGCGATGGCGAGCGCGAGGCCCCACAGCCAGGGGCCGATCGCCAGGCCTTGCGGCGGCACGCCCGCCGCTGCGGCCGCCTGCCGGAAGACCGAGCCGAAGATGTAGGCGAACAGCGGCAGGACGATGAGGAAGCTGACGTGGATGCGGATGGGGATGCCCGCAATCCGGGCGATCTTGTAGCTGCCGCGCATGGAGAGAAGCTAGCCATCCATGCCCGGGCGTCGCCCAAACGAAGGCGGCGTCTCATGGCGGCTGCGCAGAGGGCTCGGCGGGGCGAGCGGTACGAGAACAGGCGAGCGGGTCAACGCCCCGCGGGCCGCACCGAGACGAGGGTGAGCGCCCCCGGCACCGTGCGCACCTCGAGGGTCTGGGTGAACAACCGCGCCTGCGCGTCGCGCTCGGCGGTGACGAGCCGCAGCGCGGTCGCCGGGACGTCGAAGAAGAAGAAGCGTCCGTTGTCGGCGGTGGCCCGGGCCGCCGGATCGATGCCGAGGACCGCCGGATAGGTGTAGTAGGCCCGGGTCGGCGTATCGAGCGCCGCGGTCGCCCCGCGCAACCGGCGCGGAGGCTCGCCGCAGTCGAAGATCTGGCCGGCGATGGCCGCCCGGTTCTCGCCCACCGTCGCCCCTGCGGCCTCGAGCAGGCTCTGCCACTCGGCCCGCCCGAAAGCGGTCAGGTCCTGATCGATCGCGCTGCCCTCCTGGGCAGCGGGCGGCAGCGCGAAGTACTGGTGGGTGGGGAGCATGTTGGCGCAGCCGTCGATCACCGCGACCAGGGCGACGCCGGTGGGCACGTCCGGCACCTCGAACCCTCCGGCCGGCTCGGGGCCGGAGCCACCTTGGTACTCGCGCTCCACCACCGGGGCCGTCGCGAGCGGCTCGCCCTCGGCGCTCGCGAACCTCTCCGCCTCCCAGAGCGACAACACGCAGCCGACCGTCGCCGCGGTCTTCTTCCCCAGCCCGTCGAGCACGTAGCCCCGGAAGGTCGCCGGGGCGCCGGGCGTCGGCTCGAGGCCATCCGGGTAGCAGTCGAGCCCCGCGGCCTCCGAGGCTCCGACCTGGGCCGGGCCGCTCGGGGTCGGCACGCAGGCCCCCGCGATGCAGGTGCCCGAGGTGCAGTCGAGCTCCGGGCCGCAGGCCGGTACGGTCACGCAGGAGTCGCTCGCCCGGTCACACGCCTTGCCGGTGGAGCATCCGCCCTCTTCATCGCAGGCGACGAGACAGCCGCGCGCCAGGTCGCATCGCTCGTCCTCCGCGCAGGTGGCGGCGAGCACCGGTCTGCCCCGCTCGCAGGCGAAGTATTGCTTCGCTTCGCAGAAGGCGCGCTCGCACGAGCCTGCGTCCGAGCTCCCCGCATCCGTCGGGACCGAGCCGTCGGCCCCACGCTCGAGGCAGAGGCCCTCGGGGCTGCAGACGTAGCCGTCGATGCACGAGTGGTCGGGGTCGCAGGCGCGCCCGGCGAGCTCGACCGAGGGAGCCGGGCAGGCGAGCGCGAGGCTCGCGAGAGAGAAGGACAGGGCGAGGTGGATGCGCATGGCCGGAGAGTATCAGGCGCACTCGCGGTTCTGGAGAAAGGCGAGTGAGGTGGCTGGTCTATACTCGGCCGCCTCCATGTCGCCGCCCGCTGCACGGATCTTTCTGGTCGCACTCGCGCTGTCGATGGCCCCGGGGCCGTCCGCTCGCGCTGCGAGGCAGGCCGGAGTGGGGCCCGAGCGGGCCTTCGCGATCGTCGAGGGCGCCGCCCCATCCCTGCTCTTCGCCCGCCAAGAGAAGGCCGTGCCGCTGGTCCTGCGAAACGAAGGGACGAGAGCTTGGCTTCCGGGCGAGAGGGTGAGCCTCTCCTACCATTGGCTCGACCGCTCGGGCGCGACGGTGGTCTTCGAAGGGGCGCGGACCGCGATCCCCGGCGAGGTGCCCCCCGGTGCCGAGGTGAGGGTCGAGGCGAGGCTGCGTGCCCCGGACAGCGTCGGGGGCCATCGGTTGCGCTGGGAGATGGTGGAGGAGGGGGTCTGCTGGTTTTCGAACGGCTCGGCCCCGCCATCGCCGTCGCCGGTCCTGGTGCTGCCCGGGCCGCTCGACGGGCGGGCCCTCTTTCTCGCCGCCCTCCTGCTCGCCGTGCTGGCTTGGCGCTTCGGACGCGCGGGTGCGCCCTTGGCCGGAGCGCGGGTGCTCTCGGTCGCCGACCTGGTCTGGTTGTCGTTCGCCCTGGCCGCCAAGCAGGAGGCAGTGTTGCGCGAGGCGCGGCGCGCCGCCGACGCGGGCGCCGCTTGGGCGGTGGTGGCCGGGGGCGCGCTGCTCGGGCTGGCGTTGCTCGCCCTGCCGCGCCGGGCCCGTCCCCTGGCCGCCTGGACCGCGGCGGCGGCCGCCTCGCTGCTGCTGCTCGCCGACATCGTCTACCTGCGTTTCTTCGGCGACCTGCTCTCGCTCGCCGCGCTCGGCGCCGCCGGCCAGGCCGGAGAGGTCTCGGCGAGCATCTTTGCGCTGCTTTCGGCCTCGGACGCCTGGCTCTTTGCCGACCTGTTGCCCGGCGCGGCGCTCGTCCTCGCGGTGCGCCGGCTACAGCCGCGAGCCGGCCGCCTGCCTGCCTGGGCGGCCACCGCGCTGCTCGCCGTGCTGCTCCTCCCCGGCGCCCGTATCGGGTGGCGGCTCGCCCACGCGAGGGGCGGCCCAATGGTGCAGGTGTTCCAGAACGTGCAGGTCGTGGCGGCGGTCGGCGCCCTCAACTTCCACGCCTGGGACCTCGGCTCGGCCCTGCGCGCGCGGCTGGCGCGGCCGCGGTTGGACGAGCGGGAGGAGGCGAGAGTCGAGGGCTGGCTGCGCCGGCGCGCCTCGTACCGCGCCGGCCGGGGGCCCACCTTCGGCCTGGCCCGCGGGCGCAACCTGGTGATGCTCCAGGTCGAGTCGCTGCAGTCCTTCGTCGTCGGCCTGCGGGTCGAGGGCCAGGAGGTGACCCCGAACCTCAACCGGCTTCGGGGCGAGGCGCTGCTCTTCTCGCAGTGCGCCGACCAGACCGCCCAGGGGCGCACCTCCGACGCGGAGCTGACCACCCAGGCCTCGCTGCTGCCGCCGGTCTCGGGGGCGGCCGCCTTCCGCTTCGGCGGCAACCGCTACGCCGGGCTCGCCGAGGCGCTCGCCGAGGGGGGCTACTCGACCCTCTCGGCCGTCCCGTTC
The DNA here is from genome assembly GCA_002408385.1 of Myxococcales bacterium UBA5297. Classification (GTDB taxonomy): domain Bacteria; phylum Myxococcota; class Myxococcia; order Myxococcales; family UBA5297; genus UBA10939. The sequence goes on from DHSB01000230.1 coordinate 38,872, forward strand.
CGCTCCGACTTCTGGAACCGGCGCCTCACCCACCGGGCCTACGGCTACCAGGAGCGCCTCTTCGCGCCGGACTTTGCCCCCGGCCCGCGCATCGGCTGGGGGCTCAACGACCGGGACTTTCTCGCGCAGATGGCCGCTCGGCTCGAGGGCCACCCCGAGCCCTTCGCCGCCTACCTCATGCCGCTCTCGAATCACCACCCGTTCGACAGCTTTCCGGCTGAGCGGCGCGAGCTGCGGCTCGGCGGTCTCGAAGGGACGCCGCTCGGCAACTACCTGCAGGCGATGCGCTACTTCGACTCGGCGCTCGGCGCGTTTCTCGCCCGGCTCGAGGCGGACGGACTGCTCGGGCGCAGCCTGATCGCGCTCTGGGGCGACCATGCCTCGGGGCTGCCCTGGGACACCGAGCTCGCCCGGCTCGTCGGAGGGCCGGCCACCGGGGTCGAGGCGCGCCTGCGCGAGAGCGTCCCCTTCCTGGTGCTCGCCCCCGGCGCGCAGCGGGCCGGGCCGGGCGAGCTGAGCGCGGCCTGCGGTCAGCTCGACTTCGCCCCGACGCTCTTCGCCCTGCTCGGCTTCGACCCCACGCCCCTGCCCTGGTTGGGGCGCAATCTGCTCGGGATGCCGGGCCGGGGACCGGTCGTGTTGCGTCACGGCTGCTGGCGGGCAGAGCGCTCGCTGAGGTGCGAGGGAGGGTGCGTCGATCTCCTCTCCCGGGAGCCGTTGCCCGAAGAGGCCTGCGCCGATCTCGAGCGGGCGGCCGCGGAGCAGCGCGCGGTGGGGGCCCAAATCCTCGCCCATGATCTGCAGGGAGCCCTGCGCGAGCGGCTGCGCGCGCCCCGATAGCCGCTCGGTGCCGGCGGCTGGCCGGTAGTTGACATCCTTGCGCGGTTGGAATTGAAACGGGACAGCGGAAGGCCCCCCGCGGGTGAGCCGCTCGAGAGCGAGAGAGTGAGAGGGGGCGAGGAGCGCCGATGGCGAAGGTCTTCTGGGCTTTGGGCTGCGTGGCCCTGGTGGTGGGGGTGGTGGTGGTCGCGCTCACCGGAGGCGGTGCGCCAGACTCCGAGGCGGCGGTCGCCGTCGCCGCGCCGGTCCTCGCGCCTGGCCTCTCGGCCGAGCAGGCTGCAGCCCGCTTGGCGCGCGCCGGCTTGATCTCGGGGACCGAAGAGGCCCGGCTGCTGCGCCTCGGCTCCGAGTCGGGAGGGGCCGTCTTCCAGACCCCGGGCTTGCCGGGGCCGGGGGAGCGGATCGTGTTCGCGGCCTGGCGCGAGGGGGGCGACCGGTTTGACCGGGGCTTGGCGCACCTCTCTTTCGACGATGGCGCGAGTTGGAGCGACCGGCCCGGCGCGCCGGTGGGCGCCGAGGGCGAGGGGTTTCTCTTCGACCTGGGCAGCCATGCAGCGGGGGCGAGGTTTCAGGTCGCCCTGGCGCTGTTCGACGACAACCGCGTGCTCTGGCTCAACCACGCCGAGCAGAACTATCGCGCCCAGGTCGCCGCGCCGGCTGCCCTCGAGTGGCTCGGCGCGGTCGAGCTCTCCCAGGACGGCCTGCCGCGCGCCCCCGGCGAGCCGCTCTACCTGTTCCACGACCTCGAGGTGAAGGTGCAGACTTGGCCCTCCTCGCCCGACACCCGGGTGGTCGCCTTCTACCGGATCGACAGCGGCGAGGAGCGCGAAGCGCCGCTGCGCCTGGTCGCCACCGGGGCCGGAGAATTCCACAACAACCTGCAGTGGGCGGTGCGGCTGCCCACGGCCGGGCTGGAGAAGGGCGGCCGGGTGAGCTGGAGGCTCGAGGCGAGCGCCGGCGGCGCCTCTCGGCGCGAGGAGCGCGGCGGGGAGGGTTGGAGCGCGCAGGTCGAGTTGGAGAGCCCCACCCTGACCTGGGCGGCGGCCGGCGAATACTGGTGGAGGCCGGGCGAGGCGGGGTTTGGCGACCTCCCCGACCCCTTCGTCTTCTCGCTCACCGCGCTCGACACGGGGGGCGGGCCGCTGCCGGGCATCGAGCTCTACGTCCCGGGGATCACCGACCACCCCGAGGCCGAGCGGATCGCTGCTGGCGGCTTCGTGCGCGCCGAGGCCTATTCGCCTTTCTTTTCCGGGCATCCCGAGGGCGAGTGGCGCGGGGGGCCGCTCGTCTTCACCGGGCGGGTCGGCAACAACGCTCGCTACCGCTGGAACCTGCTGCGGGCCCACCAGGGGACTACGGGCACCGAGGGGCTGCGCCCGCTCGCCAGCGCCGAGGCGGCCGAGGGCGACTACGGCTTCAAGTTCCGGGTCTCGACCGATGGCGGGCGCAGTTGGCGTTGGCTGGGCACCGGCGGGTTTCCCGCGGACGGGGAGAACCGCACCCTCCGCTTTGCGGCGGGTGGCGATTGTCGGGTGCCCGCGCTGCTCGGCGACCCGCGCATCCAGCCGACCGCGCTCGGGGCCCGCAGCGAGCACTCGCTCGAGATCTTCAATGACACGGGCGCGCCGGTGCGCCTCTCGGATTTCTACCTTTGGGGCGCGGCGGCCTTCTCAGTGGCGATCGACGGGTGCGCAAGGCTCGCCGAGTGCGCTCCGGTGCTCGCCCCCGGGGAGAGGCGCGGGGTGTTCGTCGGCTTTGCCCCCGAGGGCAAGGCCGCTCGGCTCGAGGCGCTGCTCGGGGCGCGGGTCGAGGGCCACCCCGACCCGAAGGCTGCCTACGGCCGGATCGGCATGCGGCTCAACGCGATCGCCTACTGAAGAGGTCTTTGGGGAGCTCGCCCGCCTCGGCGGTGCGGTGGGCCCCGGGCCTTGAGCGCGAGTCGAAAGCTCCTGCGCACTCTCGCGCCTCGCCCAGTCCGCGCTTCCGAAGCCAGCCGAGCCGGACTGAAGGGACGGACGCGCGGGGCGGGGGACCGAGGTCGGCGCGTGTTCACGGCACCTCTTGCCGCCCGGCTCGCTACCTCCCCGCGGCGCAGGCGGCGAGCAGGTAGCGCTCGAACTTGTCGGCGACCTGCGTCCAGGTCGAGCCCTCGGCAAAGGCGCGCCCGGCTCGCCCGAGCGCGGCGCGGCGGTCGGCGTCGTCCCACAACCTGTCGATCGCCACGGCGAGCGCCTCGGGGGCGAAGGGGGCGAAGGCGACGCCGAACCCGTGCTCCACGCAGTAGCGCAGCTCGGGGATCGCCGAGACGACGAGCGGCTTGTGGCAGGCGGCGGCCTCGATCGCCGCGATCCCCTGGCCCTCGAAGCGTGAGGGGAGCGCGACGATCCGCGCGCCCTCGAGGAAGCGGCGCTTCTCCTCGCCCTCGAGCCAGCCGAGAAGCTCGACCTCGCCCCCCAGGCCGAGGGTCCGGATCCGGGCGCGCAGCGCCCCTTCGTCCGGGCCGCGGCCGGCGAGCTTGAGCCGCAGACGCCGTCCACGCCTGCGCAACCGGGCGAGGGCGTCGAGCAGCACGTCGAGCCCCTTCTGCGTGGCGTCGAGCCGGCCAAGGAAGCCGAGGTAGTCTCCCTCGCGCGGGTGGGCCGCGAGCAGCTCTTCGTCGATCCCCTGCCCGATGACCTCTCCGCGCACGCCGTAGCGGGCGTTGAGCGGCTCGCCCAGCACGATCCAGCGGCGAAACAGCCGCGGGTAGCCCCTCATGCTCAGGTAGCAGGCCGCGCCCACGAACAGCCCGCTCTTCACGCGCATCTCTGCCCAGGGGGTGACGTTCTGGATCTGGAGGACGAGCGGGCGTCCCCGCAGCAGCGGCGTCAGTGTCGGGCTCCAGTAGGAGAGCTCCTCGACGATCACGTCGTAGCAGGCCGCCCGGCGCAGCAGCCAGGCCGCGGCGGCGGCCGAAAAATGGAGCGAGCTCTTGATTTTGCTCGCCGTGCGCTCCTCGCAGTTCGAGCCGACGAAGTGGTACTCGAAGCGCGCGTTGACCCGGTAGTCCTCGGTGCCCGGCACGCGGCTGGAGACGACGGTCACCTGGTGCCCGCGCTCGCTCAGGCGCCGGTAGATCTCGTAGTTGCGCACCTCGGCGCCCCCGAAGAAGACCGGGTTGCGCGGGTGGCCCATGTTCACGTGGGCGATTCTCACGCCGCATCTCCCGAGCTCCGGAGCGCGGCCGCCTCGAGGGCCCGCAGGTGCCCGGCCGCGCAGCCCTTCCACCCGAGCTCGGCGCACGCCTCACGGGCAGCGGCCTGGCCACGGGCGCGCTCCTCGGGCGAGAGCCGCGCGACCCGCTCGAGAGCGGCAGCCAGGTTGGCCGCCCGGCGGCGCGGAGCCGCGAAGGGAACCCGCCAGCCGAACGGCGGGCGCAGCAGATCGCGCGGGCCGTCGGTGTCCGAGGCGACGACGAGACAGCCGTGCCCCAGCGCCTCGACGATCACCAGTCCGAAGGGCTCGAAGACCGCAGGGTGCAGCAGCACGTCGGCCGCCGCGTAGCGCGCCTCGACCTCGGCGGGCGCGAGGTGACCTGCGTCCTCGAACCGCACCCGCCGCAGCCGTCGGAAACCCGCGGTCACTCTCTCGGCGTAGACCGAGGCGGGCCCCTCCCAAGTGCCGAGCCCGCCGACCGCGGTCATCGCGAGCCGGTCGGCAAGCTGAGGCGAGTCGCGCTCGATCAGGTGGAGCGCCTCGGCCGCATAGTCCCAGCCCTTCTGCAGGCTCGGGCGGCCAACCATCAACAGCCCCAGCCGGTCGTTGGCCTCGCGCGGGGCTCGGGCCCGCGC
>DHSB01000230.1:43674-45765 GCA_002408385.1 Myxococcales bacterium UBA5297
CCGCGCGGGGGAGGCGCCGGCGAAACACCAGGAGATCTTCGGGCGCAGCCGGGGGTAGAGCCGGCCGAGCGAGGCGGCGAAGGAGCGGCCCACGGCGACGATCCGGTCGGCGCCTTCGAGCAGCCGACGTTCCATCGCCAGCTTGGAGACCTGCAGTGCGAGCACCCGGTGCAGCGGCAGCACGCCGCCGACGCCCGCGGCGCGGCTCGACAGACGCACGAAGGCCGGGCGCAGGGCTGGCGGCACGGCCGTCGAGAGGAGCCGCGGCAGCAGGCCGCCGACCGCCTCGCGCCGCACCCGGTCGTCGGCGAGCCCGAGGTCGTGGAGCGACTCCTGGGCGATCGAGTAGTGGACGACCGCGACGGTCGGCAGCCCCTCGCCCCGCAGAGTCTCGAGCGTCTCGGCGGTCTCGTAGCCATGGCACCAGGCGGCCGGGTGGCGCCCCTCGGCCCGCAGCGCCACCGCGAGCCGCCGGGCGAGCGGTGCGAGCGGAGCCAAGGTCTGGGGGAAGCGACCGGGCTCGTAGGCTTGAAAGACGCTCGGAAGGGGCTCGGGCGGCTCGGCTCGGTGGATCTCTCCCCAGGCGCACCTCTCTTCGGCAGCTTGCCCCGCGATGCGCAGGGCGGCGACGACCACCCGCGCGCCGCTCGCCCGGTGGATGGCCTGAACCGCGTGGTGCAGGTAGACCGCCTGGCCGTCCGAGGCGCTGCCCGGGCTCGGAAAGTTCGGGCAGATGGCGAGGAGGGCGTCGAGGGGCATCGGGAGAGGTGTCGAGGAGGATGCGAGGATGCTCCGGCGCCCTGGCTTCGCGCGGGCGAGCAGAATAGCATCGCCGCCGTGCAATTCGTCGCCGCGCCCGCAGACAAGCCGCCTGGCCCAGCCCCGGAAGTGCTGTCCGGCCCTTGGCCGCTGCGGGTCGCGAGGCGCCTGTCGGCACAGGCCTTCGCGCTCGCTCGGCCCCACTTGCCCGCGGTGTTGCTGTGGGGAACGGGCCTGGTTGCCAAGGGGGCGACCTTCGTCTTCGGGTTCAAGGTAGGCCGCTGCGGCGGGGTCGAGGCGCTCGGGGCGATGGCCGCCTTCTACCTCGCCGTCTGGATCGTCGGCTCGACCGCGAGCCTGGGCCTGCCGGACTGGGCGCTCTTCCGCGCCGCCCGTGACCGGGCCCGCGACGGCCGCCCCTCGGCGCAGCTCGGGGTCGGCCACGGGCTCTTCCTCGTGCTCTCGGGGGCGGCCTACCTCCTGCTGTTCGCCGCCGCGCCGGCGCTCGGTGGGGTGGGCGAGCTCGGCGGGTTCGTCCGCTGGCTGGCGCTGGCCTCGGCCTTCCAGCACTTCGGGGTCTACGGCATCTCCTGTCTGCGCGGCCTCGGCCGGCCGGCGGCAGAGATGGCGGCCAACGGGGGCTCGGCCCTCATCCTGCTGGCCGGGTCGCTGTGGGCTCCCGGGCTCGCCGAGCTCGGCGGGGTGATCGCGGTGGCCAACCTGAGCTTCTTCGGCGCCGGGCTCTTCGCGGTGGTGCGCGAGCCGCGCTTGCGCCCGGCGCTGCGGCGCGCGGGCCAGGTCGTGCCGCAGGCGGCCGGCTCACTCGTCTACCTGGCGCTCGGCCTGGAGGCCTACCTGCTCGGCAACGCCGACCTGCTCATCGCCCGCCTCCTGCTCTCGCCGGCCGAGGTCGGGCTGCTGCAGGGCGCGACGGTGGTGGTGCGCGGCGCTTCGGCCGGCCCCTGGCTGCTCGCGACCCTCAGCCTGCACCGGCTCCAGGCGGCCGGTGGCGCCGCGCCGGACGGATCGAACGGGCGGCACCTCGGCCCGGCCGTCGCCCTTGCCGCCGCGGTGATCGTCGGGGGTTGGCTGGTGCTGCCGTTCGTCGCCTGGGGCTACGGGATCGAGCTCTCGGAGATCGAGCTGCCGGCCAAGGTCGCCCTGGGGACCACCCCGCTCGGCTTCGCCGCGGTGATGCTGCTGCCCATCGCCGCCTTGCGCCACAGCCTGGCGACGGTGGTGCGGGCCGGCGCGGCCCTGGCGCTGGCCGCTCTGGCCGGCCTGCTGCTGGCGCCCGCGCTGGGCATCGTCGGCGCGACGCTGGCGGGGGCC
>DHSB01000142.1:0-746 GCA_002408385.1 Myxococcales bacterium UBA5297
GTGCCGGCGGCCGCGCGTGCGTGTGGAGACCGGAGTGCCGGCCTTCGTGCCGGCGGCGGCGCGCCCGCCCTCAGGGCCCCTGCAATTGCCCGGCATCAACATCTGGTTCCGACAATGCGCCAACAAAACTCTCGTGGACATAAAGCCACGGGTAGTCGCGCGGTTGGGGCGCAAGCCCATCCTTTGCCGGGTTGTTGGCGATGTAGATTGCGACCCGCCAGAAATCGGCCCGATTTCGAATCTCTCGATCAAATGATTCGCATTCCCATAAAGGAGCGCGATAACCAGTCCGTTGATTGATTCTCCAAGCGGAGTGGCCCTTCACACTATGAAGAATCGCCTCGAGGGTATGAAAACAGCCGGGTGCCGTCGGCTCAGGCAGTGGCTGGCAAAGAATGTGTGTGCCCGCGGTCGGCATTGCTGCAACGAGGGCCAGTTTCCAGCGCTTGTCTTCGTGAAACCGACAGGCCTCGAGGACGACGCCGAGATCAGGTGAGTCGAGGCGACGCCCGCGGCAGAGGGAATGACCACGTGATACCAGGCGCCGGGAGTCTGGATATGGGGGAGAGAGCGTCGATAGCGTCGTTCGCGTGCGATGTGCTTGAGCATGCGCCGACTCTAGGGTTTGGAATCGTTTTCTATTGTGGTCCATTTGGGGGCCGACGTTCCGGTTGTCACGCGCTGGCACGAAGCTCTGGTCGTCTTGGTGGTCCCCGGTCATCACGGTCGTTCGTTCTGCGCGGATT
>DHSB01000142.1:1014-3489 GCA_002408385.1 Myxococcales bacterium UBA5297
GGCACGAAGGCCGGCGCTCCGGACCTTTACCCGGCGGGCTCCTGCGCCACCAGCGCGTGGCGCAGCAAGATCGTCACCGGGATGCAGACGAGCCACACCGAGGCGGTCCACACCAGGCGAAAGCCGAGCAGCGCGGCCAAAGCCTCGTTGCGCGAATAGCCCCACGCGAACATCGCCCCGAGGCCGCTCACCTCGATGACCCCAAGCTGCGTCGAGGCCGGGCCGAGCAGCAGCACCACCGCGAGCCCGAAGAAGTAGACCGTCGTTGCCTCGTCCACGCGAAAGTCGCTGATGCCGACGCCGCGCCCGACGAGCAGGAACGAGCCGACGACGCACGACATGTAGCCCGCGGCAAGCAGGGCGCTGGGAATGAGCGTGCGCGGCGTGGCGAGCTCGCGCACCGAGCGCGCGACGATGAGCAACCAGCCGCCGGGCTTCCGCCAGCCATCGGCGGTGACGACCCAAGTCAGGCCGCGCGAGACCGCGGGGACGAAAAGCAGCAGCACGAGGACGAGCGCGGCGACGGCGAAGAAGATGCCCAGCGCCGGCCGAAGCCAACCCCACGCCGGGATGTCGAGCAGCGCCAGGGTGATGAGCGCGAGGGCGCCTTCGTAGCCGAGCGCGAAGGTGGCGGCCGCCGCCGAGCGCGAGACCTGGGCGCCGTGGACGTGCTTGAGCACGAAGCCCTGCGCGTAGGCGCCGGCCGGCAGCGAGAGGCTCATCTCGCCGATGGCGAACGAGAGGGCCATCTGCGTCCAGCTCGGGTGGATGTGCAGCTTGGCGAGCAGCCGCCGGTACTGCAGCAGCTTGAGCACCAGGTAGACCACCGCGAGCCCGAAGACCGCGGCCAGGGTCCCTAGGGTGAGCAGCCCGATGCGGTCGGCGACGACCGAGAGGTCCCCGAAGCCCAGCAGAAACACGATGAGCGAGACGCTCAAGAGGATCGGGACGACGATCTTGAGGTTGAGCCGCTTGCGCACCATGGCCTCGGGACGCATCGAAGTTAGCGCCGCGCCCCCTTGCGTGCCTTGGCGCGGCCCGCCCGAGGCCGTTGCTGCCCGCGCGCCGGTGAGCGGGCGCCTCGTCGGTTGCTGGGGAGCCGGCAAGGCCCTACGTCAAGGAGAGCGCAGCGACGGTATCGAACCCCGCCAGCCCCCGAAGGCAGGGCGGGCGGTCCATACATGGCCATCGACCTCAGGCAGATCGAGTCGACGCAGGGAATGCCTGGCAGCCCACCGGCTCGCAGGCTTCACCCTCTGCTGCGCGCACGAGACCCGGAGTTCATCCGCCGGGTCTTGCCGCTGGTCTCGGCGCTGACCGACCGCTACTACCGCACCGAGATCGAAGGGGCCGAGCACCTCACCTGTGGCCCTTCGCTCTATGTCGCGACGCACAACGGCGGCGCGGCGTTGCCCGACCTGCTCGGCCTGCTCTCCCTCTTCTGGCGCCGCTTTGGTGCCGAGGCGCCGGCCTATGGGCTGATGCACGACATCATTCCGCTCCTGCCGGGCTTCGGCGCGTTTTTGCGCAGGGTGGGCGGGCTGCGGGCCGACGTGCGCACGGCCAACGTGGCGCTGCGCGCGGGGCTGCCGCTGCTCGTCGCCCCGGGCGGCGACCTCGACGCGCTCAAGCCTTTCGGGCAGCGCCACCGGGTCGAGCTCGCGCAGCGGCGCGGGTTCGTGCGGCTGGCCATCTGCAACCAGGTCCCCATCGTGCCGGTGGTGAGCGTCGGCGCGCACGAGGTGATGGTCGTGCTCAACGACGGGCGCCGGCTCGCCGAGCTGACCGGGTTCGCGCGCTGGCTGAGGGTCAAGTCGCTGCCGCTGACCTTGTCGTTTCCCTTCGGCCTCGGACTGGCGGGGATTCCCTCCATCCCGCTGCCTGCGAAGGTGCGCATCCGCGTGCTCCCGAAGATCGAGCTGGACGAGCCGCCGTCGGCCGCCGGTGACCGGGCGCGGGTCGAGCGCTGCTTCGAGCACGTGCGCGCGCTGATGCAGCGCGCGCTCGACGAGTTGGCCAGCCGGCGGAGGTGGCCGCTGCTGGGGTGAGGGGTTCAGGGACTCGCCAGGCTGGTCAAGCTCGGATCGCCTTCGTTCCTCCGACTACACGCTCACAAGAACCCCGTATCTGCCCGCGCGCGACCGATGAGAAAGCCCGCTGCCCGTCGGGCGCCTTCGTTCCTCCGACCACACGCTCAAAAGAACCCCGCACTTGCCCGCGCGCGCCCGAGGAGAAAGCCCGCTGCCCGTCGGGTGCCTTCGTTCCTCCGGCCACGCTCAAAAGAACCCCGCACTTGCCCGCGCGTGACCGAGGAGAAAGCCCGCTGCCCGTCGGGTGCCTTCGTTCCTCCGGCCACGCTCAAAAGAACCCCGCACTTGCCCGCGCGCGACCGTGTGAAAGCCCCCTCCTTTTCGGCGCGCTGAGGGGCTCGCGGCGAGCAACCAAGCCGAATGCGCGCCGAAAGGGAGGGGGTTT
>DHSB01000117.1:0-217 GCA_002408385.1 Myxococcales bacterium UBA5297
CGGCCCGCGCCGGCGGGGTCGACGCCTCGCGTTTCCACGAGGGCCAGCTCGTGCGCTACAAGCAGGGCCGCGGCGAGTTCGAGGCGAAGGTCATCGCCGTCGACACCAAGGCCAACCTGGTGACGCTCGAGCGCACGACGGACAAGAAGCAGGTCGAGCGGCCGGCCGGCAAGATTTACGAAGTGGCCTGAGCCCTGCCGTCGCGAGGAGGCGGGGG
>DHSB01000117.1:370-6716 GCA_002408385.1 Myxococcales bacterium UBA5297
CGTCCGCCTCCTCTTGCAGTCGAAGGGCCGGCGCGCTGTCGAGTCGCCGCCAGGGCGGCCTACTCCCGCGGAATCGGGCCCATCCTTGCTGTTCGCCTCCCCGTCGCCTCCCGGGCCGGGCCTGGTGTCGTCCGGGCGGGTCTGACGGCCTCAAACGCCTCCTCGTCAAGCTTGTGCTCGCGGCGGTCTGCGCGGTTGACCGCGGTGCAAGCGTTGACCGATGATGCGCCGCGAATTCCTCAATCATTTCCGCAAGGGTCCCGCATGCGCTCCAGGCTCCTCCCACTTGCGTGTCTGCTCTCTGCCCTCGCGGTGTCGGCCCCCGGCGGCGCCGCTTCCCGTAAAGAAGCGCCGAAGCAGGCCGATCTGAGCCGCAAGGAGGCCACCAAGGTCCCCGAGAGCGATTTGGCCGGCGACATCACCCGCCGCAAGGCCGAGAAGGCCGAGCAGCGCCCCGCGCTCGTCTATGACCAATACCGCCAGGGCGTGGAGTTGCAGGTCGCCTCCAAGCGGCGCGAGCAGATTGAGACGCTGCAGAAGATCATCCAGCTTGGGCCGAGCGAAAACGAGGCGCCCAACCTCGTGTTTCGCCTCGCCGAGCTCTATTGGGAGGAGTCGAAGTTCTTCTTCTTCGAGTCCAACCGCAAAGACGACGAGATCATCGTCGCCCGCGCCGCGAAGAACGAGACGGCGCTGCGCCAGGCGCAGGCCGAGAAGAAGGCCGCCGCCAACAAGAGCGAAACCTATCAGGCGCTCGCTATTGATCAGTATCGCACCATCGTGCGCAAGTACCCGAAGTACGAGCGCATGGACGAGGTCCTGTTCTTTCTCGGCCACAATATGTGGGATTCGGGCAAGGAAAAGGACGCGGTCACCGTCTATCGCAAGCTCATCAAAGACCACAAGGGCTCGAGGTACCTGCCCGACGCCTGGGTGGCGATCGGCCAGTACTATTTCAACAACTCCCAGGGCAAGGTGAACATGCTCGAGGAGGCGCTCGCCGCGTTCCAGACCGCGGCGACCTTCACCGACAGCAAGGTCTACGGCTATGCGCAGTACATGCAGGCCTGGTGCTTTTTCAACCTGGGCGACTATCGCGCCGCCCTCGACATGTTCAAGGCGGTAGCCCTCTTTGGCGAGCTGCAGGGCAAGTCCGATCCGCGCTCGACCGCGCTCTCCAAGGAGGCGCGCAAGGACTACGTCGTCGCCTACAGCCGCGTCGGTGACGTGCTCGGCGCCAAGGCGGACTTCCAGAGGGTCGGCGGGGACGAGAACTGGTGGATGATGCTCAAGGGCCTTGCCAACCTCTACTACGGGGACGGCAAGGACAAGGAGGCCACCCTCATCTACAACCAGATGATCCGCGAGCGCCCCCTGTCGCCCGAGGCGCCCTTCTTCCAGGGGCGCATCGTCGACTGCGTCATGCGGGTCGGCAACAAGAAGATCACCGTCAATCAGGTCCGCGAGCTTGTCCGGGTCATCAAGGAGGTCGAAAAGGCCGGGGTGATCACCAAGGACGAGGACCGCAAGGCGTTCACCGAGGCGAAGGACCTCGCCGAGCGCACGATGTCCAACCTCGCGGTCAACTGGCACAACGAGGCCAAGAAGACCCGCTCGGACACGACCTTCTTCCTCGCCGCCGAGGTCTACCAGGACTATCTCGAGATATTCGGCGAGAGCCCCAAGTCCTACGACTTGCGCTTCTTCTATGCGGAGCTGCTCAACGACCACCTGCACAAGTTCGACCGCGCCGCCGAGGAGTATACCAAGGTCGTCCTCGTCGACATCGGCAGGATGGACCCGCCCAAGCGCGCCGACGGCTCGCGGCCGCCGGCCGAGAAGCCGGGCCGCTGGCTCGTCAATGCGGCCTACAACGCCATCCTCGCCTTCGACGAGGTGGCCAAGCGCTTCGAGCAGCAGGAGCAGCTTCCGCAAAGCGACGGCAAGACCAAGCTGCCCATCCCGCCGGCCAAGCAGAACCTGTTGACCGCCTGTGAGCGGTACATCCGCTACGTGCCCGAGGGCGACAAGCGCGTCGACGTCATGTACAAGGCCGGGTCGATCTATTACCGCTACAACTACTTTGAAAAGGCGGTTGACGTCTTCGGGACGATCGCCCTCGAGCGCCCCGATTCGGAGCTGGCCGAGTACGCGGCAAACCTCGTGCTCGACTCGTTCAACCAGCAGGGTGACTGGGCGAAGATGAACGAATGGGCGCGCCGCTTCTATGCGCAGCCCAAGCTCGCCAAGGGCAAGTTTCGCGAAGAGCTCGGCAAGATCCTCGAGCAGAGCTCGTTCAAGCTGATCAACCTGCTCGAGGAGAAGGGCGAATTTGCCGCCGCGGCGAGCGCCTATCTCACCTTTGTCGAGGAATTCCCCAAGAGCGGCCTGGCCGACCGCGCCTTATTCAATGCCTCGGTCGATTTCTTCAAAGGAAATCAAATCGACCGCTCCATCGAGGTGCGCAAGCAGCTCGTCGCGCGCTACCCGGATTCGAGCTTCATGCCGCGGTGCATCTACGCGAACGGCGAGACCTACGAGGCCATCGGCGATTTCGAGCTCGCCGCCGAGAGCTACGAGGCTTACGCGCGTGCGTTCGCCGAGCAGCAGCAGGGCAAGCCCAAGCCCAAGCCCAAGCCGGCCAAGGGGCGTCAGCGGGGCGCGAAGGCGGCGCCTGCGCCCGAGGGCCCCTTGCCCTTCGAGGAGTCGAAGGCGCAGGTCGCGCTCTTCAATGCGGGCGTCTTCCGCGAGGGGCTCGGCCAGTATCGCGAGGCGTTGCGCGACCGGCAGCTCTATCTCGAGCTGTGGTCGAGCGGGAAGGACTCGGAGGCGGTCGACCTGTCCATCGCTGGCTTGTTCGAGAAGAGCGGGCAGGCCAGCAAGGCGCTCGCCCACCTCGAGGCCTACGAGAAGCAGCACGTGCGCGACCCGGACCGGGTCCTCTCCGCTGAGCTGAAGATCGTCCGCATCTTCGAGAAGATGAACAGCTCGAAGAACGTGCAGCGCATCCTCGGGCGCATCCTCACCTACTACGACAAGCTCAACAAGGCGCAGCGCGCCCGGCTCGGCCCGGAGGCCATCGAGGCGGTCGCGCGGGCGAGCTACACGGCGATAGAGCCGGCTTTCGCGGCCTATTCGCGCATCAGCTTCCCGAAGGACGAGAAGAAGCTCAAGGGCGTGCTCGAGGCCAAGCAAAAGGCGCTCGTCGACGTGCAGGGTCGCTACGCGGGGGTGGTCGGCCTCAAGGTCGCCGAGCCGGCGATCTGCTCGCTCTACAAGATCGGGCTGCTCTACAAGGACTTTGCCGACAAGCTCGCCCAGGCCCCCATCCCCGAGATGCCCTTTCCCAAGCAGCTCAACCCCATCAAGCACCTGATGGACAGGCCTTGGAAGAGGTGGCCCAAGGACTACCGCGACCAGCTCTCGGAGGATCAGTTCGAGGAGATCAAGGCCCAACTCGCCGACGCGAAGGTGCAGTTCGAGCAGGCCTATCACGATCAGCTCATGCAGCTCGCCATGCCGGTCGAGGAGAAGGCCGCCGACGCCTTCGCCACCACGGTACAGAAGGCGCGCGAGATGGCCATCTACGACGACTGCTCTCGACAGGCCTACGACCTGCTCGCCGACAAGTACAAGCCGTCGCAGTTTCCGCGGGTCGTCGAGCAGCTCGTCGAGCTGCGCGCGGCCGCCGAGGTGCGCGAGGGCAGCGGGCTGCTGACCAAGGTGCAGCCGGTGCCCAAGCCGCCGCAGGCGGCCCAGGCGGACGGCGGCCAGGTCTCGGCTCCCGATGTCTCGAAGATCGCCCCTCGCGAGCCTGCGCCCGCCACGGCCCCCGGACGCGCCGGTGCCGGGCCGCAGGAGAGGCCGGCCGAGCCTGCCGAACCTTCCGAGCCCGACGACCCGGACCTTCTGTGAGGAGCGCCCACTTCGCCATGCATCCAGCCGAGCCGATGATCCGGACCCGACGACTTCGCAGCGCCCTTGCAGCCGCGCTCGCCCTGGTGGTTGCGGGCCTGGGCTGCACGACCACCCCCAAGCCCGTCTCCGAGTCGAAGGCTGGGGGCTCGGGGGCCGCCGGCGCCGGCAAGACGCCCGAGGAGCAGTTCACCGGGCGCTCCCTGCGGCTGTTCGAGGACGCCGTCGCCTCCTTCGAGGAGCAGAAGAAGATCCACGTCTTCGACTGGGTTCTGCTCGAGCGCAAGTTCAAGGCGGTCGTCGACGCCGACGACCGCTTCGCCGAGGCATATTTCAACCTCGGGGTCATCTACGAGCGCCAGCGCAAGCCCGAGGAGGCGAAGAGCACCTATCGGACCGCGCTGCAGAAGAAGCCCTCGCTCAAGCAGGCGGCCGAGAACCTCGCGGTGATCTTCCAGAACGAGGGCAAGCCTGCCGACGCGGTGGCTCTCTACCAGGAGATCCTGCGCATCTACCCCGAGGACGGGGCGGCTCGCGCGCGAATGGCGGCGCTCTATCGGGAGGCTGGCGACCCTCAGCGTGCCATGGAGCTGGCGCGCGAGGCGTTGATGCGCGAGCGCCACAACCTGACCGCGCACAAGGTGATGATGCGCTGCTACCTCGATCGCAACAACCTCAACATGGCCAAGCTCGTCGCGCTACGGGCGACGAGGCTGCAAGAGTCCGACCCCGAGCTGCACTTCACGATGGGGCTTATCAGCGAGCGCGAAGGCAACGAGCCGGAGGCCATCGCCTACTTCGGGCGCGCGGTCAAGGAGCGCGACGACTTTTTGGCCGCTCGCGTGCGCATCGCCGAGATCGCCTCGCGCCATCAGGACTGGAGCACCGCCGGCGAGCAGTACCGCAAGATCGTCGAATACGAGCCGGGCAACCACGGGGCGCGCGTCAACCTCGGGGTCGCGTACAAGGGGCTGGGAGAGATCGACAAGGCGATGGCCGAATACGACGCGGCCCTCAAGGCCGATCCCAACCTGGCGGTGGCGCACCTGAACCTCGGGGTCATCTACCACAGGCACAAGGATGCCCCCGAGAAGGCCCTCGAGCACTACAAGAAGTTCATCGCCTCCTCGCGCCAGACGCTGCCGGCCGACCACCCGGTCTTCGAGAACGTGCGGCAGTGCGAACAGTACATCCGCCAGCTCGCCGAGATGAAGGCCGCCGAGGAGCGCGCCCGCAAGGAGGAGGAGGAGCGCAAGCGGCTCGAGGAGCAGAAGAAGCGGGAGGACGAGGAGAGGGCGAGAGCCGAGGAGAAGGCCAAGGAGCAGGCCGAGCAGCAGCGCCGCGAGCAGGAAGCCAAGAAGGTGGTCGACGCCGCCCTGCAGGCGGGCGGCGCCGCGCCCCAGCCGGTGGCCGAGGAGCCGAAGAAGCCGGCGCCCGAACCCGACAAGCAGCCGGCGGCTCAGCCTGTCTCCCTGCAGCCCTCCGACCCTGCGTCCGACGCTCCATCGGACGAGCCGACCGATGAGCCCGGGCTCTAGAATCGCCGCCGCTTGGCGCCCGGGCCGCCCGAGGGCTTTCGAGCGGTCCCTATGCTAAGGTGAGCCACTTTCTGAACGGAGGCCGATGGATGAAGCGAGCAATCCTCATCGCGGCGATCGCGCTCTGCCCAGCGCTCGCCGGGGCCCAGGCAAAGCGTGAAGCGGGCCCTCAGGTCATCAACTTCGAGGACGACACCATCCAGGGCGACCTGACCAAGCCTGACGGTGAATACGTCGAGGCGCGCAAGAAGGTCGACCACACGAACCTCATCCGCATTCGCGAAGAGTTCAAGGACAAGGTATTGCAGTCGGTCAGCGACCTTTGAGCCGCGGCGACGCTTTCCGGGCAGAACCTGGCAGCCGGTCCGTTGTCGAACCGGCGAGCAGGGGCGGGTGAAAGAAACCATCTCGAGGAGGCCCGAATGGCCGTCCCAGTGAGGTTGAAGGTCTTCAAGGGCGAAGAGCTGATCGCCACGCGCGACTTCGAGCGCGACATGATCAAGATCGGACGCCTGTCGACCGCGCACCTGTGCCTCGACGACGAGAAGGCCTCGCGCATCCATTCGGTGCTCAACGTGGAGGGTGACGGCAAGCTCTCGGTCGTCGACATGGGCAGCGTCGAGGGGACCTACCTCAACGGCAAGCGCGTCAACAAGGGCGTCGTCCAGTTCGGCGACGAGATCCGCATCGGAAGCACGCGCCTGGTCATCGAGCGGGTCACCGAGCAGCTCGCCCAAGCGGCACAGCCCCCTCCGGCGCCTCCGCCCGCGGAGGGGCAGCCGGTCGTCGCCGCGGCGGCGCAGGCCCCGGTCGCGCCCGTCGCCGCGCCCCTCGCCCAAGCCGTCCAAGCCGTCGAGGACTGGACCGACCAGGTGCTCGAGAGCGATGAGCCG
>DHSB01000117.1:6841-7562 GCA_002408385.1 Myxococcales bacterium UBA5297
CGATGAGCCGCCACGGTTTCGCTCGTTCAAGCTGAGCGAGAAGCCCTTCGACAGCTACGTCGCTCAGCGCCCGGCGCCCCGGCGCGCGGCCGAGGCCACGGGCAGGCTCGGGCTGCAGATTCGCTATTTGTGGGGCGATACGCTCCTCCAGGTCACCCAGCACCCGACTCCGAGGCGCGTCTTCGTGGGCGTGGGGCGCGGGTGCGACCTGCGGATCGATCCCGAACGGCTCGGCAGCGAGCGCTTCGAGCTCGTCTCTGCCTCCGGCGACGAGGGCTACACGCTGCACCTCGGCGAGAGGATGAAGGGCGAGCTCGACCGCGACGAGGCCGTCAAGTCGCTGGGGCCGGGCAGCTACGGATTGCGCGCGCCCGACTTCGCCTGGGTCGATCTCGGCGGCGTGCGCGCCGAGCTGTCGTTCGAGCCGCAACCGCGCAGGGTCGCCGTGCCCTTCGGCCAGTCGATCGACTTCCGGTTCGTCAACCTCTTCCTGCTGCTCGCCTTCTTCGCGGGCATCTTCTTCATCAGCGCCTCGACGCACACCGAGGTGGACATCGTCGCCGACGACCTCACCTCGACCCGGCTCAACATCGCCAAGTTCCTCATCAAGGAGGCCGAGCGTCCCAAGAAGAACGCGTTGCTCGAGAAGCTCGCCGAGATCAAAGAGCCGCAGCCGGGCGAGGCCGGCGAGAGGCACAAGGGCAAGGAAGGCCAGATGGGC
>DHSB01000117.1:7742-36106 GCA_002408385.1 Myxococcales bacterium UBA5297
GCCCAAGGCCATCGACATCAACGCCAAGGACCTCGTCAAGCGCACCGGGCTGGTCAACGTGCTCGGCTCGGGCGGTGGCGGCGGGCTGGCGACCATCTTCGGCCAAGGCGGCCTCGGGGGCGACATCAAGGGCGCGCTCGGCAACATGTTCGGCTCGCGGGTCGGCGACTCGGGCGGCTTCGGGGGCCTTGGGCTCAAGGGCACCGGTACCGGCGGCGGCGGCATGGGCAACACCATCGGCATCGGGGGAATCGGGACCAAGGGGCGTGGCGGCGGGCTGGGCACCTATGGCGTCGGGGTCGGCAGCCTCGACCCGAAGAAGAGCAGCGATGTCTCCATCGCCGACAGCGAGTCGGTCATCCAGGGCTCGCTCGACAAGGAGCTCATCCGCCAGGTGATTCGCCGCAACATCGGGCAGATCAAGTACTGCTACGAGAAGGAGCTGCAGACCAAGCCCAATCTCGCCGGCAAGGTTGCAGTGCGCTTCCTCATCACGCCGAAGGGAACGGTCCAGACCGCCAAGGTGGCCGAGGGCACGACGCTGCGCGACGCGGCGGTCGGCGACTGCATCACCCTGCGCGTGCGGAGCTGGAGATTCCCAGAGCCCAAGGGCGGCGGCAGCGTGATTGTGACCTATCCGTTCGTCTTCAAGCAGGCCGGCGAGTAGCGCGCTTCGGCTCGCCCGCGGCGCCGCCGGTCAGAGGGCACCGCGTCCGGCGTGAAGCGGGCTCAAGGCGGCTGGAAGCATGGTTTGACCCCGAATCCCCCAAAGCACGGACGACCCGACATGCGCCCACTGCTCGCAGCCAGTCTCTGTCTTGCGCTCCTCGTCCCCGGCGTCGCCCGGGCCCAAGGCGAGGCGGCGGCCCCGCTCGAGGACAAGCCCGCCGTGCAGCTCAACGAGGTCGAGCGCGGCCTGTTCTTCGGCGCGCAGGCCGGCGCGGTCTTGCTCTTCGGGCCGGGTGCCCAACAGGGCTCGGGGCTTTCGATGGGCCAGAGCCTCGGGGTTACGGTCGGCGTGGACATCGGCGAGTTGCTCTCGGTTGGGCTGCTGGTGTTGGGTTCGCACATCGATACTCCGCCCGGCTTCACCGCCGAGTCTGGGATGCGCGGCGATTTCTCCACGCTCACGATTGGAGCGCTCGCCAGGGTGAATCTTTTCGGCTCGCCGGACAGCAATGGCATCAAGCGTCTATTTGTCGATGTCCACGCCGGTGGTGGCCTTGGATTGATGGGGCCAAAGAACATCTACCCGAGCTCGGACATCGTGGTGCTGGGCGGGACCGGCCTGCAGTACTTCACGCACCTGCGCCACTTCTCGATTGGACTCGACGCCGACTTCCTCTTCGGCGTCTCGAACATGGGCCCGGGCGCGATGCTCTCGCCGTACCTGCGCTACACGTTCTAGCGAGTCAGGGCCAAGGTCGAGAGTCGACGGTCGAGAGTCGACAGCCCGGGCTACGCCCGGAACCTGGCTTTCCACTCCCAACTCAAAACTCAAGACTCCCAACTCATTGGGCGCCCGCTCGCGCCCCCGCGTTTCCGTGGGGGGGGGCGAGAGCCTCGTGACCTCAGGGGGGGGTGAAGGGCCGCCAGCCTGCCAGAGGAGCCCTCTCTCGGCCACGAATCGCCGCGCATTCCTACGCAGAGCGCAAGGGGGATGCCTCACTGCCCGATTCTTGCCGGGGCAGGAGGGGGCGACTATAGTTTTCGTCCTTCTTTTGAGCGGTTAGCTTCGCCAGGCTTCTCACCACGAACCAAGATCGGACAAGCCGTGCAAGAGCTCATCGACAAGCACCTGGCGGCGTTGGAACGTGCGCCCAGCGACGACAAGCCCTTCATCGAGCTCGAGAGTCTCTTCGAGGGTTCGGCGCGCTGGGACGAGCTGCTCCACCTCTACGAGAGTCGAGCGGCGACCTTTCCCGACTCGCCCGGTGCGGCGCGCCTCCTCGCGCGCGCTGGCGACCTGCTCCGGCTGAAGCTGAGCAACGGCCTGCGGGCCGAACAGCTCTATCGGCGCGCCCTGGCAGCGCGCCACAACGAGCCTTCGGCGCTCGACGGGCTGCGGGCGATCTACGAAGAGAAGGGCGATCTCGCGGCCCTTGCGAGCGTCCTCGAGAGGCGCGCGGCGAGCACGCCGGGGGCCGAGTCGGCGCCGATCTGGATGGAGCTTGGACGCACCTGCGAGAGGCTCAACCGGCGTGACCGGGCGGTGCTCGCCTATCAGCGTGCGGCCAAGGCCGCCCCCGCGCTGCGCGAAGCGTCCGAGGGCGCGTTTGCGAACCTCGTGGCCATGGAGCGCTACCGGATGGCCCTCGCGCTCCTCGACTCGATGGGCGAGCGCTTCGGCACCGAGGGGCTCGCCCCACGCTATGTGCAAATCGGTCAGGCGCTCGCTGACTCACCGCCCGACCACCCGATGGCGCTACACGCCCTCGAGGCCGCTCTCGAGCTCGACGCCGAGGAGCTGAGCGCGGCGCGCCTGCACGACCTGGTGCGCACCTATCGCGACACCTGGCGCGAGCGCGTACGCGCCTTGCGCCTGGAGGCCAACGACGAACGCGACCGCCGCCGGCGCGCCAGGCTCTTCTTGTCGGTGGCCCTCGCCCATGCGGCCTACGACGGGGAGGCTGATGCCCGAAAAAAGGCGAGGGAGTACATCGAGAACGCGCTGCTGCTGTGGCCGGGGATGCCCCAGGCGCTCGACGCGCTCGAGCGCATGGCGGCCGAGACGAACGATTGGAAGGGGCTCGACAGCTTCTTCGACAAGCTCGCCTCCAACACCAAGGAGCGGTCGGCAACCGTCGACATCCTCCTGCGGCTGGCGATGCTCCGGGTCGTGCAGTTTGCCGACAGCGCCTCGGCGCTTGAGGCCTCGCTGCGGGCCGCCGAGCTCGACCCCGCGCGTGCCGAGCCGGTCGGCCTCGCGGCCGATTTCCTGCTCGATCTCGGCCGGGCCGAGGACGCCAAGGCGCTGCTCGAGAGGCACCTCGTTTCGCTCGCCGACCCTCACGCGAAGATCACGCTGCGGCTGCGACTGGCCGAGCTGTTCGAGACGCGGCTTTCCGACCAGGCCCACGCGCAGCTCCAGCTCGAGGCAGCGCTCGCGGCCGACCCGGGCTGCCTCGAGGCGGCCCGCAGACTCGTGCCGCTGTACGAGGCCGAGGGCGAGCCCGAGAAGCTCGCCCAGGTGCTCGAGCTGGCCTTGCCGGCGCTTTCGGACATCGACGAGAAGGTCGCCACCCTGGGGCGCATCGCCGAGATGTACGGCGATCTGCTCGACAAGCCGGCCGAGGCGGTCAGGGCGCTCGCGCGGGCCATCCTGCTCAAGCCCGGCCGCGCCACGCTGCGCAAGGAGATCGAGCGCTATGCCGCCGCCGCCCAGCTCTGGGAGACGGTGGTCTCGACCTATCGGGCAGCGGCCAGCCTCGCCGAGCCGCAGGTGCGCTCGGTGCTGCTGCGGCGTGCGGCCGAGCTTCTCGACTCGCCCCTCGGGCGCCTCTCCGACTCGATCACTCTTTGGAAGCAGCTCCTTGAGCTCGAGCCGGAGGATGCCGAGGCGCTCGGCGCCGTCGAGGCGCTGCTCGCGCGCACCGGCGCACACGCCGAGCTCGCGGCCAGTCACGAAACACAGCTTCGCGAGGCGAGCGACCCCCGCGAGCAGCGGCTCATCCTCGAGAAGATGGCCCGCTCGCTCGAAGAATCCGGCGGCAAGCCGGCCGAAGCTGCCGACGTCTATCGACGGCTGCTCGAGATCGAGCCGGACTCGACCCCCACCCTCGAGCGCTACCTCGAGGCCTGCACCGCGCTCGAGCGCTGGGCGCAGGTCGCCGACACCGCCGGCCAGCTCGTCGAGCGCGCCGAAGACCCGGAGGTGGCGCGCGAGTGGATGATGCGGCGCGCGCAGGTGCTCGCCGACCGTCTCGGACGCAGGGAGGAGGCGGCGCAGCTTCTCCTGCAGGTCTTCGGCGAGCAAGCCGACCGCCCCGGGCTCATCGCCGAGCTTGAGAAGGCGTCCTCCTCAGGCGTCCTCTCGCTGCGAATCGCCGAGGCGCTCTATCCGCGCTACCTGCAGACGGGCGACTACGGGCGGGCCGCGGTCGCGCTGCAGACCCGCGTCGCGGGGACCAGCGAGCCTCTCGCCCGGCGGGCGCTGATGATCGAGCTGGCGGGGCTTCACGAGGAGAAGCTCGCCGACCTGCGGGCCGCCTTGAGCTGGCTCGAGAAGGCCTTCAAGCTCGCCCCCGGGGAGCGGGCGGGGCGCGAGCGGGTCGAGCGGGTCGCGAGCGACTTGGGCGCGCAGGCCGAGCTCGGCGCGGTGTTCGTCGAAATCGCCGACGGCCTGTCGGACGAGCCGCTCGTCCTCGAGCTGCTGCTGCGGGCCTCCGATCTCGCCGAGTCCGCCTCCGAGACCGACCTCTCCATCCAGGCGCTCGAGCGTGGGCTCGCCAGGCTCGGCAACCGGTCCGAGCTGCTGCAGGCCCTGCACCGGGTCGCGCAGCGGGCCGAGCGCTGGACCGACTGCGAGCGCGCCCTGCGGTTGAGGTTGGAGGTGGAGACCGAGCAGCGAGTGCCGTTGCTCCTCGAGCTGGCCGGGGTCGCCGAGCGGCTCGGAAAGCCGGCCGAGGGCGCTGCGGCGCTCGAGGAGGCGGTCGAGGCAGGGGCGGGCGCGCCGGAGGTGCTCGCGCGCCTCTCCAAGCTGCACGAGCAGGCCGGTGACGCCCAAGGGCTCAAGCAATCGCTCGACCGCGAGCTGCGCCTCGCCGAGGAGTCGGGCGATCGCGAGCGCTCGGCGCGGCTGCGGCTGAAGCTGTCGAAGCTGCTCGAAGGGGGCGATCGCGACGGCGCGCTGCGCAACTACGCGGCCGTGCTCGCCGAGCGCCCCACGGATCCGGAGGCCCTCGCCGCGCTCGAGCGCATGCTGCAGGCGCCCGAGACCCGCGAGGCGGCCGCCCGCGCGCTCGCGCCCGCCTACGAGCTCGCCAAGGAGCACCGCAAGCTCGTCTACGCCCTCGAGATCCTCGCCGAGTCGGCGGCCGACGCGGCCGAGAAGGCCGCCGTGCTCAAGCGGGCCGCCCAGATCCACGCGGTCGACCTGCGCCAGGGCGAGCTCGCCTTCGCGACCCTTGCCCGCGCGCTGCGCCTGGTGCCCACCGATGCCCAGCTCCGGGTGGCGACCCGAAAGGCGGCCGAGGAGTGCGACTCGCTCGACGCCTACGCCGAGATCCTCGGCGAGTCGGCCGAGGGCGCACCGGGGGTCCAGGCGGTGCCGCTCTTGCGTGAGCTCGCCGAGGTGTGCGAGCGCAAGCTGGCCGATCGCGACCGGGCCGTCGAGGCCTATCGGCGCATCCTCGAGCTCGATCCGGACAACCTCGACGCCCTGCGCGGGTTGCACCGCCTGTATCGGCTCGCCGAGCGCTGGGAGGAGCTGGCCGAGACCTGCCAGCGGCTCGCCAAGGTCGTCTTCGATGACCAGGAGAGGGTGTTGCTCTGGCGCGAGGCCGGCACGCTGTTCGAGGGCGTGCTCGACCGCAAGGAAGAGGCGGCGGCCTGCCTGCGGGCGCTCTCCGAGGTCGATCCGCTCGATCGCGACGCGGCCATCGCGCTCGAGCGCCTCTACGAGAAGCTCGAGCGGCCGCAGGACCTGGCCTTCGCGCTCGAGCTGCGTCGGGCGCAGGAGGGCGCCGGCGCCGCAGGACGCGAGGCGGCCTTTCGCCTCGCCGACCTCAAGCACAACGTGCTCAACGACCCGAACGGCGCCCTGCAAATCTACGGGCAGATCATCGCCGACGACCCTTCGCACGTCGGCGCCCGGGCGGCGCTCGAGGCGTGGGCGAAGACCGGTGGCCCGGGCAGCATCGAGGCGGTCAAGCTGGTCGACCCCGTGCTCGAGCGCGCTGGCGAGCATCCTCGCCGCGTCGCCTTGCGCGAGGCGCGGCTGGCGGGCGCCTCGGGCGAGGAGAAGGCCCGCCTGGCCGCCGAGATCCGCCGGATCTACGAGGTGGACATGGGGCGCGCCGAGCTCGCCTTCATGGCCGCCTGTCGCGCCTGGGGCGAGGGGATAGATCGCGAACGGGTCCAGGTCGAGATGGAGCGGCTGGCCCGCGACACCAACAGCGTCGAGGAGCTGGCCGAAGTCTACGAGTCGGTGGTCGAGACGGCCAGGCCCGGCGACGAGATCACCGCGACGGCGCTGCGGCGCGCCGCCCAGCTACGCGGCCAGGCAGGCGAGACCGACCAGGCGGTCGAGCTGTGGACCCGCCTCTTGCAGGAGGCGCCGGGGGATCATGAGGCGCTCGAGGCGCTCGCCCGGCTGCACGAGCACAACCAGAACGCCCGCGAGCTTGCCGAGGTCTATCGCCAGCAGGCCCAGCTTGCCCAGGAGCCCGCCCAGCGCGCCCACCTGTTGCTGCAGGCCGGCCAGGCGAAGCTGCAGACCGGAGACCACGAGGCGGCCGTCGAGTTGGGGCGCCAGGTGCTCGTCATCGCCCCGAAGAGCCGCGAGGCGCTTGCGCTGCTCGAGCGTGCCTACGACAGGCTCGAGCTCGCCCGTGAGCACGCCGACGTCTTGCGCCTGCTCGCCGAGGTGACCGAGGAGCCCCCGGCCCGTCGCACCTTGTTGCTGAGGCGCGCCGCGCTGCTCGAGACCGAGGGCGATCCGGCCGAGGCGGTCGAAGCCTATGCCAAGGTGCTCGCCGACAGCCCGGGCGAATCGAGCGCGGTCGCCGGGCTCGAGCGCCTGTTCGACCAGGAGCAGACCCGACCCCTCGCGGCCCGGGTCCTCGAAGAGCTGTACCGCTCGGTCGACGACGCGCGCAGCCTGTGCGAAGTGCTCGAGGTCAAGGCGGGTCTCTCTACCAAGGAAGACCGGCTCGAGACGCTGCAGGAGATCGCCCGGCTGCGCGAGTCGCTCGGCCAGCGCCCGCTCGCCTTCACGGCGCTGCTGCGCTGCTTCCGCGACGACTCGTCGCAGGCGGAGATCCGAGACGAGCTCGAGCGGCTGGCCGCCGAGACCGGCTCGTTCGAGGAGCTGGCCGCCGCCTACGAGGACGAGCTCGAGCGCGAGGCGAGCGAGGGGCTGCAGCTCGAGCTGTGGCGCCGCCTCGGCGCGATCTACGGGGAGCGGCTCGGCCGGCCCGACCGCGCGGCGCAGGCCTGGGAGCAGGTCTCGCGGCGCGCGCCGCAGGATGCCGAGGTGCTCGGCACCCTGTCGCGCCTCTACCGGCGCACCTCCTCCCAGCGCGATCTGGCGGCGGTGCTCTGGCGCCAGGTGCGGCTCGCCGAGTCGCAGGGCCGAAGGCGGGATCTGCTCGTCGAGCTCGCCCAGCTCGCCGAGGAGCGGCTCGCCGACCATGACGGCGCCATCTGCGCCTGGAAGGAGCTGCTCAAGCTCAACGACGAAGACGTGCAGGCTCAGCAGAGCCTCAGCCGGCTGCTCGCCGAGCAGGGACGGTGGGACGAGCTCGCCGAGCTTATCGCCGCGCGCATCGAGCAGGCCGAGCGCGAGGAGAAGGTCGAGCAGAGCCTCGAGCTGCAGGTCGAGCTTGGCCGCATCAAGCTCGCCCGGCTCGCCGACCCGCGAGGCGCGCTCTCCCACTTCACCGAAGTGCTCGCGCGCCGCCCAGGCCACCCTGGGGCGGTCGCCGCCCTCGAGGAGATGGCCCGGGGCGAAGGCGGGATGAAGGCCGAGGCCGCGCTCGCGCTCGAGCCAGTCTTTGCCGACAGCGCCGACCACCTCAGGCTCGTGCAGGTCATCGAGGCGCGCGCGCAGGGCGCCGCGCCGCTGGAGAAGGCCGCGCTGCTGCGCCGCATCGCCGAGCTCTACGCCGGCCCGCTCGAGAGCGCCGACATGGCGTTCGTCTATGCCGGCCGCGCCCTCGAGGCCGCCCCCGACGACCTCGAATCGCTGGCCGCGGGGCAGCGCTATGCCGAGGCCGCAGGCACCCGCGAGGAGCTGGCCGCCCTGGTCGGCGAGCTGGTCGACAGGGCCCGGACCGACGAGGCGCGGGTCGGGCTACAGCGGGCGCTTGCGCGCCTGCTCGCGGCCGAACCGGACAGCCGGGAAGAGGCGGTGCCCGCGTTCAAGAAGCTGCTCGAGCTTGCCCCGGGCGATCCCGAAGCGCTCGAGGGGCTCGCGGCGCTCTACCGCGACGGCGAGCAGTGGAGCGAGCTGCTCGAGGTGCTACGGCGCATGCTCGCCGCGGCCCAGGCCGACGAGACGCGCGCCGGGCTGCTGCGGCGCATCGGCGAGCTGCAGGACGAGCGGCTGGGGGATCACTCGGCCGCCATCGCCACCTTCCGCAGGCTGCTCGAGATCGCCTCCGACGACGCGAACGCTCTCGAACGGCTCGACAGGCTGTGCCAGCGCGGAGAGCGCTGGGCGGAGCTGGCCGATACGCTCTCCAAGGAGATCGATCTCGCCCGCTCGCTCGGGCGCAAAGAGGCCGAGCTCGGGTTGAAGTTCCGGCTCGCAGAGCTGCGTGAGCAGCGGCTGCTTGACCGGGCCGGCGCGCTCAACCTGTTTCGCAACATCCTCGAGGCCAAGCCTGGCCACGAGCAGACGATCGCGCGGCTTGAGTCCATCGTCGCCCGCGAGCCGGCCAACGACGAGGCGGGAGAGATCCTCGCCGACGCGCTGCGGACCATCGGCAACCACGCCAAGCTCGCCGGGTTGCTCGAGGACCGGGCCGCCGCGGTCCAGGACGGGGCCGCGCGTCAGAAGCACCTCCTCGAGCTGGCGCGCCTGCGGCTGCACCTCGAGCGGCCCGACCTCGCCTTTCTGGCGCTGTGCAAAGCTCTGCGCGAGGACCCGGCCGACCGCGACGTGCGGGCGCTGCTCGAGCGCACCGCCGACCAGGCCGAGACGCACGAGGAGCTCGCCGAGCTCTACCGCGAGGAGCTGCCGAAGCTCGACGGCGCGGAGGCCGGCGCGCTCTGCCTCGAGCTCGCGCAGCTCTACGAGGCCAAGGTCCACGAGGCCGAGGAGGCCATCGAGTTCTACGAGCGGGCCCGCTCCTTTGACACCTCGCTGGCGCCTAAGGCGCTGCCCGCGCTCGACAGGCTCTATAAGGAGGCCGAGGCTTGGCGCGAGCTCGCCGAGGTGCTCACCGCGCTCGTCGCGCTCGTCGAAGAGCCCCATGAGCGCACCGCGCTGCTCTTTCGCCTCGGCCAGCTCGCCGAGGACCAGCTCGAGCCGCCCTCGCCGGATCGCGCCGCGCG
This sequence comes from Myxococcales bacterium UBA5297, assembly GCA_002408385.1. GTDB lineage: Bacteria > Myxococcota > Myxococcia > Myxococcales > UBA5297 > UBA10939. The sequence continues at coordinate 16,962 of DHSB01000117.1, forward strand.
CGCCTTCGAGCAGATCCTCGACATCGACCCCGGGCACCTGCCGGCGGCGCGCTCTCTTGAGCGGCTGTACGAGAATGCCCGGCGCTTCGACCGGCTCTACTCCACGCTCGATCTGCAGCGCGAGCGCGCCTCGGGCCCGGACCGCGAGCGGCTGACGGCGCGGATGGCCGAGGTCGCCGCGAACGGTCTGAACGACCCGGAGCGGGCGATCGCGCTGTACAACGAGGTCCTCGCCCTCAACCCGCGCTCGGAGGCTGCCTTCCTTGCGCTCGAGGGTCTCTTCGAGGACACCGACCAGCAGGAGCAGCTCGTCGGGCTGCTGCAGCGACGGCTCGCCAATACGGTCGATCCGCGCGAGATCACCCGGCTGTCCGACAAGCTCGGACGGGTGCTCGCCGGCCTGGGCCGGCACCCGGAGGCTATCGCCGCCTTCCGCGCGGCGCTCGAGCGCGACCCGCGGCATCGCCGGGCCCTCGAGTGGCTGCGCGACATCTACGAGCAGTACTCGCCCAGCGAGGACCTCGCCGGCGTGCTGCGGCGGCTCATCCCGCTGCAGGACGACACTGCCTCGGTCAAGAAGGTGCGGCTGCGACTGGCCGAGACGCTCGCCGCCCTCGACAAGCGCGACGAGGCGATCGAGGCCGCGCGCAGGGTCCTCGACCTCGAGCCGCACCAGCTCGAGGAGCTGCAGCGCACCGAGGAGCTGTTCCGGCTGCTCGAGGCGTGGACCGACCTGGTGCGGGCCATGGAGATCCGCGCCGAGGTCGCCGGCGAAACCGGCGAGCCCGCCGAGGCGCTCGCCGTGCTCTACGCGATAGGCGCGCTGTACGCAGAGAAGCTGGAAAAGCGCGAAGCCGGGGCCTCGGCCTACGAGCGGATCCTCGAGCTCGCGCCAGGCGAGCGCAACGCGTTCGACGCGCTGCGCGAGATCTACGCCTCCTCGGGCGACTGGCGCCGCTACGCGGCCGCCTGCGAACGCTACCTGCCCGGCGCGACCGAGGCGGGCGAGCGGGTCGGGGTGCTCAAGGAGCTGGGCGCGGTGCAGGAGACCAGGCTTGGCCACAAGGACCTCGCCTTCCTCTCCTATTGCCGCGCCTTCAGCGAGCGGCCCGACGACGAAGAGGTGCGCGGGGCGGTGCACCGGCTCGCGGAGGAGACGAGCAGCTTCGAGGAGCTCGCGACGGTCTACGAGGAGGTCGTCGATTCGGTCGAAAAGGGTCCGCTCGCCGAGCGGCTCTACCTCGCGCTCGCCCGGCTGCAGGACGAGAGGCTCGACGAGCCCGAGGAGGCCGAGGCGTCGCTGCGCAAGGTGCTCGAGTTCGACCCGGCCAACCGCGCCGCGCTCGAGATGCTCGCCGCGATGTTCTCGCGCCGCGGCCAGGACAACGAGTACGTCGTCAGCCTCGAGCAGAAGCTCGAGGCGGCCGCCTCGATAGAGGAGCGGAAGGCGATCCTGCGCGAGATCGCCCACACGCACGAGGTGCGGCTGCAGAACCCGGACGATGCGGCCGGGGCCTACCTGCGCGCGCTCGAGCTCGAGCCCGACCGCGACACCTTCCGCCTGCTGGCCGACCTCTATCGGCGCGAGCGCAAGCACCGGGAGGCGGCCGAGACGCTGATCCGCGCCCGCGACTTCGAGAGCCAGCCGCAGGTGCGCTCGAAGCTGCAGCACGAGGTCGCCGAGCTCTACGAGCGGGAGATCAACGACGACGAGGCGGCGGTCGCTGGCTACCAGCTCGCGCTCGAGTTCGACCCGGAGAACCGCGACGCGCTCGGCTCGCTCGAGCGGCTGTACACCAAGCTCGACAGGCCCGCCGAGCTGCTCGGGGTCTACGACGCGCAGTTGCGGCTCGCCGACGCCCGCGAGCGGGTGAAGATCCTCTTCAAGACCGGGAACATCTGGGAGGACAAGCTTCAGAACCTGGAGAACGCCGACGCGTGCCTCGAGGCCGTGCTCGCGGTCGATCCGTCGAACCTCCAGGCGATCAAGGGCTTGGAGCGGCTGCGGCGCCTCGACGCGGAGGCGAAGCGGCCGGCCCCGTCGCGCTGGGAGGACCTGCTGCGCGCCTACGAGCGCCACTTGGCGCTGCAGCCCGAGGTGCGCGAGCAGGTCGAGCTGCTCGTGGCGATGGGCGAGGTCCAGTACAAAGAGCTCAAGAAGATCGACCGGGCTGCGCAAACCTTCCACCGCGCGCTCGATCTCGATCCGCGGGCCCGCGCGGCGATGCACGAGCTTGGCCTGCTCTACGAACGCTCGGGCAACTGGCCCTTTGCCCTCGACATGCTCGAGCGCGAGGCGCAGCTCTTGGGCGCCTCGCGCGAGGCGGTCGAGCTGTTCCACCGCATCGGCAAGATCAACGAGGAGATGCTCCTCGACGCCTCGGCGGCCAAGTCGGCCTTCCTCAAGGCTCTGCAGATCGACGAGGGCTACCTGCCGTCGCTGCGTGCGCTCAAGGGCATGTACGAGGCCGAGAGGGACTGGGACCGCTACCTCGAGGTGCTCGTCCAGGAGGCCAACAATACGGTCGACGTCGAGGACCGTGCCCTTGCCTTCCTCGACGTGGCGCGCTTCTACCTCGACTCGCGCGAAGACGCGGAGAACGCGGCCCGCTACTTCGAGGAGGTGCTCAAGCTCACCCCCGACTCGCTCGATGCGGCGCGGCCGCTCGCCGACCTCTACATCGCCCAAGAGCGGTGGGACCGGGCCGAGGCGATGCTCGACATCGTCGCCGGGCGGCTCTCGGAGGGCGCCGCGCGCGACCCCCAGGCCGGCGCCGAGCTGTGCCGCCAGCTCTACAGGGTCGGCTACGTCTGCGAGAAGATGAAGAAGACCGAGCGGGCCCTGGGCGCCTACGAGCGCGCCTACAAGCTCGACTCGACCTACCTGCCTTCGGCCGAGGGCTACGCCAACCTGCTGGTCGCCTCGGGCCGGTCGGCCGACGCGCTGTCGGTGTTCCAGGCGATCCTCATCCACCACCGCGAGGACCTCACCGACCTCGAGGTGGTCGAGTACTACTGGCAGACCGGGGACCTGTACCGAAAGCTCGGCCAGGCCGAGCGGGCGCAGAAGGAGTTCGCCAAGGCGCTGGCCATCGACGCGGGCCATGAGCCCTCGCTCAGGGCCCAAGTCGAGCTCTGCGAGGAGCTCGGCGACTGGCCGGCGGTGCTCGAGCACCGCACGCGCCTAGCCGACCTGGTCGAGGAGGAGGCGTGCTTCGAGCTGCAGGTGGCCATTGGTCGCGTCGCCAAGGAGCACCTCGGCGACCCCTGGAGGGCCATCGAGGCCTACGGCGAGGCGCTGCGCGTGCGGGCCGATGCGCCCGAGGTGCTCGAGGCGCTCTTTGCGCTCTACCGCGAGACCCGCCAGGGCCAGAAGGCGGTCGAGATCCTCGAACGCCTGATTGCGCTCACCGACGCGGCGCAAGAGCCGGCCCGGGCGCGCAAGCTGTGGCTCAACCTCGGGGAGCTGCAGCGCGATGAGCTCAAGGACGTGCCCAAGGCCGCCGAGGCCTTCAACCGCGCGCTCGACGTCGACTACCGCTTCATCCAGGCCTTCGGGGCGCTCGAGGCGATGCTGGGGGCCTCCCGGCAATGGGAGCTGCTCGAGCAGAACTATCACCGGATGATCCAGCGGCTGCCCAAGAGCCCGGAGACGCACGTCGCGCGCATGACGCTCTTCAAGGCGTTGGGCGAGTACTACGAGAACGTCAAGAAGGACAAGGAGGCGACCCGTCAGGTCTACCAGGTCGTCGCCAAGGGCTTGCCCGAGGATGCGGCGGTGCTCGAGAAGTACGCCGAGCTCGTCTCCGAGCAGCCCGGCGGCGAGAAGGAGGCGATAGAGGCTTGGCGCAAGGCGCTGCCGCTGACCGCCGCTCCGCAGAAGGTGGTCAGCCAGCTCGCGCGCCTGTTGGCGATGGCCAAGGACTACGACGGCGCCTTCGTCGCCGCGCAGGTCGCCGCGCACCTCGTCGGCGAGGTCGGCGCCGAGGAGCGCGAGATCCTCTCCAAGCTCACGCGGCATGCGCGCCTGCGAGAACAGGCCTCGCGGGCGCTCACCAACCGCATGTGGACCGAGCTGCTCTTCCACCCCAAGGTGCGCGGCCCGATGGGCGAGATCCTCGCGCTCGTCTACGACAAGCTCGGGGCCCAGTACGCCAGGCGGCATTCGGCTCTGGCGATCGACGCGCGGGGCGACCGAATCGACCCGGCGAGCCAGGAGTTCGCTATCGGCGCCTTCCGGCACGTGCGCCAGATCCTGGACCTGGAGCCGGTCGAGCTGTTCTCGCCCTTCCTGGTCGCGACCCGCGACCGGCTCAAGAGTCGAGGCCAGGCCGGTGCGGCGCATCCTGACAAGGACCTGCTCGTCGAGCTTGCCCACGTACACCCGGTCGCCCTCAAGGCAGGAGGCAGGCTGTTCTCCGAGACCGAGCAGAAGCGGCTCTACTTCGCGCTCGCGCAGGCGATGACCTTCGCGCGTCCGGAGCTGGTGCTCGCGAGGGTGCTGCCGGCCGAGAAGCTCGAAGCGGTCTTCCAGGCGGCCTTGCTCACCGGAGTGCCTGGCTTTAGGCCGACCGCCGACCCGCGCGCAGTCGAGGCCGAGTACCGGGTCATCGAGCGGCTCGGCCCGCAATTCAAGGCTGCCCTGGCGCGGCTGGGCCGAGAGTACGCGCGCAACGCCTCGCCCGATGACGTGCGCAGCTTTGTCGAAGGCGCCGAGTTGACGGCCAACCGGGCGGCGACTCTGCTGTGCGCGGATATCGAGGTGGCCAAGGCGGCGCTCAGCGGCGAGTCGGGCTCCCGGGTGCCGCTGCGCTCCCGGGTGCGAGATCTGCTTCTGTTCTGCCTCTCGCCAGAGTTCGCCGAGCTGCGCTCGGCCATCGGAGTGAAGATCGAAATCAGGCTGCCCGGAGCCACCGGCCGCTAGAGACCGCGCTGGCGGCGGTTAGACCGGCTCGACATGCTCGTTCGTTCCAGCAAAGGAGGGTGCTTGCCTTGACCCTCCAAATGCAAAAGCCTAGAGTTTTTCCGGGTTATTTGTACCCGGGGGCCCACTCGCGCGGAAGTTTGGGTGCGGGCGGCGGCAGAAAGGTGCCAGCGACCCTCCATGAGATTCGCCTGCGATAGCTGCCACGCGCAGTATCAGATCAGTGACGAAAAAGTTGGGCCCAACGGCGTCATCGTTCGGTGCAAGAAGTGTCAGCACAAGATCGTCGTCAAGCCTCGCATCATCGAGCCGCAGGTCGACGAACGTCCCGAGGCGACGGTGGTCATGCCCAACCCGGCCGCCCCCCTTGGCGCCGGGGCTGGCCCCGACGACGATGACGACGAGGCGACGGCGGCTGGCGATGCCCCCTTCGCCGCTGCGTCCGCGGGTTTTGCCGAGGCGGGCAGCTCGTTCGCGGGCCTCGACGACGAGCTTGGCAGGGCGTTCGAGTCGGTGCTCACCTCGCCGTCCTCGCCGCCGGTCGACGCTCCAGAGACGACCTTCCCCGGAACCGATCCCCTCGCCCAGCCGTCTGGCTTCCCGTTCTCCACCGCGAGCGACCAGGCCGACGAAGAGGATCCGGACCGACAGTCGACCCGCGTGGTCAACCTCGCCCAAATGGCGAGTCTGATGAAGCCCGAGCCCCCGGTCGACGGGCCGAAGGAGCCGTTTGCCCAGGGCATGGCCGAAGGGACGCCACCGGGTGCCAAGGCCTCGGAGAAGACCGACTGGTACGTGGCCATCCGCGACCAGCAGGTCGGCCCGCTTGACTTCGACCGGGTGCGCGAGCGCTGGGATGCAGGCGAGCTGTCGGCCGATTCGCTGGTCTGGAATGCCGGAATGACCGATTGGCGCCCGCTCTCGACGGTTGCCGAGCTTGCCGACAAGCTCGTTCCGCTGCACAAGCCCGAGCCGAGCGCTCCCGAACAACCCGGGGCGGCCGACAGCCCCGCTTCCTCCTCGGCGCTCCCCCCGCCTCAGGCCGAGCCCGAAGAGCCTGCCTGGAGACCATCGGCCGCCAGCGCGCTCGAGGCGCTCGTCAAGGACGAGCTCGATGCGCTCGAGAGCCAGGCGGCCAAACAGGAACCGCCCGTTGCCGAGGTGCCGCCAGCCCCTGCCGCTGGGCTGTTCGACGAGGTGCCGGATGCCCCCGAGCCGCCCTTGCCCATGAACTTGGCCCCGTCGGCCCCGCCCTCACCCGAGCCGGCCGCGGCGGCAGGGGAGGCGGACCTGGCCGCTGAACCGGATTCCGAGTGGGCCTCGCGACCTGTCGCCAGAGCCCCTGCACGGCGCAGTCCGCCCCGTGTGGTGGCGGCTGGGCCCGCGTATTCCCCGCCGTCCTATGTCCCGCCGCCTCAAAAGCCTCGCCTGGGGCTCTGGGTCGGCCTGGGGATAGCAGGCGGCATTGGAGTTGCGGCGCTCGGGCTGGTGCTGGTGATGTTCGTTCTCAAGCCTGCGGTCGTCGTTCCGCCCGAGTCGGTTGCCACGCAGCAACCGCCCGCGCTCCAGCCTTCAGGTGCGCCGGGCGATCCGAATCCCGCGAGGCCCGACGAAGCGGCGCAGGCCGACGAGGGCAAGCCGGCCGAGAAGACGCACGAGGTGGCCCAGGGTGAGGAGGCGGCCAGGCCCGATGAGAAGAAGGCCGACGACACGAAGGCCGAGCAGGCGAGCGCCGACGAGCCGAAGGCGAGCCCGCCCAAGGAGGCACCGGCGGTCCAACCGGCAGATCGGTCGGGGCCGAAGGAGAACAAGCGGTCCGAGCGTCGCGTCGAGCGCCGGCCCGAGCGCGAACCGAAGAGGGTTGCTCGCGATGAGCCGCCTGCGCGCGAAAAGGAGCCCGAACCGGCGCCGGAACCTAAGCCCGAATCGAGGCCCGAACCCAAGCCCGAGCCGGTTCGCCCGTCCGGAAGCTCGGTCGATGACGACTTCGACCGCATCTTCGGCGGCTCCACCGCGTCGGCGACCCCCGAGCCCAAGCGAGAGGAGAAGCGGCCGTCAACCGTCTACATTCCGCCCCCTCCCGGCGGCGGAGCGACGAAGGAGACGCTCGGCCAGTCGGACATCATGGAGGTGGTGCTTGCCAACCGCTCGTCGATCAAGCGCTGCACCGACGAGCAGAAGGCGCGTGAGCCGGGAAGCGCGGGCACGATCACGATGCGCTGGATAATCCGCAAGGACGGCAAGACGAGCGGTATCCGAGCTCTGACGAGCGAGTACCAAAAGTCGGATTTGTCGGCGTGTCTCGCCGGAGTGATCAAGCGCTTCAAGTTCCCGCCCTACTCCGGCAAGCAGATGCAGCCTATCGACTTCCCTTTCAAGTTCTAGCGAGGCGCGGCCCCCGGGGCTCGACCTGGGGGAGAGGCTCGCGTCGGGTGCGGCGCGGCCTCGAACCGAGGGTCGGGGGTCGAGAGTCGAGAGAGGAAGGTGCCCGCGGCCATCAGGTAGCCTGCTCCTCGCCGAGAAGGCGCGACTCGCGACTGGGAGCGGTCTGCTGCTCCGAGGCAAGGGCCGGCCCGCGCCCGCCCCGGGGGGCGGGCCGCGCGGAGGTGCCGGGCCGACCTTGACCGGCGGCTGTCGGCGGTGTTAGCGCAGGAGCCGTTTCGCGCCATCGAAAGGCACCCGCGGGGGAACCGCCCCCAAGTGTTTCCGGCGGCCAAGGTTTGAATCTGAACACGGGTGAGCGCGTCGCACCGCGGCCCCGATCGGAAAGCCCTCCCGGAGCGATTCCGCCCAAGCCCCCCCGGCACCTCTTGGAGTTCGACGATGGAACGTACCGCCCTTGCAGCCGCAACGCTCCTTTTCGTCTGGACCAGTCTCGCGCTCGCCGAGGAGCCGTGTGCGGGCGCCGTCCGCCCTGGCCGGTCGATCGGAAAAGTCCAACTCGGTGCGAAGGTGACCGAGTTGCGAGACACGGGCTTCGATGTGCGCCCGCTCAAGGGCACCACCTTCCTGGTTCTCGACAGCGGGCAGGAGCTTCGGGTCGAGGTCGACGACCGCAAGCGCATCAAGCGCATCCGGCTCGAAGCCTCGAGGGTCTGCATTCGCGAGCAGAGCACCTTCGAGCTCGACCTCGGCACCGCGGGAGCCGAGGCGCAGGCGCCGCTCGCCGGTTGCGGCCAGCAGGCGGCCCAGCACCGCAGCTCGTGGCAGTGCCCAGAGCAAGGCATGGAGCTCTTCTGGGAGGGCAAGAAGAGTGGGGCGAGCGTCTTCGCGCCCACGCTGATGAAGCCTTTCCAAGTCGCGCCGCCTCCCTTTCCCGAGGCGCCCAAGGCGGTCCGCAAGTGCGAGACGAGCCAGCCGGTCGACGGGGCAGTAGCCGAGGAGCGTTGTTGGGACGAGCCGCCCCCCGATCCGTGCGCGGGCAACACCGCACCGATGCCGGAGCTCGCCTGTGGCTTCTTCGGCCGTGACGAGCGGCTTGCGCTCGAGTGCTATCCGATCGGACTGTGCATGGGCCGCTTCACCCGGGGCAGCGGGGGCAGGATTCAGGTCTATTCGGAGGCCGAGGGTTGGCTGGGGTCGATGGCTGCATCGCGCGAACACCGCGGGATGCGCTTTCAATTCGCGAGCCCGCCGCCTGTCGGCTCGAAGCTGCGCATCATCGTCGGTGGCGAGGTCGCCACGGAGCTGCCTCCGACCGCGCTGGTGAGCAAGGCGGTCTCGCCGTCCGAGTTCGAGCGGTTCGAGTCGACCGGAGTTGTCGCGGTCCGGGTGCGCCATCTGGTCGGTGGCCGCAACGTCGGCGACGCTTTCGTTCTCGACCTCTCCGTGCCCCGCTCGGCCTACTCGAAACGCGAGGGCCCAGGGCCGGCGAAGTAGGGCAGCCGCGCCTGGACTCGGGGTGGACTCAGGCTCCCAAGTGTCTGTAATCCGGCGGCTACATCGGTGGCATATCTCTTGCTAGACAATTTGGCCATATTACAATCTCTTTCGGTGTCGGCCTGGTTTGACACCCTAACCAGTGCGGTGGTAACTACCGCGCGTTCCCCAAGAGGCGGGTGTGTTGGCATCTCGCCATGGAGTTCAAACATGTCAGTTCGCAAAGCCGTGCTCTGCCTTTCCCTTGCCCTTCCCTTGGCGCTCGCAGGTTGCTCTGGCGACGACGGCGAAGCCGAGATCATCAACTGCGCATCCGACACCGAGTGCCTGGAAGGCAGCGAGATCTGCCACCCGGTCGGCAAGGTCTGCGTCGCCACCTGCACCATCGCTGACGACTGCCCGGACACGCAGAAGAACTGCGAAGAGGTCAAGGTAGGCGACGTTGCGATGACGACCGAGAAGGTCTGCCAGTGCTCGACCAACGAGCTGTGCAAGGGTGACGACGAGGCCGCCGAGGTCGTCTGCTCGCCGGTCGACAACATCTGCGAAGACAAGTGCGCGACCGACGACGACTGCGCGGTCTTCACCAGCACCAGCCGCGAGTGCGTCGAGGGCGCCTGCGTCCCCAAGGCGACCTGCAGCGCGACATCCTGCATTGACCCCTCCGCCTCCAAGTGCGGCGAGGACGGCAAGTGCGGCGCCTGTGCGGTCGATGCCGACTGCACGCACCTTGACGGGTTCGACAAGTGCGACAACGGCGTCTGCGTGGCGCCGAGTTGCAACGCGAACAACAAGGAGCCCGGGTTGAATTTCGGCCCCGACATCTGCGCCTACGGCCAGATCTGCGACGCGACCAACGGCTGCGTCGATGTTGCTGGGGGTACCTGTGCGGCCGCCTCCTCGTACAGCTGGAATGAGTCTCAGCAGGGCCCGGTCATCTTTGCGACTACATCCCAGGGCTTCGCGAGCTCCGATACGGCGAAGGAGTGTGGTGACGGTGGTGCCAAGCTTGAGGTGACCGTTTCCTTTTATGCGCCGAAGGGGTTGACCTACAACAAGATCGCGGACCTGCTCCACAACTGGACTACCGACAAGGCCCAGCAGATTGTCTTCGTCCGATCGAGCGGTAGTACTCATGGTGCCGCCTTTGTGCGTGACACGCCGGACTCTGGCGCGACCAGCGGAACATTCGTCGTCGGCGCGTGCGGCATTCAGGCTGCCGAAGGACGTGCGATCTACATCAAGGATGCTGCAGGCAATGGAGGCAACGCTTTCTGCATCCAGTAGTCTTCTTCTGCTGAGACATCGAAGGCCCCGTCGCCCTCGGGCGGCGGGGCCTTTTCTTCATGCGGGAAGCCCTGCTCGAGCCGAGGCCCGAGCCCACCCGCTTGGCGCTTCTCTGGGCCCATTCCATCTTGCTCTGGGCTAGAGTAGGCGGCAGCGGGAGGGGACGGAGTTGAGCATCTTGGCCGGCGACCAGACCAACGCAGCACCCGCGCTCCCCGACAAGGCCGACAGCCTGATTTCCTTCGACGACATGGGGCTGCGGGAGCTCGAGATCCTGCGTCTCGTCCTTCGGGGAGACTCGGTCGTCGATTGGCGTCGCCTCAACTTCGACGACCGGACCGAGGTCGACCGCTTTCTCAAGCTGCACCAGATCGACTACTCGGATCCGAATGATCGGGCGATCGTGCGCCGGCTTCTCAAGGAAGCGGTCGACTACCTTCGCTCGACCTTCCACTACCGGCTCGCCGACGCGGTCGCCGAGCCCTATGAAATCCAGGACCTGTTTCTCTACGCGTCCGGGCTGCATCCCCGCCATCCTGGCAGGTTCCAGAAGATCGCCTGCATCGTGCTCAAGGTGATGCACGTGATTCACCACATGGAAGGGCGAGAGCTGCTCTTCCGCACGCCTATCGCGCCATCGGTGCTCGCGCGCATGGTGGACGAGCGCGTCAGCTCGTGCGCCGCGCAGATGAAGCGCTGCAACTTCCCGCTGGTGGAGTTTTCGGGCAGCGTCAAGACGCAGCACTCGATGATCACCAAGCTGCTCGCCAAGCGCGACACGGTTGCCGCCCAGGTCTTCGACAAGGTGCGCTACCGCATTGTCACCCGCGAACGGGCCGACGTCCTGCCGGTGCTCGAATTCCTGACGCGGACGCTGTTTCCGTTCAATCTCCTCGTCCCCAGCCAAACCGAGAATACGCTCATCGACTTTGAGCGGCTCATCGAGCAGACCCCCTCGCTGCTGCGGCACGTCGACGGGCTGCACCTGCCGCTGCCGCATGGGAACTCCGAGCGGCGTTTCCGCAGCCACAATCCGTTTTCCGGCAGCAACTATCGGGTTCTCAATTTCGTTGTCGAGATGCCCCTGCGCATCGACGCCTATCTGCCTTCCGACGATCCGCGGCCGGGCCGGCCGCGCATCGTCTTTAGCTGGGTCGAGTTCCAGATCATGGACCTCGCCACCGCCATCGAGAACGAGCGGGGCGAGAACAGCCACGAACTCTACAAGGCGCGCCAGCGGGCCAAGGTGCTTCGGCGCCTGTCGCGAGGCTTGGTCGTGCCCAAGGGGAAGGTGAGGCCGAAGGACGGCTCGAACGGCGCCGACGGGCCCGACGAGGACTCGCTACTCTAGGCCGTCGCGAAATGCGCTAGAGTTCCCGCAAGTCGCCCTCGCTGAGGGGAGGTCGTGATGGACACGCCGGAAACTCGCAGCAAGGCACGGACGGTTGATCCGAGCCCGACGCCGATGAAGGGCACGTGCCAGGTGTGCGGCAGGAGCGGCGGAGTCGTTTACGATCCTGAAAAGGCTCCGCCAAACCGGCTGTGCTACCGCTGCGCGGCCGAGTACGGCCTCCAAGATCCCTACGACGATCAGTAACCGCTCGTTGGCGCCCTCGCCGCGCTCGGGCCCTGGTGGCAAGCAGGTGCGGCCGCGGCCTATCTCACGCCAAGTCGAGAGCCCGGCCTTGCGCGTGCTCGGGTTTCAACTGACTTGGCGGTCGCCCCTTTTTCGGCAGGCACCGGGGCGGGGGCAAGGCCTATCGCGAAGTCGGGTGCGTTTGCGTGCCCCCGGTGAAATTGTGCGCTCCGTTCTGCCGGAAGGCTGCGCGCAGCGTTGACCTGAGGCCCCGGAAAACGGTCGGGGGTCTCCGGACAAGAAGACCCCGTCAGAGCCTGTGCGCCGGGCGCGCCTCGTGCCGTCGCGCTTGATGCGGATGGGCAGAGGGCGCTCTGCGCTCTTTGTGCGAGTGCGGGCGGTACTCGCGAAGGTGGTAGCGATAATCGCGGTGGGGTCGGTGGGTGCGATGGCGGTAAACCACCGGAGGGCGCTGGACCTCGACCCAAACCGTGCCGTCCCAATACGTGTAGATTCCCCGGTGGAAATAGATGGGGCCGCCTTCGTAGTAGCCCCAGAAATGGCCGCAGTGGGGGCCGTGTACATGGCCGACGACTGCAACGGGAACGGTGGCAACGACCGCTGCGCGACCGGGCACGACACAGCCGGTCAACAGGGCAGCCGAGGTCAGGGCCATCAGGACGAGCCGCTTCATCGATAGATTGCCTCTTCTCTCCGCGATATCCGACGAGATTGGAACCGGCGGCAGGCCGATTTCTTCCGCTTGGCCTGCGTCGGACGGCTGACGCGTCCCCGCCCGCCCAGGAAGAGGGCGGGTGAGGACGAGAGAGAGAGGGAGAGGGAGAGGGAGCCTGGTGGAAGACTAGCGGCGGCTCTTGCGCGCCTTCTTGCGCGCTTGGCGCTCGCGCTTGCGCTTCTCGCGCTTCGCATCGCGTTCACGGTCGCTGGGCGTCGAGTTGCCGGCCCCCACCGGAGGGACGAAGCCGGCCTTGCGCGCCTTGGCGAGCTGGGCTGCGCCCATGGGCGGCGTATAGCCCTTCGGAAGGCCCATCGCCTGCATCTGCTGCTGCATCATGGCCCGTTGCACACTCATCGCGTCTTCGCCGAAGACGTCCTGCATGCCCTGGCCCTTGAGCTGGCGCAATGCCGCGAATTGCTTGAGGCCTGGCAACGAGCCGAGCAGACCGGGGGCGCTGCCGATTTGCCCCATCACATTGCGCATCATCATGTAACGGGCGACGACATCGCGCACGTGTTCGGGCTTCTGACCCGAGCCGCTTGCAATGCGCTCGATTCGCGACTCATTGAGCGCATCGGAGCGAGCGCGCTCGAACTTGGTCATCGAGTCGTGGATCGCCTCGATTTTGACGAACTCCTTATCGTCGACGTTCAGGCTCTCGGTCATGTCCCCGAAGATGGGGAACTTCTCGAGCAGATCCTTGATGGGCCCCATCTTGCGGACGGTGCGGATCTGGGCGACGAAGTCGCCGAAACTGAATTTTCCCGAGAGGATCTTCTGTGCGTCTTGCTCGGCCTGCTCTTCGTCGACGACCTGTTCGAAGTCCTTCATCAGGCCGACGATGTCGCCAAAGCCCAGGATGCGGCCGGCCAACCCCTCGGGGCGGAACTCTTCGAGCTTGTCGAGCCCCTCGCCCATGCCGAGGAACTTGATGGGGCGGCCGGTGACCTCCTTGATTGAGAGCGCCGCGCCGCCGCGCGCGTCGCCGTCGAGCTTGGTGAGGATGAAGCCGGAGATCGCCAGGCGGCGGTCAAACTCGGCCGCGGTCTTGACCGCGTCCTGCCCGATCATGGCGTCGACGACGAGAAGGATGTTCTCAGGCTTGCAGGAATTCCTAATCTCCTCGAGCTCGCCCATCATCTGCTCGTCGATGGCCAGGCGGCCGGCGGTGTCGAAGAGAACGACGTCGCGCTTCTGCTTGTGAGCAAGCTCGATGGCCGCGTGGCACATCGCCGGCGGCGCGACGCCCTCCTCGTGGAAGACCGGGACTCCGAGCTGGGCGCCGAGCACCTTGAGCTGCTCGACGGCGGCGGGGCGGTAGACGTCGGCGGCGACCAGCATGGGCTTGCGCCCCTGCCTGAGGAGCATCTGGGCGAGCTTAGCGGTGGTCGTCGTCTTACCGGAGCCCTGCAGGCCGACCATCATGATGCCGGTCGGTCGGGTCTTGGTGTCCGAGAAGGCGAGCGAGGTGTCGACCGGGCCCATCAGGCCCTCGAGCTCGTCGTGGCAGATCTTGATGAAGTGGTCCTGGGCGGTGACCCGGAGCCTCTTGCCCTTGGCGTCGGTCGCCTTCGTCTCGACGATCTCGCCGACCGCCTTCTCCCGGACGCGGGCAACAAAGCGCCTCACGACCTCCAAAGAGACGTCGGCCTCGAGCAGTGCCACGCGGATGTCACGCAGGGCCTCGTCGACCACCTCCGGGGTGATCTCGGTCTTGCCAGCCAGGCGGTTGCGGGCTGCGCGAAAGCCCTTGGTGAGAGTGTCGAGCATCGAAAATCGTCCTTCCTTGTGACTGGAGCTTGCTTCCGCCGGCTCGCACAGAGGGCACAACGGCGAGCCAGGCGGCTTCGTCGGCGGGGCCAGGGAGTGGTGAGCCGGCTTGCCTACGAAAAAACAACGCAAGGCGGCGGTTTATAGCACCGGCGCGAACGGCGCAGCAACGCGCTCGTCCGTGCGCTGGTGTGGCCGTCTTGGCGATTGCCCGGCTATGGGGTGACGGCTAGGATTCGCCACCCGCGCGCTCGGTTGCCCAGCTCGGCGATCGCGCGCACGGCGCTCAAGCCGGAGTGGCGAAGCTGGTAGACGCAGGGGACTTAAAATCCCCTTGGGCGCAAGCCCAGCGCGGGTTCGAGTCCCGCCTCCGGTATTCAACCCTTAGCGCCGGCCAACCTGAGAGCCGCCTAGTGGCGACGAGGGGAGCCAGCGCGACCTGAGGCGAGTCGCTCGGTGCGGCGGCCACGTCGCGTTAGGTTGCGGTGTGAGTGAGCGTGCAGGGATGGGCGCAAGAAGAGAAGACAAGCGGAAGATTGCGTGGTCTGCGGACGCTCACAGAGGCGCGCAGGCCGCTGCTCCGACTCCAGCGCACCGGGAGGTGGGGGTCACCATGCATTGGGCCCGCCGTGACCAGGGAGCTTTCGGCCGAGGATGCCCTTTGCGCCGAGTCCCGCTATCCATGCATCCGTGCCCTCTGGCTCAAGATGCCCTTCGGCTTGCCAAGACGCTTGTCCATCGTCCTCAAGCTGACGTGGTCGGGTTCAGCCGAACGGGTAGGTTGTCGAGGAGGTCAAAACGATGGACGTTGCTGATCTTGTCAGGGTCTTGAAGACCGGCACGCCGCAGGAGCAGATGACGGCGGCGCGCGAGATAGGCGCACTGGGAGCCGAAGCAGGCCCGGAAGCGGCACCAGTTCTACTGGAGCGCATGCGAGATGCCCCGCCTGCTCTGCGAATCGCAGCGCGTGAGGCTCTGACCAAGCTCGGCGATGCGGGCGTTCGTGCATTGCTCTATGGCCTGCCGAGCCGCGACTGTGCTGTCGCCCTCAAGGAGATTGCTCCCCAAGCTGCCAAGTACCTGCTCGCTGCCCTCGGAGACCGTTCGTTCCGAGGGCGGGCCGATGCACTGTGGGCCTTGGCGGGCAGCTTGGGAAAAGGCACGCCCGTTCCTCCTGAGGTCGTTGACTGCCTGGCGGACCCTGAGCCCGAGGTTCGGGAGAACGCCCAAAGGCTGGTGAAGGAGCAATGGGAAAGCGTCTACCCTAGCCTTCGGGACCGCCTGCCGAAGGCTGGCCTCGGGGCAGACTTCGTTCGTGAGCTGCTTCTGGAAGACGCGGAGGGGGCCATCGGCCGAGGGGATGAAGTAAGGCTCGGGTTGGTAGTTGAGCGGCTCGATCTCCGAGACGATCACATCGGTGGATTTCTCCTGGGTATTGCAGCCGGAACGGGGCAGGTAAAGATCGCGGCCAACCTGATCGAGAAGGGGGCTCCGAAGGACGCGAAGGCAGGGTGGCCTCTGCAGCACGCCGTCTCGAACGATCAGGTAGATGCTGCGCGATTGCTGCTGGAGAACAAGGCCGAGCCGAACCGGATGGACGAATACGGAGGAAGGCCGCTTCATCGAGCCGAGTCCGGAGGGATGATCAAGCTACTGCTCGAGCATGGCGCTGACCGAGCGGCCAAGAGCAAGGAAGGCCAGACACCCTACGAATCGTTCGTCAACCAACTGAACGAGAGCATCAAACACAGCCACTGGAGGCCCGACGATCTGCCGCAGATGATCGACCTTGTTGCTCCCGCAGGCGCGCCCCTCGCCGCAGAACTGCTGGCGAAGGCCGAGGCCGCGACGAAGAAAGAGCATGACGAAGCAGCCGCGAGGGCTCGGTCCCAGAGGAAGAAGAAGAGCTTGACTCTTCCCAAGCTCACCAACGTCGCGGCGTACTGCTGCCTGGTGATCCAGGGCGATGCGAAGCCCTCGAGCTTCCCATTTTCGCTTCGCTCGTTGGGCAAGAGGGCAGCCTACTGTGAGCTGTTTCGCCTGAAGAAGGCCGATGCCGAGTCGGTGAGAGCCGGGGAGTTGCTGGCTCAGGAAGTCTCAGACCTTCCCAAGCTCGTCAGCCGTGACAGCGGGCTGGCGAGGACGCTGCTGTATGCGAAATCGGTCCTGGACCAGGCTGGTGTTGAGCTTGAGTCGAGCCACGTTGCTGCACTCGCCAAGACCGGAACGGCCTTCGCTCTTCACCTGGCGAGCGGATCTGCGAGAAAACGGGGCGAACCGCTGCGGTCCATTGAGGAAGGCAGGTTTGCAGGGGAGAACGTGGCCGGCAGCTTCGTTGTCACTCTCATCCGCGAGGGCCAACAAGGAGTAAGGCTCTACTCATTCGACGAGCAGGAAGAGAAGGCTGAGGGCGAGTGTGCTGCTGACGTCCGGGTAGAAGACCGGGCGAACCGGACACGGGCGCTAGAAGCCGTGGGTCGATGGCTTCAGGCAAATCCCTTGGCCTCAGGCATGAAGGAACTCATGGTGTCGGAGTGGGGTGAAGGCGAGGAGTACAACCTGCTCGTCCAGCCGTCGTTGTTGTCGGTTCTTGCCGGTAGTGGCGCTGGCCTCGAATACATCCTGAACGACTGAACACGGGCGTAGCCGCTCGCTGGGGACAGGGGCGTGGCGGTGGTCGTTGGGGCCTTTTCCGAACGGAATCTGAACGATCCCTAGCAGCTCCCAACAGACGGCCGCAACTTGCTACTGCGGCTGGTGCCACGAGCGGCTTCTCGGTGCTGGTTCTTGCTGCTCGATGCTGGTGCGCTCCAGAGCTAACCTCGGGGAAACCTGGGCTTGCGGGGATTTACGAGCTGCAGGTAGACCTTCTTGAAATCCCCTTGGGCGCAAGCCCAGCGCGGGTTCGAATCCTGCCTCCGGATCGGTCATCGAGACAGGTCGGTTTCCGCCGTGACGAGCGGTCGACCCGCCGTAGAGAATTCCGTCTTGCAAACAAGGGGACGATTGCGCTATCGGTAGCCCGCGTTCTTGGTCGTGTAGCTCAGTTGGATAGAGCGTTGGCCTCCGAAGCCAAAGGCCCCGCGTTCGAGTCGCGGCACGACCGCTCGAAAACCCCGGGATTTCTCGGGGTTTTCTTTTTGGATCGTTCCCCTTGGTCCCCGGAAATCCCGCCCGGGCTGCTGGTCTTTGTCACACCGGTGTCACAGTCGGCACACGGCGCGAGCGAGGGTAGGGCGGCCGCCGCGCCCCGCATCGCCTCGGGGTTCAGCCGGGCGTAGACGCGCACGACCATCTCGAGCGACTGGTGGCCCAGCCAGTCAGCGATGACCTTTGGCGGGATCCCCTGTTGGACCATCCAGGAGGCGGTCGTGCGCCGCACGTCGTTGGGGCTCAGGCCGGGGATGCCGATGCGGGCTGCCGCTCGCTTGAGGTCGCGCTCGGCCTTCAGCCAGGTGCCAACGATTGGCCCGCGGGCGGGTGCCTCAGGCGTCTGCGCCGAGGGGCGCAGTGGGGCGAGCACGGCGGCGAGCTCGGGATTACGCGGTCGGCGCTCTCGGTCTTGGTGCCGGACGTGAACCAGCCGGAGCTCCCAGTCGATGTCCGACCAGTCGAGCGCGTTCACCTCGGCGGCGCGGGCGCCGGTGTTGAGCGCGACCTGCAGCCAGCGCTGCCGGTGCAGTCGCAGGATCGGCCGCTCGAGGGCCGGGCCGCGTGGGCGCTTCTGGAGGTAGGTCGCGTTGAGAAGCCGACGCGCCTCATCGTGCGTCTGCCAGCGCCGGCGGGGCTTGTAGTTCACCCGGCGCTGGTGGCGGTGCGGGATGCACCGGTTCGGCGGCGAGATGGGCCCCGGCCCGAGCGTAGGCAAGCAGGCGAGATCAGGTGAGTCGGTTGGGCGGCGTGCGAATGCAGCCGGCGCAAGGCGTAGGCGAGTTCGCCTCGTGCAAGCCGGGAGGGGCCAGAATCGCTGATCGGCTCGCCCCGGCACTGGGGTGATGCTGGTGCGGAGGCGGCTTGGCGGACGCACGGAGTAGAGGCGACCGAAGGGGAGCCGGAGCGCAGTGCGTCCGCCAAGGCGAGCGGAGCCGCTGCTGCCCACCCAGCGAAGAGCTGCGGCTGCGCTTCACGCAGTAGGCCAAGCGCAGGCAGTGCAAGAGCGACGGGACGGTCTCGCTGCTCGGCGTGCGCTTCGAGCTGCCCTCGCGTTTGCGGCACCTGGACGAGATCGCCCCGCGCTACGCCGACTGGGACCTCTCGCACGTCTGGCTTTGGGACGAACGCCAACACAAGCCGCTCGCGCGCATCTTCCCGCTCGACAAGCGCAAGAACGCCGACGGCCAGCGCCGGGTGCGCGAGCTGCCGGGGGAGGAGTCGGAGCAGATTGCGCCGCAGGCCGGGCTGCCGCCGCTGCTGCAGCGGTGCATCGACCGCTATCGGGCCACCGGGTTGCCACCGGCCTACATTCCGCTTCCGATGAGGGGTCAGGGCGATCTTGCGGATCGGACTACGAGAGGGAGGGCAGGGACGGTTGAGCGGGCGGGGCCGTGGATGGCAAGCGTCGAATCGACGGCACCGCCCGCTCTCCGGCTCAAGCGGCTCCCGGCCAACGTGGGGATAGCGCGAGTCCAGATCGCCATCGGTCTCGGCCCGCGGCCGGTGACAGCCCCGCCCGACTAGCGCGGGGATTTACTTTGCTCGTCGTCGACGGTTCCGGCCTGCTCGCCTTTCCCCTCCAGACACGTAGGAGTCGGGGACAGCGCGGCCCGGCGAGCCCCACCTTCACGGCAGGCGGCCGCGCGGGGCCCCGGGGAGCGCTCGCGGCGTCCGGGGCCCCAGAGTTCATTCCGCGCAATGAGCGGGAACCCGCAAGTGCTCGAATTCACTGGCGAGGCGTCAGGGGGCTTCGTCCGAATCAGATTTGGGAGGCGAATCCGCGAATCCCTCGACTCCGCGGCTCCCTTCGGTCGCCT
>DHSB01000097.1 GCA_002408385.1 Myxococcales bacterium UBA5297
AGCCCCGCTCCTACCCGGCGGGAGGAGGGCCGAGGTCCGGGAGGATTCCATGACACCGCTTGCGCGCCCGAAGCCTCTCGGAGTCCAGCGCTCGCCCAGCTGGTTTGGCCCCGACCTCTTGATTTCTCCAATCAATCGGTAATCCAATTGGCCCTCGAGCTGTCTGCCACCGAAGCCCGGGGGCTTTCCACCAGCGCGAGGAGTGTGCCGTGAACGAGCTGATCGTCAGCTACTCAGGAGTCCGAGGAGTCTGGGGCGAATCGCTGACCTCGGAGGTCGCGCGTCGCTACGGGCATGCGTTCGGGCGGATGGTGGTCAAGCGCCATGGCATTGGGGGGACGCTGCTGATCGGCCGGGACACGCGCGCCTCGGGGCCGGCACTGCTCGAGGCGATGATCGACGGCCTGGCGCCTCACGGCCTTCGGTTCATCGACCTGGGCATCGTCCCGACCCCGACGCTGCAGTTCGCGATGAAGCCCTTTGCTGCCGCCGGCGCGGTGGTGATCACCGCGAGTCACAACCCGCGACAGTGGAATGGCTTCAAGTTCTTCTTCGGGCCGGACAACACGGTGCTCGACGCGGCGGAGACCCGCGAGCTGATGGAGACGATCTCGGGTCTGGACCGTCTGCCGGATTCTTTCGAGCGGCCCGAGGTGATGGACGCCCACGCCGAGGCGGTGCGGCTGCACCTGGAAAAGGTCCTCGAGCAGGTTGATGGGGAACGCATTCGCGACCGGCACTTCCGCGTCGCTATCGACTCGGCGAGGGGCGCGGGCGCGGAGCCGACGCCCAGGTTGCTCGAGCGGCTCGGCTGCGAGGTCGTGCCGGTGCTCTCCTCGCGCGAGTCCGAGCCCATTCCCGAGAACCTGACCGAGCTGCGACAGGCTGTTCGCGACCGGCGCTGCGACCTCGCCTTCGCGCAGGATCTGGACGCGGACCGGCTCGCGCTCGTCACCGAGCAGGGGCTCGCTCCGGGGGAAGAGCTGACGCTCGTCCTCGTGCTCGATCACTTGTTGAAGCGCTTCGGCGAGGGCAGCCGGCTGGTGGTGAAGAACGCCGTCACGACCCGCGCCGTGGACGAGCTCGCCGCGCGCTTTGGCGCAACGCTCGTGGAGACGCGGGTGGGCGAGGTGAACCTGTCGCGGGCGCTGCTGAAGGCGGTGCGCGAGGGCCACACGGCCTTCGGAGGCGAAGGCAACGGCGGGGTCATCTTCCCTGCGGTCGGTCTGGGGCGCGACAGCTTGCTGGGCATCGCCATGGTGCTCGAGCGCTTGTCGCAGGACGCGCGGCCGCTCTCCGCGCACCTCGCCGAGCTGCCGCGCTACGCGATGGTCAAGGAGAAGGCGCAGTTTGACCCGACGCTGGATCTGGAGGCGCTCTACCGCCGCGTCGCCGAGGCGTTTCCCGGCGGCGTGGAGAACAGGCTCGACGGCATTCGCGTGCGGTTCAGGGACGGGACCTGGGTCGGTGTCCGGCCGTCGAACACCGAGCCCATCGTCCGGTTGATTGCCGAGTCACCGTCGGCAAGCTGGGCGCAGGAGGCGGTCGAGAGGCTGCGCTCCCTGACCGATTCGGTGCGCAATCGGTAGTCGCCGCACTCATCGCGCGACCGGGGTGAGGGCCCAAACGACCGCGCGTCGCCTCTCCGCGGGGCGACAGGCGCGCCACTGGGCCCGGCGTGCTTCGAATCGAGAGCCTGCGAGCACGCCGCCCGAGAGCGGGTCGCGGACAGGAGCGGCTGCTACAGGGCCGGGCTGTTCGCCCGGCGCGCCACGCTCGAGATCGACGCGGCGACCGCTTCCACGTCGAGCGGCTTCGCCAGGAACGTCGCATCGCCGAGCTCAGCGCTCGCCTGACGGATCGCCGGGTTTGCGAACGCAGAGACGACGATGATCGGACAGGTGAGGCCGGCCTCTCTTGCCTGGCGGGCGACCTCGAGGCCGTCGCGGCCGGGCATCCGCACGTCGGTGATGATCACGTCCGGTCGGATGCGGCCAGTGACGCTGCGGTGGGATACCTCCACGTAGTCGCCAAGCTCGAAGCCGTCTTCAAGCTCGACCACGTCATGGCCCTCTTGCTCGAGCGTCTGTGCGAGCAGAGCCCGGAGATCGTCGTCGTCTTCGGCGATGAGCACGCGGAGGCGATGGGCGGGCAGGTTGGAGGTTGTGTCCATGGTGTCTCTGAGCGATCCGGCGCTTTCGGCTGCACTCTCACCATGGAAAAACACGCCGCGCGCGGGAGGCGTTCCCCGGGAATCGCGGATCCGCGACGGGCTCTTGGCTGGCGGCTTTGTGCGCTGGCAAGCCTCGCGCCGCACGAGCTTCGCGGGCTCGCTGAGGTCGGGGCCCGAAGAGCCGTCGAGAACCTCTTCGACCATTCCGTTCCGCTCACCGGGAGCGGAGTCGAAGGGCCCCTGTTGTTCATGCCTCAGACGATTTCGACAGCTTCTGAGCCGGAGCGGCCAAGGCTCGGAGGCCCCGAACCTCGCCGTTTGGAGGCGCGGGCGCGGTCGTCAGCGGCCCGAGCCCGTCGAGAAGCGCTGGGCAAAGGCAGGGTGCGGCGCTCAGACCCCGCGACCGCGCGCGGGGTCTGCGCGACGAGGGTCGCGAGCGCCGTGCTTCAGGTCCGCCTAGAACTCGGGCCAGAGGTCGATTTCGGAGGTGACGTAGCCGTGCGGCGGCGGGACGGCGTGGTTGTCGCCGCTCTCCCACTCAGCCTGCGAGACGTCGATGTGCGGCTCGTCGCTCCAGGGGCCGCGGACGATCTTGAAGGGCAGGCCGACGGGGAGGTTTGCCTGGAAGCTCCAGAAGCCGCCCTCGGCGTTGAAGGTCATTCGCTGAGCGGTACGCCAGTCGCCCAGGTATTCGCTCGCGCCGGCGAGGTAGAGCGCGTGGCCCATCCCAGCGTCGTAGTGGGCGCGAACCACCGCGGTGACCGGCGCGAGGTGGGCCTCGGCGCGCGCGAGCTCGCCGGCTTGGATGATGAGCGTCAGCGCGCTCGACGCGATCGAGTGGCTGCTGGTCATCAGCATCAAGCTGAAGAGGTGCTCGCCGGCCGGCACCATCGCGCTGAGCTTGCCCTGCGCGTCGGTGACGCCGAGCAGGTTGCCCGCGTGCCAGTCGCCCAGGTAGACGCCGACGTTGCCGTAGGGCGCCGAGACCATCCGGTCGCCCTCCCAGCGGTCGGCGAGCACCGAGAGCTCGACGGCGCCGAAGTCCTCGAGCGAAGCCAGGGCGACCTCGAGCTGCAGCGGGATGGGATCGACCGTGCCGTCGACCGTCCAGGACAGCTCGCCCGTCAGCCGCTGGGCCCCTACGGCGGTGTCGAGCTTCAGGGCATAGCTGGGGCCGCGCTCGAGGCAGCAGACTGGCGCGTACGCGCGCGCTCCGTCGACATAGACGAGCACCTGCCCATAGTCCTGGCCGTCGGCGTACAGCCTCGCTTGCTTGCCGGCGAGCGCCTGCGCCTCGATGCCCTCGGGCAGCGCGAAGGTGACCTCGGCGCTCCACGTGCGCCGCTCGACCCAATAGAAGCCGTTGAGGTCGTTGAGGTGGATGATGAGCGCGCGCCCCGGCTCGAGCGGGATGTTGCGGCCGTCGCGGTCCCAGCTCTGGTCGCCGTCGTCGTCGCCGTAGTTCTCGCGCCAATCGCCGCGCACGTCGAACTTGAAGCTCTGCTCGCCCTCGCCGGTGTCCACCTCGGCGAGCCACTCGTTGTCGGCGACCAGCCGCATCGCGGTGCTGCCCCAGCCGTTCATCGTTCCGCGCACGTGCAGGGTGGCGAATCGAGAGGCGTAGGTCGAATCGAGCGAGGATTCGGCCGCTTTGCCGAGCCGGTCCTCGGGTGCGCCACAGCCGCCGAAGAGCACGAGCCCCAGCGAGAGCAAGGCAAGACAGGTTGCCGACCGCTTCATGAGGACCACCTCCGCGAGGAAGGCGCACCTTGTACTACATGCTCGACGGGCGGGCAATCGGTCCTCGGCCGTCCGCCGCTCGGGCGCGCCTGGAAAACCCCGGCGCGCGGTGGGGCGTCGCCCAGGGCCGACTTGAGAACTTTTCGCAGTTGGCGTCTAGATGCGCCCGCGGGCGGGGCGCGACCAGGTTTCATCACTCCCTCAACAGCAAAGAAACCAGCTTGCGGATTGCTCATGCGAATGTGTGAGAGGTGCGCGAGGACGCAGCAGACCTGCTGCGAGAAGGCCACGGTGCGCTTGACCCACGGGGACATCGAGCGCATCGGGCAGTACTTCCCTGTTCCCGACTTCAGCCAAAACGCCGACACCTCGGCGTGGGAGGCCGACACCGCAGACCCGCTGTTCAGCGCCGCCTTCGTGCGCCGCGACTGCCCGGTCGTGAGGCGCACCTCGCGCGGATGCTTCTTCCTTTCGGACAACGGCTGTGTCCTGGCTCTAGGGGTTCGGCCGCTCATCTGCCGGCTCTACCCGATGAGCTACTGCGAGCGAGGTCTCGAAGGGCCCATCGCTCCCGGCAACGGCTACTGCCCGCCGCCCTCGGGCCCCGAGGTGCTCGCCGAGCTGGAGATGGCTGACCAGGACCAGCTTCGGGCCTGGCACCGCCAGCTCTACGAAGAGCTGCGCGCCGACTACCGCGGCGGGTGCGACGACGGCCCGCGCCGCGGGCGCCCGAGAGCGGCCTGACCCGGCCGCGGGCGGCTCCCTCACGCGCGGCCATCCGCTCGCTCGGCTCATCGAGGCGCTGTTCTGGCCCCAAGGCCCGGCGCGCCGGGCCTCGCCTCCTTGAACCGCGTCTCCCCGGCCCGTATCCTGCCAGCCTTCCTGTTCACCGGACCGCTGCGCGGGCGGCATCGGCTCTCGGGGGTTCGACTCATGTCTCCAGAGACCATCACCTGGATTTGGCTCGTCGGAGGCGTCGCCTTGATGCTCGCCGAGCTCATCGTCCCGGGCGCGGTCGTCATCTTCCTGGGCGCGGCGGCCGTGCTCATCGCCGGCGCGCGCGGGCTCGGGCTCATCGAAAGCCTGATGAGCTCGTTTACCGCCTGGTTCGTGCTCTCCTTGGCGATGGTCATCGGCCTGCGCGGCATCGTCGGCCGCTTCTCGAGCGCCGAGAAGAGCGTGCAGCCGACCGACGAGGACCTGGACAGCTTCGGCAAGATCGTCGAGGCCATCACCGCGGTCGGCAGCGAAGATCAGTCGGGCCGCGTGCGCTTCCAGGGCTCTTCGTGGCCGGCTCGTAGCCTGAAGGGCACGCTCGAGCCGGGCGGCCGCGCCCGCATCGTCGACCGGGAGAACCTGGTCTTTCTCGTGGAGCCGGTCGCCGACCCGCTTCCGAAGCAGGGCGAGTCTTCAACCCCAATCAAAGGAGGGAGCTGATGTTCACCGCCTTTACCGTCTTTGTTCTGGTGGCGCTCGTCATCTTCTGGAAGATGTGCGTCGTCGTCCCCATGCGCGAAGCGTTCGTCAAGGAGCGCCTGGGAAAGTTCGCCGGCATCCTGCCTCCCGGCCTGCACTTCATGATTCCGTTCCTCGACCGCATCGCCTACCGGCATGAGATGCGCGAGCAGGTGCTCGACATCCCCGCCCAGAGCTGCATCACCCGCGACAACATCCAGGTCGAGGTCGACGGCCTCGTCTACCTGAAGGTGATGGACGCAGAGAAGGCCAGCTACGGCATCCAGGACTACCGCCGGGCCTGCGTGAACCTCGCCCAGACCACGATGCGCGCCGAGATTGGCAAGCTGACCCTCGACAACACCTTCTCCGAGCGCGAGACGGTCAACGAGCAGATCGTGCGCGAGATCGACAAGGCCTCCGAGTCCTGGGGCGTCAAGGTGCTGCGCTACGAGATCCGCAACATCACCCCCTCGGCGAACGTCATCGACACCCTCGAAAAGCAGATGGAGGCCGAGCGCCAGAAGCGCGCCAAGATCACCCTGGCGACCGCGGGCAAGGAGGCGCTCATCAACCGTTCGCAGGGCGAGAAGCAGGAGGCGGTCAACCTCTCCGAAGGTGCGCGCCAGCAGCGCATCAACGAGGCGACCGGCCGGGCCCAGGAGATCACCCTGCTCGCCGAGGCGACCGCGCGGGGCATCGAGCGGGTCGGTCAGGCCATCGGGCGCCCGGGCGGCGAGACGGCCCTGAAGATGCGGATCATCGAGCAGTACCTCGAGGAGCTCGGCCGTATCCTCAAGGAGTCGAAGGTCTCGGTGGTCCCCTCCGACCTCGCGAACATCAAGGGGTTCTTCGAGGGCATGAGCCGCGTCGGCGCCGGCATGAGCGGTCCGCCCGCGCCCCCGCGCCCCAAGCCGGTGCCCGCCAAGACGCTGTGAGCCGGATCCCGCGAACCCTTTAGCGAACGAGGTTTTCGATGAACGTCTTCAATTTCATCGTCTGGGCGATCATCTTCACCGTCCTCATCTGGAAGTTCATCGCGTCGATCCGCATGGTGCCGACGCGCAAGGCCTACGTCGTCGAGCGGCTCGGCCGCTACCGCGCCACCCTCGGCGCCGGCTTCCACGCGCTGCTGCCGTTCCTCGACAAGGTCGTCTACATCCAGGATCTGCGAGAGCAGACCCTCAACGTCCCGCCGCAGGAGTGCTTCACCTCCGACAACGTCAAGGTCCACGTCGACGGCGTGATGTACATCAGCGTCGTCGACCCGGTGAAGGCCAGCTACGGGGTCACCGACTACGTCTTCGCCGCCGTACAGCTCGCGCAGACGACGACCCGCTCGGTCATCGGGACCCTTGAGCTCGACCGCACTTTCGAGGAGCGCGACCTCATCTCCTCCAAGGTCGTCGAGGAGGTGAGCCAGGCGGGCGAGTCCTGGGGCATCACCGTGCACCGCTATGAGATCAAGGGCATCGCCACCCCGCACACCGTGCGCAACGCGATGGAGCAGCAGGTGACCGCCGAGCGTGAGCGCCGCGCGCTGGTCGCCAGCTCCGAGGGCGAGAAGCAGAGCCGCATCAACCGCTCCGAAGGCCAGAAGATGGAGCTCATCAACAAGTCCGAGGGCGAGATGCAGCGGCGCATCAACGAGGCCGAGGGCCGCGCCGCCGAGATCGGCGCGATCGCCGAGGCGACGGCGCTCTCGATCGAAAAGATCGCCGACGCCATTTCCCAGGCCGGCGGCGAGCAGGCGGTCCGCATGCAGCTCACCGAGACCTACCTGCACCAGCTTTCGAACCTCGCCAACCCGGGCACCAGCGTGCTGCTGCCGGCCGACCTGACGCGGCTCGACGCGCTGATCGATTCGATTGGCCTGGGCTACGAGGGCCAGGCTCCAAGGCGCGAGCGGGCCGCGGGCTGAAGCCCGCGCGCAACCCGTAGCGAGAAGAGGCCTTCTCTTTCCAGGCAGGCCTCTTCGCCTCCGAGATTGAGTCGCCTCGCCGAGAAACATCCGGCCAGGCACCGGCGAGAGTCTCCCGGACGCAGCTCGAGCAGAAGCAGGGGGCCCGAGGGGCAGTGGCGGCTTTCTCACTTATCCGCTCTCTTGCCCGAGCGAGCCGCGAGGGCTCGGGCATGGCCGGGCAGGTCCAGGCGGCTTCGGGAAAAGACAGAGCGAGCCCGAGGGCAAGGCCGGCGCGCCAAGCGACCTCGCCCGGTCGCTGACGGCGATGCCAGATCAGCCCGACGCCCCCGACCATGAACACATCGCCTTCGGGCGAGGCATAAGCGTCCTGCAGCGAGTTGGTGGTCATCCCCACCGCTTCCTTGCGCCACTGGACGGCGACCCGGTGATACAGCTCGCCCGCTTCGCACAAGGCCCAGGCGTCGCCGCCGCGCACGGCCAGGCTGTTGATCGACTCCATCGAATAGGTGTTCTCGATCTGCCAGGTGCCCTGGATGCGGTGGAACAGCGCGCCCGAGAAGAGGCGGCTGAGGAAGATTTTTCGCTGTCGGCGCCCACCCAGACCGACGTGAAGTCGTGCCCGTTGCACCCGGGCACCATCTCGGTCGAGAAGGTGCCACCCGCGGTCTTCCTCACCGCAGCGCACGAGCCGCCGACCGCCCAGACCTCGTTCGAGTTGCCGGAGATGTCGCTGTACACAGGGCTGGCGATAACCGCGCTGGGCACCGCCGACGCTATCATCGAGAACCGCAGCCTGGAGGCGGGGGCCGATTCGCCGCAGGCCGCCCGTGAGCTCGGCCACCAGACTGGCGAAAAAGGCCGTACAAGGCCGGTGCCTGCTGGCTCGAACCGACCGGGAGGACTCACGATGCGCGGACCGGCTATGGCAGGCGCTCTGTTGGCGGGACTCGCGATGTTGCTTGCTGGCTGTCGGGGCGCAGGAAACGCGGTCGCCGACGCAGCGCTCAACACCGCGATTGCCGCGACCTACTCCGGCGTCAGGCGGGCGAATGGCGAGTGCTACAGCCCCTGCCTGCCCAAAACCCGCTGCAACCCGTCGACCGGACTCTGCGATCCGCTTCCTTGCCGGGGCCAATGCCAGCAATGGGAGCGCTGTGACGAGTCGGGGCTGCTCCCGCGGTGCGTGCCTGCGAGCGACGCGCCGTTCAACCTGTCCGATCAGGCCCCGCAGCCGGCGCGCTGACGCGTCGGCTCTCGGGCGCGGGGCGCCTCGGTTTCGGGGTCATGCCCGGCGAGGCAAGGGGCCGAGAAAGCCGGCCTGCGTGCGGGCCGCCGGAAGTCGCCCGAATCTGCCCAGCCCTTCGACGGGCAGATCGCCATGCGCCCCAACCAGCCTGCGAACGATAGCTAAGGGTTCCGGGCCAAGCCCGGGCTGTCGATTGCTCGACCGGCGGCCGGTTGCTCAGCGCTGGAAGTCCGAGGCGAGCTGCAGGCGAAGCTGCGCGGCTATCTCGCTCGCCGTCCAGAGCCGGCCCCGGCCGATGCCCGGGCAGAAGGCCGCGGTCCTGGCCCACGCCTCTTCGCTCATGTTCTCGAGCCAGAAAGGCCAGGTGCGGCACTGGGTCGGGCGCGCTTGGTAGGCCGTACAGCCGTTCGGACCGAGGAGCGCACAGGCCTGACTGCCCGGCGCGTCCATCAGGTAGTGGCGGCCGTCGATACGCGCGCAGTAGCGGCTGACGAGCACCGAGGGCGCAATGCCCAGGAACGCGGCAAGCCGGAGACGGTCCTGCAGGGGAAGAATGACGTACCCGGCGTCGCCGTGCGTGACGCAGCAGCAGCCGCGCTTGCAGCACTCGAAGCGCACGCCGTCCTTCCACCAGGCGTTCGTTTGGTCGTGCGCTATCTGCTCGAGAAACCGTTCCACGGCTTTGGTCATCCGGGTCTCCAAGAGAGCGCCGAAAGTAGTGCGCTCGCACCGCGATGACGAGCAGTTCCTGCCTGGCAGCACGGCGGCAGAGCGAGGGGTGTCTCCCACGCCAGGGCGTCTCTAGCTTGATGCTTGATTCGAGGTGGCGGGCCGGTTCAGACCGGCTTGCCCGGGCGTTCGGGGCCGTGACTGGCCGGGAGGAGGTGGCGGATGGGGAGCGGAAGGCCGTCAATCGCCAAGCGTCAACGCGAGCTCAAGCTTATCGAAAAGCGCAAGCAGAAGGCCGAGCGCCGCGCCCAGCGTCGCGAAGAGGCCAAGCAAAAGGCCGGCGACGACATCGTCTTCGACGTCTCCGAAATCCAGAGCGTCCCGGAGACCTGATTCTCGGTTCGCGAGGGGTGACTCGGTACGGGCGGCCGTCTCAGGACTCGCTCGCGCGGCGGGCCAAACCACCGCAACGGCCATGGCGGCAGCTCTCCTCTTCGGCCTTGCGCTCGTTGGCCTGCACGGACGGCTGCGCGCCACGGCCGGACAGAGACGGGCCGTCCGCCGGCCGAGCGATTGCGCTCGAAGGCGCCAGGTCCGCGCGGCGTCTCCCGGACCGGCCCTACATTCCCTGCAAGAGCGTGGTGAAAGGGGGCGCAAGGTGGCCAGGCCGCTTAACGAGCTCAAAAACAAAATCGTCGCCGTCACCGGCGCCTCGAGCGGGGTCGGCCGCGCCATCGCCGAGGCCTTCGGGGCCCAGGGCGCCAGGGTCGCGCTCATCGCGCGCAACCAGCAGGCGCTCGAGCACGCCGCCGACGAGATCCGCAGCCGCGGCGGGCAGGCCCTGGTGCTGCCGCTCGACGTGGCCGACCCCGAGGCGCTCCAGCGGGCCGCCGCCGACGTCGTCGCGACCTGGGGCCACATCGACATCTGGATCAACAACGCGATGGTCACCGTCTTCTCGCCGGTGAAGGAGATGACCCCCGAGGAGTACCGGCGGGTCATGGAGGTGAACTACCTCGGCACCGTCTACGGCACGCTCGCAGCCTTGCGCCACATGCTCAGCCGCGACGAGGGCGTGATCATCCAAATCGGCTCGGCGCTCGCCTATCGCTCCATCCCGTTGCAGAGCGCGTATTGCGCCTCGAAGGCCGCCATCCGCGGCTTCACCGACTCGCTGCGCTCCGAGCTGCTCCACGACCGCAGCAAGGTCAAGCTCACCGAGCTGCACCTGCCGGCGGTGAACACGCCGCAGTTCGAGGTCGCCCGCAACAAGGTCGGGGTCCGCCCGCAGCCGATACCGCCCATCTACCAGCCCGAGGTCATCGCCCGCGCCGCGCTTCACGCGGCACTCCATCCCACGCGCGAGATGTGGGTCGCCGGCTCGACCTTCAAAGCGATTCTCGGCCAGAAGGTCATCCCCGGCCTGCTCGACAGGTACCTGGCGAAGGCGGGCTATTCGGGCCAGATGACCGAGACAATCCTGCCCGAGCAGCGGCCCGACAACCTCTGGGAGCCCGTGCCGGGCGACCACGGCGCGCACGGCGCCTTCGACTCAGAGGCCCGCGCGCGCAGCGCCGAGGTCTGGGCACGCACCCACCGCGGCGCACTCGCGGCGAGCGCGGCCGCCGCCGCGATCTCGATCGCCGGCGCGCTGCTCGGCTACAGGGCCCTGCGGTCATGAGAGCGGCGCGCGTGGCGCTCGAGGCCGGCGCCGCCGGGACCCTCGCCGTCAGCGGGCTCGCCAAGCTCGAGCGAATGCTGCTTGGCCGCGCGCCGGTCTACTCGCCAAGCCTCATGGCGGTGCGCCTGTCGCGAAAGCTCATCGGGCGCAGGCCGACGCGCGAAGTGCGCGAGACCGCCGGAACGCTGATGCGCTGGTCCTATGGCCCGGCTCTCGGCATCGGCTTCGGCCTGGCGAGGCCGTCGCTGCCGCAGGGGCCGCTCGCGCGGGGCGCGCTGCTTGGCCTGGCGGTCTTCGGCTTTGAGCTCGGCGTGCTGCCGCGGGTCGGCGCGACACCGCGACTGAGAAGCTGGTCGCGGTCCGAGGTCGCGCTGCTGCTCGCGCACTCGCTCGCGTACGGGCTGGTCACCGAGCTCGCCTATCAGAGGTTCTCGGCCCGTCAGCCCTTCCGGCCGAAGGTGAGCGCGGGGTTCTACGAGCGCGAATCGCCCCCGCTGCGGCCCGTGAGCGATCGGCCGGATGTTCGCGGATAAGGCGCGCACCGGCGATGCCGCGGTCGACGTCTCTGCCGAGTCGCACGGCTACCGCGGCGAACGCGCCACGGCGTCGAGCCCCGCGATCCGCGCGAGCGGCGCCACCGGCGCGGGCTCGAGCTCGGTGACGCCAAGGACGAGCCCCTACCCAACGCGCTCGTGCAGGCGCTCGACGTCGCGGAGGACGAGCGTCAGGTGGGCGCGGAAGCAGGCGGTCGCTCGGCTCGATTCGGGCGCTCCGGCCGTCCCCAAGACGTTGGGGCCTCGGCATGAGAGCTCCCGACACGGTTGCGCTACTGCTTGATCAACCAATCCATCGCGTCCGTTTCGTCTTTTGCGAAGTAGAGCTCGCGCGAAACGAGCCGGGCCATCACGCGCTTGAAGCCGGTCAGCCCGATGATCGCCGAGCCGCGCAGCACCTCCGAGGTCGCGTCGCGAAACTCACGCCACTTCGCGGTCACCTTCTCGGTCGTCTGCGCGTCGCAATAGGTCAGGAAGAGAAGGGAGCCCTTGGGGTGGCTTGCGGCGAGGATCTCATCCTTACACCGCCCGATAGCGGCGATGTACTGGTCCTCGGGCATCCCCGTGAACTCACCTACGAAGATCTTCTGGCCCTGATGGTCGATCCAGCGAGTTCCCATTGTTGCCCCGGTGCTTGGTTGTCTGGAACGGATTCGACACAAGCATTGAGCGCAACTCGATCTCGGTGGGTCAAGTTTCGTTCCCTGGCTCTCGGCTGGTTCACGTCATTCCGCGTCGCTGCCGCGGGACACGACCGGCCGCATGCGCGGAGAGGAGCCGCCTCCGCCGCTCCTCAGGCAGGTACTTGACCGCCTCTCTGATCGTGACCCCGGAGGCGCGCGCCGCGCGGGGCTCGAGCCAGTCGGCGACCGCATTGGGGCGCTTCTTCGACGCCGCGCGCAGGACCCAGCCGATGGCCTTGCGGACGAAGAACTCGGTCTCCTCGAGCATCGCGTCGGCGTGGCGGGCGAAGGCCTCGAAGTCGCCTCGGCCCGCCCGCAATGCGAGCAGGCGGGCGAGCAGTGCCGAGCGGCGGATCCAGAAATCCTCGTCCTTCGCCCAGCGGTCGAGCTCCCGCTCCAGCTCGGGAAAGCGCTCGACGAGCGGACCGGCGACGTTTGCGGCCAGGCCATCGACGAGCGCCCACCCGCGCGCTTCGCGAAGAAAGCGCTCGATGAGCTCGAGATCACCGGGCACGAGCTGCTTCGAGCGCGCCTCTAGCACCTCGACTGCGGCCATGCGCCGCTCATGGACCGGCTTCGCCCAGAGCGCTCGCGCCAGCTCGATGAGCCCCTCGTGCGAGAGCTCCGCGAGGGCCGCGCGGGTGACGCGCCGGATGGCCGGGACGCTCGCCCCGAGGTGCTCGAGCTCGCTCTTGAGGTAGGCCTTCTCCTTCTCGGCGCGCTCGGGCGTGGCCTCGGCCTTCAGCGAGCGCTCGATCGCATTGGCGAGATCCTTCATGGCGACTCTCCGGCGGCTTGGGGCTGGCCTTTCGGCGAAGGGAAGAAGAATGCGTGGTTCGACGTGAAGAAGGGCGGGGTGCGGTTGACGACTTGCTTGATGCTCGCCGAGCCGAGCAGCCGCGAGTTGAGGAATCGGCGCGCCTCGGTGCGGCCCCAATCGCCTTCGGGCTCGAAGGACTGGTAGAGCCCGAGCGGCTCTTCCTCCGCGAGCAGCGCCGCCTCGCGGATGCCGTACTCGCCGGGCTTCTCGAGCAGTCGCGCGTCGCGCGGCAGGTTCATGATGGCGAGGTTGAGGAAACCGATTCCGCCCGCGTGCTCTTCAAGGAACCGCAGCGTCGCCTCGGCGTCCTCCTCGGTCTCGCCCGGGGTTCCGAGCATCACGTAGACGTAGGCCTCGATGCCCGCCCGCTCGAGGTTGCGCAGGATGCCCGAGGCGACCTCGAGCCGCGTGCCCTTGCCGAGCCGGTCGAGGACCCGCTGCGAGCCGCTCTCGAGGCCGAGCTGCAGCATCGAACAGCCGGCCCGCGCGAGCCGGTCGACGAGCCCCTCGTCGAGCAAAGCCTCCTCGAAGCGGACGAAGCCGTGCCAGGAGAGTTCCTCGAGCATCGAAGCCTGAGCGGCGAGCTGCCGCAGGACGTTGAGAGGGACCGCGTTGTCGGTGACGTGGAAGTGGCGCACCTCGTACCGGCGCGCCAGCGAAGCGAGCTGCGAAGCGAACGAGTCGGCCTTGGCGCAGCGATAGGGATGGGTCGGCGCTGCGCTCTCAGGGCAGAACAGACAGCGCCGCCAGTAGCAGCCGCGCGAGCTGCTGATGGGCAGGACGGGACGAGGCGAGAGGTACTCGCCGAGCCGCGCGAAGCCGAAGTCGGGCGCGAAGGCGATCTCGGACCCATCCTCGAGGAAGGGCCCGTCGGGCGCGGCGCCGCGCAGCAGCGCAGAGAACGACGCCTCGCCGGGACCGAAGACGACGCGGTCGAAAGCCGAGAACCGCAGCGAGAGCCTCGCGAGCGTCGCCTTCCACGAGCTGAACATGCCGCCGCCGGCGACGAGGGTCGCCTCCGGAAGCGCCCGGCGCAGCATGCCGGCGAGCTCGAACGCTGGCAGCACCTGGTGGCGGTAGTTCACCGAGAGCCCGACGATCCGCGGCCGGCACTCGACGACGCTCGGGACGAGGACCTCGCGGAAGTAGCCGGAAAAGAGCGTGGAGGCCTCGCCGCGCGAAAGCTTATCGAGGTCAGCGGGCGAGAACGCCGAGAGGCCGTCGTGGAGATAGTCGCCGAGGGTCAGCCGCTCTTCGCCGGCGCCGCGCCAGACCGAGAGCGCCTCATTGAGGTGCCGCGTCGCGGTCGAGTAGCGGCCAAACGAGTCGAGCGCGCGGCGCGAGCGGAGCAGCTCGAGGGCGCCAGGCGCGTGCCGAAGCGCGCGCTTGAGGGAAGTCGTCGGCGCCTCGCCCGCCGTGGCGGCGAGACGCTGTGGATCGAGCAGGTACAGATAGGCGCCGAGGTTGGCGTCGAGGGCATCGGCCTCGAAACCCTGGCCGCGCAGGTGCGCGAGGAGCACCGCGACGCCGAGCGGCGGCTCGGCGGGCTTGCTGGCAGGCGGGTGGATGAGGAGTGCGTCCATGGCGATTCGCAGGGCAGAGAACACGGCCCGCGGCTCGAAGCAAGCCACGGAAGCGTCGACGACGAGAGCGGAGCGGACGGATGGCGGCCATGGGCGGACGGCGGACGAAGCATGGACGGCGGAGCTCCAGCTCCGCCAAGGTGAAGCCGGCATCGGACCCGGCGGACGGCGATGAGGGCTGGACGGCGGACGAAGCATGGACGGCGGACGAAGGCTGGACGGCGGAGCTCCAGCTCCGCCATGACGAAGCCGAGGCTTCATCCTCCACTCAACTCGCCCCGCACTTCTTCCCCGTTTCACCGGACAGCGATAGCGTGCACCTCTTCCGGTCCGAAGGCCGATAGCTGGCGCGAGGAGACACCATGTTCGACTACCGCATCCAGCAGCACCCGATCCTCGAAGTGAGCGGCAACGCGGAGCTTTCCTTCTTCTGGAAGGGCCAGCAGATGAAGGCGCGGCGCGGCGAGGTGATCGCCTCGGCGCTCTTCGCCAACGGGGTGCGCATCTTCGGCCGCCACCTCAAGGACAAGGCGCCGATGGGCATCTTCTGCGCCAACGGCCAGTGCGCCCAGTGCTCGGTCGTCGCCGACGGCCTGCCGCTCAAGAGCTGCATGGTGCCGGTGACCGAGGGGATGAAGGTCGAGCCGCTGCTCGGCCGCGCCTCGCTGCCGGAGATCGACTCCGCCCACGCGCCCGCCTTCCGCGACATCGAGACCCTGGAGACCGAGTGCCTGATCATCGGCGGGGGCCCGGCGGGGCTCGCCGCGGCGGTCGAGCTCGGCAAGGCCGGGGTCAACGTCATCCTCGTCGACGACAAGCAGGCCCTCGGCGGCAAGCTCGTGCTCCAGACCCACAAGTTCTTCGGGTCGATCGACGCCTGCTACGCCGGCACCCGCGGCCTCGACATCGGCAAGAGGCTCGAGGAGCAGGTGCGCTCCTTCGAGAACGTGCGCGTGTGGAGCGAGACGACCGCGGTCGCCATCTACTCCGACCGCAAGGTCGGCCTGGTGCGCCAAGGCCGCTACAGCCTGATCCAGCCGCACGCGCTGCTCGTCGCCACCGGCGCCCGCGAGCGCTCGCTCGTCTTCAAGGGCAACAGCCTGCCGGGCGTCTACGGCGCCGGCGCCTTCCAGACCCTGGTCAACCGCGACCTCGTGCGCCCGACCGAGCGGCTCTTCATCGTCGGCGGCGGCAACGTCGGGCTCATCGCCGGCTACCACGCGCTGCAGGCCGGCATCCAGGTGGTCGGCCTGTGCGAGGCGCTGCCCGACTGCGGCGGCTACAAGGTCCACAAGGACAAGCTGGTGCGCATGGGCGTGCCCATCTACACCTCGCACACCGTCGTCTCGGCCAACGGCAAGGAAGAGGTCGAGAGCGTCACCATCGCCGCGCTCGATCAGAACTGGAAGACCGTCCCCGGCTCCGAGCGCAGCTTCAAGTGCGACACCGTGCTCGTCGCTGTCGGCCTCGAGCCGGTGGACGAGTTCCTGAAGAAGGCGCGCGAGTACGGCCTGCCGGTCTTCGCCGCCGGCGACGCCGAGGAGATCGCCGAGGCCTCGGCGGCGATGTTCACCGGGCGCATCCGCGGCCTGGAGATAGCCCGGACGCTCGGCCGCGACGTCGGCGAGGTGCCCGCGGAGTGGTCGCGCACCGCCGAGGTCCTCAAGTCGAGGCCCGGCGCGGTGATCACCGAAGAGATCCCCGAGAAGAACGAGGGGGTCTACCCGGTGATCCACTGCTCGCAGGAGATCCCCTGCAACCCGTGCACGAGCGTGTGCGCCAAGGGCTCGATCCGCATCGAGGGCGACGACATCCTCGGCCTGCCGACCTTCGACGGCGAGTGCATCGGGTGCGAGAAGTGCGTCGCCATCTGCCCCGGCCTCGCCATCACCCTGGTCGACTGGCGCAAGTCCGAGGACGGAAGCGCGCTCGTCACCGTCCCCTTCGAATTCACCGAGGCGTCTATCAAGGAGGGCGACGAGGTCGCCGTGCTCGACACCCTCGGCGGCGAGCTGGGGAAGGTGAAGGTCGAGCGGGTCCGCGCGCCCAAGTACGCCAACCGCGCGCTGCTCGTGAAGGTGCGCGCCTCCGCGGAGATCGCCAAGCGCATCGCCGGCATCCGCGTCCAGCCGCCCGAGGCGACCGAGCCGATGGCCGACGTCATCCAGCGCATCGCCGACGATCAGATCGTCTGCCGCTGCGAGCGGGTGACCGCCGGTGAGATCCGCGCGCTCATCCGCCAGGGCGTGCGCGACATGAACGAGCTCAAGGGCGCGACCCGCGCCGGCATGGGCGCCTGCGGCGGCAAGACCTGCCCGAGCCTCATCAAGCGCCTCTTCCGCGAGGAGGGCGTGCCGCTGTCGGCGGTGATCGAGCTGACGCAGCGGCCGCTGTTCGTCGAGGTGCCGCTCGGCGCGTTCGCCGGAGTGGCCGAGGAGCCCGCGAAGACCGACGAGGCGCCCAAGAGCGGGCCCACGGCGTTCGAGGGCGGGCTGTGATGGGTTGGGGGCGAGCTGTAGTGGTTGGAGCTTCGGCTCCGCCACGACGAGAACCGGTCGGCAGGCGAGGGAGGGAGGTTGGGCTCGGGCAGCGAGGGTTCGTGCCGTCCGTGAAGCGTTGTGCTTGTCGCGGCGATTTAGTGGCAGCGCGCTCTGCCGAAGCAGGCACCCGCGATCGCCCCTCCCAGGCGCGCGCAACCCTGGGCGAAACGAGCACCTCACGTGTGCGCGCCGTCTGGGAGGGGAGGGGGTGGGCCGCCTGCGCGCCGTGCGCCGACCGCTTCCGCTTTCGCACCCAGGCCTTTCGCGCACCGCACGCCGACCGCTTCCGTTCTCGCCCCCGGGCCTTTCCGCCCGCGGGCCGACGAAGCTGGAGCTTCATCCTCCATTCGCATCCCTCGCCCGCGCGGCGAAGCTCGCGCTTCGTTCTTCTTTCGTCTTCGCGTCGCGGCCGCTCTTCGGCCGCCTGCAATCCCAGTCAGCAACGAGGTTCCAGATGAGCACCGCGGTCTACGACGCAGTGGTGGTCGGCGCCGGCAGCGTGGGCCTGCCCGCCGCGATGGAGATGGCCGAGCAGGGACTGAAGGTCCTGTGCATCGACCAGTTCGCGAGCCCGGGTCAGGGGAGCAACAAGGCCGCCATCGGCGGCATCCGCGCGACGCACTCGAGCCCCGCGAAGATCCGCCTGTGCCTCGACTCCATCCGCGTCTTCTCCACCTGGAAGGAGCGCCGCGGCGACAACATCGAGTGGTTCCAGTCCGGCTACCTCTTCGTCGCCTATCGCGAGGAGGAGGAGCGCATCCTGAAGGATCTCCTCAAAGTTCAGAAGAGCTACGGGCTGAACATCGACTGGCACGACAAGGAGTCGCTGCTCGAGCTGGTGCCGAGCCTCAAGAAGGAAGGCTTGCGCGGCGGGACCTACTCGCCCGAGGACGGTTCGGCCTCGCCGCAGCTCTCGAGCCACGCCTTCTACCAGCGAGCCAAGGCGCTCGGCGTCGGGTTCCGGCTCGGCGAGCGCGTCACCTCGATCATCCGGCGCAAGGGCAAGGTCGTCGGCGTGCGCACCGACAAGGGCGGCTACGCGACGGGCACCGTGGTCAACGCGGCCGGCGCATGGGCGAGGCAGCTCGCGCAGTCGGGCGGCCTCGACGTGCCGGTGCAGCCCGACTGCCACGAGGCGGGCATCACCGAGCCGACCGCCCGCTTCCTCAAGCCGATGGTCGTCGACCTGCGGCCGGAGCCGGGTTCTCGGAATTACTACTTCTACCAACATGGCGAGCCTGGCCAGGTCCTCTTCTGCATCACCCCGGAGCCGCAGATCCTCGGCACCGACCGGCGCGAGACCTCGAGCTTCCTGCCGATGATTGCGCGGCGGATGGTCGACCTGATGCCGCGGCTGGCCAACGTGAAGGTGCGCCGCACGTGGCGCGGGCTCTATCCGAACACGCCGGACGGCTCGCCGATCATCGGGCCTTCGCCGACGCTGCAAGGCTACATCGACGCGGTCGGCATGTGCGGCCAGGGCTACATGCTCGGGCCGGGCGTCGGAGCGCTCGTCTCGCGGATGGTGACCGGGAAGCTGTCCGGCGCGGACGGGGAGGTGCTCAAAGAGCTCGCGCCGGGCCGCGAGTTCGGCGGGACCGAGGCCTTGAAGTAGACCGCGAGGAAGGGGGCGCATCGGAAACTGCGTCGAGTCCCTGTCCCGGCCGGCGGTAGGGGCGCATGGCCATGCGCCCGGCCCCGCAGGCCCAGGCGCTCGCGCCCGGTTCATGGCGCGGGAGGCTCGGATTTCTCGCCGCGGCGCTTTGGGCATCGTGCCCGCGGCGTCGATTTGCCACCGCGGCGCTCCCGGCAGAGCGCTCGAGGCTCGGATTTCTCGCCGCGACGCTCTCGGCAGAGTGCCCGCGGCTCGGATTTGCCGCCGCGAGGCTCCCGGCAGAGCGCTCGAGGCTCGGATTTCTCGCCGCGGCGCTTTGGGCAGAGCGCCCGAGGCTCGGATTTGCCGCCGCGGCGCTTTGGGCAGAGC
>DHSB01000055.1:0-649 GCA_002408385.1 Myxococcales bacterium UBA5297
CGCGACGCCCGCGGCCGAGCAGCCCGCCGCCCGAACAAGCAGGCCGCCGCGCGTGGGCATCGGCGCCTCGCTCGGCATGAACACCATCTCCGGCGTGGGGATGCAGCTCGTCTGGCGAACGAGCTCGCACTTTGGCTGGGCGTTCGGGGTCGGCGCCGGTGTCTCGGGGCTGCGCTACGGCATCCAGGGGCGCATCTACTTCCAGCCGATCGTCTCCAGCCTCTTCTTCGGCTTCGACCTGCACGGCAACACCGGCCGCATCGTCGATGACGGCGAGCGGGCGCCGCGCCACGACGCGGACGGCAACGTCACCGGCGAGAGCTTCACCTACTCGACCGCCCACAGCGAGCTCATCGGCCTCTCCCTCGGCTACCACCTGGTGTGGGGCCACTTCTACCTCGAGCCGACCGCGGGCTATTCACTGCTCGTCTCGGGCGGCGGCTACCGGACCGACCCCAGCCCCGAGCAGCTCTCGCAGCAGGACCGCGAGACCGCCGCGGGCGATCGCGGCGGCCCTCAGCTCGGGCTCACCGCCGGGTTCACCTGGTAGCGCACAAGGCCGGCTCGGGGCGCCGGCCGGTCGCGACGGAGAGGCGGCCTTCGTGCCGGCCTCGGCGGCGCGCCGGTCCACCCGGCCGCCAGCACGAAG
>DHSB01000055.1:784-21261 GCA_002408385.1 Myxococcales bacterium UBA5297
CGAAGGCTGGCGCTCCGGGCCTTGGTATCGATTCGTCGACGGGCGCATTGCCGTGCGCCCCTACCGACCTGCGACCGATGGCCTGGGCTCCGGGCGAAGCCCGAGCTGTGCCTGCCGAGGCGCTCGGGCCGTGACCGGTCATCGCTCGGAGGTTCTTCGACGCCTCTTCAGACGGCGTCGAGGAACTCGTCGTTCGACTCAAACTCGGAGAGCTTCTTGATCAGCTTCTCCATCGCGTCGGCGGGCTTCATCGCGAAGAGCATCTGGCGCAGCTTCTTGACCTTCTCCCATTCCTTGGGGGTCATCAGCTTCTCTTCCTTGCGCGTCCCGGACTGCGGGATGTTGATGGCCGGGAAGATGCGCTTCTCGGCGAGCTGACGGTCGAGGGTCACCTCCATGTTCCCGGTGCCCTTGAACTCCTCGAAGATGACCTCGTCCATGCGGCTGCCAGTGTCGACGAGGGCGGTGCCGAGGATGGTGAGCGAGCCGGCCTCCTCGGTCTTGCGCGCCGAGCCGAAGATGCGCTTGGGCCGCTCGAGCGCGCGGCTGTCGACCCCGCCAGTCAGGGTGCGGCCCGAGCTCTCGACCTCCTTGTTGTAGGCGCGCGCGAGCCGGGTAATCGAGTCGAGCAGCACCACCACGTCCCGGCCCTGTTCGACGAGCCGGCGGGCGCGCTCGAGGCACATCTCGGCGACCTGCAGGTGGTCGGAGGTCGGGCGGTCGGACGAGCTTGCGAGCACCTCGCCGTCGATGGACCGGCGCATGTCGGTCACCTCTTCGGGCCGCTCGTCGACCAGCAGCACCATCAGGTGCGCCTTGGGGTGGTTTTCGCTGACTGCCCGGGCGATGCGCTGCAGCATGATCGTCTTGCCGGCCTTGGGCGGGGAGACGATGAGGCCGCGCTGGCCGAAGCCTATCGGCGCGATCAGGTCGAGGACCCGGGTGACCATGTCGGTCGAGCTGTACTCGAGCTGGATGCGCCGCTCGGGGTCGACGACGGTCAGGTCGGGAAACTGCGGGTAGCGCGAAGCGAGCTCGGGGGCCTCGCCGTCGAGGGTCTCGATGCGCGAGAGCTGCAGGCGGCTGCCGCGCAGGCTGCCCAAGCCACGCACGTACTGCCCCTTGCGCAGGCGCAGGCGTTGGATGAGCTGGCGCGGGACCTCGGGGTCCTCCGCGGTGGCGAGCATGTTCCTGCGCGCCTGGCGCAGGTATCCGAAGTTGCCGCGGCCGTCGTAATCGAGCACGCCCTCGGCCACTTGCTGCGAAGGGCCGGGGCCGGCCTGGACCGTCGGGCCTTCGGCTCCCTGCATCGGCGCGGCTTCGGCTGAGCCGGGCGCGGGGGCGGTCTGACTGCGCCGGCGGCGGCGGCGGCGCTTCCTGCCACGTCGCTCGCCCGGCTGACCTTGGGTCTGGCCCTGAGGGTTGGCCTGGAGGCCACCTTCCGAGGCCTCGGCTTGCTGACCGCCACCCTCGAGCGCCGCCGTCTGGCGCCCCTCTCCCTCTTGCGGAGCGCGCGGCTGCCCCTCGGCGGGCCGGCCGGGCTCAGAATGTGCCTGCTCGGGCGCGGTCTGCGCCTCTTCGGATCCGTTGCTCATGTTCCGTCCTGCCCGCTCGGTTTTTGCGTGCTGCGTCCATACGGCAACGCAAAGGCGCCGCGGGCGAAGCGCACCTTTGCCCTCGCTCTCCCGGGACGGGACGAGCGGCATTTCGCGGAAGGTCTCTCCGGCGCGCGCCGAGAGTCGGGCGCAATCCGGCGATGCCCTCCCCTCCCGGACCCCGCCTCACACTGAATCGGGGCCTCGATCTCAACGCAGGCCGGTAGAGACGATTTTCTGGTCTCGACGCGCCGGTCGGCACGAGCCGCGCCGAGCGTCGAGAGTAGGTCGGATAAACTCCAGGCGCTCGGGGTCCTTAGCGCTTGAACAGCTTTCCCAGGAGCCCCTTGCTGTCTCCCTTTTTCGAACGCCCTCTCAGGGCTCGATACTCACGCATCGCTTCGGCATTGTCGGGCTCGGCTGCGAGCACCTCCCGCAACAACGACTCGGCAGCCGGGAGGTTGCCTTCCAATTCGAGCGCCGACGCCTTGAGGATCTTCGCGGCGACCAGCTCCGAGTTGGACGCAAGCGCCTTGTCCAGCGCCTCCCGGGCCTCGGCGGCACCCGATGCCCCGCGTCCCTTGAGCAGCGCCTGACCGAGCGCGACGTGATACTGCGCCACACTCGGGTCCAACTTCAAGGCCTCTTTGATGGCCAGCTCGGCGTCCGAGAAGCGCCCCTGCTTCATCAAGGCGTCGGCGCGGTTGAAGGCCGCCTCGGCTTTGAAGATGACCTCCATGTCGGTCGGCAGCCCGGCATCCTGGCGCTCGAGCAGCACGTCGTAGTCGGCGCGCCGCTTCGGGTCGGCCAGGGTCGAGTGCGCCTCGGAGATCTTCGCGAACAGCTCGCGGAGCTGGTCGTTCGCCTCGCCGAGCTCGAGGCCGCCGAACGCGTCGGCGTGGAAGCGTTTGGCAAGCGGCAGATAGGCCTCCTTGACCTGCTCGATGCTCGCCCCGCGCCGCAGCCGCAGGACGCCGAAGAGATCGGGGGCGGCCATCACCCGCTGGTACTCGGCATGGATGAGATCGCGCGTGGAGCGCTCCTCGGGGGTGTAGGGACGAGAGGGCGCGCTCGACCCGACGCGGCCGGCCGCCTTGGGAAGGGCGGCCTCGAGGCCGGTGAGCGTCGCCAGCTCGAGCTCGACCAGCGCGAGGAGCAGTGGCAGGTCGTCGTCGCGGGCGCGCCCGAGGATCTCCTCGATCTTGAGGCGCCCGTTGACCATCGGCGTGAGCGTCTCTCCCTGGAAGACCGAGCGGGTCACGAACAGCGAGCGATCGAACTCGGGGGCGCGCCCGGCGACGGCCTTGCCGAGAGGCTCGAGCCCCGCGCGAGCCTGGTCGGCGGTGACGAAGCGCTTGTAGCCGCCCATCAGCAGCGCGATCGGATCGTGGCGCACGTCCTGTATCCGCTCGGTGCTGCCGGGCGAGAACTGGAAGCCGCCCTCGCGCCACCCGAAGGCGGTCACGCAGACCTCCTCCACCTGCCGGCGCGTGGCCTTGTTGAGCACGTCGTAGCTGATGGCGCCGCTCATGGCCAACGCCTCGCCGATTCCCATCCGCTCGGCCCGAGCGCGCGCGACGGCCTGTTGAAACTGCGCATCGGTGAGCGTCCCCTCGGCGACCTGCATGCCTCCGACGTTCTCGGCCTTCACGTTCGACTGGGCAAAGCGCACCTGGCCGCGGTTGAAGTAGATGCGCTTGCGCACCTGGCCTTGCGTCAGATCGAGGGTCCCCGAGGCCTTCGCCCGGAACAGCTCCATCACGATGGACGCGAAGGGCTTCTCGGCCAGAGCCCCCTGCATCGGCCCCACCTGAACCGCCGGGACCTCGGCGCTTTGACGGGCCGCGGGCGCCGCGGGCTTCTCTGGAACCGCCAGGCCGAGCAGCCGCCCGATGGCTGCCTGCACCTCGTCGTTGCGAAAAGGCTTCTGGAAAAACTCGGCGCCATACTTGTCGGAAAAGTCCTTGGCGATCTTCGGGTCCTTGTAGACGCCGCTGACGACGATGAGCTTGGGAAGTGCCTTGGCGGCCTTGAGGCCCTCGGCGACCTTGAAGCCGTCCATCCCCGGGACGAGCAGATCGAGGATGAGCAGATCGGGCGCCTCTCCATGGGCCCGCTCGTAACCGTCCTTGCCGTTGCGGACCACGTCAGTTTCGACTTCGAGCTTGGCGCACAACGTGGTCAGCAGCTTCCCGGTCGCCTCGTCGTCTTCAATAATGAGCACAGTCTTCGCCATGGGACCCTTGGGGAAAGGCGGACGCGGCGCCGCGAACCGGGCGCGCGCCGACAAGCGATGTCTGGAACCCGGCGATTGTAGAACGAGCGCGCAGCGTGCGCCAACCAGCCGTCGCGCTTGGGGAAACTCTCGGCGAGAGCGCCGGCTCGCCGCCCTCCGGCGCCAAGGGCGGCGAAACGGGCTGGAATAATCCGGCGGGCAGCCTGTTGCCCCAGGCCCGGTCGCCCGA
This sequence comes from Myxococcales bacterium UBA5297, assembly GCA_002408385.1. Classification (GTDB taxonomy): domain Bacteria; phylum Myxococcota; class Myxococcia; order Myxococcales; family UBA5297; genus UBA10939. The sequence goes on from DHSB01000055.1 coordinate 4,845, forward strand.
TAAGCCTTAAGCATTTCAATGATTTGGCTTGCCTCTGCCGGCTGCCGGATGCTAGAAGCGCGAAATTTGGACCACGAATCGACCTCTCGGACGCCAGCCTCGGCGAGGTGGCTCGCCGCAGCGTCGTTGAAAGGAGCAGCGCAGGTGAAAGGCAATCTGATTGTCGCGCTCGTCGTCGGAGCCTTGCTCGGCTTTGTGCTTGGCCGAGCGACCAAAACGGCCCCAGGGCAGCCCGCGGTCGCGCAGGTGGCGCCTCAGGCCAAGCCGGCCGCGAAGGCCGATGCCCCCAAGCCAGCCCCACGGGGAACCGAAGACCCGAACGCCGTCTACAAGATCCCGGTCGCCAACAGCCCGAGCACCGGCCCGGCCACCGCCAAGGTGACCGTTGTCGAGGTGACCGACTTCCAGTGCCCCTACTGCTCGCGCGCCAACACGACGATGAAGCAGGTCAAGGAGACCTACGGCGACGACGTGCGCATCGTCGTCAAGCAGAACCCGCTCTCGTTCCACCAGCACGCGCACCTCGCCGCACAGGCGGCCCTCGCCGCTCACGAGCAGGGCAAGTACTGGGAGATGCATCACAAGCTGTTCGAGAACACCAAAGCGCTCGAGCGCCCCTCGCTCGAGAAGTACGCCCAGGAGCTTGGCCTTGACCTGGGCCGGTTCAAGGCCGCCCTCGATTCGCAGAAGCACAAGGACCAGATCGACGCCGAGCAGCGCATGGCCGTCAGCCTCGGTGCCGGGGGCACGCCGTCGTTCTTCATCAACGGCCGCAAGGTCGTCGGCGCCCAGCCTCTCGAGCGCTTCAAGCAGGTCATCGACGAGGAGCTCAAGAAGGCCGACGCGCTGCTCGCCAAGGGCATCAAGGCCGAGGACCTCTATGCCGAGATCATCAAGAACGGGGCGACCCGCCCGGTGATGCTCCCCGGGGCGCCGGCCGAAGCCGCCGAGAAGCCGGCTGCCCCCGCCGCCGGGGCGATCCAGAAGGCCAGTGTCCCGGAGTACAGCCCGTTCAAGGGTCCGCAGCACGCCAAGGTGACGATCGTCGAGTGGTCGGACTTCGAGTGCCCGTACTGCTCGCGCGGCGCCAGCGTCGCCCACGAGATCATGAAGGCTTACCCAAAAGACGTGAAGTTCGTCTTCCGCCACCAGCCGCTCACCTTCCACAAGAACGCCCGCCCGGCCGCCCAGGCGGCGATGGCCGCCCACAAGCAGGGCAAGTTCTGGGAGATGCACGACAAGCTGTTTGCCAATGCCAAGGCGCTGACCGAGGAGAACTTCCTCGCCTGGGCCAAGGAGCTGGGCCTGAACGTCGACAAGTTCAAGGCCGACCTGGCCAGCGCGGAGATCGACAAGCAGGTCACCGAGGATTCGAGCGACGGCCACAAGGTTGGCGCCGGCGGAACTCCGACCTTCTTCGTCAACGGCCGCAAGGTCTCCGGCGCTCAGCCTTTCGAGAGCTTCAAGTCGATCATCGAAGAGGAGATCAAGAACGCCGATGCCCTGCTCGCCAAGGGCGTCAAGCTCTCCGAGGTCTACGACAAGCTCACCACGCGCGAGGCCCCCAAAGTCGAGATCGGCAACTCGCCGGTGAAGGGCAACCCCAAGGCCAAGGTACAGATCATCGAGTTCTCCGAGTTCCAGTGCCCGTACTGCACCCGCGTGCTGCCGACGCTGAAGCAAATCGAGCAGGCCTACGGCGACCAGGTGGCCATCGCCTTCAAGAACTACCCGCTCGGCTTCCACCAACACGCACAGTTGGCCGCCGAAGCCGGCCTCGCCGCGCACGAGCAGGGAAAGTTCTGGAAGATGCACGACGTGCTCTTCGAGAACCAGAAGGCGCTCGAGCGCCCCTCGCTCGAGAAGTACGCGCAGGACGTCGGACTCGACCTGGCCAAGTTCAAGGCCGCGCTCGACTCGGGCAAGTTCCGCGACCAAGTCCAGAAGGACATGGCGGCTGCTTCGAGCGTCGGGATATCGGGAACGCCGAGCTTCCTGATCAACGGGCGGCTCGTTGTCGGCGCCAAGCCCTTCGAGGAGTTCAAGGCGATCATCGACGAGGAGTTGGCCAAGAAGTAGCCCAGACCAACGTCTGACTGGCAGCACACAAGGGCCCGCGCTTCCCCAAGCGCGGGCCTTCCTCATTTCGAGGTCTCGCCGAGCGCGGGCGGTCCGGACGCGCCGCGGGTTGCGGCCAGCCGGTCCCCGCGTTGCGCTTGCCCGCGCAGAGGCAACCGGCAGCGCGTCAACCCGCCGGTGCAAACCCAACCTGCCGCTCGAGGGCTCACCAGTTTCAGGTCCGGCCAGCCCGGCGTTCGGGCCCTCCCTGAGCCGTCGCCCGGCGGTGGCCGGGCCAGAACCGGGCAGCTTTGGCCGCCGCTCGCACGGCGGGGCCTCGGGCCTCAACAAGCCAAGAGCACCTGGGCACGCCTCGAGGGGGCGCAAGAGGTCGCGACGGACCCTGCTCGATGCCGTGAAACCCGGGCCGACGCCCACGGCGCGCGCCCCCGCGCCGGCTCGACAGCCTGCGTGAGCGCCTACTTGAAGTCGTTGACCCCGACGACCTTGACCGTCTCGCCGATCTCCACGGTCACCACGCGCGTCGCCTTCCTTCCGTCTGCGGACGTATAGGTGATCGTGTGTTTGCCCGCCGGGAGCTCGAGCGGCTTGGCGTTCGGGACCGGCGTCCAGCGGCCGGTGTCCTTGCCGTCGACCGAGATTCGAGCCACTGGGCTCGAGATGGTCACGAGCTTGCCGAAACCCTGCGGCTTCGCCTTAGGTTTGGGCTTGGGCTTGGCAGGCGCGGCGACCCGCTCGGCCGTCCGCTCGAGCAGCGCGAAGACCGAAGCTTCTTGGCTCGTGCCATCCCAGTCGATGGGCTGACTCAGGGACTTGTAGCCCTTGGCTGAGACCGTGACCGCCTTGATCGCCTCCGGATCGAGGTTCTCCAACCTCACCGGTGTCCGGCCGACGCGGCGACCATCGATCGCCACCGTGGCCCCACTCGGCTCACTCTCGACCTTCAGACTCACCCGGGGCTTTGCCGACGGGGGCTCGAACTTTTGTTCGGGCGTGCTCTCGACCTTGGCCGGTGGCTTGGGCTCGGCGACCGCCTGCCTCTCCGGAGCCATTCCTTCCGGCCTGGCGACCTTCTCTGGAGCCTGCGCGGACGCGGTCTCCCCGCCTGCTGCGTCGGCTTCGCCGTCTGGCTCGTCCATGCCCGCCGCTTCGCCGGCCATGCCCTCGCCGGGGTCGAGCGGTCCGTTGTCTGGACCTACGTCGTCGGCCGCCGCCGGTTCGAGGCGCACCTTCAACGTCTCCAGAGCATTGGCTCCGAGCTCGACCCGCTGGACCTGGGGTTTGAATCCCGGTGCGCGAACGACGACCTCGTGCTCGCCGGTGGTCAGCGCGACGGTGTCGCCCGGTCGAACCAAGTTGCCGTCGATGACCACCTCGGCCGTCGAGGGCAGTGTCAACACCGCAAGCTGGGCGGTCGCGGCCGGCTTGAGGAAGAACAGAGAGCCGACCACTCCCAACGCCGCGAGGGCCGTCACCGCGACGAGCGGGACGAGCCTCGAGCGCCTCGCCTGAGGCTGCGCCAGCGGGGTCCGACGTCTAGCCTCTGCGGAAGCTTGGTCAACCGGAGGAGCGTCGTCGGGGTCGAAGTCGTCTTCCGGCAGGAACCCGGCCCTGCTCGCAGCCGTGGGCTCTCTCGCCGGATCGGCCTCGTCCCCATCGAGCGCGTACCCCCGCGTCAGCCGCGGCGGGGCAGCTCGAGGCGGCGTTCTGCGCCGAGGAGGTGGCGCCAAGCCAATGACGGTTTCGGCCGATTCGACCTTCGGACCTCGGCCCTCTTCGGGCCTCACCGCCGACAGGCCGAGGACCGTGTCCGCCTCCCCATATTCCGGCGGAGGCATCATCATCGTCTCCCCCTCGCTCTCATGGGCAGGGGTCAACATGAGCGTCTCGCCCTCGTCCATCCCCTTGGAAAAGACCGGGGTCTCGGTCACCTCGGAATCGTCGCCAAGGTGGCGCGGCGCGGGTTGCGCGGAAGGCTGGGACGCCTGCTGTTGCTGATGAAAGACCGGCCGAAAAACCTCTGTCCGGTCGCTCGACATGTTTTCGAGCTCTTCGGGCTCGGGCGGTGGGATGTACGGATTGTAGGGATCGCCGTAGACCGGCTCCTGCGCGGACAGGCGCGGCGGCGGTGTCGTTTGCCGAGGGGGCGAGGGCTGCAGCCACGGAGCCGGCGTCAAGGGCTCGGGCGGAAGATTCACCTCGACCGACGAGCTCTTGCGCAAAGAGACCTGCGGGCTGGCCGTCACCCCTGAGACCTCGACCAGATCGGGCCGCTCGACCAAGGCAAAACGCTCGAGGCGTTCGGTCTCGCGAGCGTAGTCCTCGGCGAAGGCCTCGCCTACATAGGAGGCAAGGTGCTTGCTCGTGTAGACGCTGTCCCCCGCAAGCAGGTAGCGGAGCAGATCCTCCTGCAGATCGCTGCACCACTGGTAGCGCTCGTCCGGATCGCGCGCGAGCGCCTTGAGGACCACCTTCTCCAGGCCGAGCGGAATGTTGGGGTTGTATTCGCGCGGCGGGAGAACTTCGGCGTTGCGCACCTTTTCGAGGGTCGAGAAATCGCTCTCGCCGACGAAGAGCCGCTCGCCGGTGAGCATCTCGTAGAGAATGACGCCGACGGCGAAGATGTCGCTGCGGTGGTTGATGGGCAGGCCCCTGACCTGCTCCGGACTCATGTAGCCGAACTTGCCCTTGAGGATTCCGGCTTGGGTCTTCTGCGCGCGGTTGGCCGCCTTCGCGATCCCGAAATCGATGATCTTCACGTCGCCTTGGTAGGAGACGAGGATGTTCTGGGGCGAGACGTCGCGGTGGATGATGTTGAGAGGCATCCCGCGCGCATCCTTCTTGCGGTGCGCGTGATCGAGCCCCTCGCAGATCTTGGTGGTGATGAAGACCGCCTGGGCCGTCGGCATGACCTCTCGCCGCTTGCGGCAACGCTCGAGCAGGTGCCGCACGTCCTTGCCCGAGACGTATTCCATGGCGATGTAGTAGCTCTCGTCGTGCTTACCGAGCTCGTGGATCTGCACGATGTTCGCGTGGTTGAGCTGGACGCTGATGCGCGCCTCGTCCAGGAACATCGTGATGAACTCGTCGTCCTCCACCATGGTCGGCAGGATGCGCTTGATGGCGAGCAGCCGCTCGAAGCCCTCTACGCCGAACGCCTTGGCCAGAAACACCTCGGCCATCCCGCCCACATTGACGCGCTCGAGCAAGAGGTACTTTCCAAAGGGAATCGGCTTCCTCATGAGCCCTCGATACTGCAGATGACCAATCTGAGCGCACGCGCCGTCATCGGGCACACGATTCTCGCCCGGGCGGGAGCAAGCCGCTACCCGACACCTCGTGGCCCACTGGCTAAGGTGCTGATATTAGGACGCAAGATCGGGAGCGTCAATTTGGCGCGCCGCCCGGCGTGCGGTGCCGGGGAGCCACAGACCAGCCGCCGTGCTGACGGGCCCCACGCCCTCGCCTCAGCGGGCGAAGCTGTAGCCAGGAACCGCGGTGGGAGGCTCACACCAGGCGACAGACCAGCGACCTGGCAGCCAAGCGCCACCGCACGGCCGAGCGGCGGCTTGACCGCCGGGGCGCAGGCACGGCCTATAGCTCCATGCGGCTTACTTTTTCGAAGAGCTTGAGATATCGCGTCGAGGCGAAGTCCACGATGCTCGACTCGCGGATCCGACCGGCGGCACTGCCGCTGATGAGCCCCTCGAAGACCTTGAGTGAGCCCGAGATGTGATCGCGCACCTCGAACTTGAAGGTCGAAGTGATAGGCGAAGCCTGACGTGCGCGCGCGGCCGCAGTGCAGACCTCCTTGTCTATCGAGAACGCGTCAGGCTTTGCCGCCTTCCACACCAGATAGGTGACGACGTGGGCCGCCGAGGTGTCGACCCGCACCGTTTTGAGACGCGGGCCAAGCTCGGTGTCGGCAAGTGCCGCACGGATGGCCTCTTCGGCAAGCTTGCCGACCGATTCCCCGTGCTTGTCGCCTTTGTCGACAGCGACCCGGAGATCTTTCTCGCTCACTTTGAAGTTGCGGGCGATGGCTCCAAACCGTTTGCCCTCGGGCATCTTCTGGACGCGCTCGTCCTGCAGCGCGTCCTGGTAGTCACGCCAGAGCTTGAATTGCTCGAGGGTCATCGGGAGCTCGTCTGCGCGCGCACTGGTTGCCGTGAGGCTGCAGCAGGCGAGGACGACGGCGAACTGAAATGCACGAAGTACCATGATGTCGGCTCCTCGAAAAAGGGGTGAAGTCTAGCCAAGACTGAGGTGTTCGGACAAGTTCGGCCTCCCGTCGCTTCCACGGGCGCCGAGCCATCTGCTAGAGGCATGGACTATGAGAATGACCTGCCATTCATGCGGCTGCGAGCTCGAAGCCGCCCTTCCGGTCGGTCGCCGCGATGCCTGCGAGCGCTGCGGGGCAGACCTGCGCTGCTGCCTGCAATGCAAGCTGCACGATGAGGCCTCCGCCAACGAGTGCCGCGAGCCCCAGGCAGAGGTGCCTCGAGACAGGGAACGCGCCAATTTCTGCGAGTTCTTCGTGCCAGGTTCGCCAGAGGCGAGAAGCGCGGAGCCGGTCGATTCGGCGAAGGACGCTTTCGACGCGCTCTTCAGGAAGTGACCCGGGGACCGCCGGCTCGAGGCAGCGACGCGCCCAATGACGATCGCAGCGTGCCGTCAACAGCCAACGCGAGAGCCAGGCGTGGGCGCTGCATAGGCCCACAGCGAGACTTGGGCAAGCCGTGCGGCCCGGGCCCTGTCGACCGGCCTCTCGGCCAATTTGCCTTAGCCCACAGACTCGCCGAGCCACTGCAGATAGGGCTCGTGTCCTCGGACAATGGGCAAGGCGACGACTTCGGGGCAACTGTACTCGTGGAGTCCGACGACGCGCTCACGCAGCCGCTCGAAGACCTCGACGCGAGTCTTGAGCAGCAACAGCACTTCGGCCTCGTCTTCCACCTTGCCCTGCCATCGATAGATCGAGCGGATGGGCCCGACGAGGTTTGCGCACGCCGCGAGGCGCTCCTCGACAAGGACGCGGGCGATCTCGCTCGCCTTCTCGGCAGACGGGGCGGTTACCATTACGACCAGCGGCGCCTCGGGCGCTAAGGTCTGTTCGGTCATACCCGGCCCTCCCAGGCTCGAAAACCATCGGCGCTGCGCACAACCCGCGCCCGCGCGTCTTTGAGTGCAAGGCCGCGATGAGCGGGCCGCGCCTCTCGGAGAGGGCCGGGAGCCGACAGCAGGGTTCGGTCCCGAGCAACCGCGCAATGCCCAGTTGCTCCCGCCTCATCGCCGCATTCGGCCGCTGGCCGATACCGACCTAATCGATATCGCAGGCGCCCAGACCCGCCACCGCACCGTTGAGCACCTCGCACACTTGGGCTTCGGGAATCTGCGGGCACCCGCTCGCTCCGTCGGGCACGCTGCAGTAACGCCGACACTTGCCGGGCTGGAAAGGCTCCTGCTGACAATGGAAGCCGATCGCACAGTCCGAGGCGCCGAAGCAGCCCATCCCCTCGGTCTTCGGCGACTGCCCCTCGTCTAGATCCTTGCCCGGCACCTGGCAGTAAGAGAGCTGGGAATAGATGTCGAAATAGCACCCTTGCTCTTCGGGGCAGCCCTGCTGGCGCGGATCGCAAGGCCGGACGCACTCGCCACCGCCAGAGGCCAGCCGTGCGCAAGCCTCGTTCTCACCGCAGACCTCGCCGTTGAGCCCGCCGCACTTGCAGACCCCGTCCTCGGGATCGCACTCGAGGCCGCCCGAGCATTCGACCCCGGCACAGCGGTCGCCGCCGAGGCAGGCGCCGGCCATCACGTCGCAGCTCTGACCGAACGCACAGACCGGGCCCCCCGGGCCCCCGCAGCGACACTTGCCATCGGCGGGATCACAGGTGGTGCCGCCGGTGCAGTGGACGTTGATGCACTTGGTCGACGGCGTGCAGCGCTTCTCCGCCTCGACACAAGCCGGCGCGCTCCCGGGACACTCGCAGGTCTCGCCGAAGCTGCAGATCTGACCCTCTGCGCCGCCACAGTGACACTTGCCGTCCTCCGGATTACACGAAGTCCCGCCGGTGCAGTTGACGCCCGCACAGCGATCGACCGCGCAAGCCCCCTCGACGCACGACTCGCCGCCCGCACACTCGACGCCGTCGCACTTGCACTTGCCGTCTGCCGGATCGCAGACCATCGCGGCCGCACAGGCCACCGACTCGCAAGCGCCTGCCACGAAACAGCTCCGAGTCGCCGGGTCGCATATTTGCGAGTCCGCGCAGACCGGACCGCCCTGGCCGCCGCACTTGCAGGTGCAATCGTAGGGATCGAGCGTGGTGCCCCCGGAGCACTCGACACCGCTGCAGGCGTAGACGCAGACACCTTCCTTGCAGGTTCCGCTGCCGCCGCAGATGGCGCCCCCCTGGCCGCCGCACTTGCAGACCCCGTCCCCAGGGTCGCATTCGAGGCTCTCGGGGCAGGCGGCGTGCGCACAGCGTTCGATGATCTCCGGCTCGTCCTTGCCGCACCCGAGAAGGACCGTCGGCGCCACCGCCGCGGCGACTACCTGCATAAGGAACCTGATGCTCCAGCTCTTGCGCTCAGCCATCGTTGCTCCGCATCTTGGGCGCCTCACCACAGCAGCGAGACGCCTGGGCATCTGCACCAGAAACGCACCTAGCTGCGCCGCCGCCGCAGCAAGCCGAGAACCCCTGTCAGCGCAAGCAGCACGGTCGGCGCGGCGCCCGCCCCCACCGAGCCGCAACCGCAGCCTTCGGCCGGCGGCGCGTAGAGCGGCTCGTCGATGCGAATGGTGATCGACAGGCCGCGCACCGCGCTGCGGTTCTTCTCGTCGCGCGCCTCGACGAGGATGCTGTAGGCGGTCCGGGGTGCCCGGTGCCCCTGCTCGTCTGCCTCCGGCCCGACGACCGGCTCGGTCGCCGAAATGGTGCCGTCCTCGCTCAGCGTGAAGCCAGCGGGCAACCCGTCGCGGCAGCTCGCCAGCTCACCCTTGTCGTTGAGCACCGGCATGCAGATGACCGACCACTTGATGTCCTCGGCATCCCCACCCCGGGCGAACAGCCGGGCATAGTAGGTCTTTCCGACGATGGCGTCGGGAAGCCCCCGGGTCTCGATCTCGAGCCCTTCGTCGTAGCGGACTGCCAACGAGAAGGTCGCGTTGTCCTCGGCGCCGCTGGTGTCCTGCACCTTCAAGGTCATCACCCAGGTGCCGGCGACGTTCGGGATTCCGCTCAGCCGCGTTCCGCTCTTGTCGGTGATCAGCTTCAAGCCGACCTGCGCCTTCTGCTCGACCTCATCCATCGGATGGGTCGGCAGCAGGCGTGCCTCGACGATGTTCCAGACGTACGGCGGGCGACCACCGGCAACGTAGAGTGGGAAGACGTACGGCTTGCTCAGCTCGGCGTCCGGCAAGCTCGCGGTGCTGATTTGTAGGCGCTCGGGAGAGACGACCTTGAGACTGAGCGGCTTTGCCGCGGCCGTCCCCTCATGGTCCAAGACCTCGACCTGGAAGGAAAACTCGGGCTCTTCGGCAGGCTTGTCGAGGGTGGGCACACCCTCGATGACGCCGTCGGGCGCGAGCACGAGCCCCGGCGGAAGCAGCGCGCCCTCCGAGAGCGACCACTGGTAGGGCGCGCGCCCCCCGACAGCCGACAGCCGCACCGAGTACGGGCGCCCAAACTCAGCGGCCGGCAATTGCTCGGTGAGGACCCTCAGCGGCACGTCCGACGGGTTGACCTGGATGCTGAAGGTCGCGCGGGCGGTCTTGCCCGCGGACGCCACCTCAATCTCGAAGGAATCCGGCTCGTCGGCTTCGCGGGCGGCCACCCCGGTGATGTCGCCGGCGAGCGAAAGGCGCAGGCCCGACGGCAGGCTGCCGGAGACAAGGGCGTATTCGTACGAGCCGCTCCCACCGGAGGCCTCGAGGTGCACGCCGTAGGGCGACTGCGCATAGGCCTCGGGCAGCGCGGAGGTGACGAACTGCAGCTCGTCGGAGACGACGGTGATCTTCGCTGCCGAGGTCGTGGCGTTGTTCACGTCGCTGATCTCGGAAACGGCGCCCTCGGGGTCGACCACCAGCCCGATGTAGTAATCGCCGGGAGGCAGCGGGGCGGGAAGGGTCACCTCGTCCTCTGCCGAATTCACCTCGAAAGCCCCGAGCCCCTCGGCCAGCTCGAGCCCCTCGACCCCGGTCAGCGCGGTGTCGGCGAGGCTGATGACCGGATTGTCCGAGAGGAAGAGCGCATAGCGAATGCTCGGGCGCTTGCAGGCGCCGCCCTGGCATTTCTCGCCGGCCGGACAACCGTCATCGCCCGCGCAGGCAGCCGGCTCACAGATGCCGTCCGCCTCCTTGCAGCTAAAGCCGTCGGGGCATTCGGACTGTTCGGCGCACGGGCTGCGACAGCGGCCGTCGTTGCAGACCGCGCCAGCGCACTGCGTGTCACTCGCGCAGGGGCCGGCAAGCGCGTTGCCAACGTTATGGATGCTGTGAGCCACAGTAATCGACTCGCCCGCCCGCGCCGTTGCGGGCACCGCTACCGGTCCGGGAACGAGGTCGGGAGTCGGCTGGCCGAGGCTGAACCGGTGCCCGCCCGCGGGGCCCACGTTGTTGTTCTCGTTGTCTTCGTTGATGCGGCCGTCCGGATCGATCTTAGCGAACAGATAGTAGTCGCCGGTCGCCAGCGCCAAAGGCAGCGTGGGCGCGATCACCACGTCGCGGCGCTGGTTGACGGCCAGCGTAATCTGCCGCGAGGTGCCGAGCTCGGCGTCGACGCTGGTGTCAAGGTTGCCGTCCGCAGACAGGTAGAACCGGACCGCGATCCCGCCGACGTCTTGTCCGCCGATGTTCTTGATCGAGGCGCCCATGCGCATCGGCACGCCGGCAAAGCCGGTCTCTTCGGCATAGACGCGCAGCATCGACAGGTCGGGTGGCTGGCGGAACGAGAGGATGGTGTTGGGCTCGTAGTCTTGCGGCTCGCACTTGGCCTGCGAGACCCCGCCCGTCGCCTGGGCCGCGGTGCAGGGCCGCCCGGCCATGCCCAGGGTCGCGTTGGCCTGGATGCCCACGGCCGCCTTGATGTCCGCGGGGAAGCTGGTCGCGTTGTCGCCATAGAGCCCGTGGTTCGAGGGACCGTAGAGGAAGTCGATGGTCCCGGTAGTCTCGGAGATCCGGGCTTGGAAGGTCGCGCCGTGCAGCGACTTGGCGGTCGAATCGGGCTCGTACCAGACGTTCGCCCACTGGAAGGTTATCGAGCGATACGGGGCGACGCCGCTGACTTCATAGGTGACGGCTCCCGGGTTGCAGTCCCATTTGCCCCACCACGGCGCGATCAGCGGGTAGGACGCTGCCGTGCTTGGAATGCCCCAGCTCGTCGGGTTGGAAGCGTTGCCGCTGCCAAAGGCGATGTACCCGCGGCATCCGATGTTGAGCGCGTTGTAGGTCGTATTCCAGAACCGGATCGGGAAGGGCAGCGTCACCGTCGTCTGCGAGCTGGCCGACGGGATGTCGAGGGGGGTGCCGACGATGGGCGAGAAAGGGACCTGGGAATAACTGGTCAGGTCATAGCGGGCGAGGGCCTCAGCGGGCAGGCCCAGGGCGAGCGCCGCGACGAGCCCGAGCGCCGCGCGCCGTCCCGGTCCACGACGCCGCAACCCGAGCGGCGCGAGCAGCGCCAACAGCAACGCGATGGGCACGAGGCCCGGACCACCGGTCGAGCAGCCGCCCGTCTCGGTGTCGATGGCGACAGGCCTCGGAAGAACCCGGATGGTCAAGGGGACGAGAAGCACGGGCCCGGTCTCCTCGGTGATCTCCGCGACGAAGTCGTAGGAGCCAGGGGTGGCCTCGGCGCTCACGCTGCCGGTGACGCGCCCGGCGACATTGAGCGTCAGCCCCGGCGGCAACATGCCGCTGTAGAGCGCGAAGCTCGAATGCGGCTTGGCGCCGGCCGATAGGTCGAGGAAGTAGCTCTCGCCCGGCCGCGCCTCCGGGATGGCGACCGGGGTGAAGCTCGCAGGTCGCGAGAGCACGGTGAGGATGAAGTCCGCCGCGTCGCTGCGTCCCTCGGCGTTCGAAACCTCGAGCCGCAGCGGGAAGAGGCCGACCTCGGCGGGCACGCCGGTGATGGCGCCGTTGGCGAGCTTGAGGCCGTCGGGCAGGGAGCCGCTGCGGATCCTCCAGACGAGCGCGCTGTCCATCGGCTGGAGCTGCTGCACGTAGGAGATCCCCGTCATCGCCTCGGCCAACTTGACCGTACCGATGAAGAGCGCGCCGGGCTCGACTGCACGCATCGAGAGGTCGGCAGCCGCCTGGTTGCCCTGGTCGTCGATGAGCGAAACCCTGAAGCTCACCGGCTCGGCATAGCTCTTGGCGAGCTTGCCGGAGATCGTTCCATCGGGCGAGAGCCCGAGGCCCAGGGGCGGCTCGCCCGCCTCGAGGACCCAGGAGTACGGGGCCACACCACCGACGGCGACCAGGTCGACGCTGTAGTTGATGCCCTTGACCGCGCTCGGGAGTAGCGACGAGAGAATCCCGAGCGCCCCAGAAGGCGGCACCGTGCGCAGGACCATTCGCGACAGCACGCTGCGCTGGTCCGAGGTCACCCGTACCGTAAAGACCGCTACGCCCTGCTCGGTCGGCTTGCCCGAGAGGACCCCTGTCTCACTCAACTGCAGGCCCGCGGGCAGCTCTCCCTGCCCCGGCTCTACTGACCAAGCATACGACCCGTAACCGCCCACCGCCACGAGCTGCTGAAGGTACTCGGCGCCGATCATCGCGTCGGGCAGGGTGCTGGTAACGACATCGAGGCTCGAAGGCGCGATCTCGACGACACCGAGCGAGCCGATTGCATTGTTCGACTCATCGAGCTCGAGTATCTCCTGCATCGGATCGACGACCAGGCCGACGTAATAAGTGCCGGGGGAGACGTCCGAGGGGATCTGCACGAGATCGGTGGCGACCCTCTGCTCGCCAATTCCAATGACCAGCTCTCCGTCGAGAACCGGCACCCCGTCGACCAAGATCTCGAGGGGAATGTCCTCGACCGAAATGATGTCATTCGAGGAGAGCACGAAGCGGTACTTCGACGGGCCGGTGGTGTCGGTGCCGCGATTGCCGATGTTGCGAATGACGTGGAATATCGGCATCCGCTCGCCAGCCGCGGCAGCGGCAGGGGCTTCGACTCGAACCGGGGTCAGGTCCATCGCCGGCTGGCGAATCAGGATCTCGTTTTCGGCACGGTTCAGGTTGTTGGTCTCGTTGCTCTCGCCGACGCGGTTGGACGGATCTACGATGACGCCGATGTAATAGGCGCCATCCCTGAACGGAGAGCCATTCGGCCGGGTCAACGGCACGGTAATGTCGACCTCGAAGTGCTGCTGCTGGTCGCCCGTAAACGTCAGGCCGCTTAGTTCCGGAACACCAGCCGACATGTCGAGGTCGTGCGTGGTGATCACCGCATTGTCCGAGAGCACCACCGAAATAAAGAAGTCGGTAGCGTTGGCCCCCCCGGAGTTCGTCAAGTCGAACGTGACCCGCACCTGCTCGCCGAAGTATGCATTTGTCGTGGGCGCATGCGGCGGCAGGGGCGACAAGACCTGGATGTTCTCGACAACAAGGTCGGCCGCCGACAAGGTCACCGTTGCCGAGGAGGCCTTGCTGTTGTTCGTCTCGGTCGTTTCGCTCACCTCGCCATTGGGGAACTGCTGGGTGGGCGGGTCGATGTCGATGATGTAGTAATAAGGGCCGTCGGGCACGGCAGGGAGCGCCGCCGGCACTATCATGTCGAGCGTTTCACCTCCGCCCAAAGTGTCGACACGCCGGGGAAACCCTGGAAACCTAGTGTCGCTTGAGCGATCAAGGACCGCATCCGGGGACAGATAAACATCATAATTGAACCCGTTCGGATTGAGCGTGGCGGTCGGATCGGTCCCCTGGTTTCGAATGATTACCCGAAGGTCGACGATATCGCCCGGGCCGCCCGCGCTCGGGCCGGAGATGTCGCCCGAAAGCTCGACGCCGATCATGTAGGGGGCGCTCACCCCCGCGTTGTTCGTTTCGATCGCCTCGTCGACAGCATTGGTCGGGTCGACGAGGACGCCAATGTAGAAGTTGCCCGAGCCCTGCGGCCTGACGAACCGGACCCCCGACTCGCTGAAGGTCGCCTGGGAACGGCCCGCGAGAGTCTCGGGGGTCGTGTGCTGGGCAAGCAGCGTGTCGGTGGCCGGGTTGATAATCGCGTCGTTCGACAGGTAGATGTCGAAAAGAAACCCGGTGGCCGGGTTCTGGCCCTGGTTCTTGATGGTGGTCATCACGTCGAGCTCGAACCCGGGCTGGCCGTTGATGTCCACCGGGTTGAGGGCCGAGCTGCTGACGTCGAGGACCATCAGGTCCGGATCGATCGCCGGGGAGATGACCAGGTACTGGTTGGCTGGCCAATGGCTCGCCGTGCAGTTCGGGCTGCACGAAAGCGCGGTGATGGCGCTCGCGCCCGCCGCGTCCTCGATGCCCACCGTCGCGCTGCCCGAGGTGCCGCTGGAGATCGAGCCGTAGTAGACGACGATGGCGCCGCTTCGCTCGTGCAGGTCCACCTGCACGTTGCGCGTAATTGCCCCGCTATAACTCTCCCAATTCTGCAGTCTGAGCGAGAAGACCTGATCCGGCGCCACACCCGAGGTCGTCCACTCGGCGCGAGCCGTGGAGGGCACCTTCATGTCGTCCCACCAATAAGCGATGAGGTTGTTGGGAGTGTTCGAGTTAGGCAGTGAGGTATTCGAGTAGCAACTTCCGCACTGCGACGGGGTGAAGAGGATGAGGCCGTTGGTGTTGAGGCCGACCGTCGAGTAGTTCACCCCGTAGAAGGTGAAGGAGAACGGCAGCGTCACGCTCGCGTTCCCGTCATCGGTGGAGCTGAAGGTGAGAGTGCGCCACCCGGTGTAGGTCGGCGCAACCCCGGGGGCCGGGGGCGAGACCACATAGAGCGTCTGCGCGGCTGAAGTCTCAGGCAGTAGCAATGCCGTCAGGGTCAGGGCAAGAACACCAACAAGCGGTCTCGTCATCGCACCTGCTCCGTGCGCCTGATAGGCGGCGCGAAAAGCATCTGTTCCACGACAAAGGCAGCCAGTCTACACGGCTTCGAGCGGAATGGAACTGCACGGACGGCCCCCACGCCTGGCAGTCCGAGCGCGAGCGGACATCGGTTGCGCTCGCCCTTTCGCTCTACAGACATGCGACGTGGTAGGAGATGGTCAGCGTCGAGCCCGGCTCTGGGACCGCGAGCGGCTCGAAGTCAATCGCGTTGGCGCTCGAGTTGTAGGTCCAGCGCGTGTCGCCATACGGCCCGATAGCCGGATAGGGCTGGCCGTCAACCTCGACGACGATCGGGTCGGGCTCGATGGTCATGTCGGGCACGTTGGAGAGGAAGAAGCGGGTTCGGTACCCGAAGGCGGTCTGGCCGAGCTTCTCCAAGGTTCGCGACCAGTCTGGGGTACAGATGTCGTCGTAGACCCCAGCGGTTCGGGCGATGAGCTCCTTGACGCGCATCGACTGGCCCGCGGTCGACTCGTCGTAGTCGCAGTTGCCGGCGGGAGTCGAGGGCTGGGTGGGGATGATGCCCGAGAAGCTGAACATGTTCTGGCGCTTGAAGCCCTTGATATTTAGGTAGAAATTCTGATAGAAGGCGAGCGGCGTCGCGTCGTGGTCCGCGGCATCGGAGACGACGATGACCGCCAGGTTCGCCTCGTCGCGCAGGAAGCCCGCGTTGTGCGATTGGATCAGGGGGTTGCTCAACGCGAGATAGCCCGGACGAATGAGCATCTCGTCGTAGTTGCCGTCCGTTCCGACGTTTACGTTTTGAGCGAAGACCTGTTCCTTGTTTGGAGTCGTCGCCGAGATCACTCGGGGATTGCCTCCGCTGATGGGGACGAAGCGCCCGTACTCGTCCGGATCGCTGCCCCCGTTGTTGTTCGAGCCGCCGTGGGCGGTGTCGATCGAAGTGGTCGTGACCGCGATGTGGTAGTCGACCTGCTGGCTGATGGCGAAGCGGATGAACGACTGGAAGTTGTGCCCCAACGAGATCTGCTTGTTGTACATCGAGCAACTATCATCGACGATGAGCAGCACGTCGACCTTGGGCTGCGCGTCCTGGGCAAAGACGTCGGTTTGAATCGCAGTGGTCGCGCCGCGGCCGGCCAGGGTGATCACGTAAGGGGCCGAGAGCTGTGCGGTCTGCAGGGCGATGCTGCCGGTGTCCTCTCCGGTGTCGGTCGGCCGGTAGGTCGCCTTGAACTCGGTCGAAGCGCCGGCCGCCAAAGTGTGCGGCAGGGCCGGGCGCTG
>DHSB01000139.1:0-1217 GCA_002408385.1 Myxococcales bacterium UBA5297
GCACGCCACGGCGCGGGCCGCGACCTGGCCTTGCTCGCCTCCGCCCTTCGCGACGCGGTCGCCGCCGGCGACGAGCAGCGCGCCCGGAGCGCGGCGGAGGCCTTCCTGTTCGCGCGGCTCGAGGCGCACCCGGCGACCGCCGGCCGCTTCGAGCTGAACGGCCGGGTGCAGACCGGCTCGAGGCAGTGCGAGGTCGATCTGCTCTGTCACGCCCCGCCCGTCGCCGTCGAGATCGACGGCTACTTCCACTTCAACGACCCCGAGGCCTACCGGCGCGACAGGCGCAAGGACCTCGCGTTGCAGCGCGCCGGCTTCATCGTCACGCGGGTGCTCGCCTCCGACGCTGTCGACCGCCTGGAGGCGACCCTGCAAACCATCGTCACCCTGATCGAAGAGGAGGCTGAACCATGAAGAAGGCCCTCGAGCTTCTCCTGCTGGCGCGCCTGTTCTCGAGCCGCGGCTCGAACCCGCGGCAGCTCTGTGCCGCGCTCGCGCCCCTGCTCCCGTCCGAGGGCGCCGGCGCGCCGGAGGTGGTGGACGCCGGCCTCGAGGCGCTCGCCGCGCGCGCGCTCGTCGTGCGCACCGGGAGGGCGCGAGCGACGCTGACCGACGAGGGCCGAAGGGCCGCCGCCGAGCTGCTCGGCGTCTCCGAGACCGCCAGGCCGTCGTGGACGAAGACCCAGGGGCTGCTCGCCGCCCGGGCGCTCGGCGCCCGCGCCGAGACCGTCGCCACCGCCGACGGGCTGCGCGCGGCCATCGTCGCCGAACGCTACGGGCTCGACCGCGAGAGGAGCTGGACGACCGGGCGCTTGCGCGATGCTCTGGCGTGGAAGGCGCTCGGCCTCGAACCCGGCCGGCCTTTCACCCGCGCCGCCGCGCAGGGGGTTCTGCTCGGCAGGCTCGCAGGGGTCGACGGCCTGCGACCGGACAAGGCCGTCGAGGTGCTCGCCGCGGCGGCGCTCGACACGCCGGGCCGGGACGCGGCGGCGCTGCGAAGCGCGGCGGTGCGCCGCCTCTTCGCGCCGCAGCCGCAGCCCCCTGAGGCGCTCGCCCCGAAGCCTGCCGAGGACTTCGTCGGCAACGTCCTGGAGGCCGCGCGCGCCTGCGCGCCGTCGGAGCGGTTCGGCGACAGCAAGGTCTTCATCTGCGCCGTCTTCCGTCGCTTCGCCGCGCTCACGAGCATGGACGAGCTCGAGTTCAAGCGCCGGCTGCTGGAG
>DHSB01000139.1:1353-3396 GCA_002408385.1 Myxococcales bacterium UBA5297
TGGAGGCGAACCGCCTGGGCCAGCTCCACCTGAGCCGCGCCGACCTGGTGGACGCGATGGACCCGTCCCTGGTCGCCGCCTCCGAGACCCGCCACGACCACGCCACCTTCCACTTCGTCCGACTCTAGGTGCCACCATGAACGCGCACGACTCCCGCTTCGAGGCCTTCTGCGACAAGGCCCTGCCCGAGGTCTTCGGCTCGGTCTGCCACCGCCACGAGATCTTCCGCGACGACCCCTTCGACGTAGAGGCCATCCACGCCAACGCCCGGTCGGTCTTCGCGCGCCTGCTGCATCGCGCCACGACCCCGCCCGGGCTTGCCTCGGGCCACATCCTGCTGCTCAAGGGCGAGGCCGGCAGCGGCAAGACGCACCTGATGCGCGCCTTTCGCCGCCAAATCCACGAGTCCGGCCTCGGGTACTTCGGCTACCTGCAGATGACGACCTTTACCGAGCGCTATGACCAGTACCTGCTCGACAACCTGGTCCTCTCGCTCGGCCAGCCCTACCGCGACGGCAGCGGCATCTCGGGGTTGATGCGGCTGTCGACCGCGCTGCTCCAGTCGGACGGGATGCCCGAAGACGCCGAGGCGCTGCTGCTCGAGGCCGCCGGATGCCCCGACCTCTCCACGCGCGTCGCCGAGCTGGCCGACGCCCTCATCGGCGGCGAGCCGCGCTTCGCCCCGCTCGACGTCGACCTCGTGCGCGCGCTGCTCTACCTGCAGCGGGGCGACCCGCGCATCGACAAGCGGGTCCAGTCCTGGCTGCGCTGCGAGGAGCTCGACGCCTACGGCCGCTCGCTCATCGGCGGCCTCGTCCCGCGGCTCCACGACGACGACCCGCAGCGCATGGTCGAGCAGCTCGCGCGGGCGATGTGGACCTCGCAGGGCGCGGCGCTGGTGGTCTGCGTCGACCAGCTCGAAGACATGTTCCAGGGCGAGAGGATGCGCGAGAGGTTCCAGGCCGCGATGAGCACGCTGTGCGCCCTGGCCGACCGCATCCCCTCGTCGATCTTCGTGGTGAGCTGCCTGGCCGACTACTACGACGCGCTCAGCCCGTCGCTGCGCGGCTCGACCCGCGACCGGCTCGAGCGCGACCCCGAGCCGATGGTCCTCGACAGCAACCGTTTGCCCGAGGAGGTCCGCCAGCTCGTCATCGCGCGGCTTCGCTACCTCTACGAGCAGCTCGACTCGCCCTTCTACGACGTGCCCGACGACCCCATCAAACACCCGCTCTTTCCCTTCCGGCCCGCCGACCTCGCCGGCTGGGCGGGCCTGCGCACCCGCGACGTCCTCGACAAGGGCCGCGCCATTCGCGAGCACGCCCAGCGCACCGGGCGGCTGCCCGAGGCGGGCCCGACGGGAAAACCGGACGACGAGGAGGCGATCGCGATGCCGGCCGAGGGCGCGGACCTCACCGCGACCGAGCAGCGCTGGAACGACTTCGTCTCCTCCTTCCGCACGCGGCCACCCGACGACGAGCCCGGGCTCGCCAGCGTCCTCGCCCGCGCCATCGAGCGCTCGTCCATCGAGCTCGAGAGCGGCCACGCCTTCCGGGCCCGGGCGCAGGGACGGTTCGTGGAGGTCGAGGTCCTCGGGCCCGACGGGCAAGTCCTCGGCGAACACCTCGTCGGCCTCTGCAACGCCGCCGCGCAGGGCGGCAAGCTCGGGCGGCAGATAGAGGAGGTCGCGACGCGGGCCCAGGAGCGTACGCCGGTGCTGGTGCGCTCGACGGGCTATCCGACCAACCCGAAGACGCAGGTGGTCAAGCTCATCGGCCGGGTCATCGACCAGGGCGGCCGCCGCGCGGTCGTCGGAGACGGCGACTGGCGGACGATGCTCGCGATGGAGGCCTTTCGCGAGCGCGAGGCGCACAACCCGTCCTTCAGGGACTGGCTCGGTCAGGAAAATCCCCTCAGCCGACTGGTCGGCCTGCGCGAGGTGCTCGGCCTCGACCGGCTCGCCCGGCTGCCCGAGGCGCCCGAGAAGGCCGGCGGGCGCGAGGCGCACCAGCCGCCCATCGCGACCGCGGCGCACCCGGCGCC
>DHSB01000131.1:0-4190 GCA_002408385.1 Myxococcales bacterium UBA5297
CGCACCTCGCGCAGCGGCAGAGTCCGCCGGGGGCGCGCCGGGTCCGGCTCGGCCGCGTCGGCGGCGGCCAGCGCGCTCGCCCAGAGGCAGGGCGGCGTCGGCGAGTCGCTCGTTCCCATGAGGCAGATGAACGGGCTGTTGAGCGTCGAGGCCGCGGTCGTCGCCGCCGCCACGTTGCCGGCCACCGCCGCGAAGAGCATCCCGTCCTGCTCGACCTCGGGCCCGAACCGGCGCAGCAGCTCCTCTGCCCACTCGGTGAGGTTCGCCGCGACCGTGTCCGGCCAGACGATGGTGTCGAAGGGCTTGCCCGCGATGGCCTCGACGATGTCCTCTGCGTCGAAGGCCCCGGCGCCATTGGCGAAGACCCCGCTCGCCGAGAAGGTGACGCTCACGCCACCGGGTTCGGCTCGCTGGTCGCCGTCGAACAAGTCGAGCTGCGCCAGCAGCGTGTTGCCGATGGTCCCCGAGTCGAGCGCGGTCAGGGTGACGACCCCGAGGGCAGCGGTCGCCGAGACGAAGAGATTCTTGTCGGTCACGGCCGTGACGATGGCCGCCGCGATGTCCGCCGCTGCCATCCCCGCGGTCACCGGCACCGCCACCCGCTCGCCGCCGATGTAGAGCGCGATGGTCCCAGCCTTGGCGTCCGCCGAAGTGACGGTGGCAGTGCAGGTCGCCGGGGTCGTGCCGGCAAAAGCGATCGCCCAGACTTCGACCGCCGGCGCGGCCGTCATGAAGCGGCGAATCATCTCGGCGCCGAGCGAGCCGGCGCCGCAGAGCCGGTCGGCCTCGGAGGCGGAGATGACCTTCTGGGGCACCGTGGCCGACAGCGTCCCGGTCGCGCGCTTGGGCACCACGAGCAGCGCCTTGTGCGTCCCGACTCCGACGCCTGCGCCGGTCGAGTGGATCTCGGTGTAGTAGCCGCCCTGCGGGATTTGGTTGGGGATCTGGTCGAAGGAGAGGGACATGGCTTACTTGTGCTCCTCGGGCTCGGTGGTCTTGGGCTTCTTCGGCGCGGGCGGAGTGGCCTCGACCACGTCCGCAGCCGCCAAGCGCCGGCGCCAGAAGACGCTGCGCTCGACGCGCGCCCCGGCTTCGGGCAGCTTCTGGCCGGTCTTCGGGTCGATGACGGTCTTGCCGTTCGGCTTCACGAACACGGTCTTCATCAGGCGATCCCCAGCGCGCCCAGGTCGACGCCTGTCACAGGCTCGAGCTCCACGGAGGCGCCGTCGAAGGGGGTGATGTTGAGCCCGGCGGCCGGGGGCAGGTCGACCTGCAGCTCGAAGGACAGCTCCCAGATGGCCGCGGCCTTCCGGTCGAGCTCGTCGGCGAAGATGACTCGCGCCGACGCATCGCTCGCGGGCCGCACTCCCGGCGCGCCCCAGCGCGAGCTGGTCGCGACGCGCAGCAGCGCCTCCACGATGGCGAGCGCGGCGTCGTTGCGGACCAACGGGTTGATGCCGGCCGTCAGGATGTAGATGGCGACCGCCACGTCGGCGACCACCACACCGCCCTCGGGCCGGCCGGTCTTGATCTCGGGCATCGTCACCACGACTGACGGCACGGCGGTGAAGTGCCGCGAGAGCTCCGCGAGCTCCATCGGGCAGTGGAGCGGCTTGACGTCGACACCGCGGGTGCCGTCGGGTTGGAGCGTCGCCTTCACGCTCTCGACGATGGAGGCCATCAGCTCAGCGAGCGCGCTCATCGCAGCCCTCCAGTGAACGCCGCCTTTACCGCCGGCGGGAAGAGACTTGGCTCGGCCGCGATGCCGAGGTCGCCCGGGGCCGCAGCCGGCTCGAGCGCGCCCGTAGCCAGGGTCAGAGTGCCAGCGGCGATGGCGTCGAGCAGACCGACCGCGCCCTTGTAGCGCTCGATGGCCTGCTCGTGTGGCCTGTCCGCCAAGAGCCGATATCGCGCGATGTCGCAGGCGATGAGCTTGACGATGGTCGGCACCTGCTCGAGCGGCAACCGGTAGCGGCGCGCGATGCGCGCGTCGATTTCGGCCGCGGCGTCCTCGCAGGCTGCGCTGACGATCTCCTCGTCGGCCTGGCCGTCGCCGTCACGGTCGGCGGCCGCGTTCAGCTCGGCGGCGCCGTAGCGGA
The DNA here is from genome assembly GCA_002408385.1 of Myxococcales bacterium UBA5297. GTDB lineage: Bacteria > Myxococcota > Myxococcia > Myxococcales > UBA5297 > UBA10939. Next base: position 2,100 of record DHSB01000131.1, read on the forward strand.
TGACGAGGTCTTGGAACGTGCAATAGGCCATGGGGCGGGTCACTCCGGTGAGGTCACATGCGCGCGCTCGGCGACCAGGTCCTGTTGCGCGCGAAGCGGCCTGGTCGCCGTCGTCAAGATCATCGTGACGTCGCAGGCGATGAGCTTGACGAGGGCCGACTCGCTCTGCATCTGCAGTCGGTGGACGCGTCGCAACTCGGCGGCACCGCAGTGGTCGACGAGCTCTTTGAGCGAGCAACAGGGCATGCGTCGGGTCTCTCCTTGGAAGTCTCGTCGAGCCAGACCCGCGCGCGCTCGGCGACCAGGTCCTGTTGCGCCAGGTAGGCCTTGTTGGCCATCGCCCCCGCGCTCTTTGTCGTCGTCACCTGCGCCATCGCCTCGACGGCGAGCGAGGCGACGATGCAGCGCACGGCCTCCAGCCCGTTGCCGAGCGCGAGCTCGGTGAGCTGCCCGCGCCAGTCCCAGCCCTCGCCCTGGTTGCGCAACACCTCGCGCACCTGCGGCGCCAGGCGGCCGACCTCCTCCGCTGCGAGGTTGGTGACGCAGCCGAGCAGGTTGTCCTCGACCGGAGTGATGGCCGCGCATCCCGGCGCGACGAACGAGGCGAGCAAGACAGCGATGAGTGCTTTGCTTTTCATGAGTGCTCCTAGTGCTTCGTGGGTGTTCCGGGTCCGGCTGCCTCTTGTTGGCTAGGCGATGACGTCGGTGAGCAGGTAGCCGAGGTCCGGCGCGATGATCAGCTCGGCCACGTCCTCGCCGACCAGGTACTCGACGCCATCGTCCAAGCCGATGGTCACCGGCCGATTGAGCACGCGGCGGCCCTTGTATTCGGCCGTCAGGCCGAAGGTGGGGGCGCCGCCCTTGACGGTGGGGTCGGCGGCCACGTGCAGGAACGCGGCGTGCTTGCCCCAGAGGTCAGCGCGCACGCTGGTCTTGCCCTTCGGGGCCGAGTCCGCCCAGCTCTCGCCCACGATGACCTCGGAGATGCCGAGCATCTGCGCGATCTGCTCGGGCGAGACGACGCCGTTCTCGGTGATGCCGCGCACCGCCTCGACCACCTTCGGATGCGTCGAGAGCGTCGCCCAGACCGACTTGCCCAAGACGAGCTTGTTCGGCTTCTTCACGCACGCGTCGCGCGCGCTCATCAGGTCGGTGATGGGCTTCGAGGTCGCGGCAGTCGACCACTTGGTGTTCGGCGTGCCGGTGTTGGTGCCGTAGGTCGCCGCCCCGAACACCAGATTCGCCACCCGGCGCTCGCGGTCGAGCGCGATGAGGTCGAGCAGGGCGGTCACCGCGTTGTCGGAGGGCCGGTTGTTGGGCGGGGCGTTCTGCTCGTCGTCGTTCGGGATGACGCAGGAGAGCCCGTAGCTCTTCGCCCGCGCCTCGATTTCCCTGGAGCCGAACTCGATCTGCTCGGCGGCGCTCTTGCGGCCGATGCGGGTGTTCGGGATGAGAGTGAGCGACTGCCGGTCGTGCTCGGTGTAGGTGAACTGCCGGCGGCCGACGCGAGAGCGGGGCAGGACGCGGTCGGCGATGAGGCCGTCGGGCCGGTAGGCCAGGGCGATTGCGGTCCGCTCGACGTCGGGGCTGAAAGGGTGCTGGGCCATCACTACTCCTCGGTGTGATGTGGGTACTGCGAGCTATGGGAGAATGAGACGACTGTGCGGATCAGGCCTCGCGGACCAAGGTGACCAACAGCTCGCCGGCGATCGCGTCGTGCGAGCGGTAGAGGACGAGCGTGCCTCCCGCCGCTACCTCCGCGGTCGCGCCCGTCTGTTCCTTGCGGCCGGTCGTCGCGCAGTCGAAGGCGTCGGAGAGCGCGTTGCCGCCCCCTTCGACGGCGTCACGCAGGGTCGCCGTCCGATCGGCGGCGGCCCCGTCCGAGACGCGCAGGGTCGCGTCGAGAACACGCATCGCTCCGTCGGTCTCGGCCACGAGCACCACGTCGTCGGCCGCGGCGGCTTCTCCCGCGGCGATCGCGGCGTACAGCACGAACGGCACGCCCGCGGCGAGCTTCGCGCTCGTGACCGACCCGTCGGCCGGAGTCCTCGCGTCGCTCAGGCGCGCATCGTCTCCGGCGCAGACCGTGCC
>DHSB01000131.1:4303-4557 GCA_002408385.1 Myxococcales bacterium UBA5297
TCCGGCGCAGACCGTGCCGGCGGCAGCGCCGACGTCGAGGGTGGCCGCGCCGCCCAGCTCGAGCGTCGCGCGCGCCTCCGCGGCGGTCTCGTCCCCGAGCAGCGCCAGCCCGGCCGCGCCCGCGGCCAGGCCCGCGGCCACGGCCGCGGGGGCAAGCGTGATTTCGCCGATCTCCCCGTCGATCGCGGCGTGCCGCGCGTACCCGACGACCGTGGCTGCGCCCTCGGCCGCGACGGCCTTGCCCTCGGCGTTCT
>DHSB01000051.1:0-17062 GCA_002408385.1 Myxococcales bacterium UBA5297
CCCGAGCGCAGGTCGGCGTCGATCGCCATCTGCTTGCCCGGCATCGCGTCGAGGGTGAAGCGGGCGCCGACCTCGGCGACGCGTTCGGCGCCCTTGGCGACCACCAGGAACTGCACCAGGGTGATGATCGCGAAGATCACCGCGCCGACCACGTAGTCGCCCTGGATGACGAACTGGCCGAAGGCCTGGATCACCTCGCCCGCGTGCGCTTCGAGCAGCGCCAGCCGGGTCGAGGAGATGTTGAGCGCGAGGCGAAACATCGTGGTGATGAGCAGCAGGGTCGGGAAGGCGGCCACCTTGAGCGCCTCTTTGGCGTAGAGCGCGGCGACGAGCAGCAACGCGGCCAGGGCGAGGTTGAGGGCGAGCAGGGCGTCGAGCAGCCAGGGAGGCAGCGGGACGATCATCGCTCCGACGATGCCGATGACGGCCAAGGCCAGGTAGACGTCGGCGTACTTGGCGCTGAAGAGACTCTTCATCGCACGCTCCTTCTGTTCGGGCGGGCCTCGGCAGGCAGCGCGCCCATCTCGAAGACCTTGCGCAGGACGACGGCGGCGGCTTGGTAGAGCTCCTCGGGCACCTCCTCGCCCACGTCGAAGCGCACCAAGGCGCGGGCGAGCGGCACGTCGCGCACCACCGGGACCCGGTGGCGCCGGGCGAGCCAGCGCAGCTTGGCCGCTTCCTCGTCGGTCCCCTTGGCGACGAGCGTGGGCGCCGCGGCTTCTTTCGGCACGTAGCGCAGGGCGACCGAGACATGGGTCGGGTTGACGACGAGCACAGTCGCCTTCTGCACGCCGCGCGCGGCGGTGCCGTTGGCCAGCGACTTGTGCAGCGCCTTACGCTTGGACTTGAAGTGAGGATCGCCTTCGGACTGCTTGTGCTCCTGCTTCAAATCGTCCCGGCTCATCATCAGGCCCTTGAGGTGGGCGTGGCGCTGGTAGAGGTAGTCGAAGCCGCCGAGCAGGATGGCCGCGCCGAGCGCCTTGACGACGAGCCCGCGGACCAGCCCGAAGCCGGTGGACATCGCCGTGAAGGCCTCGAGCCGCGGCAGGCCGGCGACGACCCGCAGCCCGTCGCGCAGCGCGGCGTAGGCGAGCCAGAGGATGACCACGGTGATGAGCAGGGCCTTGAGCGCCTCGACCAGGCTGCGGACCGAGAAGACGCGCTTGAAGCCCTTGGCCAGGCTCAGATTCTCGAGCTTGGGGGCGACCGCCGTGACGTTGAACAAGACCCCGACCTGCAGCCCCGCGCCGGCAAGCGCGCCGAGCGTGGCGGCCAGAAGGACGGGCAAGCTCGCCGCCGCCAAAGCCTCCCAGGCGTGGGCGATGGCCGTGCTCGCCGACAGGGTGCCGCTCGCCGCGTCGTGCAGGGTCGCGCGGGTATAGGCGAAGAGGGAGGCGCCCGCGGCCGGCGCCATCGCCAGCAGCGCGCCGAGGGTGCAGAGGCTGGCCAGCGCCGCGGCGAGTGTCTGCGAGCGGGCGAGGTTGCCCTTCTGCCGGGCGTCGCGCAGGCGCTTTGGGGACGGGGGTTCGGTCTTGGCGCTCATCTTGGCCCACCGATGGCTGCATTGAGGATGCCGACAGCGTTCGCGGCCTCGGCGGCCTCGGCGAGCAGGCGGTTGGATACCGTGCCGAGCGCGAAGAGGATGGCCGAGCCGCCGAGCAGCAGCTTCACCGGGGCTCCGAGCGAGGCGAGGTTGAGCGAGGGAGCGATGCGCGCGGCGACCCCGAGCCCCGCGTCGACGAGGAGCGCGACCGCGGCGGCGGGAGCTCCGATGGCGAGGCCGGTCGCCAGTGCGCTCGTCGCCCGGGCGAGCGCCACCTCGACCAGAACAGTCGTGTCGCCCAACGAGCCAGCCAGGCCGAGGGGGGCGAGCCGGAAGCTGCCGAGGACCGCGGTGGCCATCATGCGGTAGAGCGGGCCGGCGAAGACGAGCGCGCAGAGCAGTTGATAGAGCAGGTCGCCGGTCGCCGCCTCGCGTGAGCCGGTCGCCGGGAGTGAGGCCTCGGCGTTGGCGCCGCGGAAGGTGTCGAGGAAGCGGCCGCCCATCCGCGCCGCGTCGAAGGGAAGCGAGGCCACGAAGGCGATGGTGGCCCCGCAGAGCAGCTCTCGCGCGAACGCCCCGAGGACCGAGAAGGCATCGGCATCGGTGCCCGGCGCCGGCGACACCGCGCCGGCGAAGTGCGCATGCAGCGAGAGGCCGAGGCACAGGGAGAGGCGCACCGTGTTGGGCGCGGCCTGGCCGCCGAACAGCGGGCAGAAGAGGGTCGCGGGCGCGATGCGGGCGGCCACGAGCGCGACCGCGAGCAGGTGCGGCCGGATGAGCTCGACGGCATCGGTGAAGACGTCGGCGAGGTTCATCGGCCGACCCCCGGCAGCATCTTGAAGAGCTCGGAGGTGAAGCGCCCGAGCTGTGCGCCTATCCAGGGCCCGGCGACGACGAGCGAGAGGATCGCCGCTATCAGCTTGGGGACGACGGCGAGCGTCGATTCCTGGACCGAGGTGATGGCCTGCAGGGTGCTGAAGAGCGCACCCGCGACCAGGCTGGCGAGCAGCGGCGGCGCCGAGGCGAGGACCATCAGAAGCAGCGCCTCGCGGCCGATGAGGATGAGGGCCGATTCGTCCATCGGTAGTCCTCCGATCACCGACCGCATCGAAGCGGCCGAATCCAATCGGGATGCGCGCGCTGGCCGTTCGGCAGAACGAGCCGGCAGCGGGGTTGGGGCGGCCAGAAGAGGCCTTGAAGCACCGTCGGGTTCTTCCCGGAGAGGGCAGGCCCTTTGTTGGCCGGGGCTGCTGCTGCCGCCTCGCGGCTCTCGATTGTCGACTCTCGACTTTCGACCAGCGGCCTAGCGGTAGCCGAGCACCAGCCCCTGAGAGAGCAACGTCCAGCCGTCGACCATCACGAAGAGCAGCAGCTTGAACGGCAGCGAGACGCTCGTCGGCGACAGCGACTGCATGCCGAGCGCCAGCAGCAGGTTGGCGATGACCATGTCGAGCACGAGGAAGGGCAGAAAGACGAGGAAGCCGATCTGAAAGGCCTCCTTGAGCTCGCTCACCATGAAGGCGGGCACCGAGACGACGAGGTCTTCGGCGCCGACCTCGTCGGCGCGCTCCTCCCCGCGCAGCTCGCGGGCCATCTCGAGAAAGAGCGCCCGGTCTTCGAGATGACCGTGCTTGAGCAGGAAGCCCTTCAAAGGCGTGGCGGCCAGGGTGGCCGCGGCGAGCGCGGCCTCCGTGTCGTGTGCCTGGGCGAGCGCGCTCTTGCCTACACTCCACATCTCCTCGAAGACCGGGGCCATGACATGCACCGAGAGGATGACCGCAAGGCCGGTGAGGACGGTCGTCGGGGGAATCTGCTGCGTGCCCATCGCCGAGCGGGCGATGGAGAGCACCACCGCGACCTTGGAGAAGCTCGTGAGCATCAGGATGGCGAAGGGGATGACCGCCATCGCCGCGAGCAGGGCCATCATCGCCAGAGGCCGCGAGGCGAACGAGGCGTCGATCACCTCCGACGACTGCAGGATGGGGATGGCCTTCGGCTTGGCCAGGGCGCCGACGGGCGCGAGCACGACGGCCAAGGAGAGGAGGTGCTTCATCGCGCGCCTCCTTCCGGAAGCTCGTCGCCGGCGGGCACAGGCTTGCTCGTCAGCAGGCTCGCGAAGCCGTCCCCGTAGGCCAGGACGAGCCGCTGTCCCTCGGCGTCGACGAGCGCGATGCCGGTCTTGGGCGACAAGCTCGTGCGCGCGACGACGCGCAGCGCAGCCGCCGCCGCCACCGTTCGCTGTCGGGCCGCGAGGAAGCGCAGCGCGAAGAAGGCGAGGAACGTCGCGCCCGCGAGCGCAGCGAGCACCCGCGCGCTCTGGCCGGCGAAGCTCACCGCGCCGGAGAGGAAGGGCAGCGCCACCAGCCCCGCGAGCCCGACAGCAGCCTGGAGAATCGGCTTGCGAGGCTTGCCCCGGGGGGGCGCTTGGAGGGCGCCGCGAAGGCATTCGGCAAAGCTCATGAGAGCCTCCTTCAAGAGAGCAGGGCGATGATTCGGGCGCCGACCTCGCCGCCGATGTCAACGAGCTCGGCCTTGGCGAAGGGCTTCTCGCCGACCATCAGCACGACCGGGTCGGTCAGGCTCATGTCCAGGCCCAGGACCGCGCCGGGCTGAAGCTGGCCGAGTTGAGACAGAGGGATTCGGACCCGGGCGAGCTCGACTTCGATCTGGATCGGCAGTGGCGGCGGAATGGCTGCGGACATGAGCACCTCCGGGGCAAGGGCGGCGGCGGAATACGACGCGTAGGTGAAAGAGCGAGCGGCCAATTCGCCGTTCAGGTGGAAGCCGTCGAAGGCGAGGCGCGCCGCGCCGGCCGCGCCCTCGTCTCTGCGCTCGAGGCCAGAGAGGAGCAGCGCGTCGCCGACGGTGAGTCGCGCGAGATCGGCGGGCTCGATCTCCGCAGACCCCGCCATGAGGCAGGCCTGGAGAGTCAAGGGCAGCAGCTCGTCGGAGAGCGGCAGGCAAGCTGCTTCATTCATCCTGCAGAGGCGCACGAGAGTCCGCGAGGGGATCAGGAGACGGCCCGAGCCCCCGGCCGCGCCGGAGGAGAGGTCGAAGTCGACCCCGCACCAGTCGGGCTCGAGGGCGAAGATCGCCTCGACTTCGGCGGGCGTGCGCGCGACGCACGAGAAGCGAGCCGCGAGCGCCTCCTCGATGACCGGTATCTCGCGCACCGCGCGCAGCGCGCAGAGGGCGAGGTAGCTCAAGCTCGCCACCTCGGCGTTGGTGAGCGCCCCGGGAGCGAAGGCGGCGCCGCTGCCGCCGGCGAGGCTGTCGACCAGGGCCGCGACGAGCCCCTCCTCGACTTCGATGAGCAGGTACTCGCGGGTGTTCGCGAGCGCGACGACCAGGTAGCAGCAGCCCGAGGGGAGCCTGTGTACATCGACGGGGGCCTCGAGTCGGCGGGCCGTGGCGCTGACCGGAGCACCGAGCGCCGCTTCGAGGACGGCCGTAGTCCGTAGCAGCGAGTCCGCGCCGGCTGCGCGAACCGCGGGTGAGCGCTGCAGCGCACACCAAGCCTGCGTGAAGGGGCGCAGCAGCGAAGCATCCAGGGGCGAGACCGATGAGCGATCCATCCGTAGCGACCTCCGAAGCAAAGCGCGGAAACCCTCCTTCAGCCGGCGTGCCACCGGCACACAGACGCCCGAGCCCGCGGAACTTCAGGGCTTCTGGGCGACCGGGCTCCTCGCCGGTTGTTCCAGGTCGGGACCGGGGCGGCTCGGGGCGGGATGCTCAGCCGCCGACCAGTCGGGAAGCGACCCGGCGCGCGTAGCTCTCGAGCGCCGCGTGGGGAGCGCCGGGCGATTCCCACGCTCGCCGCACTTCCGGCAAATAGAGGAGCGGCTCGCGCACCTCGGAAGGAAGCGAACGGCAGGCGAGCGCCGCGAGCCAGGGGGAGCAAGTGCGCAGCTCGGAGAGCGCGGCGCGCGAGACCTCGCGCGAGAGGGCGGGTGAGAGCTGCCGGGCAAAGATGCCGATGCGCTCGCGCCGCTCGAGCGTGGAGAGCGCCTGTGCCGCCTCGATGAGTCTGCCCGCTCGACCTGGCTCGGCGAGCTGCAGCAGCTCTGGTGCTTCCTTTGCGTTGAGCGTGCAGCAGAGGACGACGAGGCGCTGCTCGTCTGGCTCGAGGGCGTTGAGGAGACCCGAGGGCGAGACGATCTCGGTCGCTGCCTCGGAGGGGGCCACTTCGCTGCGGTCGGCGGCCTCGACCCGGGCAGCGCGGCGCCCTCCGCAGCTCGTCGCTGCCTGCCGATGTGGGCGTTCAGCCATGGGTTCCTCGGTCTCTAGGAGAGGCCTTCGAATCGCGGTTCAGGTGGAAGCGGCAGTCACTGACCGCTCCCTGCAGGAACGGGCGCCTCGCGCGAGCTGCGCAAAAACCCGCCTCAAGCAGCGCGCTGGGGGGCGACCGCCCGCCTCGAAGCGGTGCCACTGTCGACGAGCGGCGTCGGCTGCTCCCTTGCGGTTCCCATACGCTGGCGCAGCCGCCGCAAGTGCAGGAGAACCAGCGCCAACGCAATCGAGAGCAGCGCGACGAGGACCGCGGCGAGAACGAGGGGCCAGCGCGCGGTCGGCGTCGAAGGCGAGCCGGCGAGCGCCACAGGGGAGGGCGGCAGCTCTGAAACCATCACGGCGACGCTCTGGGGCGAAAGCCCGTCGACGCTCCCGGCGACCAGTGCCTGGATTTCGCCTCGGCGCGACTCGATCGCTTGGGCCATTCCGTTCTTCGCCTTCAGCAGCACCGAGGCGCGCGACTGCGTCTCCCTGCGAAGAGCGCTCTGCGCGCTCGCTGGCGTCGCGACGATGTGGACGCGCGCGTTGACGACGCCTTCGAGCTCGGCGAGGGTCTGCGAGAGCTCTCCGGCGAGTGCATGGATGAAGAGCGCGCTCTCCTCCGTAGCGGTAGGCACCATGCTGCCCGTGCCGAAGACCTCGGCGAACCCGGGCGCCTGTTTGCGCGGCAGGCCGTGGTCGTCGAGGAGCTTGATGGCGGCCGTGGTGCGGTCGGCCGGCACTGCAATCGCCCACTTCGCGTCCCGGCCTCCGCCTCGCACCTTGCGCGCCTCGACGCCGGCCTCGTTGAGGAGGGCCTCGATCTCGTTGGCCTGTGTCTCGTCGAGGTCGTGCTGAATCTTCTGCTCGCAGCCCGCCAGCACGACAACCGCGAGGACGACGATGCGTTTCATCACGACCTCCTGACCAGGCACGGGGTCACCGAAAGAGTGCGCTCGGGCGAATCGGCCCGCGAGGCCCCGCGGTCCGCATGGGGCGCGGTTGGGGCGCCGGGAGGCGGGCATGAGGCGCGCGTGGCAAGGCGCCCGAAGGCCCGCGCCGCGCTAGATCTGCGTTTGCAGCGTTTGCTTGACCGCGCTCGTGCCCTTCTCGACGACCTTGCCCGCCATCTCGAGCTCCTGACTCGCGCGGTAGGTGTGGGCTTGGAAAGCGAGGAGCTCGGCGGGAGAGAAAGTCCGGCCGGACTCCGCCATCTTGAGGATCTGGTCGAGCCGGGCCTGGGCCTGTTGCACCTCGGTGAGGATGCGCGCGCCCCCCGGGCGCTCCGAGGGCGAGAGCGTACCGGCTTGCGCTGTCGCCTCGGCCGCCTTCGCCGCGGCCGGCTGCCGGAGCCCGCCGCGCTCGACGGGGCGCGGGGCCTGGGTTCGGACGGCTCTCGCTCCGGGCTGGACGGCCTTCGCGCCGGGCCGCGCCACGCGGAGCTGCGCCTGCGCTTCGGGAGAGCCCTCGGCCGGTCGCGCTGGGCCCGCGGGCCCCTTCGCCCCTTGGGACAGGCCGGTCGGAGGCCCGGCTTGGGGGCCGCCCTTGGAAGCGGACTGGGCAAGCTGCTTGGCGAAGTCGGCGCCCGAAGCGGGTCCCGCGGCCCCGGTGGCCGGCACGGAGGCGGCGATCTTCTCGACCATGGCTCCCTCCCGTCCCTCGAAGGCGGTTAGCGGATGTTGTTGATGGCCGTCTTGGCCGCTTCGTGCCGGACCTTGAGGATGTTGCTGATGGAGTTGAACTCGCGGCTCTCCTGCTGCATCTGGTTCTGCAGCACGAGGTACTGCGCGGTCCACCGCTGGTTGGCCTCCATCATCTCGCGCTGCTGCTGCAGGCTGTCGGCACCCGAGGCGCCGCTCGACTCGGCGCCCTTGGCCTGGATGTCGGCGCGGCCGAGAAGGCCGCGGTCGCCGACGGCCGCGCCGGAGGATGCGCTGCGCCCCATCGCGGCGGTCTCGCTCACCGCGGCGCTGATGACCGCGCCGCCCGGCACCATCGCCGAGGCGACCCCAGCCATCACCCCAGCCGAGCCCGAGAGCCCGCGGGCGAACATGGCGCCGAAATCGGTCTGCGGGGTCTGGCGGTCGGATGCCGGGCCAATCGAAAGCTGGTTGATTCGGTTGCTCATCGTCGTCCTCGCCGGCGTGTGGTGTTTGGGCGAGGGCGGCTACCAGAAGCGTGCCAGCGAGCCGTCTCGGAAGCGCCGGCAGCTGCGGCAGCGCGCGCGCCTGTTCCAGGACGGAACGCGGCGGCCCTGAGCCTGAACGAAGAACGCCCGGGCCGATGGGGCCCGGGCGTTCGAGGATGTGGCTGATCGGTCGGCGAAGGGCGCGCGCTAGCTCGGCCCGCCGACACAGGCGCAGCGCGACGGGTTGCAGGTCAAGCCCGGAGCGCACCCGCCGCAGTCGGGTTTGCAGACGCAGCCGCAGAGCGCTTCGTCGACCTGGAAATTCCCCTGGCAGCCGAGCCCCCAGGTGTCGCAGACGCAGGCGCACGTCTCGGTGTCGAACCGGAAGCCGGGGCCGCAGGTCATGCTCACGTTGCACTGGCAGGAGCACGAGCCGGTGTCGCAGAACTCGTTGGCGCCGCAGCCGTTGCAGTCGGGCGAGCAGACCCAGCGACAAGTGGCCGGCTCGCACATGTGCGTGGGGCCAGGGCTCGGCGCGCCGCAATCGCTGGGGCAGACGCACTCGCCGAGCGCCTCATCGCAGACCAGAGGAGGGATGCATTTGTCAGGGCAGGGGTCAGGCTCGCCGTCCGGGTTGGTGGTGAGGTCGTTCCAGTAGCGGTAGCTGACCGCTGCCCTCTGGCCCGCGACGGTCGGTCGGCAGTTGCCGAAGAAGAGAATGCGCCTCGAGACGCCGTCGAAATCGAAGCCGTTCTGGCGGTCGCGAGGCAGATCGCTGGCTGCACAGGCCGTGGAGCCGCCGAAACCGGTCGGGTCGATGGCCACCTTGATGGTTGAGGCGATGGGCGGCTTCTGTGTGGTGTAGGGGCTCACGGCGGCGATCGCCGCGTTGATGATCGCGTCGATGGTCGGCTCGAGCGAGCCGGTGCCGGTGTTCGCCGAATTGATGTCGCCGAAGACTCCACCCATCAGGTCGATGGTCGCCTTGTTCTTGTGTGGCGTGCTCTGGCTCTCGCCGCAGCTCTGACCGTCCGGACAGACGATGCCGTGGAGCTGGGCCCGCGCGCCGTGGCCGTCGTAGTTCTGGAAGAAGCTGGCGAAGCCCTGGGCGGTGGTCGAGGACTGATCGTCGGCGTCGGCAAGAAGGATAAAGACCAGAGTCGCCCCCGGACGCAGCTTCCTGTCGGCGGTTGCGGTCCCGTCGAGAAGCTGGTTCTCGGTCAACAGGCGCGCCGACTGCAGGACCTGCTCGGTGCCGGTACCGTTGGTGTTGAACCAGCCCGAGGCCCCTGAAGTGAACCAGTTGAGGATGGTGGTCTGGCTGGTCGTGAAGGAGCGAAAGCCATCGGTCGCGTCGTTCGGATACCGGTAGTACGAGGAGGTCGTCGCCGCCATGCGCCAGTCGATGGCCGCGTTTTGCAGCTTCTGAATCATCACCGCGCCCGCGTTGGCGACCGCGGTCTGGTAGCTGAGCATCGACCCGGAGTTGTCGACCACCCAGACGAAGTCGACCATCGCGGGAGGCTGGGTCTCGAAGACCTCGCACTGGGCCGCGTTGGTGTCGCCAAACTGCGCGAGCGCCGAACCGCCGCCCAAATCGGACAGGTAGAAGGGCTTCGACTCGGTGAACCTCGCCTGCGGCATGAGCGCCATCACCGCCACGGTGCGGGTCGGGGAGCGGCGCACGTATTCGGCCTCGATCTTGAGGGGGCCGGTGACGCCCGCGCTGCCGGCGAGCAGGTCGGTCGCTGAGCCGAGGAACCGGCCCGCGATGTCGTTGGCGCGCTCCTTGAGATCGACGGCACCCGCCAGGTCATAGAGGGCGTGGACCGCCTGGTAGCCGTCCCAGGTCGTGAAGGTCTGCGAGATCGCGTTGGAGACCGAGCCGACCGCCGCCAGCTTGCCGCGCCCGGCGGTCTCGTCGGCCGCAGGGCCGGCTCCGGTTGGCGTGGTCAGCAGCGCGAGTCCGACCACCTGGTGCGTCGGGTCGTAGACCATGATCGCCTTCTCGACCCCGCCGACCCTGGGCCGGGCAACCTCGGAGAAATCCGCGGTGGCCGCAATGCGCAGGTCCGCCGGAATCGACTCGTGGATGGTCACCGGCCGCAAGTTGTCCGTCGAGCAGGCCTGCTGCGCAGGGCCCGCTCCGTCGGCCGGGTCGTTGGGGTTGAGCTCGCCCGGGTCGAGCTGGCCGTTCTGGTTCGAGTCCTCGGCACCGTCGGCGATGCCATCGCCGTCCGAGTCCGGGTTGAGCGGGTCGGTGGTCGCGGTGCAATCGGCGTCGGGAAGGTGCCGCGGGCAGTTGGCCGGGTCGTGGTTGGTGCAGGAGCCCCGCTCGACGCCATCGGTCAGCCCGTCTCCGTCGGTGTCCGGCATGCTCGGGTCGGTCTCATCCGAGTCGCGGCGGCCGTTGTGGTTGGCGTCCTCCTCGCCGTCGAGAAGCCCGTCACAGTCCGAATCCGGGCGGGTGGGGTTGGTGCGAGTGGTCGGGGCGAGATCGGGCTGGAAATCGGGGCAGTGGGTCGGGTCCGGGTTGACCGTCACGCCAATCTCGAGCCCATCCTTCAACCCGTCGCCGTCGGTGTCCGGATTGTGCGGGTCGGTGCCGTACTGGGGCTCCTCGCGGTCGGGGATTCCGTCGCAGTCGGCGTCGGCCGAGAGGGCCGGGCCGCAGTCGCTAGGGTCGAGCGGGTCGGTCTCGCCGAGATCGACCTGGTGGTTCCAGTTCTTGTCCTCGACGCCGTCGAGACAGCCGTCGCCGTCCGAGTCGGGGTTGGCCGGATCGGTCTCGCCCGGGTCGACGATGCCGTTTCGGTTTTGGTCCTCGATGCCGTCGGGGATGCCGTCGCCGTCGCTGTCGCGCAGGATGGGAGAGGTTTCGCCCGGGTCGAGGACGCCGTCGCGGTTTTTGTCTTCGAGGCCATCGGGGATGCTATCGCCGTCGCTGTCGGAGCCGTTCGGATCGCTCTCGCCCGGGTCGACCCGGCCGTTCTTGTTCTTGTCCTCGACGCCGTCGGGGATGCCGTCGCCGTCGCTGTCGGCGGCCACTGGGGAGGTGATGGTCGAGGGGTCGGCGTCGCCTTGGAAGGTGCAGCCCGTCCCGGCGATGGGGGCGACCCGGCCTACTTCAACCCCGTCGAGGATGCCGTCGCCGTCGGTGTCGGGGTTGGTCGGGCTGGTCTTCCGTCCGTCGTGGTAGGTGATTGCGAACTCCTCGGCGTCCGACAGCCCGTCGCAGTCGGTGTCCTTGAGGGGGTTTTTCGGGTCGCTGAGGCTCGCGTCGAGGGCCGGCGTGGTGCCCGCGTCTTCGGCTTGCTCGCCGCCCCCGTCGGCCGGCGGCGGGTCGACCTCGCCCCCGTCCTTCTTGTCGCTCGCGACGCAGCGTCCGCCGCTGCACTGTTGGCCGGCGGGGCAGTCGATAGAAGTCGTGCAAGCGTCTCCGCCGGCGGCCGGCGGTTCGTTCGCGCAGCCGATCAGCAAAAGGGCGAGAGGAATCAGGGAGAGGGCGGCAAACCGTGTCATTCCGAACCTCGCGTGCGGCCGGTGGGCGGGTCTATCAATTATAGACCAGGCGACCTGAGAAAAGGCTGCCGGTGCGGTGGGCGTGAGCGGCGCGAGGGTGCTCGGCTGCGCTCGCCTGGCCGCCTGCTGCTGGTTTTCTTGCTCCGCTGACGAGCCATCCATTACACTGTCAGCCAACTTAAGTTTCGGAGGATTCTCGGGAATATGGCGATCCGGCTCGGAGAACTGCTGGTCAGGGCCAAGGTGATCTCAGAAGGCCAGCTCCGGGCTGCACTCTCCGAGCAGCAGAAATGGGGCGGCAAACTCGGCGAGATCCTCGTGCGCATGGAATTCTGCAGCGAGGACATGGTCGTGAAGGCCCTCTCGAAGCAGCTCGGGGTCCAGAGGGCGGACGTCGACCATCTGCCGCCCATTCCTGAGGCGGTCCTCCAGAAGGTCCCGCTGGCCATGGCGCGCGACCTCAACGTGTTGCCGCTGCAGTTGCGCGACGACGGCAAGACCCTCGTCGTCGCGATGGCCGACCCCAGGAACATCCAGGCGGTCGATGAGCTGCGCTCGCGCACCGGGTGTCGGATCTTCCCGCTCATCGCCGGGCCCTCTTCGTTGGCGCGGGTGCGCGCCAAGCTCTACTACGGTGAGGAGGAGCTCGACTCCGACGCGGACGAGGGGTTCAAGGTGACCGATGCGCAGGGGCGCACCCTCGTCAAGAACATCGCCGACATCCGGCCGCCGGCCCGAGCGGCACCTCCACCCCCACCCCCTGCTCCCATCGAGCCTCCCGCAATGCGCCCGGCAGCGCCTGTGCCCGCGGGCCCGAACCCAACTGAGCTATTGAACGCAATCGAGGCCGTGCAGCGCAAGGAAGTCTCTGCGTTGAAGGCCATGGTCGAGCTCCTCATCGAAAAGGGCGTGTTCTCCCGCGAGGAGTACCTGGCGCGGGTCAAGCGCTAAGAACCCATGGCAGTGCGCAAAAAGCTTGGCGAAATCCTGGTAGAGCAGGGCGCGACGACGCCGGACAAGGTCAAGCGCGGTCTTGGCTACCAGCGACAGTGGGGCGGCAAGGTAGGCCGGATCCTCGTGGAGATGAAGCTCGTCTCCGAGGAACAGCTCGCGCGCGCGCTCGCGTCCCAGTCGCGGATGCCGCTGGCCAAGATGAAGGCCGAGATCCCGGCAAGCGTGGTCGCGCTCGTGCCGCAGGAGCTTGCCGAAAAGCACGAAGCGATCGCCTTCGGGATGCGCACGGTCGACAAAGCCGAGACCGTCTACGTGGCGCTCGCCGACCCCTACAACATCACGGGGATGGACGAGATCCGCTTCCGGATCGGCAAGACGGTCAAGTTCGCGCTCGCGCCCGCCGACGAGATCAAGCGCGCGCAGGCACGTGCGCGCGGCGAGGTGGTTCGGGAGGCGGAGCTGCCTGTCGAAGAGCCCAGGCGCCCGGCCGAGCTCGTCCCCGCTGCGCCGCTGCCCGTCTCAGGCGATCCGCTCGCCGGCCTGATGCCCTCGGCACCGCCAGCCTCCGATCCCCTCGCTGATCTCTTCTCGCCGCCGCAGCCGGCCGCGAGCCCGGTTTCGGAGCTCGACGAGCTGCTTGGCCTGGGCGCTCCGCCGCCGCCCCCTTCGGCCGCGAGTGTGCTAGACGACCTGTTTTCTCCGCAGGTCGCAGCCCCTCCCCAGCCTGTCTCACCGCCCGTTGGCGGCCGTTCGGCAGTCCCAGTGCTCCCCTCCACGGCCCCGGTTGGGCGTTTCGGGCCGGCAAGCCCCGCTGCCCCCAGCCCGCCGGTAATCACCGCGGCGACGAGCCCGCAGGGTGTCTCGTCCGCGGGGGCTGGGCTCGACTCGCTGGTCGGGGCCCCCGTCGACCAGGGATTCATCCTCGACCATTCGTCGCCCGCTGAGGCACTCGCGACGTTGGCGAGTCAAGAACAGCCTGCCGGCGACCTGGGATTTGTTCTCGACCATTCCTCGCCAGCCGAGGCGCTCTCATCGCTCGTCGACTCACCCGACGGGTTTGGCGCGGTCGAGACTCCCGGCGAGGAGCCTCTCCAGCTTGAGCTCGGCGCGGATGCCGCGGCCGCGATGACGCTCGGGCTTGCCATCGATGAGTCCGTGGTCGTCGCCGCGAACGCTCCCGAGCTCGAGCTGACCGAGGCCGATGCGGTCCCGAGCTTCGAGCTGACCGCCGAGGACATGGCCCCGGATAGTCCGGAGCAGGCTCCGGCCGAGAGCGACGCGCTTCGGTTCGGTTCGGTCGACCCGCCGTCGCTCGGCGTGGAATCGCTCTTCGGCACCGGGCCGGCGATCGGCGAGGCTGGCGCCGTCCAACGCTTCTCGGCCGTGAGAATCGAGCCGCTTGGCGGCGAGGATGTCGAGCTCGATGTCTCCTCGATAGAGCAGGGCTTCGCTGGCGTATCAGAGGAATTGGCGCCCCCCAGGGGCGCCGCTGCGGCCGAGGACGCTCCTCCTTTCGGCGCCGCGGACGACCGGTCCGACGGGGTTGCTGCGGACGCTGTGCTCGCTGGTTCAGCGCTCGATGGCGCGAAGGTGGAAGAGCCGGCTGGGGGGCAGCCTGATTCCGGGGCAGGGTACGATCTGGCTGCAACAGGGGTTGCCGGAGAAGACCTCGACGTGGGCTTGAGCGCCGAGTCGCTCTTTGGTGAGGAGTTCGCGGCGCAGCCGTTTTCGCCGGTGCCCGATGACCCGGGGGCGGCTGATGTTGCCAGTTGGGCCGAGTCGACAAATGGCCCGGCCGAGTCCGATGCGGCTGCGACCGCGGTGACGGTCGTGCCCGAGGCCGAGGTCGACGGGGCAAAGGGCTTCGTTCTCGGCTTCGACGAGGCCACCGCCGAGGCCGCCGCCCACGACGACGATGGCCTCGACATCTCTCTCAACGACGCCGAATCTCCGGACCCGGTCTCTGCCGAAGCGGCCCTGGACGGCGCCGGCTTCGACGAGGGGCTCGAGGTCACGCTCACCGCGGACGAGGAGCAGCGAGAGGATCTGCCTTTCGAAGTAGACGCTGGGGACGAGCCCAACGAGACCGAAGCGACGCCGGAGCCTCTCGAAGAGGCGCTCGACATTTCAATCGCCGAAGAGGAGTCGGCTCCTCAGAGCGTGGTCGTCGGTGGGGAAGGGGAGCTGGAGCGCGAATCGGCGGCGGCCATGGCTGAGGCCGTGGGATTCGCGGATGAGGCGCTCGGGGCGAGCCTGGACGGAGCTGAATCCAATTCGACCGACAGCGCTCTCGACATCATGACTCGCGAGGACCCCCTCGAAGCGGATGCGCAGGCGCCCGTGTCTGCGACTCGGCAGGCTTACGGGGACGATGCGCTCGCAGAAGGGCTTCCTGGTCTCCTGTCGCTTTCAGAGGGCGCTGAGCCGGCCAGCACCGCGGACGGTCTGCTTCCGGGCGCAGGTCTGGACATCTCGGTATCGGAAGAGCCGGCTCCCGAAGTCGCCGAGGTCGAAGCGGAGCTCGCCGGCGAGGGGTTCGCGCCTTCGGTGCTGGTAGAGCCGTCATTCGAAGCTGCGGAAGCAGCGGCGAGGTTGGCGGGTGAGGGGCTCGCGCTCTCGGTTTCCGGGGAGCAGGTCCCTGAAGCTCTCGAGGCGGACGCGAGCTTGGCGGACCCAACGCTCGGTCTTTCGGTGTTGGAGGAGCCTACGCCCGGACTTGCAGCGACTGAATCGGACCTGGCCGCGAACGCCCCTGGTCCTTCGGTGCCCGAGGCGCCGGAGCCCGCGGCCGAAGGATTCGAGGCCGGACTGTTCGGCGAGGGGCTCGACCTCTCGGCGCCTGAGCAGCCAACGCTCGAGGCTGCGCGGCCAGAACCGGTCTTGACCGCTGGAGGGCTTGGTTTCTCGGAGCGAGGAGAGACTTCGGCTGAGGCACTCGACGTCGGGTCTGACCCGATGGGCGAAGAGCCGGCTCTCGAGGTGTCCGAAGCGCCGTCGCCCGAAGCTGCGGCCATCGAGTCGCACTTGGCCGATGGGCTCGACCTCACGCTGTCCGAACCGATGTCGGACCCGCTGTCCGACGCGATGCCCGATGCGATGTCGGACCCGCTGTTCGACGCGATGCCCGATGCGATGTCGGACCCGCTGTTCGACCCAGTGCCCGACGCGATATCCGAAGTCGTGGATTTCGAGGCTGAGCAGAGGGCGGAAGGTGCTGGTGTCACTCTTTCGCAAGATCTGGTGCAGGAGACTGCAGCCATCGAGCCGGACCTCACGGCTGAAGGCCTTGAGCTCCCGCTCTCGGAAACTCTTGTTCCAGAGAGCACGGCTCTCGACTCGAATCCGGCCGCCGACGAGATCGGTCTTTCGGTTTCTGAAGAGCCGAGCGCTGAGGTCGCGGAGCTCGAGTTACTTGCGCTTTCGGAGGGCATGTCGATCGAGGATGCGGCTGCCGGATCGAGCGAGATGGCGGACGGGCAGGGGCTCTCCCCGTTCGATGCGCCCCTGTCCGAGGCCGCAGCCCCCGAGCCGGCCGCTGGTGATGAGAGCGTCGGTCTCGCGCTCTCGGAGGCTTCCTCTCTGAACGAGGAGGCGCCGACAGCGGAGTTGGCAGCCGAGGGCTTTGACCTCGGACTCTCCGAGGGGGCGCTTCAGGAAGACCCTGTGGCCGCTGCAGCGATGACGGTCCAAGACCTGGAACTCTCGGCCACCGAGGGTCTCTTGGCCGATGCCGGAGACGCGGTCGTCGTCCCCTCGGTTGACGAATCCGCGGCCCTCTCACCCGATGCCGCGACGGACGCACTCGAAGCGTCGGGGGCTCTCGAGGGCCTTTCGTTCGAAAAGGTCGAGTCCGGGGAGCTGGGCAAAGCAGAGTCGGAGCTGCCGGGTGGTAGCGCTGATGTTTCGCTGCTCGAGGATTCTCCGACCGCGGAGGCCTTTGACCCAGAGGCCGATGCAGCGGGTCGGGGTTTCGAGGACTCCCCGATCGCAGAGGTCGCCGACGAGTTTTCGCCGGCCGGAGAGACTCCGGAACAAGAGGTCGCGTCCGAACCCGGTTGCGCCGCGCTACCGGTCGAAGGGGTGGATCTCGAACAGCTCGACGCTGGGGTCGAGGTCGAATCGCAGCAGGCCCCCGGCGCGCTCGAGGCGGGCGAGGCCGAACGCGATTCGACCTTCTCGTCCTTCGAGACAGGTGAACCAAGCGCCGAGCCCGGCGACGAATCCGGGTCGATGAGCAGCGGCATCGCCGTCCCGCCGGACGCAGATGCGCTCGGCCAGGAGTCAATCCCTACGCCAGCCGGCTTTGGGGCCGACGAGCCGAGTGCCGCACGGTCAGCAGAGCTCGCGCTCGACGGCGAGCAGCCTCTTGCCGGCCTGCTGCCTGAGGAGAGCGCCGAAGGCGAGGCGGGTGGGGCGTCGCTTGTGCCGCCGGAGCCGGCCGAGCTGGAAGGCTGGGACTCGATGCCCTCGGCCTCCGACGCCGAAGAGGGCGAGAGCGGTCCCGCGATCGAAGATCCTTCCGGTTCCGAGGCTGTTCCAACTGCCGAAGATTTCGCGAACCTGGAGAACCGGGCAAGCGAGCCCGACAGGCCCGTTGGCCTCGAGGACGAGGCGGCCGGCTGCGAGCTTTCTCCGGTGAGCGATTC
>DHSB01000051.1:17192-28083 GCA_002408385.1 Myxococcales bacterium UBA5297
CCTTTCTCCGGTGAGCGATTCAGGGAACGAAGTCGATCCCTGGTCTGCAGGCGGGGCGACAGACGCTCTCTCGCAGCAGACGGAGACCGATTCCTCGCCTGCGGACCTGGCCGGTGCGGCGGTCGCGGTAGTCGATCTCGACGCGACGACGCTGGATTCCCAGGCTGCCGCGGCCGCTTCGTTCGAGCTGGCGGCCGAACCGTCCGAGCCCGACGAGACCGCGCCGAGCGCCGCAGGGGAGAGCAGCTTCGAGACCAACGCGCAGGAGTTTGCCCCTGCTTGCGATCCGTCGGACCCCTCGGTGCAAGACGCCCTGGGCCCATTGGACTGGGGCGCCTCACCGAGCGATCTCGGTGCCGAAGGCGCCAGTACTTCGTTCGAGGATTCGCCCGTAAACGACGCGCTGCCCGTCGAGCCTTCGTCGGCCCCACAGGCGGCGCTCGACGACGAGATCGAGATCCCTCTCGCCGACGGGGTTTCAGAGCCCGCTGCATCGGGCTCCGCAGCGCCGCCTCCTGAAGTCGCCCCTGCGGCCCCTGCCGTGCCCTCCGACTTCGAGCTCGCCGTGCTCGCTGGGCTCAGGTGTATTGCCGAAGGTCGCGTCGGCGAGGGCAGGCCCATTCCTGTCGACAGGCTCGGGCGAGTGGCGGTCAAGCTTCTCCTCGAGAAGGGAGCGATCACCTCGGATGACCTCATCGAGATGCTCGCGGTCTCGCCCGAGACGCTCAGCACGCTGATAGTCAAGCTGCTGCTGAATCAGAAGCTGATCGGCCCCGAGGACCTCGTGTCGATGCTCGCCATTCCTCCCGATCGGCTGAACGCCACCGTGCTCCTGCTGCTGATCGAGAAGGGCGTCTTCGACTGCAGCAGCGTCGTCAAGGCACTCGGTTGAGGAGCGGCCCGTGGCTGCTCCTCTCCTCCAGATCAAAGAACTGCGGGTAATCTTCGGCGGTGATCGGGCTGAAGGCCATGTGCTCGACGGGGTCTCTCTCGAGGTCCATCAAGGAGAGGCCGTAGGGGTCGTGGGCGAGAGCGGCTGTGGCAAGACCACGCTCGCGCTCTCTATCCTGCGCCTGCTCCCGCCTGCGGCTCGGGTGCGCGCGGGGGCAGTGCTGCTCGAGGGGGTCGAGTTGCTCGGACTCTCCGAATCCGCGATGCGACGCGTGCGCGGCAAGCGGATAGGCATGGTGTTTCAGGAGCCTGCGAGCGCGCTCAACCCGGTCCTGACCATCGGCGAGCAAGTGGCGGAGGTCGCGCGGCTTCACGAAGGGCTGAACCGGCGGCAGGCGCGCGCGCGAGCGAGCGAGGCGCTTCACGAGGCAGGTCTCGCCTCGCCCGAGCGTTGGGCCGATGCCTATCCGCACCAGATGTCCGGGGGGATGCGCCAGCGAGCGGTGTTGGCGATGGCGCTGGCGGGCCATCCTGCCTTGCTCCTTGCCGATGAACCGACGACCGCCCTCGACCCCACGGTCGAGGCGCAAGTCCTTGCATTGCTTGGCCGCTTGCGGAAGGAGAGAGGCCTCGCGGTGCTTCTCATCAGTCACGATTTCCTGACAGTCTCCGAACTGTGCGATCGGGTCGTAGTCCTGTACGCGGGCCAGGTCGTCGAGCAGGGGCCCGCGCGCGTAGTCTTCGAGAAGCCGAGGCACCCCTATTCGCGCGCGCTGCTCGACTGCCTTCCCGACGAATCGGCGCAGGGAGCGCTGCGGCATCGGTCCCGGCTCCGAGTGATTCCTGGGGCCTCGCCCGAGGTTGCGTCAGTCGCCGAAGGGTGCAGATTTGCGAACCGCTGCGCCCGAGGTGACGCGCGCTGTCGAACCAGCGCGCCGCAACTCCAAGAAGTCGCCGAGGCGCATCGCGTCCGCTGTTTCAGGCCGCTCGACGAGGTGGCCCAAGACAAGGGGCGGCCGTGAAGGCGCTTGTCGAGACCGAGGACCTGCGCGTCGCCTTCGACGGCTCGCGCGGGTCTTTCCGCCGCTCGAAAGGCGCCGTCCGCGCGGTCGACGGCGTTTCCCTCGCCATTTTCAAGGGCGAGACGCTCGGGCTGGTCGGGGAATCCGGGTGCGGAAAAAGCACCCTCGGCAAGGCGCTGCTGCGGCTGGTCCATCCCTCCGAGGGCGTGGTCCGGTTCGAGGGAGAGGATCTCGCGGGGGTGCCGGCGGCGCGTTTGCGGGCGCTGAGGCGGCGGCTTCAGATGGTCTTCCAGGACCCCAGCGCCTCGCTCAATCCGCGGATGTCGGTCGGCCAGGCCGTGAGCGAGCCGCTCCTCGCCCACAGGCTCTGCTCGGGCCGGGAGAGACACGAGCGAACGGTCTCGCTCCTTGCCGAGGTAGGGCTGTCCGAAAGCCTGCTCGATCGCTTTCCCCACGAGCTCTCGGGCGGGCAGCGCCAGCGCATCGCCATTGCTCGAGCGCTCGCGGTTCGCCCGAGCTTCGTCGTCGCCGACGAGCCGCTGACGGGCCTCGACGGCTCGATGCAGGCGCAGATAGCGAATCTATTGGTCGAGCTGCAGGAGCAGATGGAGCTGACGTACCTCTTCATCTCCCACGATCTGCGGATGGTGGCTCATCTGGCAGACAGGGTTGCGGTGATGTACGCCGGCAAGCTCGTGGAAATTGTGCCCGCCCAGCGAATCGGCGCACTCTCGGCTCACCCGTACTCCCGGGCGCTCTGGGCCGCCAGAGCGAACGGGCGGCTGGCCGGGCGGCAGCTCCTCGAAGGCGAGGCGCCAAGCCCGCTCGAGCTACCAGCGGGCTGCCGTTTCCGCGCGCGCTGCCGGTTCGCGCGTGCTCGCTGCGCTCAAGAAGAGCCTGTGCTTTCGCAGGTCGCCGAGGGGCATTCGGTGGCCTGCTTCTGGCCACTCAAACCCGGGCAGCAGCTTGCGCCCCGCGAGGTCGGATAGCCTTCTGTCGACAATGGACAAGCCGACCCCCTTCCTCATTTCCCATCACCCCGCAGAGCACCAACATCGCTGCGTGCGCCTCGGGAGGTGGATGGTGTGCTCGAGGTGCCTCGGGCTCTACCCGCTGCTCTTCGGGCTCATCGCGGCGCAGATCGCGTTGCGGGCCCCGATGAGCTGGCTCGGCGACATCTTCGTTGCGCTGGTGCTTCCGCTGCCGGCGCTGGTCGACTGGGGCCGGGGCCGCTTCAATCCGCGGACCGGCACCAACGCGCTTCGGCTGGCCACCGGCCTGCTGCTCGGCGCCGCGCTGGCGCGCACCCTCTATCTCCACATGCGGGTCCCCTTCCATGGGCTCGCCGCGCTCCAGCTCGGCCTGCTGCTCGTCTCCGCCGCGGGCGTGGAGCTCGCCGTTCGACTGCGGCCTCGACCACGGGTAGATCCGAACGCTCCGCCGGACGTTGAAGACGGAGGACAGAGGGGTTCAGGAACCTGACGGAGGCGTTCGGAGTAGGATTGGCGTGCCCTGGCATCGTCCACCACCGGGGACCGGGATTGCAGAGAGTGACCGAGAGCCTCGCCGACGAGACCCTGATGCTCCGATTCAAGGCCGGGGATGCCCGCGCCTTCGAGCAGCTCGTCCGCAGGCACCGGACGCCGGTGTTCAACTTTCTGCTTCGGTTGTGCGGCCACCGCCAGCGCGCCGAGGACCTGTTGCAGGAGACCTGGCTCAAGGTCATTCGCGGCGCCTCCGGCTACGAGCCGAGGGCCAAATTCACCACCTGGCTCTACACCATTGCGAGGAACCAGTGCATGGACGCGCTTCGCAAAGAAAGCTACCGCAAGGCAGAGAGTCTCGAAGCCTCGGCGGGCAACGGGGCGGACGAGCGGCCGCTCGTCGAGCGGTTCGCTTCGGTCCACGCCGCGCCGGATCGCAATGCGCACAACGCTGCGCTTCGGCCTCAAATCGAAGAGGCACTCGACCGGCTGCCCGCGGAGCAGCGGGAGGTCTTCGTCCTGCGCGAGTATCACGGGGTTCCATTCAGGGAGATCGCCGAGGTGACCGGCGTCTCGGAGAACACGGTCAAAAGCCGCATGCGGTATGCGCTCGAAGGGTTGCGAAAGACCCTTTCTGCAATGGGCGTCGAGGGCGACATGGCCGAGGAGGCCGGCGCGCGATCGCTGGCCACTTGATTCGGATTGGAAGGAGAGCCGTCGGGCCGTGAACCGGGAAGCCGAAAGCTGCGCCAACGTGGATGCGCTCCTGCTCGACTACGCATACGACGAGCTCGTGGGCGCCGAGCGCGCCGGCGTCGAGGGCCACCTGGCCGAGTGTGCGAAGTGCCGCGCGGAGCTCGAGGCGATGGCCGGGACGCGCCGGCTGATGCGCGTGCTCGAGCCCGAACCCGCGCCCGAGACCGGGCTCGAATCGCTGCTTGCCTTCGCGGAGAAGGCCGCCGCGCGCCAGGGCGCCGGAGCGGCTGCGCCATCGAGGTGGCGCTGGCTGGTGCCTGCGCTGTCCGCCGGCGGACTGGCTCTGGCGCTGGTCTTCGTGCTTTCGACCACTCGAGCCCCGCGGGATCTCGTCGTGCCCGCGGCAGCCGCACCGCATGGGGCCAAGGGCGCAGCCGCGTCGGCCGCGGGCCTGGGCGAGCAAAGACCCGTGGCGCTCGCTCCAGGCAAGCCTGGCCCCGCGGCAGAGCTGTCGCAGCGAGAGGGTGCGCAAGCGGCCCCGCCTGCAGCGCCGCTGGTCGCCTCCGTCTCGCAGGAGAGAGTCGAGAAGCTCGGCTCTGGCCAAGGAACGACCGCCAAACGCCGGCTTGGCCAACGGCCGCGGGCGCAGGTGCTCGGGGACAAAGAACAGGCGAAGGCCGACGGCGCCATGGGGGCGGGCAGGGGGCCGCCGGCTGACGCCGCTCTCGTACTCGAGGCCGAGGAAGCGGCTCGCGGCGATGACTTGGACGCGAACGAGCCGCACCGGCCCGCGCGGCCGGCGCCTGAGCGTTCGCCCCGGCCCGAGTCGCAGGCCGAGGCCTCGGCCCGGAAGACGGCGGCGCCCGCGGCGGGCAAGGACTCGGCGCCCGAATCGTGGACGGCCCAGCCGTCGCAGCAGAGGGCGGCAGAGAAGAAGCTCGCGGGTGGCAGCGCGAAAGCCGAGCTGGCGCCCTCGACGGCCTCGCGGGCTGGGGGCTCGTCGAGCGGCCGCTTCGACGCGGAGCTCGAGGCGGCCGCGGGGCTGAGCCGATGCGGCGATCACGCCGGCGCGGCACGGCTTCTCGAGAAGCTCCTCGCGACCGTCGCTCCCGACGATGAGCGCGCCCCCGCAGCGCTGCTCGTATTTGCACGCGAGCTGGAGCTCGCGGGCGAGGCCGCGGCCGCGGAGCGCGCCTACGCACGCTTTGTTTCCCTCTTCCCCGCGCACCCGTCGGCGCAGCTCGCCGAAAGTGGCCGCGCTCGAGCCCAGGCGGCCCTCGAAGCTGCCGACGGGCAGTCGGGAACTCGGGGGGCTGGCTGGCCGGCTGCCGCTCCAGCAGAGGTTCACCGCAGCAAGCTCGCTCCGGCCAGGTCCCTCGAGGAGGCACAGGGGCCGCTCGAGCAGCGGTAGTCGCCTCGCGAGCGACGGCCGAGACGCGAGGCGGTCGCTGGCCGCGGAGCGACCGATCGAGGGCCGGGCCGCCCGTGCCTGGGAAGAGCGCAGGCGGCCGGTGCATGCCTTGGAGCCCGGAGCGAATCTCGAGGCCAAGTGCGGCCGGCTCTCGGCGCCGCGCTGCGCTGGCCACTTCTGGAGGGCAAGAGTGAAAGGGCGGCAAGTACGCGACGCGCAGGCGGCCCGCACCGGCGGTTGGCGTCCGCGGGCGGGCCGGTAGGCGATGGCGTACAAAGTCCGCGCGGTCCAAGTGCCCGAAAACCCGCGTTGACTGCAAAACGGCGTGCTGAGTAGGATAGGCGCGACCGCGCGGTTGAGTGGCTTCAAGGCAAGCCCAACTCGCGCCCCAACGACTGCCGCTGTCGCGGAGGACAGAGTCCATGCTCAAGGGTAAGACCCCGTTGCTTATCGCCATCATCCTCGGCGTACTGGCCGGCGCCTTTGCCTTCACCGCGATCAAGCGCAAGGAAAAAGAGGTCAAGGCCGGCTGGAACCTGGTGCCAGTCATCGTCGCCAATCAGGACGTCGGCGAGGGCACGGTCATCACCTACGAGATGGTGAGCCAGCGCCCGATCCCCGAGCAGTTCGTGACCAGCTCGGTCGTCAAGCCCGACAGCGCCAGCTACATCGTCGGTCAGAAGGTGCTCGTGCCGCTGCAGACCGGCGATGCGCTGCTGTGGTCGCAGTTCGAGACCTCGAAGGCCGCAGAGAAGCTCTCGACCATCGTCCAGAAGAAGGGCCGCGCCCTGACCCTGGACGTCAAGAGCTCGAAGATGAGCGTCGGCGGCTGGGTGCGCCCGAACGACCACATCGACATCATCGGCTCGTTCCGGGACCCGACGAGCGGCGAGAACCTGGCGGTGACGCTGATGCAGAACGTGGTCGTGCTCGCCACCGGCAAGATCACCGGCACCACCAACATCAACCTGATCCCCGAGGGCGACCGCGAGTACCAGACGGTCAGCCTCCTGGTGCTGCCCGAAGAGGCCGAAATCCTCTCGCTCGCCGACGACCTGGGCAACCTGACCTTCACCCTGCGCAACCCCGAGGACATCGATGTGCAGGAGGAGCGTGGCCGCGCCACTATCCAGACCCTGCTGACGGGCGAGCGCATGAAGGCGCTGCAGACGCTGCGCTACCGCACCATCCAGGTCATCCGCGGCACCGAGACCAAGAGCGGCGGCTCGGCCGGAAAGGCCGAGGACGGTCCTTAGGTCCGGCGATTTGAATCCTCCTGACTCGGGAGCGCCATGTTTGCTGCGCTGACGCTGCTGTTGACCACCGGCTCGGTCTTCTTCTTCGCGCTGGTCATGTTCGGGGTGCTCACCAAGGCCTACGAGCAGTACCAGGAGCGCTACGTGACGCGCTCGATGAATGACCTGTCGGACATGTTCCTGTTCATCGACGCGCGGCAGGTGATGGTGCTCAACATCTGCACCTTCTTCATGTTCGCGGTGCTCGGCTACCTCATCTTCAACCCGGTCATCTGCGTGGTGCTCGCCGGAGTCGGCTTCTTCCTGCCGATGATGATCATCAAGTACTACCGCAAGCGGCGCATCCGGAAGTTCAACGTCCAGCTCGTCGATGCGCTGCAGGCGATGGCCAACGCCTTCAAGGCAGGCCTGACCTTCCCCCAGGCCATCGAGCACATCTCCAAGGAGTCGGCGCCGCCGCTCGCCCAGGAGTTCGGCCTCTTCGTCAAGGAGGTCAAGCTTGGCGTGCCGCTCGAGGAGTCGCTCGTCAACATGGGCAAGCGCGTCGGTTCCGACGACCTCGACCTGGTGGTCGTCTCGACGAACATCGCCCGGCAGCTCGGCGGCAACATGGCCGAGATGTTCGAGACGATCAGCAACACCATCCGCGAGCGCTTCCGACTCGAGGGCAAGATCGACGCGATCACCAGCCAGGGCCGCATGCAGGGCTGGATCGTGGCGGCGCTGCCCATCCTCCTGGGCGTGGTGATGAACTACATGCGCCCCGACCTGATGGAGCCGATGCTCGACCACTGGTTCGGCTACATGCTGATCGGCGCCATCGCGGTCATGGAGTTCCTCGGGATCATGCTCATTCGCAAGATCGTCGCCATCGACGTCTAGCGGTTCGGCGCACGCCTCGCGCGCCTGTGAGGAAAGATGCCTCCAGTACCCGGCGAACAGACCACCGCCCTCACGATGCTCCTGACGGTCCTTAGCGTCCCGTTGGCTGCCGGTGCCGCCTTCATGCTGGGCCTTGGGATCTGGGACCTGTTCCTCGGGCGGGTGATGGGCGAGGTGCAGGAGGAGAAGTCCTCGTTCATCAGCGCGCTGCGCGCGGTGGTGCTGCGCCACCTCGGCGTCATCAACCGGCGCTTCATGTGGCCCTCGTACGAGGCGAGGGTGCGCCGCAAGCTCATCACCGCCGGCGAGCCGGCCGGGCTCAAGCCCGAGGAGGTGATGGCCCTGCAGGAGCTCGGCGGGGTGGCCAGCATGCTCGGCGGCCTGGTCGTCCTCAACGCCCTCGACCAGAACTTGCTGTTCTGCATCGTCTTCGCGCTGTTCGGTGTGTGGTTCCCCTCTCAGTGGCTGACCGACCAGGTCAAGAAGCGCCACTTCCTCGTCACCCGTGCGCTTCCCTACAACCTCGACCTGCTCACCCTGTCGGTCGAGGCGGGCCTCGACTTCACCGCCGCGCTCGGCAAGGTCGTCGACAAGGGCAAGGGCGGTCCGCTGCGCGACGAGTTCATCCTGGTCATCAAGCAGCTCAAGATGGGCAAGACGCGCGAGGAGGCGCTCAAGAGCCTCATCGCCCGCGTCGACCTGCCCGCACTCACCAGCTTCGTCTCCGCCTTGATCCAGGCCGACCGCATGGGCACCTCCATCGGCAAGGTGCTGCGCATCCAGTCGACCCAGCTTCGCATCGAGCGCACCCAGCGCGCCGAGAAGTTGGCCAACGAGGCGCCGGTCAAGATGCTCTTTCCTCTCATCGCCTGCATCTTCCCGACGGTCTTCATGGTGCTCTTCGGCCCCATCGTCTTCCGGTTTACCTTCGGCGGCGATTTCGACTAGCGCTCCTCGGCTCGCTCGAAAGTAGAGCGAGCTGTCTCCGGGGGCCGGTTGACGTATGGACAGAGTGCCCGTGACTCTTTCTGGCGGACCGCGTCGGGTCTGTGACAGAATGGTGGGCCCCAATTCGCCTTCGCCCGTTTCGACCTTCCGACTCTGGGGTCGGTCGCGCCGAGCTTTGGCGACGGTATAGGGCGTTTGAGGAAGGCCCCGAGCGACTCATGGGATTCTCGCTGACCATCCAGGAAGGCAAGGAGCTAGGCCGACAGTACAGCTTCGATCAGCCGGAGGTGGCGATCGGGCGCACGGCCGACAACGACATCGTCCTCTACGACGCCGGCGTTTCGCGCAAGCACGCGATCATCCGCGACGAGGGCGGGCGCTTCTTCGTCGAGGACCTCGGGTCGGCCAACGGCACGCAGGTCAACGGCAACCCCGCGCGCGAAGAGGAACTGCAGTCGGGGGACGAGATCGCGGTTGGCCCGGTCGTGCTCAGCTTCGAGGTGGTCGCCTCCGACGACGGCTCGACCCGCATCCTCGACACCTCCAGCCTCGCCCCCTCGCCCAAGAGGCATCCGCAGGTCGATCCTGGGGAGGCCGGCCGCAAGACGACCGCGATGGCGGTCCGCCGCCCGAGCAGCCCCAGCGCCGGCCCACGCCCCCGTTCCACCGCCCTCGCCAAGCCCGCCCAAGCCCAGGCAAGGCCCTTGCCGGCGGCCCCCGGCGCACGCAAGCGGCCCGCTCCCCTCGCGAAGGCCTCCAAGGGCCCCTCGGCCCTGTCTGCTTCCGAGCGCGCGAGGGTGCTGCGCGAGAACTCGAAGCTCGTCGGGCGCGTCAAGCTCTTCCTGATGGAGAAGCCTCCCGTGGTGCGCAAGGCCCTGCTCGGCGGCGCGGGCCTGCTCGCGGTGCTGCTGCTGGGCCTCGTCGTCAAGGTCGCCCTCCCCAAGGGCGAGGCGATCTACGAGATGAGCGACGAGTCGAAGACCATCTTCTCCCTAGGCGAATCGCAGGAGGAGAAAGTCTTCGGCTTTGGCGACCACCTCGGGATAACCGTCCTGACGATCAACGAGCTGCACTTCGAGTTCGAGCACTCGGACACGATCCCCATCGTCTACTACATCTCGTTCGAGTCGCAGGGGATCGAGCGCCAGGACGAGGTCGACATCACCCTCAACGGCGTGCTCATCGGCAAGGTCGCCCCCGGGCTGGGCGACTATTCGAAGGAGCAGCGCATCAAGATGCCGCGCAAACACCTGAAGAGCGGCATCCCGAACGAGATCGTCTTCGACAACAGCTTCAACCCCCCGGGCAACGAGCCTTGGGCCATCTCCAAGGTCAAGCTCAAGATGGTGCCGCTGCCAGGCTGCAACCCCGAGGGCGAGTGCGAGCGCGAGGCAAAAAAGCGCTACGACCTGGCCATCGTGCTCTGGGAGCAGCGCAAGATCGCCGCGCGCAACACGTACGACGCCTGGGAGCACCTGCACAAGGCGCTGCTGTTCCTCGAGGCGGTCGAGCCCAAGCCCGGTCTGTACAACCTCGTTCAGACGAGCCTGCGCGACGCCGAGCGCGAGCTTGACGACAACTGCGCCAAGATCATGCTCAACGCCAAGAAGTTCGAGGAGCTTGGTCAGTGGGAGCGGGCTCTCAAGGAGTACAAGGATGGCCTGCAGTGGTTCCCTGGCGAGGACCACTCGTGCCGCTCGAGGTTGCAGGACAAGATCTACGAGTACGGGTAGAGCGCGGGCCGAGCCGAACGACGAGCCGGGGCCACGGAAACACGGATAGGAAGCCATGCCCAAGCCGAACAGACCGATGCCCGCCGACGAGGCCCTCCTCGAGGACGAGGGAGCTCCCGAGGGCGCGACCGTCCTCATGGACGCGGTCGCCGGCGACGAGTCGCCCGACGGGGCCACGGTGGTGTTTGACACGACCGCCCCCGGCCTGCGCGCCCGCCGGCCTTTGGCGAGCCCGAAGCTCGAGGTGACCGCAGGGCCGAAGGCTGGCGAGCAGTTCGCGCTCGGGCCCGGCGAGACGGTCATCGGGCGGCAGAACGACTGCACTATCGTCATCTCCGACATCTCGGTCTCTCGCCGCCACGTGATGGTGCGGCGCCGGGGCGCCGGGTACACCCTGTCCGATCTCGGCTCGGGCAACGGCACCACCATCAACGGCGAGCCTATCGAGGGTGAAGTCGAGCTGCAGGACGGCGATGTGTTCATGATGGGCGACACCGAGGTCTGCTTCCGCCTGGAAGCGGCCCCGTCCCCGTCCCCGCGCGGCACTGGCCCGCGCGCCGCCCGACAG
>DHSB01000083.1 GCA_002408385.1 Myxococcales bacterium UBA5297
ACGACTGTCAAACTCGGGCTCGGGCGTCGAGCGCGCGAACGCGGTGACATCCGGGGCGGGCTGTTCCTCGGCGACGACGACCTTGGGCTCGCGGCCCGCGGCCAGATCGAGCTCCCGCGCGATCGCCGCGGCGGTCGCCTTCTGGTCGCCGGTGAGCATGACCGTGCGGATGCCGGCGCGGTGTGCCTCGGCGAGGACGCCCTTGATGCCGCCGCGCGGCGGGTCGGCCATCCCCATCAACCCGAGCCATTCCCAGCCCCGCTCGAGCTCGGCCGGGTCCCAGCCGGCAGGCAGCGCGCGGGAGGCAAAGCCGAAGACGCGCATCGCCGCGTCGGCGAGGGCCTGGTTGCGCTCGAGCCAGCGGCCGCGCCGCGCCACGTCGAGCGGCACTTCGACCGGACCGGCCCGCTCCACCGGGCACATCTCGAGGAGCTTCTCCGGGGCGCCCTTCGCGTAGCCGACTTCACGGCCGTCCTCGCGCACGACGACGACCATCCAGGGATGATCCACGCCCGCGGGGAGGGTGCGCAGGCGGGGCGTGGCGCCGCGCGGATCGGGCAGGCCCGCCTTGGCGGCGACGACGAGCAGCGCGCCCTCGCTCGGATCGCCGTGGATGTGCCAGCGGCCGGCCTCCTCCTCGAGCACGGCGTCGTTGCAGAGCTGCGCGGTCCGCAGCAGCTCGTTCAGCCCTGGCACCGAGACCGGATCGACTTGCCCACCCGGCTCGAGCAGCTCGCCGCGCGGCGTCCAGCCCTGGCCGGTCACCGTCAGCGCGCGCTCGGGCAGCTCGATGGCGCGCACGGTCATCGCGTTCTCGGTGAGCGTGCCGGTCTTGTCGAGGCAGAGCGTGGTGACGCTGCCCAGCGCCTCGAGCGCGCCCAGGTTGCGCAGCAGCACGCCGAACCGGGCGAGCCGCCGCGCACCCGCCGCCAGCGCGAGCGTCGCGACCGCCGGCAGGCCCTCGGGGATCGCCGCGATGGCGAGCACGACCGCGGTCTCGATGAGCGGCCAGAGCTCGCGGCGCTGCAGGACGCCGAGCACGATGATGATCGCCGCCAGCACCGCGACCATCCACACCAGGTAGCGGCCGAGGAGGTTCAGGCGCTGGGCGAGCGGGGTCGCCGGGCTGGGCGCCTCCATCAGCAGCTTGCCGATGCGGCCGATCTCGGTGTCTGCGCCCGTCTGCGTGACGAGGACGACCCCGCGGCCGCGGGTGACGAGCGTCCCGGCGAACAGCTCGTTGCGGCGCTCGGCGAGCGCGAGCGACTCCTTTTCGAGCGCGCGCGGCGTCTTGGAGACCGGGACCGACTCGCCGGTCAGCAGCGACTCGTCGGCAGAGACCTCGCCGTCGACGAGCCGCCCGTCGGCGGCAACGCGATCGCCAGCCTCGACGATGGCGACGTCGCCGGGGACGGCCTGCTCGGCCGGAAGCTCGACCTGCTGAGCGTCCCGCAGCAGCCTTGCCTGCGGCGCGGTGAGCGCCTGCAGCGAGGCGATGGCGCGCTCGGCCCGGAAGTCCATGGCGAAGCCGACCGCGGCGTTGAGTAGCAACGCCACGAAGATGGCGAGGGCGTCCGCGTACTCGCCCAAGCCGGCGGAGATGGCCGCGGCGAGGAGCAGGAGCACCACGATGAAGCTGCGCAACTGGCGCAGCGCCAGCTCGCCCATCGAAGGAGGCGGGGCGCGCGGGAGGGCGTTTTCCCCGTGGCGCGCCAGCCGCGCGCGCGCCTCGGCCTCTTCGAGGCCACGGGCAGGATCGACTCCGAGCCGGGCCGCGACCTCATCAGGGGAAAGCTGGTGCCATCGGGCCATCGACCGTGCTCCAGGGCAGGGCCTCGACCCGGGCACCGAAGCCGACGGCACCGCCGCGCGCCTGAACGGTAAGTCGAGCGGCGGGGGCCGGCCCGCTCCCGCGGGTGGCGTTGCCGCACGCCCGTCATGCGACCTCGACTCGTACTTCGACCTCGCCGAGTTGCCAGGCTTTCATCAGCTTCGGTGCGTATCGAAAGGATGGCAGACGATGAGACGGACCTCGATTCTCGGCGTTGTGCTGGCGACCCTGGCAGTGGCCGGCTGTGCGGGCACGAAGGAGGCGGCGCGCGAGGTCGAGGCGGCGACGCCGGGCCTGAGCCAGACGCGCGAGGGCATCGTGACCGCGACAGGCCCCGACCGGACGATCCAGGTCTACACGCCCAACGCGCAGCAGGACCCGACGCTTACGCTGCGCCAGGTCAGCGGCACCAGCATCTCGCGCGACGGGCAGCAGATCGGCTGGGCGGAAATCCAGCCCGGCGAGGTCGTTCGTGTCTCCTTCACCCCGGCCACCGGGGCCGAGGAGGCGCTCAAGGTCGAGGTGCTGACCGGCAGCGAGGCAGACGACGTCCGCCAGCAGCTCGGCATCGCGCAGCCCCCGCAGCAGCAGCAACAACAGCAACCGGGCTCGGGCGGCCCGAACCCGTAGCGACCGTCGCGCTGTCGCTGACTCCAGCGACCGAGGGACGCAGCTCCGATGCCGAGGGTGAGGCCCTCATGGTCACCTCGAGGCGAAGTCGAGAGGACCTCGACTTCGGCCTCGCAAGCTCGGCCTACGCTCAGGCTGACCGTAGCGCCAGGAAAG
>DHSB01000003.1:0-15263 GCA_002408385.1 Myxococcales bacterium UBA5297
GGGGCCGGTGGCGCTCGCGGCGCGGGGCGCGGCTCGGGCGGCGAGAGGTCTCGGATCGGGCGGGGCGCCGGGCGCTTGGGCAGGGGCGGCGGTGGCAGGCGCACGGGCCGTTCGACCAGCCCGCGGTCGGCGAGCAGCTCGAGCTCGCCGAGCACCTCGCGCTTGACCCCTTCGTCGCCACGGCGGGGCACTTTGCGCTCCTCGGAGACGCAGCCCGCGATCTGCCGGCCCAGCTCGCCGCGCTGCCTCTCGATGAGGCGCGCGGCCAGCTCGGGCGACTGGGCGAGGCAGGCGCGCGCGATGCGCCGCAGCCCCGCCATCCGCAGCGCCAGACGGGGCTCGGTGCCTTCGACCAGGCGTTTGAGCGCCTCGCGGGCGGCCTCGGCCTCGGTTCGCCGCGCGGGCGGGCGGTCCTGGATCGCGCGGGCGAGCTGAAGCCGCTGGTCGGGAGGGAGCTGTTTGAGAAAGGCCTCGCGCGCCTCGTCCGGCAAGGGCGCGACCAGTGGCGAGAGCCACTTGGCGCCGAGCACGTCGGCGAGGCAGAGCAGCTCGCCTGGCGAAAGGACCAGCAGGTCGACGATGGCGAAGCCGGACGGCTTGGGCATCGCGGTGGCCAGCCGCTGTTCGACCTTCCAGCGGATGACCGAGAGGATGTCGGGCCGGATGTCGCGGCGCAGCTCCATGATCGGCTGGGCGAGCTCGATGCGCACGTCTTGGGCGACCGAGGCGGGCAGCGCCCGGAGGATCACCTCGACCATCGCGGCGCGCTCGCCGCTGAGCACCTCGGCGACGTGCTTGGGGTCGGCGGCCCGCAAATCATGGATCTTGCGGCCGGTGACAAAGCGCTTGATCTCCTGGACGAGAAACGGGACGCGCTTGTCGCGCGGAATGGCGAGGATCTGGCCTGCGCGGTGGCGCAGGACCTCGGCCTCCTCGTCCGGGAGGAAGTCGAAAGCCTGCACGCCTTCCTGGCCGCCGAAGGTGACCGCGGTGAGAAGCAGCATCGCCTGACGCTTGGTCAGGCCGGTGAAGAAGGCGTCCATGTGTCGTCTAGCCGAACTTACCGTGCCCCGGACGCTTTCCCAACAAACACTCGGGGCTGGCCTGGAAGTGCGCCGGGCCTGCGGCGAGCGGCGAGAGGCTGTGGTAGGCTCGGCGCCGAAACGCGCGTTAGGAGACAGACTCCAATGGCAAGCAAGATCGGCGCAGTTGTCCTCTTCCTCCTCGGCCTCGGCCTCCTCGGACTGGCGGCCACAGGCCCGGCCGCTGCCGTCTCCCAGGTGAGGAGCCCGTCGGTGCCGTGGCTTGCCGAGCTGCCCAAGCCGAAGGCAAGGCCTATCGAGGCCGCGCCGGCGAAGGATGCGCAGGTCGCCGAGCCGACGGCCGAGCCGGCCGACAAGCCTGCGGCAGAGCCTGTCCCAATCCAGGCACTTGCGCCCGCGGGCGATGAGCCCGCGAGCGATGAGCCCGCGAGCGAGCCGGCCGCGGCTGCCGCCGCCCCTGCCCGGGCCGAGCCCGCGGTCGTCGCGCTCGAGCCTGCCAAGGACGAGCCGGCGGACGCCGCCCTCGAGCCCGCCAAGGACGCGCCGGCGCCAGAGCCCGCCGTGGTCGTTGTCGAGCCTGCCAAAGCCGACGAGAAGCCGGTGGAGACCAAGGTCGCCAAGCCCGAACCGGTTCCCACCAAGGCGACCGAGCCGGCCGAGCCCAAGCCCGCGCTGCTCGTCAAGAAGCCCGAGCCCAAGCCGACGAAGCTGGCCGCTGCCGACCCGAAGCCCGAAGCGCCGCCTGCCGAGCCACAGGGGATGGGAACGCTCATCGTCTCCTCAAGCCCCTCGGGGGCCGAGGTCTTCCTCGGGGGCGCGAACATCGGCCAGACGCCCATCGAGATCGACGTTCCGGCCGGGGTTCACGATCTGAAGCTCGTCGACTCGAGCGGCCAGTCGAAGAGCGAGGCGGTCAAGGTGCGCCAGGGCCGCATGAGCAAGGTGAACGTCGCCTTCTAGCGTCGAGCGCCTCCCTCGTCCGTCTTTGTCAGCCTTTCGCGGGGCTTCGGGACCTTCCCGGGCCCCGCGCCTTCCTCGCGGCGCGCTTCTTTCTACCCGGAAACCTGAGCCTGCCCTCGCGGCCGCTGTGTGCCGGGGGCCAAAAGCTGGCCGAAGCCCGCGGAAGCGGGAGGGGCGCGCTGAGCGCCAATCCTGTTGACGGTCCGACGTTCCCCGAAGGATAACCGCCTCGGTTTTGCAGCCTCTTGGGCGCGCCGTGCGTGCCCTGCCAGGGAGAAGAGATGCGCTACTCGAGGATGTTCATCCCCACCATCAAGGAAACCCCTTCGGACGCCGAGGTGGCCAGCCACCGCCTGCTGCTGCGCGCTGGCTACATGCGCCAGCTTGGCGCCGGCATCTACAGCTACCTGCCGCTGCTCAAGCGCGTGCTCTCCAAGGTCGAGAGCATCGTCCGTGAGGAGATGAACGCCATCGGTGGGCAGGAGTTCTTCCTGCCGGCGCTGCACCCCAAGGAGGTTTGGGAGGAGTCCGGGCGCTGGGAGGTGATGGGCCAGAACATGTTCCGGTTCAAGGACCGCAAGGGCGCCGATCTCGGCCTGGGGATGACCCACGAGGAGATCTTCACCTACATCGCCCGCGACGAGCTGCGCTCGTACCGCCAGCTTCCGCAGACCTGGTACCAGATTCAGACCAAGTTTCGCGACGAGCCGCGCCCCAAGTCCGGCCTGCTGCGCGTGCGCCAATTCACCATGAAGGACAGCTACTCCTTCGACCTCGACCAGGCGGGGCTCGACAAGAGCTTCGACGCGCACCGCGAGGCCTACGTGAAGATCTTCGGGCGCTGCGGCCTGAGCTTCGTGCAGGTCGAGGCGCACTCGGGCTCGATGGGCGGCTCGGCGTCGACCGAGTTCATGGTGCGCACCAACGCCGGCGAGGACGACGTCGCCGCCTGCCCGAAGTGCGGTTACGCGGCCAACACCGAGAAGGCGACCAGCCGCGTCGCGAAGATCGAGGACGAGAAAGGCCCGGACAAGCCGGAGCTCTTCCCGACCCCGGGCGTGCGCACCATCGAGGACCTGACCAAGCCGCCTTTCAACGTCGCGGCCCACCGGCAGATCAAGACGCTCGTCTACGCCGCCGACGGCAAGCCGGTGCTCGCGCTGGTGCGCGGCGACCAGGAGCTCAACGAGGCCAAGCTGCAGGGGGCCACCGGCGCCAACGAGGTCCGCCCGGCGCACCCCGAGGAGATCCAGGAGTGGATGGGCGCGGCGGCCGGCTCGCTCGGCGCGGTCGGCAAGGACACCGGCGCGCCGTTCGAGGGCCGGATCTGGGCCGACTTGAGCCTGCAGGGGCGCGAGAACATGGTGACCGGCGCCAACAAGGACGAGCACCACCTCAAGGGCGTCACCCCGGGTCGCGACTTCCAGCCGAAGTGGGCCGACCTGCGCACCGCGATGGCGGGCGAAGGCTGCCCGAGGTGCGAGGGGACGCTCGACCTCTTCAAGGCCCTCGAGATCGGCCACATCTTCAAGCTCGGCACCAAGTACTCCGAGTCGATGGGCGCCAAGGTCCTCGACGAGAAGGGCCAGGAGAAGCCGATCATCATGGG
Source organism: Myxococcales bacterium UBA5297 (assembly GCA_002408385.1). GTDB lineage: Bacteria > Myxococcota > Myxococcia > Myxococcales > UBA5297 > UBA10939. The sequence goes on from DHSB01000003.1 coordinate 3,613, forward strand.
CAGCTACGGCATCGGCGTCGAGCGAGTCGCCGCGGCGGCCGTGGAGCTGTACCACGACGAGGACGGCATCCGTTGGCCGCTGTCCATCGCGCCCTTCCACGCGACGGTGCTCTCGCTGCAGGCGCGCGACCCCGAGGTCGGCGCGGCGGCCGAGAAGCTCGTCGGGCAGCTCGAGGAGGCCGGCGTCGAGACGCTCTACGACGACCGCGACGAGCGGCCGGGCATCAAGTTCAAGGACGCCGACCTCGTCGGCATCCCGCTGCGCTTCGCGGTCGGCAAGAAGGGCCTCGCCGAGGGCAAGGTCGAGCTGAAGATCCGCGGCGAGAAGGAGATGCGCCTGCTCACCATCGAGGAGGCGGTCGCCGAGGCGAAGGCCCGCGTCGACAAGGCGAGGGCGCGCTAGATGCCCAAGGCCCCGGCGAGAATCGTCCAGGTTCGCGAGGGGGGCGTCGACCTCGAGATCTCGCGGGAGGTCGCCGAGCGGGCAGGGCTGCGCGCCGGCGACGAGCTCTTCGCGTTCGCCCCGGGCGGCAACTTCCTGCTGCTCGCCCGGGGGGCGGGCAAGCGGGGTTTCTTCGTCGGCAACCTCGAGGCCTTCTCGCTCGCCGAGGTCTTCGGTTTCGTCTGCTCGGCGATCCGCTCGGGCAGCCTGGTGCTGCATTCTCCGGGGGCGCGCCGGCGCATCGTCTTCGTCGAGGGCCAGGTCGTGTTCGCCTCGTCGACCGATCACGGCGAGCGCCTCGGGCCGGTGCTCTGGCGCAACGGCATGCTGAAGCTCGAGCAGCTCCAGCAGTGCGAGCCGCAGGTGAAGGCCGGCACGAAGCTGGGCAAAGTGCTCATCGAGTCGGGCTTCCTGACTCCGGCTCGGCTCTATCGGGGCGTCCAGCTTCAGGTCCGCGAGATCGTCCTCGGCGCTTTCCTCGAGACGCGCGGCGAGTTCGCCTTCATCGAGGGCGAAGGGCCGCAGGTCGAGCAGGTGCGGCTCCCCGAGCGCACCCGCGACCTGGTGCTCGAGGCGATGAGCCGCGCCGAGCGCATCGAGCCGTTGCGCCGGAAGGCGGACCTTTCGGCCGTCCCCTCGCGGGCCGAAGGGGCTCGGTCGCCCCCGGAGCTCGCGCTCGGGGCGGTCTTCGACAAGGTCGACGGGGCGCGCACTGCCCGCGAGGTGCTGCGCGCGAGCCGGCTTGGCGAGCTCGAGGCCCTCGACGCACTGCTGACGCTTGTCGGGCGAGGGCTGGTGCGGCCGCTGCCGCCAGGGGCGCCGGGCCCGAAGAGCGAAGCTCGCCCCGGCCGAGGGGCTGACGGCCCGGTCCAGCTCTACCGCCTGGCGATCCGCCGCATCTGCGAGGAGTTGCGGGCGGCCGGTGTCGAGGGCCGGCTCCACAGCTTCTTCGCGACCCCCGAGGGGCGCGAAGGGATCTTCGACGGCGTGCAGCTCAGCGCGCAGGGCGACCTCGACATCGACGCGCTGATCGCCAACTCGCAGACGCTCTTTGAGGGCGCGGTCGCGCGCGCCCGAGTGCTCGAGGCGCTCGACGGGTTCGTCGTCTTCGCTCTGTTCGACGCGCGCAACGTCCTCCCCCACGACACCGCCATGGAGCTCGGACGCGAGATCGGGCGCATGCTCAGGGGCAGGCAGCAGTGAGCAGCCGTCCCGGGGTCTTCGACGCAGGCATGAAGACAGGCTGCGGCCCGCTCAAGCCTCGGGCCGCAAGCTGAGCCCTCGCGGGCATTCTGGTCACCGGCGGGACGTTTTCGACAAACGAGAGGAAGCCTTGGACAGCGCCACCAGCCAGACTGAACAGGGGCTCGTCGAGTCGGCGAAGTCCGGCGATCGCCGGGCGCTCGAGCGCCTTCTCGCGCGCTACCAGCCGCACATCTATCGCTTCGGCATGAAGATGTGCGGAGACCCGGAAGACGCGAAGGACGTGCTTCAGGAGACGATGCTCGCGGTGGCCCGCAACGTGCGCGACTTCCGCGGCGGCTCCTCGGTGACGACCTGGCTCTATTCGATCGCGCGCAGCTTCTGCATCAAGAAGCGCCGCCGCAGCAAGTTCGCGCCGCAGCACGAGGCCTCGCTCGACTCGAGCGACGGCCAGCGCGAGGCTCGCGCGGTCCCCGACAAAGCCCGCGGCCCGGACGAGGAGCTTGCCGGGCGTCAGATTGAGGCGGCCCTCGCGGGCGCCATCGGCGAGCTGGCGCCGATGTACCGCGAGGTGCTGGTGCTTCGCGACGTCGAGGGGCTGTCGGCGCCGGAGGTGGCCGAGGTCCTCGGTATCAGCGTCGAGGCCGTGAAGAGCCGCCTGCATCGTGCGCGGGTCTCGGTTCGCAACCACGTCGCGCCGCTGCTGGGCGTCGGCGCGCAGTCGCCCAAGTGCCCGGATGTCGTCACGCTGCTCTCCAAGCACATGGAGGGCGAGATCAGCGCCGACGTCTGCGCAGAGATGGAGCGCCACCTCGCGAGCTGCCCTGGCTGCCGTGGCGCATGCGATTCGCTGAGGAGCACACTCGCGCTCTGTCGCGGAACACCGGAGCCCAAGGTCCCGGGCGCAGTCCAGGAGTCGGTGCGCATGGCGGTCGAGAGCTTCCTGACGTCCAAGTCGTAGCCCCCGCCGTCGGTTGAGCGCTCGCGCAGGCGCCTGGCACTGTGGCGTGTTTCTCGTGCACCAGACTTCCTGCGAGTCTCTTCGAGCGATTTGGGCGGGTACCGGTCATGCCGAGCGTAGAGGCGACCAGCGGGAGCCTCGGAGTCGAGACAGGTGCGTGAGGCCACCTCGGTGAATTGTCGGCCAATCCCGAACTGGCCGCGAATGTTAGGGCCTGGCTGCAACCGCCCGGACTTCGCGCGGTTGCCACCTCATCACATGGACCCGCACAAATTGTGGTGGACGCGGCTGAGCGCGCTCGGTGCGTCTTCGAGCAGAACTCCTGGCGAGCGCTGGCAAATGCGGCCTTTCGCCGACCGCTTCGAGGGCCGCGGGCCGTCTCTGCAGGCGCCTGGAAGCCCCCGCCTTCGGTCGTGGGCCCACTGCCGCTGAAACCATCCGCTCCCTGCCGGCTCTCACTGCGCAGGGGAGAAGCTCAGTGGACATTCTTGGTCTCCTGTTGGTGATAGCCGCCTGGTGGGCTCTGCAGAGGTGGGTCTTTCCACGCCTTGGCGTGCCGACCTGAGGCGTTCCTGATCCGCGCCGGTCGGCGCGGGATGAAGACGAAGATTCGAGGAGCTGCCGATGATTCCATTCGCATTGAGGAAGGTTGTCTCGCACAGCTTCGACGAGGTGCTCGCGCATCTGCCCGAGGCCATGAAGACGGAGGGCTTCGGCGTACTGACCGAAGTCGACGTGCGCGAGACGTTGAAGAAGAAGCTCGGGGTGGACTTCAGGCGCTACAAGATCCTCGGCGCCTGCAATCCGTCCTTCGCGCACCAGGCGCTCGAGGCCGAGCTCGAGGTCGGGCTGGCGATGCCCTGCAACTTCGTCGTCTACGAAGCCGACGACGGCAAGACGGCCATTGCGGCTATCGACCCGTCGAAGACCATGGCGGCGATGGGCAGCGAGAAGCTGGCCGCGCTCGCGAACGAGGTCACGCAGAAGCTCCAGCGCGTCCTCGACAGGCTCTAGCCTTTGGCCTCCAAGTGCCATGCGGGCCCGGGAGAGCTTCTCCCGGGCCCTTTGATTTGGACGGGAGCGCGGCGAGGAATCGTTCGTCCTGGGCGCGGCTCGAACCGGCGTGTGTGGAGGCGGCGATGGTCCTCATCTCCGAGCATCAAGCCGGTCTGCTTCGGGCGCACTTCGAGAGAGCGCTCGAGTCACCGGTGCGCATCGACCTTTTCGTCGAGCCGGAGAGGAGGCTCTTTCGCGCCGCCGACGAGTGCGAGTGGTGCGACGAGGCACTCGAGCTGATGACCGAGCTCGCGCGGCTCTCGCCGAAGCTCGAGCTGGTCGTCCATACGCTGTCCGCCGAAGCGGAGACGGCACGGAGGCTCGGAGTCGAGCGCGTCCCGGCCATCGTCCTGTCGGGCGCGGCGCGCGGTTCGGTGCGCTTCGTCGGGATGCCGCTCGGCTACGAGCTGACCGAGATGCTCGAGACCATCGTCGACATCTCGCGAGGGCACGCGGATCTCGACGCGGAGACGAAGACTGCGCTCGCTTCGTTGGAAGGCGACGCCCGCCTGGAGCTCTTCGTGACGCCCTCGTGCCCGCACTGCCCTTCGATGGCACGCCTGATCCACAAGCTTGCGATAGAGAGCGAGCGGGTCAGCGCCGACGTCATCGAGGCGGGCCAGCATCCCGAGCTGGTCGAGCGATACGCGATTGAGGGCGTGCCTGCTCTCGTCGTCAACGGCGAGGTCGCGCTGGTCGGCCTCGCACCGGAAGCGCACCTGCTCGTCGACGTCGTTCGAGCGGCGCGCGCGCGGTAGCCAGGCCCGAGGACGAGGAGGGGGCGTGCCGCCCGGCGTTCGGTCCGAACCTCGTCCGCGGCGAGCGCGGCTTCGATGGCCCCGGAGCTCGGCGGGCACGGTCGACGTTGGATGCCCCCGCCCTGAGCGGTTCTCCCCGGGGTCTTCGGGGCCGACGCCCCCGCTCTGAGCCGCTCTGCCCGGGGTCCGGAGAGGCTTCCCGGGGTGCTGCAGGTTCTCCGACCCCTCCTCGAGCCGCTGCGCCCCCTTTCTGAGGGCGCTGCCTGGGCGCGGACCACTCGGTCCTGACGGTGAATCGTCGCGTCCCTACCGACAATCGGCGCTTCCTGGGTTCGAGTCACTGCGTCCTGACTGCCAATCGTCTCCTCCGGCGTGCGAATCGCGCGCTCCTGGGAACGAACCACTCAGTCCTTTCGTCGATTTGTCGCATCCCAACAGACAATCGGCACTTCCCGGGTTGAAATCGTCACGTCCTGACTGCAAGTCGCTCCATCCTGAGCGCGAATCGCCGCGATTCGCGAGCGGGACGAGACGATCTGCAGCCAGGACGCGGCGAGAGCAGTTCAGGAGGCGGCGAGTCAATGACAGGAGGCAGCGATTCCCGCCCAGGGCGCGGCAATTGCGGGTGAGGATGCGATGGATCGATGGGAGGAGGCAGCGATTTAGAGCCAGGATGCATTCGAAACGAGCGAGGAGGCGGCGATTCTGGCCGAGGTGCCCTCCGCGCTGCCCCGCACCGGCGCTCCGGTGGCCCTGGCGCTCCTTCCGAACCGCCAAGGCCTCGACCACCTCGCGCAAGGCACTGCAGCTCAAGGTCGAGAAGAGCCTCATCAAGATCGTCACGACCGCCGAGCTGGTCTTCGAGGACCGCCCCGAGGTGCTGGCCCTGTTCCGCAGCGCCCTGCCCTCGTCGCGCTCGCGCAAGCCGCGCGACAAGCCGCCCGACGAGAAGCCCACCCCGTAGCCGGCCAAAGCCGCGCGCGGACCCCGGGCGCGAGAGAAGGGCGGCCGACCCTCGGGTCGACCGCCCTTCGAGTCTGCGGGCCGCGGCGCGCTACGGCGGCAGCGCCCCGTCGCCGATGACGCAGACGGCGATCGGATCCGACTCGTGCAGCTTCGCGAGCACGTCGAAGAGCGCGGGGACCGCGTCGAGCTGCGAGAGGCCGAGGTCGACCTCGTAGCGCAGCCCGTAGTCGCCGATGGCGAAGGGCTCGGCGAGGAAGTGGAAATAGCCCCGGTTCTGGTCCTTCTCGCCGAACTCGCCCTCGAAGCCCCGCAGGTACCAGGGACCGATGAGCGCCTCGGCCCGCTCGATGGTCGTCGGCTTGAGCCCCTGCTCGAAGCGCAGGCGCACGTAGAAGTAGTCCCACGCGGTGCGGGTCGCGATGAGCACCGGGAACGGCACCTCGACCTTGTAGGGCACCGAGAAGAGCCCGTCGGCGGCCGCCGGCGAGTTGCCGGGGAAGCCGTAGGTCGGCGTCTCCTGGATCATCCAGCGCCCGCCGCTGTCGGGGTCGACCGCGTCGAAGCGCACCCGCGACCAAGGCCGGTTCGGGTTGGCGAGCACCGGGACCAGCTCACCCGCCTCGTCGCGCCGCTGCGGCTCGACCTCGTAGCGCGCGGTGGTCGGCAGCTTCTTGGCCGTCTGCTCGAAGCCGCGCGCGTAGGCCTCGCGCGTGGCGACCAGCAGCAGGTTCCCGTCGATGGTCGAGGCCTGCCCGAGCGCCTTCTGGAAGCGGCGCACGAAGCCGATGTTCGTCTTCTCGGCGAGGATGCTCACCGCGGCCAGGCAGTACTGGGTCGCGACCTTCTCGGCCTCCTCGAGCAGGCCCGCGCGGGCGAGCAGGGTCGCCAGCGAGGCGAACGGGGTCGGGGCGCGGGGGTCGTTCTTCGCCGAGGCGCGGTAGGCGGCGATCGCCTTGCCGGTCAGCTCGAGCTCCTCATAGGTGCCCGCGAGCGCGTGCAGCGCCGAGGCGAGCAGCCCCTTGTCCTCCGGCGCCATCTTCTCGAGCAGCGCGATTCCCTTCTCGTAATGCTCGGCGGCCAGGTGGTCGCGCCCGAGCGCGCGCTCGGCGGTCGCGAGGTTTATCCAGCCCTCGCCCGCGGTCGGGTCGCGCTCGACGATGGAGCCGAGCGTCTCGGCGGCCTCCTCCATCTTGCCTTCGGCCACCTGTTGATAGGCCCGCGCCCAGTCTTGATTCAGGCTCTCGTCGCTCACCGCTGCTCTCCTGTGGCGCCTGCGGCGCCTCGTCCCTGTCGAGAAGGCGCGGACTCTACCGGGCGCGAGCGCGTCCGTCGATCGCGCCGGAGAGCGCTCCCACTTCCGCCTCGTACCCGTGGAAGCAGGCGAGCGTCGGTGTTAGCCTTCGCAACCTTTCCAACAATCGACAAGGAGCCCTGTTCATGGCGAAGCTCTCCCTCGTTGCCGGCGACCTCTCGAAACAGCGCTGCGACCTGCTGCTGCTGCCGGTCTTCGAGTCCGACCTCAAGGAAGCAAAGAACCCGCTCAAGGCGCTGGTCGCCATCGACCAGGCGCTCGGCGGCCTGCTGTTGACCGCGGCGAAGGAGGAGGACTTCAGCGGCAAGGCCGAGCAGTCGTTCACCCTGCACACGCACGACAAGATTCCCGCGCACCGGGTCATGCTCCTCGGTCTCGGGACCCGCCAGGGGTTCGACCCCGAGGTGCTGCGGCTGGCTATCGGGCGCGGCGCGAAGGCGGCGCAGAAGCTGAAGGCCGCGAAGCTCGCCGTCGCGCTCACCGAGACCCGGGAGCTCGAGGCGTCGACAAGGGCGGCGGTCGAGGGCCTGGTGCTCGGGCTCTACAAGTTCGACCGCTACAAGACCCGGGCGAAGGACGAGAAGCGCAGCGAGGTGAAGGAGGCGCGCTTCTTCCTCGCCGAAGGGGTCGCCAAGACGCGCGACCTGCAGCGCAGCTTCGACCTCGGATGCCTGGTCGCCGAGTCGACCAACTGGGCGCGCGATCTGGTCAACGAGCCGGCGAGCGAGCTGTCGCCCTCGGGCCTGGCGGACAGGGCGCGCAAGGTGGCGCGCGCGGGCAAGCTCAAGATCGAGGTGCTCGGCCGCGAGCGCATCGAGAGGCTGAGGATGGGCATGTTCCTCGCGGTCGCGAAGGGCAGCGCCGAGGCGCCGGTGCTCGTCCACCTGAGCTACGAGCCGACGGGCAAGGCGGCCAAGGCGCCGGCGCTCGCGCTGGTAGGCAAGGCGATAACCTTCGACTCGGGCGGCCTGTCGCTCAAGCCCTCGGAGTCGATGATGGCGATGAAGGGCGACATGGCCGGCGCGGCCGCGGTGCTCGGCGCGATGCGGGTGGTCGCCCAGCTCAAGCCGCCCTTCCCGGTCCACGCCTTCATGGGCGCCTGCGAGAACATGCCCGACGGACGCGCCTTCAAGCTCGGCGACGTGCTCACCTCGCGCTCGGGCAAGACGGTCGAGGTCGTCAACACCGACGCCGAGGGCAGGCTCGTCTTGGGCGATGTGCTCGCCTGGGCCAACGAGCACAAGCCGGCGACGATCATCGACGTGGCCACGCTGACCGGCGCGGTGGTCGTCGCGCTGGGCAACTACATCGCCGGGGTCTTCGGCTCCGACGACGCGGCGGTCTGGGAGACGCTCGAGGCGGCCAGGTCCGCGGGCGAGGAGAGCTGGCGGCTGCCGTTGAGCGAGCTGCAGCGCGACAGCCTCAAGTCGGAGATCGCCGACATGAAGAATTCCGGCGACCGCTGGGGCAGCTCGATAACCGCGGGCCTGTTCCTCAAGGAGTTCGTGGGCGAGACGCCCTGGGTGCACCTCGACATCGCCGGCACCTCGATGAGCCCCAAGGAGCGCGGCTACCTCGCCAAGGGCGCCACTGGCGCTGGCGTGCGCACCCTGGTCGAGCTGGTGCGTGAGCGGATGCGGACCGAGCCGACCGCGGGATAGGCGGCCCGGTGGCCGCGGGCGCATCGGTCGGTGCGCCCGCCCCGCCGGCGCAGACTCGCGTTGGCGATCGGCCGAGGCAGCGAGCGCGCTCCTTCACCGCGGCTCGCGGCAGAGGCCCCCGCCACGCGAGGGCTTGGTCCGCGAGGGCGCGTGCTTGATCGCTTGAAGCCGCGCCGCGCCTCCGCGCCTCAGAGCGTCACCTCGACAGGCAGCCGGAACATCGGCCGGTCGGCCCGATCGAGATCGAAGACCTCGACCCGAGCCTTGCGCCCCGCGACGGTGAGCACCGCGGCGGTCCTCGGCAACCGGAAGCGGCGCGGACCTGCGCTGCCCGGATTGATGAAGAGGATGCCGTTGGCGACCTCGATGGTCGGCCGGTGCGAGTGCCCGAAGACGACCAGGTCCGGTCGTGCCCTCTCCATCGCCCGGCGGGCAAGCGGCGAGGGCCGCTGCGGAATACCGAGCTGGTGGATGACCAGCGTCCTCAGCCCTTCGAGCTGAAGCACCGCTTCGCCAGGCAGCCCGCTGCCGTAGTCGCCCAGGTCGTTGTTGCCGCGCACCGCGGTCACCGGCGCCACGCTCGCCAGCAGGGCGAGGATCTCCCTCCCGACCACGTCGCCGGCGTGCAGCACCAGGTCACAGCCATCGAAAAGAGGCCTGAGGCCGGGGTCGAAGCGGCCATGGGTGTCGGAGACGAGCCCGATCTTCATTGCAGAGACTCCGACCGAGAAGGCCCCCGCCTCTACCACGCCCCGCTCCCCGAAGCAGCCGGTATCAGCGGCCCTGGGTAAGGAGCCAGGCGTTCAGGAAGCGCGCCTCCTCGTCCAGGATCTTCATGGCGTTCGGGTAGATGACCTTCTCCACGATGCGGCCGACCAGCGGCATCTTGATCCTCAAGCTGCCGCGGATGGTGCGCCGGCACTTGCCGGGACCGGCTTCCTCGAACCGGATGACCCCGCGCTGCTCCATGACCTCGGCGACACCGGGCACCTGGGGCACGTTTTCGAAGTCGACGCGGTGGACCCGCGGATCGAAGCGCGACTCCTCGGTCCAGCTCATCCACTCGGGCTTGACCTGCATCGCTCCGATCCTCGAGATGACCGGCACGGGCACGTAGCGCACCCGCCGCACGACGGCCGCCCCGTCGTCCTTGCGCTCGAGCAGCTCGATGTGGCGCACCAGCGTCATGTGCTCGAGCAAGAACGGTGCGAGCTGCGGATTGAGCATCGCGCGCTCGACCGCTTCGCGCCCCGCATCGAAGGTGTGGACGATCTCGAAGTCCATGGCTCTCCCCTCACCCGCCTTCGCGGTCCATCCCGAGCCGACTCGGCTGCGTGAGAGGAGGCTATGGACAAGGCCGTGCCGCTTCCGCTGCCCGACTGGACGCACCGGGCGCATGGCCTCTCGCGGCTCGGGCAGGCGGGCGCTCGCTACGGCTCGCGCTTCGCTGGGCTCACCCATGCGCGCGAAAACCGGCCGCGGCGCCGTCTCATGCCCGATCTGCTCCAGGCCCCTCGGGCCCGCGGCTCGCGCGTCGGGAGCACCGGTCGCTCGCCCAGCAGAAGAGCGCGCCTCGCTGGCAACGACGGGCGCATGCCCGTCCGACGTGCACGCCGCTTCCCGCATCGGCGCACCGGGCGAGGCCTCCCCTCGCGGCACGCGGGCGCCTGACCAACCCGGGCCGCGCCCCGCAATCCTTTTCGCGAGGCCCGGCGCGCAGCGCGTCTGGTATAACGCGCCGCCATGAAAATCGGACTCGTCGGGTTCCCCGGATCAGGAAAGACCACCGTCTTCAACGCCATCACCGGACTGTCGGCCGAGACCGGGCTGGGCGCCTCGCGCGGCAAGACCAACCTGGGCGTCGTCAAGGTGCCCGACCCGCGCATCGACGGGCTCGCTGAAATCTACAAGCCGAAGAAGAAGACCTACGCCGAGGTGACCTTCAGCGACATCGCCGCCGGCGCCGGGGCCCAGGGCCTCGACCGCAACGTGCTCAACTCGATGCGCGAGTCGGACGCCCTCTGCCAGGTCGTGCGCGCCTTCGACGATCCCGCGGCGCCGACGCCGCCCAACCCGCTTCAGGAGGCGACCGACCTCGAGGTCGAGACCATCCTCGCGGACCTCGAGCTGGTCGAGAAGCGGCTCGAGCGCATCAAGAAGGAGAAGGCCAACCCTCGCGAGCTCGCCGGGCTCGAGAAGCTCAAGGAGCACCTCGACGCGAGCAAGCCGCTGCGCTCGCTGCAGATGTCCGAAGAGGAGTGGGCGCTCTTCGTCAGCCTGCGCTTCCTGAGCGTCAAGCCGCTGCTGCTGGTGCTCAACGTCGACGAGGACAAGGTCGCCGCGCCGCCGCCCGCGGAAATCGAGCAGTTCGCCCAGGACCGGGGGCTGGGGCTCGTCGTCCTGAGCGCGAAGGTCGAGGAGGACATCGCGCACATGGAGCCGGCGGAGCAGAAGGAGTTCGTCGCCTCGCTCGGCCTCGATGAGCCGGCGCGCGCCCGCTTCATCCGCTCGGCCTTCGCGCTGCTCGAGCTGATCAGCTTCCTGACCGCCGGCGAGGACGACTGTCGCGCCTGGCCGATTCGCCGCGGGCTGAGCGCCCAGAAGGCCGCCGGCAAGATCCACTCGGACATCGAGCGCGGCTTCATCCGGGCCGAGGTGGTGCGCTACGAGGATTTGGCGGCGCTCAAGAGCGAGGCCAAGGCGCGCGAGGCCGGGAAGCTGCGGCTCGAGGGCAAGGAGTACGTGGTCCAGGACGGCGACGTCATCAACTTCCGCTTCAACGTCTGACCGCGAGCTCGTCGCGGAGCCCCAGCCCGTCGTCCCGAACTTCTCGCAGGTGCGCAGAGCGAGTCGCAGGTCGCAGAGCGCACCCTCGTCATCGAAGCGCTGCTTCCGGCCGCTGCGCTGGTCATCGTGGCAATCGGCGTGATCACGCTCGCCAACCAGCTCAGCTCGACGCTCACCTGGCTGCTGCTGTCCGCGACCATCGGCGTCTCGCTCTTCCATGGCCTGCGGCTTTGGCAGACGCGGCTGGCCGAGAGGGCCAGTGTCGAAGAGCGCGAGCGGCTCTTTGGCCAGGCGGTCTTCGCGCGCGCGCAAAAAGAGCCGCGCCGTTCGCTTCCGGGCGATTGGTGCTCGCACCCGCCGCGGCGGGCAGCGCGGCGTTGGCCTCCCGTTCGATCTGCGGGGCGTCCGACGACCGCAGCCGGTGGTCCTGTTTCGGCGGCGCTGCCTCCGGCGATGATTACCGAGGCGTCCCGCGATGGCAGCAAGGGGCCGACGACGGCAGCGG